>JBCFBK010000028.1:8606-70048 GCA_038562555.1 Prolixibacteraceae bacterium | reverse complement strand
TTCTCACGCTCGGCAAAGCTCAAACAAGTTTGGCTTTGCACTCGCTTAATCGAAAAGTTCAGAGGAAACCTGAGTTCTTTCGCCTGGGCTTCCGGTTTATTTTTGCCGGCCGGGCTTACTCCGTTCGGTTTTGCTGAACCTTTCCTTTTTCGGGTGTATAAGCAGGAAAAGATATCGGGACATGACTTTTAATCAAAAGAACAACTTATTTGGCTGGGGCATCTTCCTGAGTTCCCTGCTGGTTTATCTGCTCACGCTGGAACCCACCATGAGTTTATGGGATTGCGGTGAATTCCTGGTTTCTGCCTGTAAACTGGAAATCAGCCATGCTCCGGGAGCGCCGCTGTTTATGCTGATTGGCCGGATCTTCTCTCTGGCTGCTTTGGGCGATCACTCCAGGGCTGCGGCGATGGTCAATTTGATGTCGGCCGTATCGGCAGCCGCAACGGTCATGTTTTTGTTCTGGACAGCCGTATGGCTGATGAAAGGCTATCTTTCAACGAACCAGGCAGCGGTATGGCTTTCTTCCGCAATCGGGGCCCTTGGTTTTGCCTTTACCGATTCATTCTGGTTTTCTGCTGTCGAGGCCGAAGTATATTCCATGTCTTCACTTTTTATTGCGATCGTACTTTGGGCGGCCACGCGGTGGGAGAGGGAAGCCGGCGAGCCCGCTGCAAACCGCTGGATTTTGCTGATATTCTTTTTAACCGGGCTTTCTATTGGCGTCCATTTGCTTAATCTTCTGGTCATTCCGACAGTTGCACTGATCATCTTTTCGCGTCACTACAGCTATTCAATAAGGGGGACTCTTCTCACGCTTGCAGGCTCTTTTGCACTAATCCTGTTTATTATGAAGATTTATATTCCCGGCCTTTTTTCTCTGTCCGGTCCGTTGGAGTTTTTTATGATAAATACCTTGAACCTGCCGGTGAATTCAGGCTTTTACTGTTATTTGGCACTGATCGTCGTTTTTTTTATATGGGCCGTACGGTATACGCAAATGAAAAAGAAAGCCAACTGGAATCTGGCTGTTTTATGCCTCTTATTTCTTACGCTCGGATATACCTCTTACCTGACTGTCTTTATTCGTTCTGCAGCAAATCCGCCGGTCGATCAAGGTAGTCCCGAAACCACTTTCTCGCTGATCAATTACCTGAACCGGGAAAGCTATGGCACGCGTCCCTTCCTGTTCGGTGAAAGCTTCGGTTCAGAGGCCGTAAGTTATGAAGAAAGGATTACCCGGGTATATAATGGTCACAACTATGTACCTGTTGAATTAAATCCGAAGGTGCAATATTATCCGGGGATGGTCGGATTCTTTCCGCGGATGCACAGCAGGGACGAAAACCACATCGAAGCCTACAGGCAATGGACAAATATGAAGGGAAAGAAAGTGAGCTATAAAAGCCACGATGGTGTGACAAAAACAACGGTCCTCCCCACATTTGGCGAAAATTTGAGATTCTTTTTGAATTACCAGCTCGGGCATATGTACCTGCGGTATTTTATGTGGAATTTTGCCGGAAGGCAGAATGATATCCAGGGTTTTGGCGGGCCTTTAAACGGGAACTGGCTGTCGGGGATCACGTTCATCGATGAATATCGTTTGGGACCACAGAAAAATCTGCCAGGCGAACTTCTGAATAATAAAGGCAGAAACCGCTATTATTTTCTTCCCCTGATCCTTGGCGTTGCCGGATGTTTTTTCCATTACCGGCGCGAAAAGAAGACCTTCAGCTCATTTTTCCTCCTTTTCCTGATGATGGGCGTGAGCCTGGTGGTCTATCTGAATGAAGTGCCCGATACTCCGCGGGAGCGCGACTATGTTTACGTGGGGTCTTTTTATGTTTTTTCAATCTGGATCGGCATTGGCGTACTGGCTTTATTTGATTTTCTTGAACGCCTGCTGAACCGGAAGACAGCGCTGATCCTTGCCGCAACAGCAGGAACAGTGGCGGCCCCGGCTATTTTGCTGCTGCAGAACTATGATGATCATGACCGATCAGGAAGGTATACAGGCCGTGATTTGGCTCGGAATTACCTGATGTCGTGTGAACCCGATGCAATCCTGTTCACCCATGCCGATAATGATACCTATCCGTTATGGTATTGCCAGGAGGTGGAAGGCATCCGGCGTGATGTGCGCGTCATTGTGATGCCTTATCTGGCGGCAAACTGGTATTTGCGGCAGATCAACCGGACGGTTTATGACAACCCCGGTGTGGAGCTGACGATTCCGGTAATCAAATACGAAACCGGCAAAGTCAATTACCTGCCTGTTGTTCCCCGGATCAAAGCCGAACAGGATATGCGTGATGTGCTCAGTTTTGTGGCAAGCGATTCGGCAAACGCCCGGGTGGAACTTCAAAACGGGGAGATGATTCCGTATATCCCGGTAAAAAATGCCAGGATCCTTCTGTCCGGCGACAGCATCAGGGTTGACCTGGATAAACCTTACCTGTCCGGTAATGATCTGGCCTTTTGGGATATTCTGGCTTCAAACGCGGGCGGGCGGCCTGTTTGTTTTACATCGTGGTCTGATCCTGAACACTACGGACTTGAGGATCACCTCCGTTTCGACGGACTGGTTTATACGCTGATAGCTGACGTCCACCGTTCGGAAAGTCCGTTGGACATGGGGAAAGTTGATCCTGAAAAGCTATGTAAAAATCTGATGGAGAACTGCAATTGGGAAAACATGAAAGATTCTGCGGTATATTTTGACTGGCATCACCGCCGGATGTTTGCGGTTACGCAGATCAGGCATGCTTTTTACCGGCTGGCAGAATCGCTGATCCAAAACAAGCGGGCTGACCGGGCGCGACGGGTGATCGAAGAAGCAATGACCATTTTGCCGTTCAGGCTTTGGCCGGTCGATTACTATTCCTGCTTACTGAACGATGCGTTGTTGAAATCAGGAAAAGATGCCGGAGGAATTGCGTTATTAAAAAAACAGGCCGGTAACCTGGAAGAATGGCTTGATTATCTGCGTCAGTTTGAAGGCGGCCGGTTCGGATCGATTGAACAGGAATACACGGCAAAACTCTATCTCTACCGGGAGTTATACAGGCTGGCGGTTGAGTACGACCCGGGCCTGGCTGAAGCGATGAAACACAAATTTGAAGGGTATTTGGAAGTCGTAAAATAGTCGTAAGTAGTTAGTCGTAAGTAAGGAGGAGGACGTAATTAGTCGTAAGTCAGAGAACAGACACAAGTATCAATTATCAAGACACAAGACAGGATGCTTAGGAACTTAGGAGCTAGAACACACTGTCGTTGTTCGCACGTCCAGGCAACCGAAGGAATGCGGAATCCTGCACTCCTGACTGATCAATACCCGTTGAATCGATAACAACCGGCAGGTGCCGGCTGGTATTCAGCCCGGGCCTGATAAAAAAGAAGGCGGTAATGATCACGGCAAATGCCATTTTTGCGAATACCTGCCGGGGCGTAAATAACCAGCCAAAAAATCCGCTGAACGAATTCTGTCTGGTCTTATAGCCTGCCGATCTCAGTATGAAAGCGCGCTGTAGCCGGAGTTCTGTTTCCGGATCGGGAACTCCTGCAAAATCTTGTGCAATAAGTTTTTTTAGTATTTTATCGTTCATCTTACTGTTTTTTGCTGCATTAAAATTCAATTTGATCCATGAAATGCTGAAGCTTCTCAGCCAGATATTTCCGGGTGTAAAATAATCTCGATTTTACTGTACCCGGAGCCATTTCCAGAACAGATGCAATTTCGTTAATCTGAAATCCTTCCCTGTAGTGCATGATAAATACGGTCCGCTGTTCCGGTCCCAACTCATCCAGTTCAAGAAAGATCCGGTTGACCAGTTCTTCCTTTGAAATTTCCTGTGGCAGTACCGGATCCAGTAACAGGTCTGTTTCGGTGAAAACTCCTTTCCTGATTTCCTGCCGGCGGTATTCATTCTTGCACATATTGTAGGCGACCGAAAAAATCCATGTTTTAAATGAATAGCCGGGATTAAAGCGCGCAGGATTTTCAATGATTTTCAGAAACAGATCCTGCAGAAAATCGTTAGCCAGTTCAGACGAGTTCCCTAACATGCGAAAAAAGTAATAATACAGACGCTGATTGTAACGCCGGTACAATTCGTTGAAGGCCTGCTGGTCTCCGGAAAGGATAAACTGCATCAGTTTTTCATCGTTGTATGAACCTGTTTTTTGTCCGGACATGCTGTTTTTTGTTTCTTCATAATCACGTAAATCAATCCCCCATATGCCGAAAGGATCAGAAATGGCGCCAGGGTGATCCGTCTGAATGAGAACAAATCTTTACTAAATTGATCTTGTGCCTGCGTGTTTGGCCCGCTCATCAGCAGAAAGCCTAAAATTAATAAAATCAGGCATAAAATAAGCCGGGTCCATTGGATGCGGTTGTAAAACATTCCTTTTTTATTTAAACTGTACACCCGAAAATCAAAAGGTTCATTTTTTCGATAAAATTAAAATCAGCTTTATTCTGGCTGCCCGCAAGAAAGATTGTAATTTTGGGGAATCAAAAACGATGACTGTGAAGATCATGGAAGAAAAACTGAATGCTTTTGGCCGGCTGCTGGCGATCATGGATGAGTTGAGGGAGAAGTGCCCCTGGGACCGGGAACAAACTTTTGAATCACTTCGCAAACTGACCATTGAAGAGACTTACGAACTGGGTGATGCCATCCTTCATCAGGATATGGAAGAGATCAGAAAAGAATTGGGTGATCTGTTGCTTCATATTGTATTTTATGCGAAAATGGGCGCTGAAAGGAATGCTTTTGACATTGCTGACGTCATCAACGGACTCAACGAGAAGCTTATATACCGACATCCGCACGTATTTGCTGAAACGGATGTGAAGAACGCCAGGGAGGTGGAGCAAAACTGGGAATCGCTGAAGCTGAACGAGAAAGGCCGGAAAAAGAAGACGGTGCTTGAAGGTGTTCCGGCATCGCTGCCATCATTGGTTAAGGCAAACCGGATACAGGAGAAGGTGAGTGCCGTGGGCTTTGACTGGGAAGAACCTTCGCAGGTATGGGATAAGGTGAGGGAAGAAGTGCAGGAACTGCAGCATGAGATAACCGAAAACAACCGGGATCGCATGGAGGCCGAATTTGGCGACCTGTTTTTCGCACTGGTGAATGCAGCCCGTTTACATGGCATTGATCCGGAAGCGGCGCTTGAGCGGACAAACCTCAAATTCATCAGTCGTTTTAACTATCTTGAAAGTCAGACAATGAAACAAGGAATGGACCTGAAACAAATGAGCCTCGCCGAGATGGATAAATACTGGGACCAAGCCAAGAGCTTTGAGGAGTGAGTTGTGAATCGTCGGTCGTGAGTCGTGAGAAGAAAGAAGAAGCGTTTAGCTTTTAGTAGGAATAAAACAGCAGGTAGTCGTGAGACAGGAGAGCTATTAACTTTTAGCTGTTAGTAAAAAGTAAAACATATGACCTTGAAACCTTATTACCCTGCAACCCTTTTCCGGTCTCCCTTTTTCGGTTTCCGCGATAGGCTATGCCCCATGCTCTATGCTCTAATGCCCTGTAACCTATAAACGCGGTATCGTATGCCTGGAAAATTAGCAAAATTAGCACCTCAACCGCTCTGGAATTATTTCGAAGACATCTGCCGGATACCAAGGCCCTCAAAAAAGGAAGAAAAGATCAGGCAGTTTCTGCTCGCTTTTGCGAGCGCTAACAGATTGGAAGCCAAAACGGATGAAGCAGGGAACGTGCTGATCCGCAAACCGGCTGCCCCGGGTTACGAAAACCGCCCTGTGGTTGTGCTGCAGGCGCATATGGATATGGTTTGCGAAAAGAACAGCGACCGGAAATTCAATTTTGACACGGATCCGATCGTTCCTGTTATTCATGGCGAATGGGTGAAGGCCGACGGAACTACCCTTGGCGCTGATAACGGAATCGGCATTGCAGCCCAAATGGCAGTTTTAACAGCGACAGAGCTTGAACATGGTCCTCTGGAATGTTTAATCACGGTGGATGAAGAAACCGGCTTAAGCGGAGCACTTGCCCTGCAACCCGGATTTTTTGAAGGCCATATCCTGCTCAACCTCGATTCGGAAGATGAAGGAGAACTGTTTATTGGCTGCGCAGGAGGGATCGACACGCTGGCCGAACTGGACGTGGAAAAAGAAAAGACACCGGGTAACTCCTTTGGCCTGAAAATCATGGTGCGCGGACTACTGGGAGGTCATTCGGGCGACGATATCCACAAAGGACGCGGAAATGCCATTAAGATACTGGCCCGTTTCCTGGGAAAGGCAATCCGGCAATTTGGTGTGCGGATTGCTGATTTTAACGGGGGAAACCTGCGAAATGCGATCGCGAGGGAAGCTTATGCCATCATTATCGTGCCTCATGTCCAGAAAGAACAACTGGTAGCTGAGCTGAACATGTTTTCAGCCGAGGTGGAATTTGAGTATGAACGTACAGAGCCTAACCTGGTACTGGATCACGCATCCTGTAAATTACCCGATAAAGTGCTGACGCAGAGCAGCCAGGAAACACTGATGAACCTGATTAATGCATGTCCGCACGGCGTTCTGGAAATGAGTCTGCGCATGAAGGATATGGTTGAGACGTCGACCAACCTGGCCTCGGTTAAATTCATGGACGACTCAACGGTGCTGGTAACTACGAGTCAGCGAAGCGAGCTGGAAAGCCGTAAGTATTATGCATCTGAAATGGTCCGCGCTGTTTTCGAAATGGGTGGAGCAAAAGTCACGCATTCGGATGGCTATCCCGGATGGACGCCCAACCCGGAAAGTCCCGTCCTGCAGATAACAGCCGCTTCATACAAGCGGTTGTTCGGACAACAGCCTGTTGTCCGGTCCATTCATGCCGGATTGGAATGCGGCCTTTTTCTCGAAAAGTACCCCACCCTCGATATGGTCTCATTTGGCCCGACAATCCGGAATGCCCATTCCCCTGATGAGCAGATTAATATTGAAACAGTACAAAAATTCTGGATCCACCTTCTGGATGTGTTAAAGAATATTGTTTAACTTATTATTATTGATAATCAACCTATTATCCTCGGCTAGTAATCATTGCTTAGGATTAGTCTAAATATGAATTAGCCATTTGTAACCACGATTACTTTGTTCCTGTCATTTTTATTCTATGTTTATCCCACCAATACGGTAGGAAAAGTAGGATAAAAGTGAACTGAACGACGAGAAAGGTTTTTAACCGGTAGGATGATCCTGGCGAACTTCACCGATATCCTTTAAGAGCAAACTAAAAAAAGGATGAAAAAATGACTAAAATGTTAAAGATCGGTGTATTCACCATTTTGTTTGTTGCCGCTTATCAGCTGGTTATGGCTCAGGTTCAGTATAAGTTGGACCCTGCAGGCAGTTCCATTGTGGTAAAAGGTACTTCTTCGCTCCATGACTGGGAGATGAAAGCTGAAAAGATAAGCAGTACGCTTATTGTGGCTGAAGATCACGACCTGTCAGGGCTGTCGTCGGGAGATGTAATGGTTGAAACCGCTTCATTGAAGAGCGAGCATTCATTGATGAACAAGAAAGCTTATGATGCTTTGAAGCAAAAATCGCATCCGCAGATCAAGGCAAAATTACTCGGAGTGGAGCAAACCCTCAACACCGGGAAAGTGCTGATGGAATTAATGATAGCCGGTAAGACCAGGCAGGTGACTGACGATTTCCAGCTTAAAATCCTGGAAAATGGCAAGCTGCAGATTAGCGGCGGCCTGGAAATTAAATTATCCGATTTCGGTATTGAGCCTCCTGTGGCACTCATGGGAACGATAAAAACCGGTAATGTGGTCGATGTCGTGTACAATTTGCTGTATCATAAATGAGTAACATGTTTAAACACAATTTTAATCCGATTATTTCTTGTCCTATGAAAAAGATTAACTTGTTTCTTGCTTTTGTTCTGTTGGGATCCGCATCATTTGCACAACAGTTTGAAGAAGAAAAGATCAAAGCGGAAGACTTTGATAAAGTACGTACCCACATCGGGGGTGATTTCGCCCTGCAGTTCCAGGGAATAGATAATGAGGCTGACGGCATTGAACTGATGCCTTTGGGTACCGGCTTCAATCTTCCCACGACTAACCTGAATCTAAGCGCGGACCTGGCTCCGGGAATGAAAGTTTATTTAAGAACGTATCTTTCCAGCCGCCATCACAACGAGTCATGGGTGCAGGGAGGTTATTTGCTGATCGATGATATGCCTTTTCTGAAATCGAAAGCGGCCGATGATCTCATGAAATACCTTACCCTTAAGATTGGTGTAACGGAGGTGAACTACGGTGACGGACATTTCCGCCGGTCGGATAATGCCGACGTGATCGGAAATCCTTTTGTGGGCAATTATATCATGGATGCTTTTACAACTGCTCCTGCGCTCGAAGTTATGTTTCGTAATAACGGATGGATTGGCATGGTCGGTGTAACCGATGGCACCCTTAATCCGACCCTGGTTACCTACGATTCAGAGGCGGAAGAGTTTGAGGAAATCAACACAGCCGACGAGCTGGGCGTATATGGGAAATTCGGTTTCGATAAGCAGCTCAGCGAAGACTGGCGGGTACGTTTAACCGTTTCCCCCTGGATCCACGGGAATTCACGCCGCGGAACCCTGTATTCGGGCGACCGCGCCGGAGCACGTTATTATCAGATTATGGTTCCTGCCTCCCAGGGTTCCGGAGGAACAGATATCAAGAAGAATCACCTGAACGGCAACTGGGGACCCGGAGCTTACAGTGAGATGACGACGGTGATGCTCAACGCCTTCGTGAAATACAGAGGGCTTGAAATTTTCGGTCTGTATGAGAATGCTGACGGAAAAACAACTGCAGATGCCGATTTTAATTTTGATCAGCTTTCTCTTGAAGGATTGTACCGTTTTGGCGGACAGGATCAGTTCTACGGAGGCATGCGCTACAATAAGGTAACGAACGACACGGATTCGTCAATTGACCGGATTCAGGTTGGCGGTGGCTGGTTCCTGACAAAAAATGTTCTGGCAAAAATAGAATATGTGAATCAACAATATAAAGATTTTGAGATCTATGGTGGTGGTGCAGAGTTTAAAGGGGTGATGTTCGAGGCAGCTATTTCATTTTAGTTCGTTTTAGGGTTTGAAAGGTTGTCCGGCTTGCCGGATAACCTTTATTTACTGAATTCAAAAATCCATCCGGATGAGAAAAATGATGTTTATATTAATAGTCTTGTTTCAAGCCGGGCTAAATGGTTACAGCCAGGCTGAGAAAGGCAAGGCAGACCGTTATCTGTTTGACGAGGTCGTTATTGAAGGATCGACCAATATGAATCGTTTTCATCTGAACTACAGGGAAAGGCACTATTCCGCAATCCCCGAAACTGCCATAGCTGAGGATGACCGGTTTCGGATTTTGATCCCTGCCCGTGACATCATGGCTGAGTCAAAGCTGATGCGTCAGGATTTTCTGAGAATGATCAATGCCCGGGAATATCCTTTCATTTATGTTGCGCTGGATGAAGATATTGCTGCCAGAATGGCTGAAACCTCAAGTCTCACGCACCGGATTGGTCTCACTTTAAATGGTATAGCGCGTAGTTACACGATCCGGTCCGGAAGTGCCGAATGTTATCCCGGGCAATGGTGTTTAACCGGAAATTTAAAGGTGAAATTAAGCGACTTCAACATCGAGCTGCCCAAAAAAATGTTTGGATTGGTGAAAGTCAATGATGAAGTATTTATTAACTTCAGGATTTTATTTTCGACAGCCAAAAACTGAAAGGGAATCGGGAGCTGCCTAAACCAAACGACAGATGAAATTCAGTACAAAAACGCGGTATGGGATTCGTGCAATGGTGGAAATTGCAACGAAGGGTCAGGATGGTATGTTTCAAAAGGATATTGCCGAGAATCAGCGCATTTCGGTGAAATATCTGGATCAAATTATATATGCTTTGAAAATCGCTGGTTTGATTGTGAATGTCAGGGGTAAAAAAAGCGGGTATATGCTCACACGCAAGCCTGCCGATATCACGATGCTCGACATTCATAATGCCTTTGAACACGGGATTTGTATTATCGACTGTATGTGCGAAACCTATGTATGCGAAATGAAAGACAGTTGTATGATTCAGGGATTCTGGGGCAAGCTTAATTTTATGATCAAGGACTACTTTGAAAAAATAACGCTTCAGGACGTGATCGACGAGAAAGAACTGGTCGAATGCTGATCTTTCGTCCTGCTAAAGAAAGTACCCCGAATTTCGCCGGGATCTGCATTGACCATGAAGACCAAAGACACCAAGGGAATTTTGATAAAGATTTTCCGTGTTGAAGTGACGGGGTAAGTTATTTCCTTAGTGTCTTCGTGCCTTTGTGTTTCTCTCAGTTCAATACTCCATCTCCAGGTCGGCTCCGTGAATTTCATGCCAGGGCAGGCCGTGTTTGTTTAAGGCATCCATAAACGGATCGGGATCAAACTCTTCCACATTAAACACGCCCGGCCGTTTCCATTTGTCCTGCAGGTACATCATGGCGCCGATTACCGCCGGAACGCCGGTTGTATAGCTCACGGCCTGGGTTCCGGTTTCAGCATAAGCCATCTCGTGGTCACAGTTATTGTAGAGGTAATAAGTCTTCTCTTTACCGTCTTTGCCCGTTCCTTTGATGCGGCACCCGATCGAGGTCTGGCCTTTATAGTTTTCACCTAAATCTCCCGGATTCGGCAATACAGCTTTCAAAAACTGAATGGGGACAATTTCCCTGCCTTCGTACATTACCGGTTCGATACTTGCCATTCCAATGTTTTGGATCACCCGCAGATGAGTCAGGTATTCCTGGCCGAACGTCATCCAGAAGCGGGCTTGTTTAATGGTCGGAAAGTTTTTCACCAGCGACTCCAGTTCCTCATGGTAGATCAGGTACGATTCTTTTGGTCCAATATTCGGATAATTAAGGGGTTTATGGATTTCATGCGGTTCTGTTTCGATCCATTTTCCGTCTTTCCAGTATTTTCCTCTTTGTGTCACTTCCCGGATATTGATTTCAGGATTAAAGTTGGTGGCAAATGCTTTGCCGTGATCTCCGGCGTTGCAGTCGACGATATCCAGATACCGGATTTCAGAGAAGTGATGCTTTGCCGCGTAGGCTGTAAAAATACTGGTTACGCCCGGATCGAATCCGCAACCAAGGATTGCGGTTATTCCGGCTTCCCTGAAACGGCTCTGATAGGCCCACTGCCATTTGTATTCAAATTTGGCTTCGTCTTTCGGTTCATAGTTGGCCGTATCCAGATAACTGACCCCGGTTTCCAGACAGGCATCCATGATCGGAAGGTCCTGATAGGGCAGAGCCACATTGACAACAAGTTCCGGTTTGAAACTCCTGATAAGTTCAACCAACTGGGGTACATTCTCTGCATCCACCTGTGCCGTTTTAATCCTGTTACCGCCAATTTTTACGGCTATTTCATCACATTTGGCTTTTGTACGGCTGGCCATCATAATTTCAGAGAATACTTCCGGGAGCGCAGCCATTTTATGAGCTACTACTGTGCCTACTCCCCCTGCACCAATGATTAATACTTTTCCCATTTATTTATTACAGTTAATGATACGATTGATAACAAATCAAAGGAAAGAAATTTTTTAAAGTCATAAAACACTTTGGTGATAAATTGCTTTGATCCATTCTTAATAAATTAGCAAGGAACTGATAATCAGGCAATACCGGTGCAAACAGCTACTGATGATCATACCACAGGGGAACCGAAACGCCGGTTTGCATACGCAGTCGCCAGGATTTAGGATAATAATTGTTAAATCGCCTGCCCAGGTTCTTGATAAATCCCAAAGGCGTATCACGGAACGTGACGAGTTGCCAGGCGCTATTTGCTGTTTCCAGTCTGAATTGTTCTTTTCCGAGGTATTTCAGGGCATCTTCTGCTGTCAGTTCTGTCCTGGGGAAAGCCTGTGCATTCAGATCGGCCGACATGGCCAGTTCATGGTCGGGCAGAACATCGTTCCTGATCAGTTGTCCTGCAGTTATTCCGGCTTTTATCACGTTAAGGGTTTCAAACAGGTAAAGAATTTCAGCTTCCCGGCGGGCCGGAATGAATTTGATCTGGTCCTGGTGCTGAAAGAATTTTTTAGTTTCCGGCTGTAAAATCCAGTGGGACGGAAGCTGATTGGTTTTCTGCAACCTGGTTTTATATTTCGACGGGAGAAAAAGGGGGGATGTTGTTTCCTGTTTCTGCAACAAGGCAATGAAAAATCCTTCCCCTTTTACTTTCGAAGGAAGGAAGCGGTAGCCGTAAAGGCCATGGTATTCCAGTTCTTCTGCCTGCCATTGCTGGTCGAGCGGAACTCTGATGCTGGTGAAATTTCGATGCGACCGGAGCCAGCGAAGATTCTCTTCATTTTCGGCCGGGTTAAAGGTGCAGGTGCTGTAAATCAGGTAACCACCGTCTTTCAGGCAGGACCAACTGTCGGCCAGTATGCGTCGTTGCCGGACGGCACATAATTCCGCGTTGGCAACCGACCATTCGCCTGCTGCTGCGGGAGCCCTGCGAAACAGGCCTTCCCCCGAGCAAGGCGCATCAATAACAAGGAGATCGAAAAGCGGACCGGCATTCCCGAATTCTTTGGCGTCATTGCTGGTTATGAGTACATTCGGGTAGCCCCATTTGGAAACGTTCTCGTTTAAAACGGGTATGCGTGAGCGAATAACCTCGTTTGAAACGATCAGGTCGTCCTGTCCGAACAGGGTGCTCAGATGAGTCGATTTTCCTCCGGGTGCGGCGCACAGATCCAGCACCGTAACGGGATGATCAGCCTTGATTTGGCCAATGATTTGTTCGAGGAACATGGAACTGGCTTCCTGTACGTAATAGGCTCCGGCATGCCATAAGGGGTCAAATGCGAACAGGGGGCGCTCCGGGAGAAAAAAGCCGGTTGAACACCAGGGAACTTTTTCTGCGCCGGCAGTTGTCTTAAACTTTCGCGGGTTGGTCCGCACGCTTGTGCCCGCATCATGACTTAAAGATTCCAGAAAAGAATCGGCCAGGTCGGGGAATTGCTTCCTGATGCGTTGCACAAATGCTTCAGGCCATAGATCCTTGTTTGATGTCATGGCTCAAAATTAGGATTTTTACGGCAATTTTTCGTTTAAAGGCTTCTTTTGATGATCATCCCTCACAATTTGACAGTCAAAATGATTAATTTTGTAAACTTGTTTTAGAAGATCAGCAGGAAGGAAACGAATCATGAGAGATACAGTTACGCAACAGTTGAACAACGAATTTGAAGGTAAGGAGATCGTGGAAACGCTTAGGGAACTGGCGTCCAGATTTGAAGGAAAGATTGTTTTTACAACCAGTTTTGGAATTGAAGACCAGGTGGTTACCGATATGATCTTTAAAAATGACCTGCCTGTTAAGGTGGTTACCCTGGACACGGGGCGCCTGTTTGAGGAAACCTACAAGGTGTACAGCCGTACTCTTGAGCAATACCAGAAACCTATTTATGCCTACTACCCGGATGCCGGTCATTTGGAAGAATTTATCGCCGAAAAAGGACCCAACAGCTTTTATCTTTCGGTCGAAAACAGAAAAATGTGCTGCCACATCCGGAAGGTGGAACCGCTGAGGCGCGCCCTGGAGGGAATGGCGTGCTGGATTACGGGTATTCGCGCTTCCCAGTCGAATAACCGGGAGAACATGGAGTTTTTTGACTGGGATGATGCATTTTCGATCGTTAAATACAATCCGTTGCTGAAGTGGGAACTGGAAGACTGTCGTGAGTATGTTAAAACGAATCATGTTCCCTACAATGTTCTGCACGATAGGGGCTTCGTGAGCATCGGCTGCGCTCCGTGTACGAGGGCCATTCAGCCGGGTGAAGACTTTCGCGCCGGCCGGTGGTGGTGGGAAAACAACTCGAAAAAGGAATGCGGACTGCATGCACATTAAGCCGTTAGCTATTAGCTTTTAGCAATTTGACTGTTCGTCAATTTTGCAATTTCCTAGTCAACAATCCTCCGCCCAAAGGGGGTAAGCGCCAGTCCTACCAGTTTGAAATGCTGGGAAGCAAACGGGATGCCGATAATGGTTATCGCGAAAATGAGTCCCAACGCCAGGTGCGTGACGGCAATCCAGATTCCGCCGATCAAAAGCCAGATGATATTCATGACCGTTGAAAGGCAGCCGGGTGCATAATCCATATATTCGATCCGTTTCCCAAATGGCCATAGTGCCATCTGAGCGAGCTTAATGGCCTGCAGTCCGAAGGGAATGCCAACAATAGTCAGACAAAGCAGGAGGCCGGCGATGAGATATTCCAGAAAAATAAAAAACCCGCCAAAAACAACCCAGATAATGTTTCCTATTGTGCTCATAATGAATAAAAGATTAATGATCGAACGGTAAACTGTAAAATTTAAACTGCTAATAGCTAAAAGCGAGCAGCTAATAAGGTACCCGTATTTTCATTTCAGGCATATCTGCCGAGAGTTTTTCAACCAGCGATTTAATGTCTATATTATAATACAACGGGTACAGAATTTTTGGCTTTAGTTTTTTAACAGTCTGGATAAACATATGTTCGTCCATTGTGAAAGGCATCATGATTGTAACAAACGCAGCATCGGGCTTCATAAAGGTACGCATTTCGTCAATATATTCGGTATCTCCCGAAATGTAAACTGTCTTATCACCAAATACCATAAAGTACCCGTTTCCGTCTCCTTTGGGATGGAACGGGATATCGTCGGGGCGCAGATTTATAACATTATAGGCTGCGACTGCCTTGATATAAATATCATTGTAGGTGATTTGCATGCCGTTATCCAGAAAATGTCCGACGTTCATCTTTTGGATGCATGATTTTGAAGCAATCACCATGGTTCCGGGTTTACTCAGGTATTCGATGGCATCTGTATTGAGGTGGTCACGGTGGTCGTGCGTGACCAGGATCAGATCGGCTTTGGGTAGTCTGGTCATATCAGCCACATTGGGTATCGGATCAACATAAATATTCATCCGGTTGAAGGTGAAGTGAAGAAAGCAATGCCCCACAACTTCAATTTCAAGATTTCCCTTCGATGTTGCCAGTGTGTCTTTTTGCCAATACTGTCCCCGGGAAGTCAGGCTGACCAGTGAGAACACCAGAGTGCAAAAGACAATGGTGAGCAGGTGAACCTTATGAATGTCGGAGATCGGTTTCAAAATAAAAAACAATTTTCGTTTACGTGAATTACGGGCTACTAAGGTATTAATTTTAAAAATGCAGCAAACTGCTTTTACAGGTATTTTGAACACGGAAAGGCATTCAGGTGTTTGTTATCCTAAAATTATTATTCATACATGAAATTGACATGATTCTGTAAACTCCAATCAAGAATGAATATATTCTGATCATGCCAGTTCCATTCGGCTTTAAAAAATAATTTGTATACGAATGAAACGTTCCGTTTTTCTTTTACTATGCCCTTTTGCATTCCTGATTATATCCTGCAATTACCGTGAAGCAGAAGATCCGGTCAATACATCCTATGCATTTCCGGAAGACCGTATTTTACTTGGTGGTGTTGTGGCAGAACAGTTTTCCGGCCCGAATCTGACCGATTCCTCCCGGTTACACCGGCCATCGCAGTTTGCTGAACGCATCGCAGGCCTTCAGAAAAAAGCAGCAGAAATGAAACAGGAACAGAAATCACTTGATGAGTCATTTTACGGGCTGTGGCAGGAGGTCAGTAATGAAATAACCTGGCAGTTCGAGAATTTATCAAATAAGGATATTACGTCCTGGGTGACACTGAATGACAGCCTGCTGAAATATTCAGGCGAACAGCGGTTTGCAGAGGAGCTTGAAAAAATGGTATATAATGCGCCTGTTCCCCAGATTATAACGGAAGCAATGATTAAATCGTTCTGTTATACGCGTCTTTATGACCGCATTTATGTGAATCTTTTTGGAAGTTCGTATGTGCAATATACGCATACCACCGGCGGGAACGTACGCATCGTGCAGGATACGGATTATCCTTTCGAAGGGCGCATTCTGTTGAAAGTGGAATTGGATGATACCCGTTTCCTGGATTTATTTATACGTATTCCGGGATGGTCAAAGCAGAGTTCCGTTGTTATGAAAGGCGTTCAATACAATACAATACCCGGAGAGTATACAGAAGTGGCGCGGAAATGGAAGAATGGTGACATGGTGGAAATTAAGCTCAGTTTAAAGCCGGAGGTTATCCGGAACGAATCGTCGGCTATCGCATTTACCTATGGCCCGCTTCTCCTGAGTTATCTGCATAAACCAGGCAAAGAGATGGTTTTTCGGAGTTCAGCGCCACTCAGCCATTTACAACCAGCCGCTACGGAAGGCCAGATTCCAACGTTTGTATTTACAGGGATTTCTGATGAAACCCTGATCCTTCAGCCGTTTTCTACAGAAGATAGGACCGATTCGGATCGAACAGCCTGGATTACCACACCGGCCCGGTAGCAGTAAGTCGGGGATTAAGTGTTCTTGGCCGTCGGCAGGAGGACCGCCGAACGGCCAGAGCGGTGTCCTCTGGCGGGTGAAAAACAATTTTGTGCAGTTGCTGTGGCCTAAAATTTAGTTTTGATTGACCTGCTTTGATCGTTATTTATTCTAAATTTGTTTGCCATTAAGAAATCCGGCTCAGACTGTGAAAATCACATCAAATATAAATGATCAGGAACTGATCCGTTTGCTCGGGGAAGGATCAAAAGACGCCTTTCGTCTTTTGTACTCCCGTTACGGGGTCCGGATAAGGAGGTTTGCATATTTCTATCTCCGGCAGGATCAGGATGCTGAAGAACTGGTACAGGATGTTTTTCTTAAGTTGTGGGATAAACGGACGATGCTGGACGGATCCGGAAATTTGCGGGCCTATATATACAAAATTGCGGTAAACAGTATTTATGATTTCATCAGGCGGAAGAATGTTGAGCAGGCCTTTCTTGAGTTTTCGAGAGGCAGTGCCGAAGAATCGGATCAGACCTGGGACGATATCGTGTATCAGGACATGCTTTCGCATCTTTCACGCTTGATTGAAAAGATGCCCGATCAGCGGCGTAAAATTTTTGTCATGAGTAAAGAGAAAGGGCTTTCGAATGATGAGATAGCAGCAGCACTGAAGCTTTCAAAAAGAACAGTCGAGAACCAGTTATATCGTGCGACCAGTTTTCTGAAAAGCAATCTTAGTCTCGATTCCATAGTATCGGTCCTTTTCTTTTACCTTTTCTGCTAGGGCCGCTTGTCCGGCAAAGGACGCTTAACGACTTCTTTCCCTTTCCATTTTCCTGAGAAATAGTAAACCGCCAGGATAATCATTCCCGCTAACCAGCCGATGGGCTCCGACCACCAGATACCGTTAACCCCGATCTGGTCCGAAAGATAATAAGCCATGGGTATCCTGAAAAGATAAAGGGAGGCGAGTGTGATGAGCATGGGCACCAGAGTTGCCCCGGAACCCCGAAGAAAACCGGTAAAGGCAAACATGACCGACAACAGCAGGTAAAAAGAGGATACAATAACCAGATAATCCTGTCCGATGGCGATTACACTGGCGTCTGAGGTAAAAAGCTTTATGAGATGGCTGCCAAAAAGGATAATCAGCACAGAAACAAAAAATGAATAAATTAATGAAAAGATAATAGTGATGCGGAGTCCTTTTTTTGCCCGGTCTTCCCTGAAGGCACCCAGGTTCTGGCCTACAAAGCTCGACAGGGCTGAGCTGAACGTCATAGCGGGCATCTTTGCAAACGAATCGATCCGGATGGCAGCCGTGTACGCAGCCACAGCGTTGGTGCCGAAGGTATTGACCGCGCCCATGATCGCCATCATTCCAATGGCCACAAACGACTGCTGAAATCCTGTCGGTAAGCCAATGCGGACGCAGCTTTTAAAGATGGACCGGTCAAAAACATACCGGCGGAAGCCCAGCTTTATTACAGGATGCTTCTTATTCAGATACCAGGCTGCTGAAATGAAAACAGCTGCTTCCGAGATAACGGTGGCAAATGCGGCTCCTGCTATCCCCCATTTGAAGAAGAGGACAAACAACAGGTCGAGTGCGACATTCATCAGGGCCGAAATGATCATGAAATAAAGGGGTGTTTTTGAATCTCCCAGGCCTCGCAGGATGGAGCTTATCCCGGCAAAGCCAAAAAAGAAAAACATGCCTCCAAGATAAATATTAAGGTACATGACAGCTTCGGGCAGCATTTCACGGGGCAACCGGATTAGCAGAAAGATTTCACGGCTCAGCGCAATGCCGACTATAGTGATCAGGACGGAGGATACTAAAAAGAAAATGAATATCGTGTCAATTGTCCGGTGTACATGTTCCGTTTGTCTGGCTCCGAAATACTGGGATACAACGGTTGAGGCCCCTGATCCGATTCCAATAACCAGCGAAATGAGTACGAAAATGATGGGAAATGAGGCACCTACGGCGCCCAACGCTTCTTTCCCGAGATAATTGCCAACAATGATGCTGTCAACGATGTTGTAAAGGTTCTGAAAAATGTTGCCAATTATTAGCGGAACAGAAAATTGCAGGATTAAGCTGGCTTCTTTTCCCTCCGTGAAATCCTTCATATAGTTACAATAATGGCATAAATCTCTTCATTTTTATCTGAATATCAAAATTGCAAACTTAAAGTTAATGTTGGGTTAAGTTTTACCTCCGGCCTTTCCTGCACGAATGAATCCATTATTTTTACATGGAAATCAGATCCTAATTTTGAAATCAGATGAAGAGCGTTTTATTTGTTTGTTATGGGAACATATGCCGGTCACCGAGTGCGGAAGCTGTTTTTAACGCACTGCTGAAAAAGGAGGGACTAAACGGTAAGATCAGGTGTGATTCAGCCGGTATTGCCGCATATCATATTGGAGAACCTGCCGACCAGAGAATGCAGAGTCATGCCATGCGGCGTGGCTACCGGCTTACTTCCATAGCGCGGAAATTCAACCCCGAAACAGATTTCGATGAATTCGACTATATTATCGGGATGGACGATGAAAATGTCAATGACCTCCAGAATTTGGCTTCAAGTACGGAAGAGTTGAATAAAATCTATAAAATAACCGATTTTTCTTCACAGGCCGGGCACGAATCTGTGCCCGATCCTTATTACGGAGGTCCTGACGGCTTTGAACTTGTACTCGACATTTTGGACGATGCCTGTGTTGGTTTGCTTAATGAAGTGAAAGGCGTTTAACCCTCTGAACAAAAAAAATCCGGATGGATGTGTGAGCAGCTAAGATAAATTTCTGATCTTTGGAGCGAGTTTTAATAAGATGAGCGTTTCGCTGACGTGGATACAGGGTCTGAATCTTTTTGTGCCCGACCACGGCGGAGAAACGATTGTGAAGTTGGAGGTGGATATGGATCAGGATCGGTTTTACAGCTCAGTTTCCGGGTATTATGATGAAATTTTTCCTTTGAATCCCAAACAGATAGGATTTATCGTGGAGGAACTTGGGTCGCTCGAAGAGCGTTATTTTCTGGACGTGGGATGTTCGACGGGAAAACTGGCAAACGGGTTATGCCAATTGGGTGCATTGGGCGTTGGAATCGACCTGAACGAAGATATGATCCGTCAGGCGAAAGCATCATATTCGTCGGCCTCTTTAAATTTCAGGAAGATGAATATGCTTCATCTGAACAATGCCTTTCCCCTCCGTTATTTCGATACGGTGATCTGTTTTGGCAACACCCTGGTACACCTGAATTCTTATGCCGAGGTGAAGGTGTTCCTGAGTAATGTGTCAGGTCTTTTAAAGTCCGGAGGAAAATTGCTGCTTCAAATTCTTAACTACGATTATATTCTCGACAAGCAGATCACCGAGTTACCTGTGATCGAAAACAAACACATTCACTTTACGCGTCAATATACCCTGCCTGATGCCGGCGAACAAACGATAGCGTTCAGAACGCGACTGGCGGTCAAGTCGTCGGGCGATTATCTGGAAAACAGCACGCCGCTGTTACCGGTACGGAAGAAGGAACTGGAACGCATGCTGTATACGGCGGGGTTTAAGCAGTTGCGTTTTTATGCCGGCTTTGAACGGGAGGCATATTCCGGTGATCATTTGCCATTGGTGGTCGTTGCTGAAAATGAATAACGGCATATGGTTACTCCCGCACGACGTCCCATGACGCTTCACGTGCTTTTGCTTTTTTCTGCCATTCGGGAACTACGGTTGTAAGGAATTCCTGTTTCTTCTCTTTTAGTTTTGTCATGTCGAGTCCAATAAATTGCTGTGCCTTTTCCTTTGTCGAGATATCAGGGTAAGGCAGCTCTTCATTAAAGCCTTTTGATGTTAATAACCGGGCTAGTTTGACGCGTGTTTCCTGTACCATGGCGATCGCGGTGGAGATGATCCTTCCTGTTTCGATCGGGGCATGGAAAGAAGCTCCGTGACTTGCTGCTGCATAATCCCAGCGCCACTGGGCGTGGCGGATGCCAGGGAGTATATCTTTCATTTCATTTTCGTCGGCACCCATTTCCCAGGCTTTTCCGGCCTCCAGATGTGCTCTGACCAGCAGCTCCTCCAGCTTATCACGATTTTCGATAATCTTATCCTGCCGTTCATACACATTTTGCACCAGTTTATGAGTTTCCTCACGATGGCATACCTGACAGGAATTAGCCACGTTGTTCAGCGGTGACTGAATATGGTGATCGGTAAATTTCTGTCCGCCTTCCGATTTATAAGGCATGTGGCAATCGGCGCATGACACCCCCCGCTGGGCATGAATACCATGGGTGTAAAGCTCATAATCCGGATGCTGTGCTTTCAGCATCGGTGTCCGGCTGATCGTGTGTGTCCAGTCGGCAAACCCGGCCTTGTCGTAATAAGTTTCGGCCCCTTCTGCGGTCATCCCGTTCTGCCAGGGGAAGGTCAGGTATTCTGCGCCGGTCACCTTCTTTTTGTCGAAGTAGTACTCTACATGGCATTGGGCACAAACCAGGCTTCGCATTTCCTGATGACTGGCTTTCGTAACATCTTTGCCCATCGTGTTAAAGGCCTCAACCAGGGCAGGCCTGGTGATCCGCAGGTTCATGGTTGCCGGATCGTGACAATCGGCGCAGCCTATCGGGTTGACTACTTCCGGACCCAGACGCGCCCAGCGGCCGGTATAAAAACTTGCCACTCCCTGCTCATGCATCAGTCGTGGCACATCAGGACTTTTACAGGTCCAGCACGTAGTTGGCTGAGGGCCTTCTTTTTCTGTCACAGGACCTCCCGTACGCAGCACATTGGTCACGTCGGTAATGGCATAATAATGGCCGCGACCCTGTTTATAATCCTGCGAAAAACCATAGCCCGCCCAAAGCACAACCAGTCTGGGATCAACTTCGAGCATATCGATTGTGGCACTGCCATTGTGTTTACTTCGGAAACTGGTGTCGGATGTTTGGATGTAAGACTGGTACTCACGCGGAAAATTCTGTCCCCAAAGACTGTTTCTTGGCTCAAAATCAGAAAGCCTAATCTGTGGAACATTTACAAAACTTGCTTCCACCCGTCTTTCCATAATGGAGGAAGCAAGCAGCCCGAGCAGAAAAACGATCAGGAGCGTTGATAAGAACAGCAACCAGCCTAAGGCAGGTCGTTTTTCAATGATTGTTCTAAGTGATCCCATAGCGATATCTTTAATTGTTTAGTTTGATCTGTTTTTTGATCCAGGCGGGAACCGGACTTTCCGGCAACGGTACCCGGGCGTACGGAGCACTGGAAAGGCTGTTCACCCTTCCGTGGGGTACTTCACGGTGGCATTCCCAGCACTTGCGGGACGTGCGGTGTTCTGCGTAATGAGCAATCAGGGTTTCCTGACGTACATCTATAAGCTGACCAGCATGACAACGGATACAGTTTTGGTGAACAACTTCGGCCCCTGCCTCGCGGATGTAGATTACCTGCGGTTCTTTACGGAGCGTGAAAATGGTAGCATGCCGCATTCCGTCCTGGGCTTTAAAAAGGTACTTATGGAAAAAATTATCGTGCGGCACATGGCAGTCGTTGCAATTGGTCCACTCCCGGTGGGAGCTGTGATTCCAGGTTGCATATTGCGGAGCCATGATGTGGCAGTTGACACAGGTTTGAGGATCGTCCGACAAATAGGAATGAGCTTTTGACAAATAAACGGCCAGCAGAAAAAAACCTGAAAATACACCTAAAGCAACGATAACCGGAATGCGCCAGCGTCGGGGCGGATAGAAGTGTCGGATCATGCTGATTTTTTAATAAAAATACGCAGCCTGACGGGGTTTTCGTGTAACAAAAGTTACAAATTTCCTGAATTTTGCTCAACAACATATAAGGTTAAGAACGGTTTACGACTGTTTTTATTCAAACTTAATTTAAATTGAAAAAAATTCCAACACACAGGTTTAACTCCTTTATTGCTACAATCGCTTGTAATTCCATCGGTTTTGAGGGTCATATTGTATGCGGCTTTACGTGGTTACCGGTACAACAGTCAATAACCGGTATTGATGCGACAGCCTTTTCTGTTATTTTTGATACCGGTTTAACGGGCTGAGGCTAATGGCCTGATTATTTTTCTGATAACAAAGGAGTTTTTTGGCTGTCTGCCTGCACGGGTTTTAAAAAAAATAAAAATGATCTGGAACGAGAAAACAGAATGCGCCGGGCGTGATGAGATGCGGGCCATTCAGTCGGAACGGCTGAGGGAAACCGTTCAGCGGATTTATCATAATACACCCTATTACCGGGCAAAGATGCAGGAAGCGGGGCTTGTACCGGCCGATATTCAGTCGGTGGGTGATCTGGTCAAACTTCCTTTTACCGTGAAACAGGATTTGCGCGATAACTATCCTTTTGGCATGTTCACTGTTCCGATGAGCGAGATTGTCCGGATTCATGCTTCCTCAGGAACAACCGGGAAGCCAACGGTGGTGGGGTACACGCGGAAAGATCTGAATTCATGGGCGGAAGTCGTCAGCCGGTCGCTGGTCATGAGTGGCGTGCACCGGAATGATATTGTGCAGGTAGCATATGGCTACGGGCTGTTTACAGGCGGACTGGGCCTGCATTACGGATGTGAGAATCTGGGCGCGTCGGTTATCCCGATTTCCGGCGGAAATACACAGAAGCAATTACAGTTGATGCAGGATTTCGGCACGACCGTGTTGGCCTGCACGCCTTCGTACGCCTTATATTTGGCGGAAGCCATGAAGGATGCGGGCATAAAAAAGGAGGATCTGCAACTACGGGTCGGTATTTTTGGCGCCGAACCCTGGACCGAGAATATGCGGCGTGAAATAGAACTGAAGCTGGGGATTAAAGCCCTTGACATATATGGGCTTAGCGAAGTCATGGGGCCGGGTGTTTCGTGCGAGTGTGAACACCAGTGCGGGATGCACATCCATGAAGATCATTTTTTGCCGGAGATCATTGATCCGGAAACGCTTCAGCCAGTTAGCCCGGGCAAAGTGGGGGAGCTTGTCTTCACGACCATAACCAAAGAGGGGATACCCCTGATCCGGTACCGGACACGCGATCTGACCCGGCTTATTTACGAAAAATGTGCATGCGGCCGCACCCTGGTGCGTATGGAAAAGTGCAAAGGACGTTCGGACGATATGCTGATTATCCGTGGCGTGAATGTTTTTCCTTCGCAAGTTGAAAGTGTATTGCTCGCTATGAGTGAAACGGAACCTCATTATCTGTTAATCGTAGAAAGAGAAGGCACGCTCGATACGCTCCATGTGATGGTGGAAGTTCAGGAACAGTTTTTTTCGGACGAGATCAAAAAGCTGGAAGCCCTGCGCAGGAAGATCACGTCAAATCTGGAAAGTACACTCGGCATTTCGGTTAACGTGAGGCTTGTTGAGCCAAAAACCATCGAACGTTCGTCGGGAAAGGCAAAGCGTGTCGTCGATAACCGTAAATTATAGGAGATTGGAACATGATCATTAAGCAATTATCGGTTTTTCTGGAAAACAAAAGCGGAAGGCTCAACGAAGTTGCCGGCATGCTGGCACAGGCAGGTATCAACATGTCGGCTTTCAGTGTTGCCGATACCTCCGAATTCGGCATCTTAAGGTTAATTGTTTCTGATCCGGAAAAAGCCTGTGAAGACCTTAAAAAAGCAGGTTTTACCGTGCGGCTCACCGAGGTGGTTTGCCTTCAAAGCCCCAATATCCCGGGTGCGCTGTCAAAGGCACTTAATATTCTGGCGCAGGAAGGAGTTTTTATTGAGTACCTGTATGCCTTCTCCATGGATAAGGATTCGGCTAAAATCGTCCTGAAACCGGAAGATATCCAAAAATGTATCCGGGTGTTTCAGGATCATCAGCTGGAATTGGTCAGCGCAAACGACCTGTATAAATTTTAAGGTTTTCAGGTACTTCTGTTTAGTGTCCGGAAAATGCGGGAATACTTCAGTCAGTTCGCTGAAGTTCATTTTTTGTTATTTTTGAAGTTCGTTTGGCCGTGTAGGGCATAAAGAGGCCGATTTTTATGTAATTTGTACCGGATTTTTATCCGGTTGTTTGAATTCCTTAAATAATAAAGAATGAAGAAAATTGCTATCCAGGGAATTGCAGGGTCGTTTCATGAGGATGCTGCGCGAAAATATTTTGGTGATGAACAGATCCAGATCATGGAATGCCAGTCATTCAGCAGTGTATGTAAGCTGATTGATGAGGACCGGGCCGATATCGCGGTGATGGCTATTGAGAATTCAATTGCAGGCAGTATTCTTCAGAATTATTCGCTGATCCGGGATTACCATCTGCGGGTGACCGGTGAAATATACATTCATATCCAGATGAATCTGATGGTGCTGCCTGGGGGCAAAAAAGAGAATGTTCAGGTGATTTATTCCCATCCGATTGCTATTCGTCAGTGTGCGGAATATCTTGAAGAGAATTTTTCCGGCATTAAGATTATTGAGAACCAGGATACGGCTGCTTCCGGAAAGCTGATTTCCGAAGAAAAATTATCGCATGCGGCCGCAATCGGGAACCTGAGAACTGCCGAGATCTATGGCCTTGAAGTGATTGAAACGGGACTGGAAAGCAATAAAAAGAACTACACCCGTTTCTGGATCCTTTCAAAACATGCCAATCAAAACATGAAAAATAATAAAGCCTCTGTTTGTTTTGAGGTCGGTCATTATTACGGCGCCCTGGCCAAAGTGCTGAATATTTTTGCCGAAAATAAGATCAACCTCAATAAGATACAATCTGTGCCGATTCTGGGCAAGCCTAACGAATACACCATTCATGTTGATGTTGAGTATGAGTCGGAAGATAATTATGAGAAGGCTATCCATCATATTCTGAAAAATGTTTCGAGCTTGTCCATATTAGGAGAATACGTTCGTGGAGAGTTGGACGGAACTAACCAATAAAACTAAAAAGATGCAAAAGACGGGTTTATTTTTTGGTCCCGAAAAGGGAGCGGTTCATCGCGTTGCAGAGAAGATCAGGAATGCCATCGGGGCTGGTCAGATCGACCTGATCCCGGTTGCCGGGGCCAGTGCAGCTGACCTGGAAAAATACCGGCAGCTAATATTTGGGATTTCAACGGTCGGAAAAGAGACCTGGGACCAGGAATTATCGAATACCGACTGGAGCGGGTTTTTCCCTGAGATCAGCAAAATCGACTACAGTAACAGGACCATTGCCCTGTTTGGTTTGGGCGACCATATCACTTACCCCGAGCATTTTGTGAATGCCATGGGCATGCTTGCCCGGGAAATCCTGAAAGCCTGTCCCGGTGCCAGAATTGTGGGTAAGGTGGATCGTTCCGGTTATGAATTTGAAGAATCGGAAGCGGTTATCGATGGCCAATTTATCGGCCTTCCTCTGGACGAGGATTTTGAGTCTGAATTAACTGATCAGCGAATTGCTGCATGGCTTGAACAGATCAGCGCTGAATTTGGATTCGAAAAAAACAGAACAGCATGAAGAATACGCCTATCAGTCAGGAGTTGGTGGCTAAATACCTGAAACAGCTTCACATTGAAGATATTAATGAAGCCTCTATCCGGGAGATCGTAGCTCTTGTCAACTATATAGAAGCAGAGAGCTCCGAAAAATTTGTCCGTATGGAGATGGGAGTACCTGGTTTGCCGCCTGCCGGCATTGGTGTGGAGGCGGAGATCAAGGCCTTGAAAAATGGCGTTGCGTCCGTTTATCCACTCATCGATGGCATTAAGCCCCTGAAAGATGAGGCGGCCCGCTTTGTAAAACTGTTTATGGATATATCGGTTTCCCCCTCGGGGTGTGTACCCACCGTTGGTTCGATGCAGGGAACTTACGCTGCTTTGCTGGTGGCTGCCAATACTGATCGTAAAAAAGACAAAGTGCTGTTTATTGATCCCGGATTTCCGGTACAGAAACAACAGATGCAGGTAATGGGTTGCAACTATGAAAGTTTTGACGTGTTTGCTTACCGCGGGCAGAAACTCGGGGCTAAACTGGAGAGCTTTCTGAGCAAAGGAGATATTGGCGCCATGATTTATTCGAGCCCGAACAATCCAAGCTGGCTTTGTTTCACCGAAGAGGAGCTTCAGATTATCGGCGAAATGGCAAACAAGTACGACGTGATTGTCCTGGAAGATCTGGCTTATTTCGGAATGGACTTCCGCAAAGATCTCTACACGCCCGGACGTCCGCCGTATCAGTCCACTGTGGCGCGCTACACCCGCAACTATGTCTTGTTCATATCCAGTTCAAAGATTTTCTCTTATGCGGGACAGCGTATTGGCATGATGGTAATTTCAGACGCGCTTTTCAACCGGGCTTATGAAAATCTGAGCGTCCGGTTTCACAGCAGTAGTTTCGGACATGCCATCATTTTCAAAGCCCTGTACGCCATTTCATCAGGGACCAGCCACTCGGCACAGCATGCGCTTGCGGCGATGTTTAAAGCGGCGAACGATGGTCAGTTCAACTTTGTGAACGATGTCAGGGAGTATGGCGAAAAGGCCAGAATTATGAAGCGGCTTTTCCTGGAAAACGGGTTTGAGATTGTATATGAAAAAGACGGTGATGAACCGGTTGGTGATGGATTTTACTTTACAATAGGCTACCCGGGCATGACGGGTGGTGAATTGTTACATCGCCTGATTGCATACGGGATCAGTGCCATCACGCTGAAGACCACGGGAAGCGAACGGGAAGGGCTCCGGGCGTGCGTCTCTCACGTCGCCCGCAGCCAGTTCGACCTGCTCGAAAAAAGATTAAAGCAGTTTCACAGCGATTTTTCAGAGAACCGCTGATTTTTAAATGATGAGCGAAGACAGGCTTATATGGGGATATAAACAGACGTTAATTCAGTTAAAGGAATTCTTCACGGAACGGCAGCCAATCCTGCTCAAAAAAGGCGAAAGCTTTATTGAGTATGGTGAGCAGAACCGGAGGATGGGTCTTTTACTGAGCGGTCTGATGTATGCAAGCTATATTTCAGAAAACGGGCAGGAATGGATATCGCGTTTTTATTATACCCCCGACAACAGCATTGTGAGCAGTCACGAGACTTTCATAACGGGTAAAAAATCGCCTGAATCCATCCGGGCTTACGAAGATTCGGAACTAATCTATATCGAGCGGGCGGAGTACGATCGTTTGTTGGAAGAGAACCCGGCGCTGGAGCGTCTGGTCAGGATCATGGCCGAAGAAAGCTATATTCAGGCACTGAAACGTGTCCATTCACTTCAGTCGTTGTCTGCTTCACAACGGGTAAAAAATTTTATGAGAGAACACAGCGGGATTGTATCGCGGGTACAACGTCAGCATGTAGCCTCTTACCTGGGTATCCACCGGAATATCTTTACCCGAATTCTGAACAGTATTTGATTTCGCAACATTTGTTGCGGCCGGAATTTTGCGTTTGCGGTAGCTTTGTGAGAATTCACAAAAATAATCGTTCTTCCGGGAAAACTAAACAGTTGAAAAAAGATAAAAACCATGGCAAGAGTTATTGGAGCAGTAGTGGTTGATACCGACGAATGCAAGGGCTGCGGTCTTTGTGTTGCAGCCTGCCCTCAGCAGGTCCTTGGACAGAATAAGCAGGTGAACAGCCGGGGTTACCATTATTCCTTTATGGAGAAACCCGAATTATGCATCGGATGTTCCAACTGTGCGGCAGTTTGTCCGGATACCTGCATCACTGTTTACCGGGTCAAAATTTAATCAGACATAAGACGCAAGTATCAAGACACAAGACAAAAGAAGTCGTGAGTAGCGAGACTTTGTAATTTGACACTTTAACAATATACCCAAATGGGAGAATTACGATTAATGAAAGGGAACGAGGTTATTGCCGAAGCAGCCATTCGCTGCGGATGTGATGGTTATTTCGGATACCCGATCACTCCTCAGTCGGAGGTTATGGAAACCTTAATGTCGCGCGAGCCATGGAGTGAAACAGGGATGGTTGTGCTCCAGGCCGAAAGTGAAGTGGCAGCCATCAACATGGTATACGGAGCTGCCGGGACCGGTAAAAAGGTGATGACATCCTCTTCAAGTCCCGGTATCAGCCTGATGTCGGAAGGGATTTCATATCTGGCCGGTGCCGAATTGCCCTGCGTGATTGTGAATGTACAGCGCGGAGGTCCTGGACTGGGTACCATTCAGCCATCACAGGCCGACTACTTTCAGGCAACACGCGGCGGCGGGCATGGCGATTATTACCTGATCGTTCTGGCGCCTGCTTCGGTGCAGGAAATGAACGATTTCGTAGGCCTTGCCTTTGATCTGGCTTTTAAATACCGAAACCCGGCCATGATCCTGGCCGATGGTGTAATCGGACAAACGATGGAAAAGGTGGAACTGGGCGATCAAATCCCCCGGTTAACAGATTCCGAAATAGAAGACCGCTATGGGTCATGGGCTGCAATCGGCAAACGCAACAACCGGGAACGGAATATTATCACTTCGCTGGAAATGGATTCCGAGAAGATGGAGCAGAATAATCTTCGTTTTCAGCGGAAATATCAGAAAATGACGGAGGAGGAAGTCCGTTGTGAATTATTTCAATGTGACGACGCCGATTATGTTCTCGTCGCCTTTGGGTCATCATCGCGGATTTGCAGGAAAGCTGTTGAATTAGCGCGTGCCAAAGGATTGAAGGTGGGACTTCTTCGTCCAATTACGCTGTTCCCATTTCCGAAAGTGCCCGTTGCCGAACTGGCGAAACGGGTAAAAGGCTTTTTAACGGTCGAAATGAATGCAGGACAAATGATTGAAGATGTGCAGCTTTCGGTGTTCAGTTCAGGGCAGTCGGTCCCCGTGAACTATTTTGGTCGTATGGGTGGTATCATTCCGACACCCGGAGAAGTGGTTGAGGCTGTGGAACGCTATTTAAAAACGGAAAACATTTAAAACGGACAGGAGGATAAAATGGATATCAGTGAGATTATAAAACCCGAAAACCTGGTTTTTGAAAAAACCGGAATGCTTACCGGCAGTACGATGCATTACTGCCCGGGGTGCAGCCACGGTCTTGTTCACAGGTTATTGGCCGAAGTGATTGGGGAACTGGGTATCCAGGATCGCACCATCGGTGTCTCGCCGGTTGGTTGCAGCGTGTTTGCCTACAACTATTTAGAAGTTGATTGGGTGGAAGCGGCCCATGGACGCGCGCCGGCGGTCGCCACAGGCATATCACGGGTAAACTCCGGCAAAGTGGTTTTTACCTATCAGGGCGATGGCGACCTGGCTTCGATCGGCACTGCCGAGATCCTGCATGCCTGTAACCGCGGCGAAAATATCGTGGTTATTTTTATTAATAATGCCATTTACGGAATGACAGGCGGGCAAATGGCTCCTACCACACTGCTTGGTCAAATCACCACAACTACGCCCAACGGGCGGAACGTTGAACGGAACGGATATCCGCTGCGGATTACCGAACTGATCGCTCAGTTGCCGGGAACATCGTATGTGACCAGGCAGTCTGTTCATACACCGACGACATCCCGGAAATGTAAAAAAGCCCTGAAGAAGGCATTTCAAAACGTGATGGATAAAAAGGGAACGTCGTTTGTCGAAGTGGTTTCAACCTGTAATTCAGGATGGCATTGTACGCCGGTTGAAGCTAACCAATGGATGGAAGAGAATATGTTCCCGTTCTACAAACCAGGAGACCTGAAAGACGCCGAAAAAGATGCACCTGACGGATATTATAAAAAGAACTAAAACAAAAAACCATGACTGAAGAAATCATTATAGCCGGCTTTGGCGGACAGGGAGTCCTTTCCATGGGAAAGATCCTGGCTTATTCCGGGGTGATGCAGGGAAAGGAAGTCTCCTGGTTTCCCTCATACGGACCGGAGATGCGCGGCGGAACGGCCAATGTCACGGTTATTATAAGCGACGACCGGGTGAGCTCACCGGTACTGAACGAATTTGATACGGCCATCATCCTGAACCAGCAGTCGCTGGATAAATTCGAGAGTAAGGTAAAACCTGGCGGAACCTTGCTGTATGATCCTAACGGCATCGTTCATCCTCCTGGCCGGACAGACATCCGGATTTACCGGATCGAAGGCACAAAAATAGCCGCAGAGATGGGGAATGTCAAGACTTTCAATATGGTGGTGCTGGGTGCCTATCTGAAAGCCCGACCGGTTGTTCAGATGGATAGTATTCAAAAAGGCCTTGAAAAATCACTGCCTGAACGTCATCACAAGTTGATTCCGCTTAACCTGCGGGCGATTGAGGCAGGAAGTGAGCATCTTGAACTGATTTCGGAAGCAAAATAATAAAACGTCCGGTGATTCGCCGGACGTTTTATTTTATTTTTTAACAGTTACCGACGGCAAGTCAATATTAAGTGCCCCCGTGATCTTTGCGATATTCTCCGGGTCGATTAATCCCCGGATACTGATCAGTGCGTTCTCATCACCACCGACTACCAGCAGCAGTTCTGAAAACTTTCCCTGTCCTGCATTTTTTCCGTAGAACCTGACAACTTCATCCTTTTCAGTGACTTCCATCAGTACTTCATAGTCGTGATTTTTGAAAAAGCCGTCGTTTTCGAGTTCCTTATAAAAATCGAGCGATTTATTCAACTGGTCGTCCTCCACCGAGAGAATGCGTACGCCTTTCAGTGCCGAGAGGAAGTCCGACTCCGGACTGTCTTCCTGAATTTTACTGGCGAAGCCCAGCAGGGCTCCGCTGATGTTCACGGTGGTCAGTCCGTCGCGGTTCGCGTATTTTTCGAATAGCTTATCGACCGGACTTTTCTGGGCGGTAACTGCGAATGGGATCAACATTAAGGCCAGCATGAAAAAGTGTCTGATCCTGACACCGGTAATTGTTAAGGGATTCATTTGTATATAATTTTATTGTTTTTCACGATTAAGTTTCTCGTTCAGATTTTCAAATTTCTGCATTTCCTGAAATCCTTTATTTAGCAGATCCAGGCTTTTGGTCATCGGTTTATAAGCCTGGTTAAGTTTCTGTACGGGCTGCAACCGGGCCATTCCTTCCTGATATTTGCCGGCAACAAACTGCAGCGTATTTACGGCAGCTACGTATGCCTGATCCGGATCAGAATAGGTATCTTCCCAGTTCTTCTCGTGGTTGAAGGGGGTCGCCAGCAGGGCGATCAGCAGGGCTGCAGCCATTGCAGTCACGATTTGCCAAAACCTGCGATATCTGATTTTTTCCCGTTGTTCATATTCGATGATGAAATCCATCAGCCGTTCGCCAGAGGCATGCGGCTCTGTTTTTGTCATCTTTTCAAGACCCGTAAACAGCGTCCGGTACATCAGCAACTGCGGATCAACCAGGTCCGACCGGAAATAGTTCTGCAGGATCTGTTCGTCCTCCAGGCTGCTTTCCCCCTCAAAAAATTTCTGCAGTTTGTATTTGATGACTTCCGTTTCCATATTGCTGCTGTTTGAATAGATCGTCTCTCACTTTTTTCCGCGCCCGCGATAAGATCACGCGGATCGCATTAATATTCAATTCCGTTATTTTCGCTATTTCTTCAAATTCATATTGTTCTACGTCGCGGAGCAGCATCACTGTTTTCTGGACATCCGGCAACCGGCTTATCAGCTCTTTAACCAGTCTCGCTTCCTCTGACAGTTCGATTTCCCGTTGGAGATTTTTTTGCTCGCCTCTTCCCGTTTGCAAGCGCTTATTTCCATTAATGATAGTCTGCTTTGAGCGAACCAGATCCAGACACCGGTTACGGGTCATGCGCATGGCAAAGGCCTCCAGATTATCCACCCGATCCAGTGATTCTTTTTTTTGCCAAAGTTTCAGAAACACGTCCTGAACCGCGTCCCGGGCTTCTTCCTCGTCCTGTATCAGGTGAAGGGCAAAGTGAAGGAGCTTGCTGCTCAGCGGCAAAACCATTTTTTGAAATTCACTGGGTAACATCCGATTATTCCTGTTTTCCGGTTCAAATTCAAAAGTAAGACGGATTAGGCGGAGTTTCATTACAGGGGAGTAAAAAAATAACCGGCTCCGTGAAAGGACCGGTTATTTTGCCCGTTATTTAGCTTATGTAAAGGGGTTCCCGCGAAAACGGGAATGATGACCATTATGGTGTGCCGGGAATACTATTTTTTTTCTGATGTTCCCGACACCGGGACGAGTTTCGCCGAGAGATCAGGTTCGGGCATGTCCTTGTCGAGCGGGAACATCGGTCGCTGAATCTTTTTATAAGGCAGGCGTTCGATATTCTGATCCACGCCTCCCGGTGTCAGCGCCAGGAGCCAGTCCTTTTGCATGTCATAGAGTTCCGGTTCCAGATAACCGATCTTGACCATCACGATAGCTGCTTCCCGCGGGTTTAATCCCAGTCTGGTAAAATCGCCTTCCTTGTGGTAAGGTTTACGTTTATTGGTCACGATAACGGAAACGCTGCCGGTTTTGACCACCACTTCGGTTTCAGCATCTTTATCTCCCTGTTCAATGGCGGTTATCGTGCCTTTAAGCAGGAGAGGAGGGGCAAAGCGGGCGTCGACAATACCGCCCACATGGGCTTCAATTTCTTTACCAACACCTGCGGCTAAAGCTTTTTCAATTAATTCAGGTCCCGGTACGGAAGCATAGATCAGATGAGGTCCGTTTGGTGACTTAAATTCAGGTCTTTTCAAAACTTCGGTCAGTGTCCAGGTTACATCGCCTGCTCCCCCGGCTGTAGGGTTGTCGCCGGAGTCGCTGATAAAAAACGGATGCTGATCGCTTGCCAGCGCTTTGGCAAGACATTCATCAAGATCGCCGGTGGGGGCTACGAAAACAAACTCATTCCGGACATCCCAGAAGCTTTTGGCAAGTTTCTCTGCCGTTTGGGTCACTTTTTCCTGGTCGTCACCAACGGCCATCACCACGGCATGATTCCGGGGCTCGTCGGCCCAGGCGTAACCGACCCAGATTGCGGCATCGACGATGCCTTCCTGGGCGGCAGCAGGGGTAACCTGTGCATAAAGGCTTTTCCCCGGCTCGACGCGGGTGCTGGTTTTTTCGCCGGGTAAGAGGATGGGAACGGGGACATACGCTTTATAAGCCGGCTTTCCCTTCCCGGTTTCAATACGTTGCAGCAGGTTCTCCAGCGCCCGTTGCCGTGATTCCCAGGCGTCTTCATGAGGCGCCATCCGGTAGCAGGTGATCAGATCCGAATTTTCGGCCAGCCGCCAGGACACATTCCCGTGCAAATCCATGGAGGTGGAGATGATGGTTTCCATGCCCGTCACCTTCCTGATCCGTTCAATGAAATCGCCTTCCGGATCATCCAGTCCCTCTACGCTCATGGCGCCGTGGATGTCCAGGAACAGCCCGTCATATGGTTTTCCCTGTTCGAGCAGGGCAAGGGTTTTGCCAACGATCGACTCATAGGCCTCGAGGGTCACTGCCCCTCCGGGCAAAGAACGGCTGATGCGGGTGGGTTCCCAGTCAGCCCGTTTCAGCAGGGCAGAATCCTTAAAAAACGGATAATAGCCAAAAATGTCCTGCTTTTCCCATACGTGAAAGGCATCTTCGCCCGAGCGTGCCGGAGAAAAAGTACTCGATTCGATTCCAAAGCCGGCAATGGCAATGCGGGGCGGGGTTTCTGCTTGTTGCCTGCAGCCAAAGAACATGGGCAGGCACGATAAAATGATCAGTTTTATTTTTTTCTTCATGAAATGAATGGATAAATTTTTGCGGCTGAGCCGGTAATTAAAATTAACATGTTTTCAGTCTGAAAGTTTTCATGAAAAAAGAGGATGGTATTTGGCCATCCTCTTTTCTGCTGTTTAAGATTAATTTTTCGTTCTTCCTGTCCACCAGACGGGGGTATTGTGGTCATTTTTATGTGCCACCGCCTGGAAATTATCCGGATTTGTGGTTGCTTCGCTGGAAGGATAATAAAAACGGTCCATCCATGTAAATACAGAGTTCTGCGGCAACGTTGGATATTCTTTCATAAGCCTTCTTGTTTCACTCCATATTTCCCAATAATTCAGAACGTTCAGGTGTACGAACTTTTGGTAATAGATCTCCTTAATTTTATCTGAAGCGTTCATCGCCTGGAATGCAGCGACTTTCTTATCCAGGAAGGCGTTTATGACCGATTCGGCCGGCTTTGCAGGTTGTGATCCGTCCATAATATTCAGCGGGATGGCTGGAGTGCTGGTTGTAGAGAATGAATTGGTTGCATTCACACTGTAATACCAATCGATAGACGCCCTGATCGCTTTTTCATACAACTCGGCAGCATTTAGTCCTGCGGTTTCGCCCGGATAGCGTACAGCGGCCTCGGAGAGTAGTAAATTGGTTTCGGTCGGCGTAAATGCCGGATATTCCATGTTGTAATTGTTATAAGTCATTTTATTGTACATAGCAAAATAGGGTTCCAGATGATCATCGTAATTCCAGTCTTTTGCAGTCTGTATTTTTGATGCATCGTAACCAAGGGCATTCATATCCGATTCTGCCGTGGCAAGTTGATTGGGGCCCCACAGATCACATCCCACGTAATCTCCGAATGTATTAGGCTGGAAAACTACGTAGAGGCGGGGATCAATTTCATTGGCGGGCGTCGCTGGTCCTTTGTATCCGAAAATGTCACGCACCATAAAACGAGGAGCGGTGAAATTGTACCACATTTCACTGAAGGCACGTGGCCAGTAATACTCCCTCACGTGAGCCATGTCCTTTTCCGCCATTCCGATGAAATCGTTTGCTTCGGAAACGGTGGGCAGACCATTGGACACAATATCTCTGACAATGGATTTGGTCAATTCCGGCTCTACATTGGTCAGCCTCATTGCCATTCTCAGGCGGAGTGAATTGGCAAATTTGCGCCATAATTCGACATCTCCGTTGTTCAGGATATCGGCCACTTTAAAATTCGTATGGGGTCCTGAGTTGTTTAACGTATAGCCATCCAGCTTTCCTTCGATCGTTTCGAGGTCGGTCAGCAGGGTGTGGTAAATGGATTCCTGAGAGTCGTATTTTGCCCAGAATTTGTTTTGGTAAGCCCCGTTGGCTTCGCTAAACGGAACATCATCATAGATATCAGTCAGCCTCTGGAACATAAAGGCTTTAACAATATTGATGCAATCTACGTAAATCTCATAGTTCACTTTTTCTGCTTCCGGCAGATTGTTCAGCAACAGGTTCATCACCGGAATATTTTTATTGAAATCCACATAAACCTTGTTGAACTGAGTTTCCCGGAGGGTTACACCCGACCAGTTGGTCCACAGCGTGTAGCTTCCCGGCGCCATACCATTATATCCTCCGTCAGGAAAGGTACCCAATCCCAGCATACGGTTGAAGGCTCTCGCCTGGTGGTATCCTGGTCCGTATTCCAGCCGGAATAATTCGGTCGGTTGCAATGCTCCTGTGAATAACAGGTCGAATTTCGGCTCCGTTTGCTTTTCCGGGTTGTAAAATTCATCCTCCAGCTTGCTCTGGCAGGCGGTAAAGCCCAAGAAGACAAACAGCAGGACTGTGGGTTTTATTTTATTAAGAAAGTTATTCATGATAATAGCATTTTAGACGTTTAGAAACCTAATTTTAACTCAAAACCTAAGCTGCGGACGCCGGGGATACCCGAGTATTCCGTAAATTCGTTGGTGCCGGCAAAAGATTCCGGGGTTACGTTAGGAACATCTTTGTAGATGTATGCGATATTGTTTCCAAAGAAGGAGAGCTTCGCCCGGGAGAGGAATGTCTTCTCCACTAACTTCTTCGGGAATTCATATCCGACTGTAATGGTTCTCAGTGCAATATAGTCGCTCTTGTAAATGGCATCTTCCGTGATGTCCATCTGTCCCTGCCAATAAGTCCTTTCATAATACTGCTGTGCGCTGATCAGCTTTTCGTTGGTTTGGCCGTCGGGTGTAACACCCGGTAGGATCACACCGTCGTGGAAAATCCAGCTATATTTGGAATCTTCCGGCGCTGCTGCGCTATGGCTGTCCAAAGGCTTCAATGTGCCGTTATTGGCGATATAGTATGGAAGGCCACCCCTGGCTTCATCCCGGTATTTCAGCGACTCTAATCCTGCACCGTTTCCTTTCAGGTACATGTTGGTCTGCGAAATCAGCGTTCCGCCAAATTGGAAGTCAAAGTCAGCCGTTAGATAAAAGCCCTTGTAATTCAATCCGGTATGAAATCCACCGATAACATCAGGAAGCATTTTGCCGACCCGTACCTCATTCTCATTGTCAAATGAATAGACTCCGGTTCCCTGGTCAACGACGATATTGCCATTATCGTCCCTTAGCCACGGGTTAATATAATAGGTGCCGTGTTCTTCACCAATTCTGGCGAGCGAAGAAGCACCGGTAACCCCCCATAACGGGATCACATTGACACCTCTCGCCAGTTCTTTTACTTTTGTGTTATAGCTGGACAAATTTAAGGTGACGTCCCAATTCAGATTCCTTGTAACAATGGGTTTCCCGGTGAGTTGTAATTCAAATCCGGTCGTCTGAACATTTCCGGCATTGGTGATGATACGGTTAACCCCTGAAGATCTCGGCACATCGAGGGCCATGATCTGATCGTACGTATTGGAGTGAAAATACGAAATATCAACACCCAAACGATTCTGGGGGAAGAAGTACATTTCAAGTCCCCATTCAAATTCCCGTTTCCGTTCCGGTTTCAGGTTTTCCTTTGGAAGCGTACCACTGGCAATCGCCTGTTCAAAATCGACTGGAGGCAGGTCGCCTGATGCGGTTTCGTAGGGAATACCGCCGTATGAATTCAGGTCAAACGCGAAATTGCCAAAATAGATAGGTCCCGGGCGGCCAACATCAGCAAAGGAGAACCGGGTCTTGGCGTATTCGATAAACTCCGGAAGTGTCAGTGTTTCACTAAAGATCCATGACAGGCTGGCGCCGGGATAGAAATACCTGTTATTGCTCGGAGGCAGGATAGAGGACCAGTCGTTTCGACCCTGGATTTCCAGGTAAACCTGATCACGGAATGATAACTGGGCGGAACCGAGCAACCCATATAAGTAACTGGTTTGGCGGTATCCGCTTCCTTCCGATTTTACATCGTTACGGGAATTTAGCAAAGAAAACCAGTTTTCTACCAGAAAGTTATAGGTCAAAGCTTTTACGGTACGATCGTGAAAATATTCATATACGCCACCGACCATTCCGCTCAAATGAAAATCTTCACTCAGGTCCTTCTCAATATTCAGGTAAGCCTGGTTGTATAATTTCAGGATGTTGCGTTCCTCTACCGAATAGTAACCCTGGGCATTGTTATCGGCCAGTGGTTCAGTGACCTTCTTTTTGACCTCATTCATCCTTCTTGTCATGTCGAAACCGGCTTTAAATGAGGCTGAAAGCCAATCGGTAAATTTGATGCTTAAATTAGCTGATTGCAGAAAATGATGACGGCTTTCGTCAAAATCATTTTGAGTCTGATTCCAGAAATAATTCAAGCCGATTTGCCCGGCTTCCGGGCCTGCATTTTTGCTGGTTTCATCATTGCGAAAGTACCAGTACCCGTATTCATCGGTAATGTGCGATTTCCACAGAGCCGGATCCATATCGCGGTGTACCCCGTAAGTAACAAGTTCATCCTGCATCCGGAAAGGCGCATTGTGGTTGAACGTGTAATAATAGTTGCTGATATAGTTCAGTTTAACAAATTTTCCGATGTTCAGGTTCCCGTTAAAGCTGAAAGAATGACTTTGCTGGTCGGCTTCCAGAATCGTACTGGTGAAATTTTTATTCGTATAGGATATACGGAAGTCGCCGATTTCCCCGGCATTGGATAAAGCAATGCTGTTTGTGATCAGGTGACCTGTCCGGAACAGATCTGAGTAGTTATCCGGCTGAGGAACGTAAGGCCGTTTCACGCCGTCCCACCACAGGATTTCCTGTCCATTCATTCTCGGACCCCAGCCGGCGGCACCGTTTTGCCCCCAAAAAACAGGCGTTTTAGTGCCATTCACCATGCGGTACTTGAAGCCATTGGCATCGGTCAGGTCAGCACTAAGATTTTCAACTGCCAGCGTGTTGCCAGACCCATATTCGTTTTGCAGTTTCGGGAGAAACGCTACATTATCGAATGTTGCGCTGGTGGTAAAGTCGATACCCAATCCTTTTCTTTTAGTTCCTGATTTAGTCGTGATCAGCACAACTCCATTGGCTCCTGCGTGCCCGTACAAAACCGATGCCTTGGCCCCTTTCAGAATTTCAATGGAGGCAACATCCTCGGCATTGATGTCGTTAATCCCGGTTCCACGGTCACGCCCGTCGCGATCGTTCCGGTTCATTTCAGTGTTTTCATCGAAGATCGGAATGCCGTCGACAACGAAGAGAGGACGGGTAGAGGATGACGAGGTTAATGACACCGAGTTCCGGATGTTGATAATCATACCGCCGGTGGGACCATTGGCTGTTGATGATATCCTGACTCCTGCAGCTTTTCCGTAAAGAGAAGCAAGCGGATTGACAGGTATCCCGCTTTCGACCAGCTCGTCCGATTTAATGGAACTGATGGAATAGCCAAGGGCTTTTTTGTCGCGTTTTATACCTAAGGCAGTGACCACGACCTCATTGATTCCGGTTGTTTCCGGTTTCAAAATGACATCGTAAGTGGTTTGGCCGACAATGGTTAGTTCCTGCTTCTGCATACCGATGAAAGAGAATACCAACACAGACCCTTTGGGGGCTGCGATCGTATATTTCCCGTCCACATCAGTCGTTGTTCCGGTTGTCGTTCCCTGCTGAACGACTGAGACTCCAGGCAGCGGAGATCCGTCTTCTGCACTGGTGACCGTCCCGGTGATCCTGACCTCCTGGGCTGTCAGGACACCAATTCCTATGAAAAGTGCAAACAATGAGAGCAAGCACTTTCTCAAACATGTAATTTTCCAGTTCATAAGCATAATTTTAAAGCGTAAGTAAATAGAGTTCTTCGTTTGCATGTTACATTTCGAGAGATTTGTCCCTGAAAATTTTTTGAAAAACCATAACCGCCACACCCTGCAGACCGGAATTTTCACCCAGGTCAGAGGTTTCAATGCTGATGTGGTCCGAAATGCTGGTCAGGCAATACTGGTTTATGGCCTGCTGAATCGGGATCAGTACATATTGATCTCCTTTAGCTAGCGGGCCGTTCAGAATAATCTTCTCGGGATTATAGATTTGGATCAGGATTGATAATCCCCATCCCAGATTAGTGCTGAGATTGTTTAACAAGGAGATGGAAAGTTCATCCCCCTTTTTGGCGCAATTGATAATATCGGCAGGAGTCATTTCATGCGCTCTTGCCGAAAATAATTTTGTAAGCTGTGAAATCGTGCCTTTCCGGACTTCTTCGTGTGCCATGTTCAGGAGTGACCTGGCGCCGGCAATGGTCTGAAGGCAGCCTCGTTTCCCGCATTCACACAATTTGCCGTTCTCTGTGATCCTGATATGGCTGAACTCACCGGCACAACCATTAGCTCCCCGGAAAATCTCACCGCTCAGGATCATGCCAAGCCCAAGACCCCAGTTCCAGTTTACAACCAGGGTATTCATGGTGTTTTTTGCTTTCCCAAAAACAAATTCGCCCAGAGCCTGCATCCGCGCATCATTCTCTACCAGCGTACGGACCTTAATATGTCTGAAAATCCTTTCCCGAACATGTTGTGCCGACTGATCCCTGATCGTCCGGTTAACGCCATTGTCGGCATCAATTAAACCGGGCATTCCAATCCCGATCGCTGTAATTCTGTCTTTGGAAAGACCCGCTTCGCGGAGCAGCTTATCCAGGGTTTTCTCCAGCTTGATTTCCAGCTCCGGATCGTCAATATTTGTTTCAAATTCATGAACCGAAGTGCGATTGTCGTTCAGACAATCCACAATGGTCGCTTTCGCCACATAATGTCCCATCTCAACAGCAAGAATAAAATGGGAATCTTTTTCAAGGCTGTATATCACAGGTTTTCTGCCTCCAATGGAATCACCCACACCGGAAGCCCACACGATTTTATCGCGGATCAAATCGTCAAGCACGGCGCGAACGGTAGGGAGACTGACATTCGTCTTTTTAGCCAGCGTTGAGGCCGGCTGCATTCCTTTTTTGTAGAGCGTCCTTAAAATGTGCATCCTCAGCTTGTAGCGCTTCAGCTCAGTGACAGCCATATGTTGCAGGTCTTCTTTTTTGCTCGTTGTCATTATCGTACGAAATAGTTAAGCAATGTTAAAAAATAAATTTGAAATAATTACAATACTTTTGAAATTTTTTTTTAAAGTATGATGTAAAAGTGAAAATGTTTTGTAAAGTTTTCGTAACAGCGAATAAGGTGATGGTGTTATTCCTCCGAAAATTACCGGAAAAAAGACGATACAGGTTCGCGGCGTTTGGCTTATATTTGTCATCTCCTAAATGAAGATAAAATGGAAGAGCGCCCGTTGATCCTGATCAGCAATGATGACGGTGTTTATGCGAAAGGACTCAAGGAATTAACTGATGTTATGCGTCTTTTTGGAGATGTCGTGGTAATCGCTCCGGAAAGAGCTATGTCGGGCAAGTCGAGTGCTATTACTGTTGATGAGCCGTTGCGGGTGACAAAAATGGACAGTGAGACGGGCTATGTTTTGTATAAATGTAACGGAACGCCGGTCGATTGTGTCAAGGTGGGCTTTAATCAATTGCTCGAACGGCATCCCGATTTTGTGGTTTCGGGGATTAATCATGGTTCCAATTCGTCTATCAGTGTGGTTTATTCGGGTACGATGGGTGCGGCTATCGAAGGTAGCCTGCATGGAGTTCCGTCGATTGGATTTTCGCTTTGTGATTTTGATCCCAATGCTGATTTCACCCGGGCGAAGATGTGGGTGGCGCGTGTTTTTCAGTCAGTTGCAGAAAACGGTCTGCCGATGTATACCTGTCTGAATGTAAATATTCCGCAGGGGGATGTCAAAGGTATTGAGGTATGCCGGCAGGCCGCGGGAAAGTGGATCGAAGAGGTCGAGCGAAGGACCGATCCGCACCAGCGCGATTATTTTTGGCTGGCCGGTTCGTTTAAGAATTTTGAGCCCGATATACCCGGCACGGATATTTTTGCCCTCGAGAACCAGAAAGTTTCGGTCGTACCGGTTAGTGTCGATATGACCTGCCGGGAAACATTCGGGCGAATGAAAGAGTGGAAGTTTTGAATGAAGATATCTACACACAATAGCTGAAATTAATGAGGTATTATATTATAGCAGGAGAAGCTTCAGGCGATTTGCATGCCTCCAACCTCATCCGGGAACTGGTTCTGCTGGACCCGGATGCAGCGGTCAGGGGATTTGGCGGAGACCTGATGGAACAGGCTGGTATGAAGTTGATTAAGCATTACAGGGAAATGGCCTTCATGGGATTTATTCCTGTTTTGATGAATATCGGTACCATCAGGCGGAACATGAAGATCTGTGAGCGGGACCTCGTGAATTTTAATCCGGATGTCCTGATCCTTGTCGACTATCCCGGGTTTAACCTGCGGATGGCTGAATTCGCCAAAAAAAGAGGAATACGTGTCTATTATTATATATCTCCGAAAATATGGGCCTGGAAGCAAAGCCGGATAAAAAAGATCAGGGCGTTTGTCGATGAAATGTTTACCATTCTTCCGTTTGAAACCGAATTTTTCAATAAACATGGTTATGCCGTCCATTATGTAGGCAATCCGGTTTTGGATGCCTTGCTTGCAGCCCCCGAAAAGAAGGATTTCAGTCAGTTTTGCGGAGAGAATGGGTTGACCGAAAAACCGGTTGTTGCTTTACTCCCGGGAAGCCGGTTGCAGGAGATCAGGTCTTTACTGCCGGATATGCTTAAAGCAGCCTCCGCGTTTAAGTCGCATCAGCTCGTTGTCACTTCCGCCCCCAATATTGATGAGGCGGTTTATACGGAGCTGACTTCAGGATTCGAGGTAAAACTGATGAAAGGGAAAACCTACGAAGTACTGCAACAGGCAGAAGCTGCCGTTCTGGCCTCCGGGACGGTTTCGCTCGAAGCCGGTATTATCGGATGCCCTCAGATTGTCGGTTATCGTATGGCAGGAGGTTTTGTTACTGATTTCCTGGGGCATCGTATTATTAAAACAAAATGGGTCTCGCTTGTTAATCTGATTCTGGATCGGGAAGCCGTCAGGGAACTGCTGCAACTGGACTATACGGTCGAAAAAATCAGAAACGAACTGGACAGAATTTTGAATCAACAGAAATACAGGGATCAGATCAAAAAAAGTTATGAAGAGCTCCGGCAGAAACTTGGAGAAGCGGGAGCTTCAAAAAAAGCAGCAGCCATGATGATCGGAAAGCTGAGCGGGCGAAGCTGAATTTGATGTTGATAATCAGGGGTACGCGATCCTGGCATACCTGTTCATTTCTTTGTATAAAATCTGACGATAAAAAATAGGCAAACAAAAGCATTTTTGTATATTCGTATAATTTGCCGGCCCGAAGAGAAACGGCATGCTTGAGTATGTTTGAATCTCAGAATAACAAAATCTTAATTGTAAAATAATAAGCACATGAAGTTCGTTGTTTCCAGTACTGAATTGCTTAGTCATCTGAATGCGATCAGTAAGGTGATTAGCTCAAAGAATACATTGCCCATCCTCGATAATTATTTGTTTCAGCTGGAAAACAACCGGCTGACAGTAACGGCTTCCGACCTGGAATCGACACTGATAACAAGCCTGTCGCTGGATAATACCGAAGGTGAGGGGGATATCGCCATTCCGGCCAGGTTACTGAACGAAACACTTCGGGAATTCCCGGAGCAGCCCTTAACCTTTAAAATTGAGCAGGGGAATTTTGCCATCGATATTTATTCGGAGAACGGAAAGTTCAGTATTGTGGGACAAAGCGGGGATGACTTCCCACAGTTGCCTCAGTTGAAGGAAGAGGCGGCTTCAACAATCAACGTCAATCATAACGTGTTGCTGGGGGGTATTGCAAAGACTCTTTTTGCAACAGCCGACGACGAATTGCGGCCGGTGATGAACGGCATTTTTGTTGAGCTGGGCGAACGCGACCTGACTTTCGTTGCTTCCGATGCCCATAAGCTGGTACGTTACAAGCGCAGCGATGCCAAAGCCGAAGTGGAAGCATCGTTTATTCTTCCTAAAAAGCCCGCGGCCCTGTTGAAAAACTTGCTTGTTAAAGAAGATTTTGATGTAAAACTACAGTTTGATGACAAAAATGCATTTTTTACATTGAGCAACTTTAAATTAATATGCCGCCTGGTCGAGGGCAATTATCCGAGTTATAATTCTGTTATTCCCACAAACAATCCGAACAAGCTGGTGGTCGACCGCCTGGAATTTTATAACACAGTTAAACGTGTTTCGGTCTTTGCCAACCAGGCAAGCAACCTGATTAAATTTCAGATTGACGACAACCAACTGGTGGTTTCTGCCCAGGATGTCGATTTCTCCATTTCTGCTGTTGAACGGTTGAAATGTCAGTACGAAGGCGATGAAATTGAAATAGGTTTTAAATCGACTTTCCTGCAGGAGATCCTCAGCAACCTGAACTCATCGGAAGTTCGTGTTGAACTTTCTGATCCAACGCGGGCAGGCTTGTTTTTGCCGGTGGAAAAGGAGTCGGATGACGAAGATATTTTAATGCTTCTTATGCCGATGATGATTAATGCCTGATACATCAATACAATAATCCCGGACCTAACAGAATTCCTGTTAGGTTTTTTATTTTCCGGCTGTAGCGCATGGCCGGAAACAAACGAATAAAAAGCGTTATAATTGAAAAAATAAAGGTTATTTTGCGTCTGCAAAATTGAAAAAGGAAACACGGACACATGAAGCTGAATTTAAGAAATCCACTGGTCTTTCTGGACCTGGAAACAACCGGGATCAATATCGTCACAGACCGGATCGTTGAAATCGCCCTGCTGAAAATTAATCTGGACGGAAGTGAAGAAAGCCGGGAATTGCGGATCAATCCGGAAATGCCAATTCCCGCGCATTCCAGTAAAATACATGGTATTTACGATGAAGACGTAAAAGATGCGCCGACCTTTCGCGAGGTTGCCCGTTCGCTGGCACAGTTTATCGAAGGCTGCGATCTGGCCGGGTTTAACTCGAATCGGTTTGATATTCCCTTGCTGGCAGAAGAGTTTTTAAGGGTAGATGTAGATATTGACCTGAAGAAGAAGAAATTCATCGATGTTCAGGCAATCTTCCATAAAATGGAGAAAAGAACGCTTGCGGCAGCTTTTAAATTTTACTGCCATCAGGAACTCGACGGAGCCCATGGCGCCATGGCCGATACGCGCGCTACCTACGATGTGCTGAAGGCTCAGCTTGATGTTTACGAGGACGCCGAGTATGAAGATCCGCATGGTAAAGTGACCAAACCCATCCAGAATAATGTTGAGGCCCTGTGCAGTTTTTCTTCATACGACCGGAATGCGGATTTTGTGGGTCGCATCGTCTATGATGAAAATGGGGTTGAGGTATTTAATTTCGGAAAGAATAAAGGTATACCGGTAGAGAAAGTTCTTCGCGACCAGCCCGGCTATTTTGGCTGGATTATAAACGGCGAATTTCCGTTGTATACCAAGAAGGTGCTGACAGCGATCAAGCTGAGGATGAAAGAATAACAGGTAGCGAGTCATGAGTCGGGAGTGAATTTTTTGCAGTTCCCGACTCCCTACTCCCTACTAATGACTAATAGCTATGAAAATAATTTGTATCGGACGCAATTACAGCGAGCATATCCGCGAGCTGAACAGTGAGCTTCCTGAAGAACCGGTTATTTTTATGAAGCCCGATTCGGCATTGCTGCGGAATAATGATCCTTTTTATATTCCGGAGTTCAGCAGCGACCTGCATTATGAGTGCGAGCTGGTGGTGCGGATAAAACGGCTGGGTTCTCATATTGATACCTGCTTCGCCAACCGTTACTATGACGAGATTGGCCTTGGTATTGATTTTACCGCCCGTGATTTACAAAACAAACTGAAAGAAAAAGGGCTTCCCTGGGAGAAAAGTAAAGCCTTTGACCGGTCGGCGGTTATCAGTGCCGAATTTCTGCCGAAAGCCAGCCTTCCTGATATGAATGCCATTAAATTTGAGCTGAAAAAAAACGGGGTCACCGTACAGCGGGGAGATTCGGCGATGATGTTATACCCGATTGATGAACTAATCAGCCATATCTCCAGGTATTTTACGCTGAAAATCGGTGATCTGATTTTTACGGGGACACCGTCAGGAGTTGGGCCGGTAGCTATCGGTGACCAACTGGAAGGTTATCTGGAAGGGAGAAAAATGTTTGACTTTGAAATAAAATGATATAAAAAAGGGGCCTTTGTAAAGCCCCTTTTCAGTTATCAGTCTTCCGTAACCAACTTTACGCCGATTTCGAAATCGTCATAAATTACTTTGTCGCCCAGGTCGTTAAAGAAAGATTTAGATCCGTACCGCACATTGTATTTAGCACGGTTCACCGTGACCTTAGTTGTATAAACCTGGCCGTCGCGTGTTACATGAAACTCCACCGGATGGGTAGTCCCCTTGATTGTCAGATCGCCCTTTACATGGGCCTGGTCGCCGGTGAATTCGGCTTTTTCAGTAATGGCAAGTGTGGCTTCGGGGTATTTATCCACCCCGAAGAAATCATCTGACTTCAGGTGACCTACGAGCTTTTGGTTGGACTCGGAATCGGCAATATCGACGTTTTCAAGGCTGGTCATATCGATGACGAATTTTCCCGATACAATTGCATTCTCTTCAACGGTCATCGTACCACTTTTTAATTTGATCGTGCCGTTGTGCTGGCCGGTCACTTTTTTCCCTAACCAGGTGATCTGCGTTTTTTCGGTATCTGCTTTCAGTTCCTTTGCACTTACATTGCCGCCTACTACGAGGCTCATGGCTACTAACATGGTCTTCATCGTTTTCATTTTTTATAGATTTAAAAATTAAATGTTCATTGGTACTTCCATTAACAGAAGTTGGGTACCAGGGTTCACTTCGAAGGTCAGGGAGGGTGTGTCGCTGACTTCAAGTCCGTCTCTTCGTCCCATTTCCTGTCCGGCAGCCGCAGCCTTTCCTTCTATTATAAAGACATACAGACCGTTTTGTTTGTTCTTTAACGCATAATTTATCGTCTTATTTTCGGTGAATTTTCCCATGTGAAACCAGGCTTGCTGGTAAATCCAAACGCCGGCATCTTCCGGGTCGGGCGAGAGGATCTGGTACAATTCATTTTGCTTTTCCTCATCCCGCAGCGAAATCTGGTCGTATCGCGGCGTCACACTTTTACGGTCGGGAAAGAGCCATATCTGGAGGAATTTCACTTCCCTGTCTTTGTTCCGGTTAAATTCACTGTGGAAAATGCCGGTTCCTGCGCTCATGACCTGAACATCACCTTCACGGATAATTGCCTCGTTACCCATACTGTCTTTATGTTCCAGATCGCCGGCAAGCGGGATGGAAATGATTTCCATGTTATCGTGCGGATGCGTTCCAAATCCTCTTCCGGCCATCACTGTATCGTCATTTAATACCCGAAGCGCCCCGAAATGGACCCGTTCGGGATTATAGTAGTTGGCAAAACTAAAGGTATGGTAGCTGTTTAACCAACCATGGTCGGCATGTCCTCTCGTGTCATGCTGATGAAATACTGTCTTCATAATTCAGTCCTTTCTGCTTTCTTTTTTTTCTTTATGATGATACAAAGATAGGTTGACCAAATCTGACTAACCGTACAAAAATCAGTGCCGGTATTGCAAAAATCAGGACTGGCGTGCCGTATTCCGGAAGTCAAGGGGAGAGATGCCGCTGTACCGCTTGAAAAAATTACTGAAATGTGCGGGTTCCTCAAATCCCAGGGTATACGAGAGCTCCTTATTGGTTAGTTCCGTGAATAATAAAACCCTTTTGGCCTCGATCAGGATCCGGTCAAGAATGTACTCCTTGGCCGATTTACCTGTAACCGTTTTGACCAGTTTATTGAGATAATCACTGGTAACGGCAAGCATTTCGGCATAATCGGCAACTTTGTGGTACTGCTGATAGTGCTTTTCGATCAGATCCTTGAAATGCCTGACCAATTGGTTCCCGGTTTCAATGGTTTGGGGGTTTTCATTTTTATAGCGGGTACAGTGGTTATTGCTCTGGATCAAAAGTAATTTCAGGAGAGCACCCTGTGCTTCCCGTTTATAGTCCATTTCGAGATCCTCGTAATGCCTGATCTGGCGAATGATGTCGAGGTACTGGTCAAACTGGTTTTCCTGTATAGGAAGGGGGGGAGACTCGCTGTGTTTGTTGAACAGATATACATCACCGACCATTTGGTCCGGGATATGATTCTTTACCAGGAAAAGCGGGGTAAAGTTGATGACCCATCCTTCGGGTTTTTCAGAGGCGATGACCTGATGCACCTGTCCGGGATGAATAAAGTGAAGACTGTTGCCGGCGAGTTCATATTCCTTGAAGTCGATAATATGCCTGCCACTTCCCGCTTTAACCAACAGGATTGTATAATAATTATGGCGGTGCGGTTTATCGGGGCTTCCACCTGACGCTTCGTACAGCTCTCCCATATTTTTTAGGATGAAATCAGTAGTTACACCGGTATTGGCCGTCAGCTCGTATGTTTTTATTTCGTCGTGCATTTTGTCATCTGTCCGTAAGGTCCAATTATCAAACAAGCCTGACTAAGAATAAGTTCAGGTGCTGCTGCTGATTCATCTGCATTTAGCCGTCGCATGTCAACGGTTTTGCGAACTCCTCATGCTATGCCTCACAGATTCCTGTAAAAATTCATTTCCTGAAGATACTCCCAGACCTTCGGCGGAATAAAATAACTGACATTTTTCCCATCTGCAATTGCCTGGCGGATAAAGGAGGCGGAAATTTCCATGAGGGGAGCTTCCACAATATGAATATGGGGATGGGGGGGTGCGGCGGGCTGCGGTTGTTCTCCCGGTCGCGGGTAGACCAGGATATGATTGTTTTCGAGGATCAGGTCGGCATTCTTCCATTTGTGAAAATGCTTCAGATTGTCTGATCCCATAAGCAGGTAAAACTCATGATCCGGATGGGCGTCATGAAGGTAGACGAGTGTGTTAATGGTGTAGGAGGGGCGGGGAAGCTTAAATTCAATGCCCGATGCCCGGAAACGGTCGTCGCCCTCAATGGCAAGGTTTACCATTTCCAGCCGGTGGTAGTCTTTTAACAGACTCTTTTCTTCCTTGAACGGATTCTGCGGACTTACGATAAACCAGAGCTGCCGGATTCCGGTAAATTCAACCATATAATTGGCAATCGCCATGTGGCCGATGTGGATGGGGTTGAACGTTCCGAAATATAATCCTATTTTCATGATACTGGCTATTCGCCTTTAGCTGTTGCTATTAGCTGTTTTTAATAACAATTTAACAGTTTCGCCATTTTTCAGTGCTCCGTGAACTCCTTTACCAGCTTTTCTGCCTGGGCAAGACTGGGCTGGAGGTCACCATTGATGAGGATCCGGTCGAATTGGGGCGCAAAGGTCAGCTCATAGGCCGCTTTTTGAACTCGTTTCCGGATAACCTCCGGCGAATCGGTTGATCGCCTCACTAGCCGCTGCTCCAGTTCTTCGATTGAAGGGGGCTGGATAAAAACGGCCAGCGCTTCATCGCCGTAGAATTTTTTGATATTGATTCCACCAATAACGTCCACATCAAAAAGAACGTGCTTCCCTTTGTTTCTGATACGCTCCACTTCCGATTTTAATGTCCCGTAAAAAGTGCCGGGATAAACTTCCTCCCATTCCAAAAATTCATAGTTATTTATTTTTTCCCTGAATTCCACCTCACTTAAGAAGTAGTAATCCACACCGTCTGTTTCCGTATTTCGCGGTGCCCTGCTGGTTGCCGATATGGAAAATTCAAATCCGGGGTTCACTTTCAGCAGATGCCTGACAATGGTGGTCTTGCCGGAACCTGAGGGCGCCGAAAAAATAATCAGTTTCCCTTTAGCCATTTTTTTTGATATTGAAATTCATCCGTGCGAAAGCTCTAATTGACGGAGATACCTGCTATTACAGGAGTGTAACTAATTCTCACAGCACATTCAGTAATTGTTCCTTAATCCGCTCGAGCGAATCTTTCATTTGCACCACAATACGTTGCATATGGCTTTCGTTGGCCTTGCTTCCAATTGTATTAATTTCACGTCCGATTTCCTGGGCAATGAATCCGAGTTTTTTGCCCACGTCCCCGGGGGTGTCGAGCGTTTCCAGAAAATAATCACAATGATTGGTCAGGCGTACTTTTTCTTCGTTGATGTCCAGTTTTTCGAGGTAATAGATCAACTCCTGCTCGAACCTGTTCTTGTCCAGATTTCCGTTGATATTTACTTCTTTGAGGCTATCGAGAATGCGCGCTTTAATGTTGATGATACGCTGTTCCTCAAAAGCATCGATTTGTTTGAATAACTGCTGGATTTCGGTAATATTCGACCGGATATCACGGCTAAGGGCTTCGCCTTCCTGTGTCCTGAACTGGTCGACGGCCCTGATAACCAGTTGTACCTGCGAAAAGATCAACTCCCATTCTTTCTCATCCAGTTCGGCATAGGCGGTCTTGACCGTGTCGGGCAGGCGCATAACAGAAAGCATGATCTGTTCGGTAACCGGCAATCCCAGCTTTTCCTGAATGCTGCTGAGTTGGTTATAATAACTCATCACTACACCTTCATTAATGGCTGAGTTACTGTCAGAACCATGATCTTCAATAAAAAGTGAGAAATCAATTTTGCCCCGGATCAGCTTTTCCGAAATCTCCCTTCTGATAACGAGGTCTTTTTCACGGTAAAGCATCGGCACCCGGGTGTTGATATCAACCTGCTTGCTGTTCAATGATTTTAATTCGACGGTTATTTTCCGGTTTACCGTTTCGAATTCGGCCTTACCGTAGCCGGTCATGGATTTAATCATGTGGATATTTTATATTTAATGTTCTTCAAAGTTAAACCAAATTTCCTTTAGGAAAAAGGCTGGAACCGGCATATCGTATGGCTGGTTTCTGCTAAATAATGACGCCGGAACCCAACAGTTCTTCCCCGTCGTACCAGGCTGCGAACTGCCCGGCTGTGATTCCCCGCTGTTCCTGATCAAAGATCATGTATAACCCTTCTTTTCGCTGGTATAAGGTTGTTTTTTCGAGCGGCTGCCTGTAGCGGATCCGCACCTCATAATGCCTGGTTTCACCGTCTTTCATAGCCAGGTCTGTCCTGATCCAGTGAATTTCCGGTGTCGGAATGAATAAGCCGGGCCGATAGAGTGCAGGGTGCTCCGTGCCTTCGCCCACATAAATAATGTTCCGTTTCACATCCGTGCCAACGACAAAAAGGGGATCGGCATGTCCACCGATGCTGAGGCCTTTTCGTTGGCCAATGGTATAAAAATGAGCCCCGCGATGCTCTCCGATTACCTTGCCGTTCCATGGTTTATAGGGATAGGCGAAACAAAGTTTTTTAAAATTATCAGGTATTTTTTCAACATTTTTTTTCTTTTCAGCAAAGTCGGCCGGAATTTCGATGACGTTCCCGGTCCTGGCCTGAAGTTGCTGTTGAAGAAAAGAAGGTAAATCAACTTTACCGACAAAGCAGATTCCCTGCGAATCTTTGCGGGTGGCGGTTGGCAGTTGCTGTTCCGCCGCGATCCGGCGCACTTCCGGCTTTAACAGACCACCTACGGGGAACAATGATTTGCTGAGCTGATCCTGGTTAAGCTGGCAAAGGAAGTAGCTCTGATCCTTATTCGGATCGGTCCCGGCTAACAACTGGTGGATTGTTTTTCCGTCATGCGCGAATGATGATTTTCGGCAATAGTGGCCCGTTGCCACATAGTCGGCCCCCAGTTTCAGGCATTCGTTCAAAAAGATATCGAATTTGATCTCCCGGTTGCAGAGTACGTCCGGGTTAGGCGTGCGGCCTTTACTGTACTCATCGAACATATAATCGACCACGCGCTGCTTATAGTCTTTGCTCAGATCAACGATATGGAACGGCATATCCAGTTTTTTGGCTACCATTTCTGCAATCAGGGCGTCATCTTCCCAGGTACACTGACCGGTTAAGGTGCCCGTCCGGTCATGCCAGTTAATCATGAATAAGGCTGTTACATCGTATCCCTGCTGTTTAAGCAGGTATGCGGCGACACTTGAATCCACCCCCCCTGATAATCCGATAACTACTTTCTCCATGCGTTGTGAATAAACCGACAAAAGTAGAACGAAACGAGCATGTTTGCAACAGGGATCGGAAAAACACCCGGTCATTTCCCGCCAACGTCGTTGATTTTAATATAAACATCGATGAAAAACGGAAATCTGTCCAGTAACTTTGTCTTTCGGTTTTCTGATCATAACCTTTGGCCTTGTTTTTGTTCCGATGGAAAAATCATTTTTTTTAAAAATAGCCTTTATGAAAACACTTTGCATCTCCGTTTTTTGTGTATTCTGCGCAATTTCCGGCTTTTCCCAGTCGCGGTTTTTTGTGAACCTGAATGGCGGGATTGATATGAACAGCAACAAGTACTATGCCCCAAATGATTATGAGAAGTTCGAAAACGGTAAAACCGATTTTAATGCCGGTTTGGATCTCGGGTACAGGTTTTCTGATATTACACGGTTCCGGCTTCAGTTCCGGTTTCTCGAGTACAGCTTCGGACAGCGTCCGCTGACCGCGGGAGATATCAGGGAGAGCGAGATGACTTTAAAAAGCCTGGGTTTTACCCCCCGTCTCGACATTCGGGTCTGGTCTTTTAAGGATCTTGAACTTTTTCTCTCACCGGGTCTTAAGCTTGAATATGCGCTGGAGTCGGATCAGGAATCACTGCGTTCGGACGGCTCTGTTTCTGACATGAATTATATAAAAACCGATTACAGCGATAAAATGTCCGGCTTTTCAGGCGGAGCGGTTATCAAATATAATTTTACGAAGCATTTGGGGGCTACGCTTTCTCCCGATTACACGCTTTTCTTCAAAAAGCTGTATGAAAAGAATGATGCTTCTCTCCGCCGGTTCAGTCTTAACGCAGGAGTGGAGTGGAGGTTTTGATTACAACGAGGTTAAAAAGTGATGAGGCCATCTGAAAAAGATGACCTCATCTGACAAACCAATCAATCGCTACGTTCTTCCCAATTAACGTATCAGTTTGTGGCCGGAGGCGTTGCCGGTACGGGTACCAGGGTGATGTCCACCACCGTAGCCTTTTGTTTTTCGACAGGAATGTCTGCCTGTTCGAAGAGCTGATAACCTTGCGGTTGTGTTTTTATCTTGTAGTTACCGGGAAGCAAACCAATCACGGCGTAATAACCTTTGTCGTCGGTTATGGCAGTCGATACCACGGTGGTATCCTGCATAATGGACACAGAGACATTGGGAAGGACTGTTTTTGCTTCGCCGGTTGTGACTGTACCCTCGATGCTTCCGCTTATGTCTTCAACGATTGCCCGCAGTACCGGCTTAAAGATGAATCCTTTTATTCCGGCGTTGGTATTCGGATTACCTTGTACCACAAACGACTTGCTGACATCAAAATCCAGAACCAGCGTGTGTGTGGATCCGCCATCGACTTCCAGTCCGTTCATGATGTTAATCTTCAGGCCGCTGCTTGCTCCGCTCGGGATCTTCAGATCGTAAACTGTGTTCGCCTCATCATTTAGCACGATTTCTGATTCGACAATGTGAAGTCTGATCTGGTCGTAAACACCTGTATCAAGCATGGCTTCACCGATTTGAGTGGTAACACCGTTTCTGAGATCCAGCAGGTTAAATTCCTGAGTTCCTTCAGATACTACAAAGAAATCGGCTGATTCTTCCACTTCAGAATCGCTGACCTTGCGGATTTCAATCCGGTCGATCACAACATTAACTGCTGCAACCTGCTCACTTGGGAAGGGTGCATCTGTCATCAGAAATGTAACTTTTCCTTTGCTTTCCGTGCTGCTCAGGTCTTCATCCTGCTGACAGGCTGTAAACATTGCTCCGACGAGCGCCAGGAGCAGGAAGGTCATTGTTTTTAAATTTGTCTTCATAGCTTGATCATTTTTCATTAATAATTATGTTTCTGTTCGAATTGAAGGCATAGTTCAGGTTCATGGAACGGCAGATAATCCGGAGAGCCGTTTCTGCGTCTGCGGTTTCGAGGTTACCGGTGAAGCGCTCTGAATGTTCTGTTGCGAGCAGAATTTTGATGTGGAAAAAATTTTCCAGTGCCGTTGTCACGGCCGAAAGTTTTTCTCCCTTAAAATTCCGTTTAAACTGTGCCATTTCAGGATACTTTGACAGCAGTGGGTTCAAGGCAGCCGCGCCATTGTCTTCATATTCCAGGGAATGACCTGCCGTGATTTCCTGCACATGTTCTTCGTCAGACAAGCTGACTTTTCCCTCGTAGCAGTTGATGACCAGACCATTACTGCGTTCTGAAACCTGAAACCGGGTTCCAAGCACACACACATCGCCTTCTTTAGTCTTTACAATGAACGTTTTCCCTTTTTCGACCTCGAAATATGCGTCTCCTTTTAATTTTATTTCCCTTTTCCACCAGTACCTGGCGTAGCTCACCGAACTGTTCTTATTCAATACGACCCTCGATTGATCGGGAAGCCTGATTGCCTTCACCTGTTGTGATTCATTTTCCAGGCGAACCACTGAGAGAAGAAAATGAAGAAGAAGAATCAAAACCAGAGAAGCAGCGGTTGAGATTGCTATGCGAAAAGCAGGACTAAGTGATATCCCATTATTCCTGCTGCGGTTTTGATTTCCTTCTTCAATATGTTTTAATAACTTGTTTAGAATCAATTTTTTGTCGGTTACAGCCGGAACGATCCAGGCGCGTGCCATTTTATCGTGCATCCCGGTAGTCTGAAAAATAGCAGATAATACCGGTATATCATATTTGGCGGACTTGGACATTTCTCAGTAACGATTTACGAACCTACTATCCATTCACTGAGAAATACCCTACCGTGATTTTGAGATTCTTTTAAGGGAAAGTTATATCCGGTTGATTTACAGGATCCTGATATTAATAAAAAATACGGGAGTAAATTTCATGGCCCTGATGTCGGTGCGGAAGGAATAAGACCCTGTTTCGTCTGAAACCTGGTAATAATCGACTTCAACTACGTTTTCACGATCAAAGATATTGAGCAGTGACAGTCCTGAACTCAAGGTGAAAGATTTATATTTAAAGCGTTTGATCAGTGAAAAATCGGTTTGCGAAAAGCCGGGTAACCTGCCGAACTCCTGTGTCCCGTTGGTAACGCCCGCCGGCAGGTAGGGACTTCCCGAGTGACAGGTGAGATTCGCTGAAACGACCCAGCTTTTGTAACGGCCCATTTCCGTCCACCTGAGCCGGTGACGCTGGTCATCAAATGCAGGGTAGGTATCACCGGCATTAAAATTATCGAATCGTTCTGCTGACTTTGATACAGACCAGGCCAGCATATGCGTGAAAGCGCCTTTTTTGTAGTGGAGCATAACGTCAATACCGTAGTGTTCTGATTCTCCCGGACGTGGAACATAGGTGATCGTTTTTTCCTTTGAACCGCTGATTTCCGCATAAAGGTTCATTTTTCCCCTCGTTTTTTTATAATAGGACTCCACATTAATACTCCACCCATTTTTCTCATAATGTGAACCCACGGTATGTTGCCAGGCTTTCATAATACCTGCGCCGGTGGAGTCGGGGAGATACCAAACCAGATCAGCCGAGCCATTGCTGTCGATTTTGCGGATACGTGACAAAAACTGGTTATACACCCCGCCGGAATAAAACAGGTTAAGATCGGGGGTAACGTCCAGGCTTACGCCCAGTCTTGGCTGAAAATAGAACTTATTGGTGCTGTTCTCTTGGTTTATCCGCAGTCCTACGCGAAATTGCATGTCCTCGGTGAGTTGTATCTTTTCCTGCAAAAAAGTATGCAGCACGTCCAGGTCAGCATCATACCGGATGGAATCGACCTGAATATTACCGGTCGGATTTTTTGCCAAATATAGATAGTCAACCCGGTCCAGATGAGCTCCGGCTCCGAACTGATGGGTGAAAATACCGGTTTTTACTTCGGCTGACCAATTCACCAGCAGTTCTTCCAGATAATTGTCGTCCTTATCGAGTTCTTCTTTTCCGCCCTTTCCCTGCTTATTTGGCTCTGTTCCTGAATTGGAAAAGGAGGTGCGTTCCACCTTGTTATAGCCCGCGCTGAGCCGGTGCCGCCATTCGCCGGACTGAATTTTCCAACTCCCGCTTATTCCGCTGTTTTTACTGTCGGCCTCGTCATTTCTGTAAAACCGGTCGTTTTCAAACGAAAATGTTCTTTGCTGCAGATCGCTGCTGTTGAAAGCGCTGACGGCTATTTCCTGTTTTTCAGATGGTCTTACACTCAACTTGAAATTGAAATCATCAAAATGCACGGTCGGGCTCAACGAAGAGCCTTCTTCCGCCGTGGTTTGCTGTTCCAGAATCTGCCGGTACAGGTAATTTTCCCATTGATCAATATAGGATCGGCGATATGCACCGCTCACTGAAACCGTTTTGCCCAGCGGTATTTCTCCGGCAGCGTTGATGTTCATCAGGTTGGCCGACAGGTCCAGACCTGGTCTGGAATAATTGAATTGACCTGTCAGTTCCACAACGCCCGACACCCGTTCTCCGTAAGTGGCATCGAAGGCCCCTCTGGAAACAAAAGCCTGGGAAACGAACTTGGCATTCAGAACGCTCATATTGCCAAACAGGTGACTGGTTTCCAGAATGGGTATGCCATCGAGCAGGATCAGGTTTTCGGATGGCGAGCCACCGCGGATTGAAATTCCCGGAGCTTGTCCTCCCAGCAGATGAACCCCGGGAATCAGGCTAAGAGCGGTGATCAGATCGCTGTCGTCAATTCGGGGCAGGTTAGCTGCCTGTCGGGGATTGAACGCAATCCGTTCCGATCCGCTGCTCATCTCGATGACGTCCTTTTCCTGCTGAAGTACCCGGATAGTTTCCATCTGAACGGAAAAAGGGTTCAGTTGGATTTTGTGAAAGCTTCCCGGCTTCAGGTTTAGCGTCGTATCCAGACGCCGGTATCCCAGATGACTGATCATGATGGTGACCTGATCAGTTTTTTCAACCGATTGGCTGAAAATTCCCAGTTCATTGGTGGTTGTACCCTTGTTTTCCGTCAGTCCGACATGACAGTACAGGAGCGGTTCCCCGGTATGCCCGTCAGTGACGATACCTTCGAGGACGATACGCTCTTCCTGTTTTGCCGGAAGGGCATCCGGATTCCGGTACAGCACATAAGTCTGGTCAATAATTTCGTAAAGCAGGTGATACTTCCGGCTGATCTCATTCAAAAAGTCGGTCACAGAAGCCGATTTCAGGTTGAAGGTTACCTTGATTTTAGAAAACTCATCTGCATTAAACGCAAACCGGAGCAGGTAGTTTAACGAGACTTCCTCGAGCAACTGATCGAGGCGCTTGTTTTCTGCACGAACGGTTATGTTTTTTTCCTGTCCGAAGGCGGTAAACGCGGTAAATAGAATAAAAATAAGACCAATAATATGACCGTTATTCCTTTTCAAAGATCTTCAATTTGTTACCATCGATCTGATAAGTGAAATTCATCGCTGTCGATAAAATCTGTAATGCCTGTTCGGGCCTGCTTAAATCGAGCTCACCCCAAAAGCGTTTATTTAAGATCGTTTCAGGAGCCACGGGCAAGTAGCCTTCCCGTTGGCAGATGAGCAGCAGGATTTCCTTCAGCGGACGGTTGGTCCAGCTATAGGTATTATCGGGCAGAGATCGTATTTTATCGGGGGCGAAGGGCAAGGGGCCTTCAACAGCAGATTCAGAATAAATAATGGCCTGGTTTTTTTCAAGGATCAGCTCCTGCCGGTTAACGTGCAGTTTAACTTTCCCGCTAAAGCAGTCAATCCTGCCCGAAACATCCGAATAGGCCCTGATGTTGAAGCTGGTTCCCAGTACGGTCAGTTCTCCTCCCGGAAATTCAACTTCGAAGGTCTTCCCCTGCGTAACCTGAAAAAATGCTTCCCCTTTCAATTTGACCAGGCGTTTGCCGTTTTTACGGTAACGATACTCGATTTCGGAATAGGCCTTTAATCCTACCTGACTGCTGTCGGGAAGCAGAACCGACTGGCTGAAAATTGTAGGATTTATGACACTCGAAGGAAAATCCAACCATTGTGATACGACCAGGAAAGCGAGAATAATAATAGCTGCTGCCACGCCTGACCAGGTCAGCAAAGGCAGTCGGTTAACCGCAGGTTTTCGGGGTCGTTCAATTTTTTTACTCAGCATCTCCCAGGCGGCCTCTTTACTTTGAGTTGCAGGAACCTTCCAATTTGAAAAATGTTGTTCTATGTCCGCTTTCAGGTGGTCCATGTGACTTATAATTTTCTGTCGGTTTTTTCTTTCAGCAACTTTAACGCCTTTGTCATATGTTTTTCCACTGCTTTCGCGCTTAATTTGAGATTTCCGGCAATTTCTGAATAAGTCATACGGTCGAGCCTGCTCATCAAAAAAATAATTCGTGTTTTTTCCGGAATTTCGCTGATTGCCTGCTGCAGTTTTTGATCAAATTCCTTCAGTTCCAGAATAAATTCAGGAGACTCCTGATTCTGTTCCGACAATAAAGAATTAATGAAGCTCAGATTTATTTTTGTTTTACGGTGATGTTTAAAATACAAATTCTTCGCAACAGTATACAGAAAAGCACGTACCGTCTCTTTTCTGATCTTCTGATGTTCTTCCCAAAGCGTCAGGAAAACATCCTGCGTTAGGTCTTCTGCCAGTGTTATGTTGCCGGATAAATAATACAAATAATTTCTAATGTATTCAAAATGGTCATTAAAAACCCGTTTAAACCAGTCAACATCATTTTCATCCTGAGTCATTTCTGCTCAAATTTGTAAGCTCGTACAAATATAGCTAATTCAGGATATTATAAAAATTTCAGATGGTTCTTTGTAAACAGGCAGCAGATTGCCTGTCTTTACTTAAGAAGCAGGCAAAGACAGGCAGTCCATGTTATTGATTGTTGAGTGAGTTACAGATCTTCATGTTAATTTCCCGAACACGGTTTTCATCGATTTTAATTATTTTCCGGTCGTAGGTGATTAGTCCGTTCACCTCCATTTCCACATCGGTGGTCTGTGTGTAAACGGCCGCAGAGAAACCGGCTTTTATCAGTTTGATAAGTTCTTCGCCGTATTGGATATACTGATCGGTCACTTCTTTTGAGGTTTTAAACTGTACGTAGCCCCAGTTGCGGTTTGTTGCCCAGAGATGCCCTTCCATCGCCAGCCCGATACCGCCATATTCGCCCAGAACGGTTGCCCGCTGAGCGTCATACAGGTAGAGCTCCGGCCCGGGATAATTGTGCAGGTCGAGCATGTCGTCAACCGGATAATGATTTCCGCCGCTGGCGGGATTAACCAGCCGGCCGGGATCATAAGCTTTGGTCCATTCCACGATTTCCGGGGTTTTGAACTGACCCCAGGCTTCATTGAATGGGACCCAGCATATTATAGAGGGATAAGAGTAGAGGTAATCCATAATTTCTTTCCATTCTGTCCGGAAGTTGACTTCCGATTCAGCACTCCTCTTCAGCTCGGTTCCGTTAAAATAATGCCGGTTTTGCCACTGAGGAGAACTGTCTCCGCTCGGCATATCCTGCCAGACCAGGATTCCCAGCCGGTCACAATGGGTATACCACCGGGCGGGTTCGACTTTGACATGTTTCCGGATCATGTTAAAGCCAAAATCTTTTGTTTTGACCAGATCGTATTTTAGCGCTTCGTCGGTGGGTGCGGTATATAAACCATCGGGCCACCATCCCTGATCAAGCGGACCAAACTGGAACAGGTCTTTGTTATTTAACTGAAGGCGGACAATGCCATTTTTGTCGCGTTTTGAAGATACCTTTCGCATGGCAAAATAACTTCCGATACGATCCGTTTCTTTGCCGCCGCTGATCAGTGATACCTGCATGTTATACAGGAACGGAGAGTCGGGAGACCAAAGCCTGGCATCCGGTACCGAAATTTCAAGAGGCTGTCCGGCCGAAGCTTTGGCCGAAGCGATTTTTGTATTTCCGTCGCTTATCGTTACTTCAAAAATATCATTGAAAGCTGTTCCCGTCGACAGAATCTCAACAGAAATGCTGTTCCGGTCAATATTGGGGATGGTGCGCACCTCTTCAATGAACTTTTCGTTCACCGGCTCCAGCCAGACTGTTTGCCAGATTCCGGTAACCGCGGTATACCAGATTCCTTCCGGGTGGCTGGTTTGCTTTCCCCGGGGCTGATATCCCTTGTCGGAGGGGTCCCATACTTTGACAGCAAGTTCCTGTCTCCCCGTTTTATTCAGAAAGGGAGTAATATTGAATGAGAAAGGCGTGTAGCCGCCCTGGTGGCTTCCAATTTTTACATTATTGATAAAAACTTCTGTTCTCCAGTCAACCGCACCGAAATGAAGCAGGATTTGCTTGTTTTTCCAGTTTGCAGGGACCGTAAAGCTTCGTTGATACCACAGTTCATTTTCAGCTCCCACTGTTTTTTGCACACCCGACAGGCTGGACTCGACGGCAAAAGGAACCAATATTTGTCCGTCGAATTTTTCAGGCCGGCTCGCTCCCGCTTTGGTAATGGCGTATTCCCATAGGCCGTTCAGGTTCTGCCAGTCGGGGCGTTCCATGATTGGGCGCGGGTACTCCGGAAGCACGTTGTTTACGTCGATTTGTTCAGCCCAGGCGGTCTTTATTTTATCGCCGGCAGGTTGCCACTGGGCATGAGCGCTTCCCAGTACGAAGCAAAAAGCAAATAATAAAAAGAACTTTCTCATGATTCAATTTTATGGTTTTATTCTAGTCGTAAGTAATTAGTCGCAAGTAGTAAGACCGGAAACCGGAGGAATACCAAACTGATTCCCCGGATTCTCAGATTGTCTGACCATCTGAATATCTGAACATCAGACCGTCTAACTTGTGTTCGGATAATTGTGCATCATATTGATGGTTGCATTTCTAAATGGTCAATGATTAAATGGTTTTTACTACTAACGGCTAATAGCTAATAGCTTTTAGCTCGTTATACAGTTTTCCAGCCAAATATACTCATTCCTGCTGCGTGCATCTTTACTAACCTGCGCCTTTATTTTCTCTTCCTTTTCCGGAATAGTTTGAAAAGGTCTTCCAGAGTAACCGTTAAGCCTTCACTTGTTTTATCGGGATTATACGGATTGTTAATGCTTCCTCTGGGTGATTTGATATTTTTCAGTCCGGCATTTGCCAGGCTCATCCGGATAAGCTGAACATTCTTTTCAAAGTTTCTCTGGTCAATCCGATTGGCTGCCGATGAGACCGTTGTTATCTGGTATCTCCGGTGTGGCACATAAAAAACAGATAATGAGGCCTCCTTTTTATCCGGATGGATCACCCGTGGCTGAAGTGTCAGGTGATTAATCATCAGCGAATCATTTTTCTGTACAAAAACGGCAAAACGGCCGGTGCTGTCGGTCGCTGTTATTTTGGTCGTGCGGTAGTTGATCAGATAGGCATTTTCAACCGGCACGGAATCTTCCGAAAAAATGTAACCGCTAAAAAGAAATGTACTGTCATTCCGGTCCTGCGCGGTCACAGCCGATGCAATCATAACGATCCAGCCGGAGAGTAATAGCCTCATCTTCTTTTTGAAAACAAACTTACCGTTTGTTTCGGTTAAGAAAGTTTAACGAATCATAAAGAAGCCTTCAGGTATCAATGCTGCCGGTAAGCAGAGAAACAGCTCCCCCTCCGTAAATGAACTGCCTGGTCAGGAGGCTCAGGAGAGATTCCTGTAAACTTTTTTCTACTTTTGGAGCGACAAGCTTGAATTTGATGGAGACACCTGTACGTAAGATCATACATGTGGATATGGATGCTTTTTATGCATCGGTGGAGCAGCGCGATCATCC
>JBCFBK010000028.1:6104-8596 GCA_038562555.1 Prolixibacteraceae bacterium | reverse complement strand
CACGCGCTGGCGGGAGTCGCGGCCGCCAGCTACGAGGCCCGTAAATTTGGCGTGCGGTCGGCCATGGCATCCATTGTGGCCAAGCGTAAATGTCCCGACCTTATTTTTGTCCGCGGCGACTTCAGTAAATACAAGGCGGTGAGCCGGCAGATCCGGGATATCTTTTTTGAATATACCGATCTGGTCGAGCCGCTTTCCCTGGACGAAGCTTTCCTGGATGTCACCCTGTCCAAAAAAGGCAAGCCATCGGCCACGCTGATTGCACGGGAAATTAAACAACGCATTAAAGAAACCACCGGCCTGACCGCTTCGGCGGGTGTTTCCTACTGTAAGTTCCTGGCGAAAATAGCGTCGGACGAAAAAAAACCGGATGGCCTGTTTGTGATTACGCCCGCTGAAGCCATCGGTTTTATTGAAAAACTGGAAGTCAGAAAATTTTTTGGTATTGGCAAAGTCACTGCTGAAAGACTGAATGCGCAGGGCATCTATTATGGTTCGGACCTGAAAAAGATGGATCAGCAGGAACTGATCCGGCAATTTGGAAAATCGGGCAGCTATTATTACCAGATTGTACGCGGTATCGATAACCGGCCGGTAACGCCCAGTCGTGAACGAAAATCGTTGGGAGCAGAGAATACCTTCGATCAGGATTACGAGCTATTGCAGGATTTGGCTGAACAAATGTATCCGATTGAAGCCGAGCTCTGGCGCCGGTTGCAGCGTTCGCAGACATTCGGACGCACCCTGACCCTGAAAATCAAATTTGCCGATTTCGAACAGATTACCCGGAGCAAAACGATCCCCGGTCTGATTGATTCGGAACCGGTGTTGCATGATCTGGCGGTTCAACTGCTGAAAGCCGAGGAGCCGTTTATCAAAGGAGTAAGACTGTTGGGACTCACGGTATCGCATTTCCCGGATGAGAAGAAAGGCCCGGTCCAGCTTACCCTCGATTTTTGAGTTTCTCATCTGAAATCCCGGGAGGGAAAAAGTTCTCCCTGCACGGGTTTGGTTGTGAAGCTTTTTCCTGTGCCTGCAACTTCTTTTTTTTCGGGATGTCCGGTATCCTCTTCTTCCAGCCGTATAATCCCGTTCAGGTTCTGGCAGGAACGGGCGACCACATGGATCACTTCGCCTTCGATCTGCAATTTGCCCGCCACCATGAGCAGCCTGGCCTGAAGGATCTCTTTACGGTATTTTACAAAGGTCTTCTCCCAAACGACCAGATTGGCAAAACCGGTTTCATCCTCGATGGTGATGAACAAGACCCCTTTGGCGGTAGAAGGGTGCTGGCGAACAGTGATCAGTCCGCATACCCTGACAAACATGCCGTTTTTCATGGCGCTTAAACCCGCTGTTGGTGTAACCTGCAACTGATTTAGCTTCCGGCGCACAAAACTCACCGGGTGGGCTTTTAACGACAGTGCAGTGCTGGCGTAGTCGCGGATCACGTGTTCGCCGGCAGTCATTGCGGGTAGCGGGATCAATCCTTCCCGGGCACTTTCCGAAGGTGTTCCTGTGAATACCCCGGACGGATGGTCATGCAGGGCGGAGATTTCCCACAACGCCTGGCGCCGGTCGAGACCGACGGAGCGGAAAGCATCGGCATCGGCCAGCCGTTCCAGTGCCGGTTGGGGAACGCCGGCATCAACGAGCTGATTGATGTTCCGGTAAGATGCTTTTCGGCCCGATAGGAGTGTCCGCATATCGTCCTCACCAAGGCCTTTGATTTGCCGGAATCCCACCCTGACTGAGCGGTACCGGCCGGCTTGTTCTTCCAGACTGTTGTCCCACAGTGAATGATTCACATCCGCCGGGCGAACCTCCACGCCATGTTTTCGGGCATCGATGACAATCTGTGCGGGCTGATAAAAACCCATCGGCTGACTGTTGAGCAGCGCCGCAGCGAATACATCGGGATAATAACACTTGATCCAGGAAGACACATAGACCAGCAATGCAAAGCTGGCTGCATGGCTTTCGGGGAAGCCGTAGCTCCCAAAGCCCTCCAGTTGTTTGAACACCCGCATGGCAAATTCCTGGGTATAGCCCTTTTTCACCATGCCTGTCACCAGTTTTTCCCGGTATTGGGTTACTTTGCCCTTTGCTTTAAAGGTGGCCATGCTCCTGCGCAGGCCATCGGCTTCGGCAGGCGTAAATCCGGCCGCGACAATGGCGATCTCCATAGCCTGTTCCTGGAACAAAGGCACGCCCAGCGTCCGTCCCAGGATTTCTTCCAGTTCTTTTGAAGGATATTCTACCGGTTCCTGTTTGTTGCGCCTTCTTAAATAGGGATGCACCATGTCGCCCTGAATGGGGCCGGGTCTCACGATGGCCACTTCAATGACCAGATCATAGAAATGCCGGGGTTTTAAGCGGGGCAGCATCGACATCTGCGCCCGGCTTTCGATCTGGAACACCCCGACGGTATCGGCATGACCGATCATGTCATAAACCTTCGGGTCGTCCTGGGGGATGTTGTCCAGGGTGAG
>JBCFBK010000028.1:0-6094 GCA_038562555.1 Prolixibacteraceae bacterium | reverse complement strand
CGGATGCAGGTCAGCATTCCCAGCGCCAGCACATCGACCTTCATGAACCCCAGCGCCTCGATGTCGTCTTTATTCCATTCAATACAGGTACGGTCTTCCATCCGGGCATTGAGGATGGGGCACAGGTCGTGCAGCTTGTTCTGCGTAATGACAAAACCCCCGGTATGCTGGCCGAGTTGACGCGGAAAACCAATGTATTGACCGGTGAGTTCAAGTACCTTGCGCAGGTGCGGGTCTCTGGCGTCGAAACTGCCTGATGCATCGGGCTTCCCGGCAAGCCAGTCCTCGGTAAACTCATATTATGATTTGGCAAGGACATTGATGGCGTCGACCGACAGTCCCATGGCCTTTCCCACGTCCCTGACCGCTCCCTTCCAGTGTACCTGGGTGACGGTAGCCACAATGCCGGCCCGGTCGCGTCCGTATTTTTCATAGACGTACTGCATGATTTCCTCCCGACGCTCATGCTCAAAATCCACGTCAATGTCGGGCGGCTCATTGCGGGCGTCGCTCATGAACCTGGCGAACAGCAGCTTGAACTTGGAGGGGTCGACGGCCGTGATGCCGAGACAGTAGCAAACCACCGAGTTGGCTGCCGAGCCGCGGCCCTGGCACAGGATCCCGCGGGCTTTGGCTTCACGCACATAGTCGTATACGGTCAGGAAGTAGGACGCATAGTCCTTCCGGCCGATAAACTCCAGTTCCATTTTAATGGTGGCTTTGATTGTTTCGGGAACCGCTTCGCCGAAATGCTCCCGGGCACCCTTCCGGGTCAGGTAAACGAGTTCTTCCATTGGTGTGCGTCCTTCGCTGGTGATCTCCTCGGGGTAGATGTATTTTAATTCATCCAGGGAAAAGCCGCAGGCTTCGGTGATTTCCTGCGTACGGGCCAGCGCAGCGGGATATGGCCGGAAAAGGCGCTGCATCTCTCCGATGGGCTTCAGGTACCGTTCGGCGTTCTGGTGGAGCCGGAACCCGGCTGTGTGGATGGTGCATCTCTCCCGGATGCAGGTCAGGATATCCTGCAATTCCCTTCGCTCCGGGGCATGGTAGTGCGCATCATTGGTTGCGACCATCGGGATTTCCAGCCGGGCGCCCAGTTGGGAAAGGCGGAACAGCTTTTTATGGTCATCGCCGCTGTACGAAAAGCTTGCTCCCAGGTAAAGGTTGCGGCCCAATGCTTCCCGGTACTCTTCCAGCGCTTTGCCAAACCCCGGTTCAAAGTTAAAATCTGCCCTGAGCGAGGCCGGAGGCACCACGATGAATTTCATGCCTTTTGCATGTTCATAGACATCGGCTTTGTATAAATGGCACTCCCCCTTTTCTGCACGAAGGTTACCTTTGGTTAGCAGGGATGACAGGCGGGCGTAGGCATCCCGGTCGGTGGGGTAGGCCAGCAGGGCGGGCCCGTCCGGCAGATCGAGGCGACACCCCGGAATGAAACGGATCTTCCGGCCCCGTGCCTCTACATGGGCACGGACAATCCCTGCCAGCGTGTTGCGGTCGGTGACAGCAATCCCCCGGTAGCCCAGTTCTGCTGCCCTTTCGATTATTTCCTCCGGATGCGAGGCTCCCCGCAGGAAAGAAAAATTCGTGGTCACCTGTAATTCCGTATAATCCATGTTGAAAAATTCGTTAATTTTCTGCTCCCTGATCTGTACACCGGCGTCATCTGTGCGAATCCGTGTGTTTGATGTGTTCCTGTCAGGCGAAAAATCCGTGGAGAAACCACTGTGGATTTCCGCTCCCGTACAATCCAAGCCGGAACAGCCAGTAGCGTGCACCGCTTTCATCTTCCACCCGGTAGTAATCCCGCGGCGGTCCCGTCCGGAGCCACCATTCCTGTTCGATCCTTTCCGGCCCGTCGGCCCGGGTAAGTCTGATCAGTCTCCCTTTATAGCGGAAATGCATGGGCGGATAATCGGGCAGGGCCACCATCACCTCAATGGGTTCGGGCCGTGGCAGGAGATGAAGCGGCCTGGGACGATCGGTGCGCCATTCCGTTACCGCTTGCTCTTCCAGGGAAGAGGCCTCTTTTATTGAATCCTCGGGCCAATAGTGTTCCTGCGGCAGGTAGCGGCTGATCGCTTTCATGCCCACCTTGCCGGCAATATGGTCCAGGAGTTCCGCGATGGCTGTCTGATCATTGTTTTCCGTATGCCACAGCGCTTCCTGCGTTTCACTGAGATCTTCCACAAGCGTGGCTTCCAGCGTAAACAGTTCGATACCAGGCGCCGGTTCTATGTTCGGGATTTTAAGTTCAAATAATTTGAACAGGTGTGCTGTATTCCGGGAAGCCCGGTTAGTGCCGATGCTGATCTGTTCGGTTTCCCCGTCCAGGCGGTACCCTTTAAAGGTACCTGTGCGTATGCCTTTTCCTTCCCGGAACAACCGTTCGCATAAGGTATCGAGCAGGCGTTTCAGGGCGATTTCAATCCCGCCAGCCGTACAGACGGGCTCCAGACAGGGCAACCGTTCCTGGTAAGTGGGGGTAGGTTGAATGGCTTGCAGGAATTCCGGTTCCGTGCCCAGTGCCTGTCCCAGGCGGATCAGCAAAGCATCGCCAAAGCGCCTGCGCAGGTTGGTCCGGGGAATGTGGAGAAGTTGCCCGGTTTGCCTGAACCCGAGTTTTTCCATCCGTTGCAGTGTGGTGGTATCCAGCCGCAAAGCAGCGGGAGGGAGGGGTATGAGCGCCTCTTCCTGTCCGCCGGCTTTGACGATTGGATTGTTGCTGCCGTAGCGCGCCATGGCCCATGCCGTGCCGATGGTATCGGCTATGGCGGCCCGCACCGTGTATCCGCCTTTGCGAAGATGGCTGATAAGGGATTCCAGATAAGGGCGTTCTCCGCCCCATAAATGGGGACAGCCCGATATATCGAGGATCAGTCCGTCAGGGGGATCGGTAGCGGCAACAGGGGTATAGCGAAGGCACCATTCCGCCAGGTCTTCCAGCAGTTTTCCCTCCGCTGCCGGATCATCGGGAAACACCTCCGCCGAAGGGAGTATGGCCCGTACATCGGCAACCACCATACCGGCCGTAATCCCTTCCTTTTCCAGGGCGCAGCCTGAATCCCTGACCACCATCCGCCCCCGTTCGGGAGCATACAGGAGGAAAGGCTTGTCACGGAGTTCCGGCCGGAGCCTGGCCAGCCTGTCGGCGGCAAAATGACGGAACCAGATGGAGAGGTAGCGTTTAGGCATAGTGCCGTTCTTTTTTGGTTAATCCAGGGACAGCTTGTTTTTGGACCGGCACATGCCTGAATGCCTCATTTCTCCATTCCAGTTGCCAGATCCCTGGCCTGCCGTTGCGGATTTTTGCCAGTTCCACATTCCAGCGGGGAAATCCCAGCCCGGGCAGTCCGTCTGCTGTCTGTCCCGGCAGCGGACTGATCTTCCACCGCGACACGCAGGCCAGTGTGTTCTCTGTACGGGGCATACAGCGGTGTAAAAAGCCGGTTACCCGGCTGTCTTCCACGGCCAGTTGCAGCCGCCGTGATTCGGCAAAGCTGACGTCCCGCAACTCGGTAACAACGGCTGCAAGAGCCTTGCATTTCAATGCCTGCTCCATGACCCAAAGTACGTCCTTCTCCCGCCTGATATCGATGAAGATGACCCGGTGCGGCTCGATCCCGAAAAATTTCAGCGCTGGCGGGAACAGGTTTCGCCGGCTGCTTATCCACAGGCAGGTGCCGCCCTTTTTCATGTGTGTGCACAGCAATCCGGAGATAAATCCGTTTGCTGCAGCGACACAGGTTTCCGTGTGACTGATGAACTCATGGATGGCCCCGGTAGGAAAGATGCCGCCCGGAAATGCCGCATTTACCGGTCCCAGCCCGAAATCGAGCTGCCGGCCATCCGGATGGGCAACGAACCCCTCCAGGGCAAGTATCTTTTCCTGCAGTTGCCGGATGATAGCTTTTTTTTCGATCAACTCCTTCATAAATTGAAATTTATTGCTATATTTGTTATTATTGGTAACAAAGTATTGTTTCTAAAGATAACAGATGAATTCCAAAGTACCAAAGATTTTTTTCGCGGGGAATATTAAATTTCTCCGGGAGCGCAGGAAAATGAGCCAGGAAGCCCTTGCTGTAAGGCTGGGGCTGACCCGTGCAAAACTTGCAGCCCTTGAGGCCGGGAACACCAAATCGCCGCAACCGGAGGATTACCTGAATTTTTCGGAATTTTTTAAGATCAGCATCGATACCTTGCTGAAAATTGAGCTTCCCAGACTCGGTGAAATGAAGATTAGGGAGCTGGAGGCCGGGAACGATGTGTATATCCGGGGCGGTAACCTGCGTGTACTGGCTATTTCGGTCGACCGCTCAAATAATGAAAACGTTGAATATGTTCCGGTGAAAGCAAAGGCAGGTTATATGGCGGGTTATCATGATCCGGAGTTTATCGCTTCTTTGCCGAAATATTCACTTCCCAACCTGCCGGCTCAGGGGACCTTCCGGGTTTTTCCACTGACCGGCGATTCGATGCTGCCGGTGCCGGAGAACAGTGATATCATTACGCAATATGTGGCCGACTGGACCGCTGTTAAGCCGGAAACACCCTGTATTGTCATTTTAAAAGGGCAGCAGGATTTCGTGTTCAAGCTGGTAACGGTCCACGAGGATGGCACGATCCTGCTAAGATCGCTGAATCCGGTCTATGAACCGTATACCGTTGGGGTGAATGATGTGCTGGAAATATGGAAGTTTTATGCCTATACCAGCCGGGAAATGCCGGAGGCGCGTTCCGAAATGACGATCGTGCTGACCGCCATCCGGAACCTGGAAGAAAAAATCCGGAAAATGCAAAAATAGTCCGGACCTCACTCACCATGAACGCAAACAGATACTCGTGTCGAATATGCCAAGACAAGACTACTGGTATGCTCACGCAAAGCCGGTATTTGAAGAGTTGTTTAATTATTAAGGCCTTATTTTCCATATTTTGTCTGAAAATTCCAAATATTCGGGTAAGGCTGCCGAGCCATACCAGTTGTATAGTTCTACCTCCAGTAATCCTTCTTTAATGGCGGGGTCAGTCTGCAGTAATCTTTCAGCTTCATCCAACGTTGGTACGTTAAGAATGAAAATTCCACGGTATGTATTGTCATTTTTGCCAAGTGGTCCGGCAATAATCATTTTTCCTTGGTCCACTAATCGGTTTATATTGTCGAGGTGCCCCCTGAAACTATTATTGATTAAGGTCTGGTCGGTTGTCTTGTTCGTTCCTGTTTTAAGAATTACCCATATGTAACTTTTCATTCCGTAATCGTCTGCTCCCAGCTTTTGAGCTAACCCGGCGTCATAGTTTGGGTTTGAAACAGTGGTATCTTTTTTTGCGGTTTTCTCAAACTGCTTTTCCATTTTGTAAGTAAAGCCTTGCTGCTTGCCGCCTGATACCTGTACAACTATTTCTGTGTGACTCAGTTTTTTGTAAACAATTTTTTTGGGAAAGTCATGATCCGGATTTTCAAATGCATAAATACTGTCCGATTGGGTCAAATTAAAATTAATTTCATTTCCCTGATTCTGGTTGATAACGGTAGCTGTATAGATGATGTTATTTTCTGTCCGGGAGATGTCCAGGTATTCGAAAATTGTTATTTGTCCGTTTTTGATCCCGTATGAAAATCCTTTCAGGGAATTGCCGTTAAGCCTGTCCCAATGCTCGTAGGTTTCTTTGCCTTCCATTTTCCATGTTCCTTGTAAAAAGCCAGGAAAGTCCGATTGGGCGAAAACGATGTTGTTCACCCCGGACAGCATTAAAGATATCAAAATGTATTTCATCCGCTTACTTTTTCAATTTAACGAACCGTCATCTGCGTATCACACTTCCTCTTCACGACGAGATGCTTATAGCAAAATGTCTTCTTCAGTGGCCAGTTAAATTCTGTTTTATTGCAAAGACCACCAAAGAGACATCCTTTAAGATTCAACCTTATATTAGATTCCCCGTCAAACTTCAGTATATGCTTATACCAGAAGCTTCATCCCGAAACCAGGCGCGTTCGAGACCCGGAGCATGCCATTTACAATGGGGTAATCACCGTAGTCGATCTCATCCGACAAACAGGTAACACCTTCAATGGTCGTTA
>JBCFBK010000027.1:1448-71890 GCA_038562555.1 Prolixibacteraceae bacterium | reverse complement strand
TGGTGATTCTGGATATAATTAGACAAAGCAAATCCGAGGGAAATAGCCGTCGCAACAATTGCCGCATAACGTGTTATTTTAAACATCCACGGCTGTATAACCCCGCTCATTTGCAGTCTTAATCCGTTCCAGGCTTTTTCCATGTCATTCCTTACGAGTAAGTCTAACTCCTCAGAATGATTTAGAAGAAATTTTCTGGTTTCATGATCTGCCTCTCTTTGATGATGATCCGTTTTCATTTGGTTTTGACCTCTTTTTCTCTATCTGTTTCCCTATATTATCAGAAACGTGTCCAAAAGGGTGAAAAGAAATTTAATTTTTATCGGATGTTCTGCAACATCTTATAGGCAATCCGCATTTGCGTCTTGACAGTATTTATCGAAACATTCATAAAATCAGCCGCCTGCTGATATTTCATCTTTTTAAAAATGATAAGCTGAAACACTTCTTTACATTTCGGAGGAAGCTTGTTTATTTCCTGTGCAAGCCGGGTTAGCCTTTCATCCTCTTCAGAAGGGTCACCTGTTTCAACGGGTTCTTTAATGTGCTCGACAGGTACATTCTTGTGCTGTAAGGAAAGATATCTCAAACATTTATTCTTAACAGACTTGAATAAATATGGTCTGAGAGCAGCAGAGAAGACAAGTAGGTCTCTTTTTTCCCAAATTGAAAGAAAAACTTCCTGAGCAACATCCTGAGCGATCATTTCATCTTTCATGAAACGAAAGGCAATCAAAAGGACATGGTGATAGTTTTGTTTAAAAAATTCTGAGAACAAAATCTCTTTCTGAGAATGACCAGGATGTTTTACTTTAAACGCCATACTTCATGTGGAACTGTTTCAAGATATATACAGGTTAAAGTGTGATACTTTTGTGATATTGATCATTAGAAGGAAAATGATACCCGGAAAAGTTATTCCAGCAGCCAGATGACGGGGTGACGCACCGGAAGGTTGCGGATTACTTCCGGATGGACCTGATCAGCAGGCAGTTTCAGATAAGTATCAATATATTCCTGCTTATGGTAGGCCAGACCCGCAAACAGCAAGGATGAATGCCGTGCCGGCCATTCTTCCCAGATGTAAATATCTTTGGAGAAAGGCCATTTCCCCTTCTCCTTGATGTATTGAAAAATAAAGGCCATCCCTTTATCGAGCGACTGGCCCTTTGCGGTCTTATAGGTCCACAGATTATCATCGGGAGTTGATAAAATCTGTGCAGCATTACAAAAGGCATCGATGTTAAAAAGTGAATAGCCATAGGGCTTTGTCCGCTTAAGTTCGCGGGGAAAGCTGCCGTCATCGGCCATTTGGCTGGGCAATAAGATGTTTTTAAACCGTTCTGTGCACATCCCGATGACCCGGTGATTGTCTGTTAACACAGCCATTGATGAGGCGGTTACCAGCCAGCAGGTTCCGTGGTTATTTTCAGCGTTCATTTCATCAATTCCATAAGGATGAGTTGTCATCCAGACCAGAAACTGGCTGAACCAGCTTTTTATCATTTCTGACTGGCTCTCCGAAATACCGCCTTTATTTTCAAGGACCTGCACCGACCGGGCCACCTCGACCAGGTGATACGCATCGATCAGGCCAATGCCACGTCCTGTGAATCTCCCGCTGATTGCCTGAGCATACAGCATATGGGGATTCATCCGGGTCGTCGTATCTACAAACCAGGCATTTAAATGGGCCAATGCCTGCTCCGCATATTGTTGCTTTCCGGTGAGGAGCCAGGCCGAAGTGAGCGTTACCGTGACCTCGCTGAGCCTGATCATGGCAAGCCTGTGATCCGAAAAATTGCCGGGGTTGCTTTGACCGTCTTTTTGGATATAGGGTCCTTCAGGATTTTGAGGATCAGGCCACCAATAATCGCCTTCGGAATAAAAGTCATGAATCCCGCCGGCACTTCGCTCACAGCGGGAAGATGTCACAGTAACAGGTGGTTCCGTCAACAAAGAGTCTGCTTTTTCAAGTGTCCGTGCACGGACGTCCGCGATAATCCGATCTTTAGCGTTCATTTCCTGTGTACAGGATGCTGAAAGCATCACCAGGACGAAGAGCGGGATCAATCGAAATAAGCCCATAAAAGATCATTTAAAGTTATTATTTTGGAACGGCCTGGCTAAGGCGCGACCGAAGTTGTGCTTCATATAAGGAACCGGGCTGTAAGCCGGCTCTGTTAAATCCTTCCCACTCCCCATCCGGGCGATCACTGAACCGACCGGGGTGTCTGGATCCGGTCAGTCCGATACAATAATTTTTCCCGCCAACCCAGGGTGACTGAACCGCTGTTTCAGGTGAACTGCAATTCCAGATCACCTGCGTCACCCCGGCCCATCCGTGACCGGAGCCCCAGTTTCCACGATCCTGGACATTGATGGCCCCATCGGTCACGACCTGGTCATACAACGTTCCGCTTGCCCAGCGATGGTGAGGGCCAATATCCGAGTGTGTTTCCTGCGCGGCACATTGCGTAAAAACATTCGGGCCGCAAACACGCGAACCCGTCACATAGTCATGGCGTCCATTCCTCGCGTAACAGTTCTTAAAGAGGTTAAGCTGCCCGTTACAGTTAAACGAATAGCGCCGTCCGCCTGTAATAATTGATTTTGGATCCAGGCATTGGCTGTTCAGAACCGAAATATTCCTGGAGTTATGATCGATGTACACGCAGCCCAAACCAAAATACTTTGAAACGACACGCTGTACCCATCCCTGTTCAACTTTCGAAAAAAAGACCGCGTTCCAGCCGTGATTTTCGTCTGTTTCATCCACATAAGCTGATTCCAGGGTCAAATCCTCAATTCCGCAATTCCGGATACGCCCCCGGAACTGGTATTTCATTACAGATCCGCCACCATATTTCCCCTCCATTTCCATGACAACCGGATGATCCAGAAACACTTTATTCCCTTTTATGCCCATAATGATCCTTTCATAGTAAAGATCATAATAGGATGGGGTCCACTGGCGGGTTCCATTACGTTCAACGATTCTATCCATTCGGAGATCACGGATCCAGTTTGCGGTTCCGGGACGGCATAACAGAATGGAATCACCCGCCTTGAAAGACGACGCATCCGATAAAACAATATATCTGCGTCCAACCGGTACGAGATCTTCATTGATTTTGATTCCGGCTGATTCCGGGTACGCATAATCTCCGTCCCCCTTGAAGATAAAGAGGTTAATTTGCTTCGTGGCCGTTTCTCTCACAATCGTTTCTGTTCCTTCCCCCCTGATCACGATACCTGATTTTTCGATCACGATACTCCCGTTCACCTCGTAAGTTCCTTTGCTGAGCAAAACAGCACCCCTGAAACCGTCGTGACCGAGCGGACGCGCAGCGACCCGGTCAACCGCACGCTGAATATTTTCGCGGTTATTACCTCCGGCAGGTATTACAAACTCCATCGCTTCAACCTTCGGAATTTCTCTTTCTCCGGAAGCAAAACCTACTTTACTGAAATCAGGTATCGTATTTCCCCTCTCATCGGGGATGTAGGTTAGTTGTTGATCCTCACTGAGCCTGACCAATGCCGATTGCCACGATGGCTGGGCATCAGCAGCCTGAATAATAAACACTGCGCCAATAAGACAACAAAATCTTTTCATCTCAGAAACAGGTGATTTAGTTTTTAGTGGTTACGACGATGGCTCCGTTGGCCCCTCTCGTCCCAAAAATACTGCCATCTTTCAGGACGTCGACTTTCTCGACATCGTTCAGATTGACATAGGTCAAATCATCGACAATCGATCCGTCAACGATATATAAAGGTTCATGCTCATCACCCATACCTGTGCCGCCCCGGATTTGGATGCTTACAGCTCCGTTCTCTTTGAACGTCAGGTTTAATCCCGGCACCTTTCCGGCAATGGCGTGAATGATGTCGCGTTCGCCGGTTTCCAGAAGCTCCTGTCCCGACACGCTGAAGCTGCTTTGTGTTGACCGTGATTGCCGCTCCACTCCGTAACCAATCCGGATGATCTCATCCCTTGCCTCCATAACACTGCATGCGGCTTCACCCGTTCTGATCTTTAGATAGTTCCTGTTATTCACCGGAATTTGAAACAGCTTCTGCGACGGAAGCATGATCGTAATACTGTCCGGCAGATCATTGACAGCAATAGTAAAAATTCCTTTCCGGTCGGTTTTCACGGGCACATCCTGTTCCTTTACGAATACTGGGACATTTTTGATACCTTTCCCTTTGGCATTTAGAATGAGGCCAACCAGTGTATCCTTTTCTGAAACGTTTTGAGCGAATAGCAACAGGGCTTGCAACACTAGCAAACAAGTGAGAAAGAGTCCTTTTTTCATGATGTTAAAAATATAGAATCACCATTAAAAGAACCGGGAAATGGATGAAAGCCCTTTCCCGGTTTCTATTTCAGTTTCCGGTCAGCAAGCTGCCGTCATTCTTTGCATAAGCGTCATCGAAAAAGAATTTCGGAGGATTATTCCCGCCGTTTCCGTTTGGCAGAATGTAGCGCCACTCATTGATATGAATATCGTCCTGAGCGTTGTTAACCTGCCTCCATTCCTGCAGTGCAGCGGTTTCAGCCACCTTTACACCGTCAACATAAACTGAAATAAGGTAGGAGTCGCCGATATTCACTGCCACGTTTTTTCTGTCGCTCTTCGCAAAGGTCAACCGGTCCGAAAAGAAGTTGACATCATGAAGGGTCTTTGTTCCCATGTTATTTTCCTGAAAAGTAACGGTACCGTTAAAAGCCTGTCCGGTTTCAGGGTCAAGCGGATATCCCTCGGGGCCACGCACGGGGAACCAGCTGAAACGCAACTCGTCGATATACTTCACATCTGCTTTATCAGGATCGCGCCCGAGGCTTAACCGGAATGCCATCTGGTGCGGATAGGTGGAGGTTTTCACCACAACGGTATCCGTGGGGAAGTTGCTCAGCCATCCCACCTTGCCCATGAAGCCAAAAGGCATTTTTAATTCCGGATTGCTAAAATTATAGTACACATACCGGTTACTGGATGTTGTTGAACTGACGTACGCCTCCAGATATCCGTTGGTCTTTCCTCCCAGGGTTTCGGTTTTCAGAGTCAGCTTGGTACTGCTTTGCCCAACGAACGAGTAGCCGCTCTTTTGAAATTTCTCAAAGAAAAAGGAAGATACGTTCATGTCCTTGTAACGGATTTCCGAGTGTCCGCCGGTCGTTACTTTGCAAAAGACTTTGTAAACGCCAGGTTCTTTCGGGGCCTGCCAGGTCATTTCGTCAAGTCCCTGTGGCTGCACCAGAGCGCCCCCTTCACATCCCCATTCGTAGGTAATGTCGTACAAGCTGTTGGAATTTACGGCCATCCATAGTTTTACAAGCTGGTTGGTATAGTACTCATCGCCATCGGCGCTCAGCGAATCGATCTCCGCCCAGTTCTCGTCTTCACAACCAGCGAAGATAAGAAACATGAAAAGGATCGGTATCAGGTAAAAATTCTTTGCTGTTTCCATAATTTCAGGTTTTTCCGTTTTAATAAATTCCCAGTTGCGGTTTTGTTGGCCGGTCAAGCCAGGACTCAAGCACATGCATATAGGATCCTTCTTTGGTTTTCAGATTTGTGGTCCGCGCTTTGATTGTCAGCTTATAATGTCCGTCAAAGTTGTTAAACACGATATTCGGATCCCTGTCTTTCAGTAAATACAGGTTTACCCTGGCGGTATCTGCTGTGGCATACGTGTTGTACCAGGTTGGTGAGGCCGGCAGGTTGCTCCAGGTCCAGGCGCCCTTTGCAATGTGGTACAGCAGTAACTCCTTCACCTGATCCACGGGGTAAAGCGTTAATGTTTCAGGGATAATGGGATTTACCGGATCATTGGGGTTTGGCAATGGATGGGTAGTAAAATAGGCCATATCGGTTTCCCCGGTGGCATTGAATGCTTTATCCGCCAGCAAAAGATACGTACAATCGGCCTGTTCGAAGGAGGTTTGCAGGCCTGCATATTCAATACCTTCTTTCAGGATCGAAAACAAGTCAGGGCGCGACTGGATAAACTGCCAGGCCGTCATCTTTGTTTCATTGCTGTATGTTCCCTTGTCGTAATCATACTCAAAGGGTTCCTGCAGGTCAAGCCCTCCGAGTTCACATCCGGTAAGTGCAACACCTGCAATGTAAATCAACAAGATCAGCCTGATATCACTTCGTATTTTCTTCATTGTTTTTTTCTTTAATGGTTAACCTTCTGTATAGGGGGGATTTTGGTGGCCCCTTAAAGCCGGATTTGATTCAAACTCGCGGTAATAGATCGGGCACAGGATGCGTCCTTCATCTCCAAAACCTGACGGATCTACGCCTGCGTCTTCCTGACGGGCGCGCAGGATCGGATCCATCACTTCGATCAACCGGCCGGTTCGTGCCAGATCAAACCAACGTTTCCCTTCACACATGAATTCCAGTTGTCGTTCACGCAGAATGATGGTTTCAACAGCATGTTTATCGGCCAGGTCCGCCTCCTCCCTGGCGTTGGCGAGATAGCCTACCCGGGCGCGGATCTGATTGACAATATCCAGCGCTTCACCGGCTCTCCCTAATTGGTTCAGTGCTTCCGCCTTCAGCAGCAAGACGTCGGCATAACGATACAGGCAGGGCTGGATGTCACAATTTGAACTCGATAAGATTAACCAATGGCTTTTGGTGGCGCTCATGTCGACAGGGCTGTACTTCGTGCACTTTTCCACGCCGGCAGCTCCCGAACCGATCAGCCAGTGCGCCGTACTGATGGAAACCTGACTCCCTCCGTACCACATCTTCACCGTATCCAGCACATTCCAGAATCTCCCGTCGGCTCCTTCTCCCGAGTGGAGACGGGCCACAAATTCGTTGAAAATACCCTGCGATACCTTATAGGGGTTGTTGGTGTTGGAAGCGCCAACCCTTTGTGCCCAGGGGTTCGCTCCGTCAGCCTCGTAATTCCAGGCCATATTTAAAATCGTCTCCTTTGAGTCAACAGGCAGCAGGAAGATATTTTTCCATTCGTCCGCATTACCCACCAAAGCAAAGTTCGGGTTGTTCCTGAAGTAACGGTCAAAATCGTCAACGGCTGCCTGGTATTCCTTAAACCACATGTCCATTTCAATTTTCAGGGCCCAGGCTGCGGCCAGGTTAAAATACAACTTCCGGTCGCTCGAAACCCCGGTATTCAGGTGTTTAAGAGCCTGGCCGATGTCGGCCAGTATTTGCTCGCGGACGTCAGATACAGGCGTGCGGGGGACGTGTGAACTTTCAACATTTCCGTCCCACGGCTTCGTGATTAACGGAACATCGCCCCAAACCCGTATGGCATAGAAATACATATAGGCCCGCATGCCATAGGCCTGTCCCACGTAATCGGCCCAATCGGTCTCTACGGTTCCGGGAATCTCCGGGAAACGTTCAATAGCCACATTGCAGCGATCGATCGTCTTGTAAAGGCTTTCCCAACTGTATTGACTTTGCGTGGATTCGATCGCGTTCATATAGGCCTTGCCGTCGTCATAGCTCGTGGTGTGGTAATTGTCAGAGCGGATGTCTCCCCACTCCAGGTGTTCCAGATCCAGGGTTGACTGAAAAGAATCGTAAATCCCTGCCACCCAGGTCTTCATATCTCCCTTGTTGGCAAAAAAGGTAGCCGGCGACATGTCCGACAGCGGTTCACGGTTCAGGAACTCATCGCAGCCTGTCATTCCCAGAAAGAATGCGCCGTATAAAAATATCGTTATTCTCTTTTTCATGTTGCGTTCCGTTTAAAAGTTTAGATTCAACCCTAAGCCAATCTCGCGGTTTCTCGGGTATGCACCGCTGTCTTTTCCCGGCGTCAGCACCCCGCCCCCCACTTCAGGATCATAACCGGTATAGTTGGTCCATGTCATCAGGTTATTCCCGTAAACATAGGCCGTTATACCTTTCAGAAAGGTCCGGTCAATGAGCTTGCTGTCGAATGTGTAGCTCAGCCGTACATTCCGTAAACGAATAAATGAACCATCTTCCAGGTAGAAATTACTGAGCGAAGCCCGGTTGTTTGTCTTCCTGTTTCGGGTATCAACTGCATACCAGGGAGTAATCTGCCCCTGATATTTCCAGCCGGTAACGATATACTCAGGCCATTGCCTGTGGGTGTTACCACCCCAACTGGACAAATAGCGTTTCAGATCATTGTATACCAGTCCACCCCAGCTCGCATAAAAGTTAAAAGAAAGCGAGAATCTCTTGTAATTAACGACGTTGTTCCAGGAGGCATACCAGTCGGGTGTTCCTTTGCCCAGGATCTTACGGTCGTTGTCGTCAATCTTCGTATCATACACACCCTCCGAGTTGGGCATATTCTCCCAAATCACGTCTCCACCCCCGGCAGTGACGCCTCCTGATGTGAGTTGAATGACCTCACCGGTATACTGTTCGCCATTCGGGAGAAGATAGTGAAGAAGCGTAGGCTTGCCATCCAGGCCAATAATGACATTGCCATAATTATCGCGCTCCAGCATAGGTGTCAGCTGCGTATGCTTATCGTCGGCATAGGCATTGCTCAGGTCGTAAGGATAGACCCCTGTGTTGTTATAGCCATAAAATAAGCCGGCTGAGTACCCCTGGGCAACATACCAGGTTCCGCTTTGGATATAGTCTTCGCGCGAGAGGTTCTTGATTGTATTTCTGTTTTTCCACCAGTTAACGGTGGTTTGCCAGCTAACGTTTTTCTTTTTTACAGGAAAGCCCGACAAAGACAACTCGAAGCCCTTGTTTTCAATTTCTGCCAGGTTCACCCGCATGTTATCGAAACCGCTTGTATAAGGCAGGTTCATGTTCGACAACAGATCGGAGGTCGATTTGATATAATAATCGGCAACAAGGTTTGCCCGACCTCCGAATAAGCTCAGATCAAGCCCAAGGTTGGTTTGTTCGGTCTGCTCCCATTGCAGGTTCGGATTACCGTACGTTGATACCGGTACAACACCCGAAATCCCGTTATAGGTATAGCTCCCCGACGTATACCGAAGTTGTGATTCATAATAACCCACCCGGTCGTTGCCGGTGCGGCCCCAACTGAGTCTGATTTTTGCGTCGGTGAGCCAGCTTCTGGTCCAGTCCATAAAGAACTCGTCCGAAAAACGCCAGCCAAGCGACACAGAAGGGAATAATCCCCATCGTTTATTTGGGCCGAAACGTGACGATCCGTCATAGCGGATATTCGAGTTCAGGATGTACTTTCCTTTATAGCTGTAACCAAAACGGCCGAAAAAGCCGGCAATGGCATAGTCGGATGCGGTGGTATTGGTACCCGACAAATCGAGTGTAGCCAGGTTCATGGTATGAACTTCCTCCGAAACGAAATAACTTCCTTCGAAATTCAGGTATTCACCTTTACCCTCCTCCACACTGCTCCCGATCATGGCATTTACCGTGTGATCGGAACCAATGGCTCTGTTAAATGAAAGATAGGCATCGCCCTGATAGGTCTGCGCCCATGTGGTCCGGTCGCTGCCGGTGTTCTTTCTCAGATCCTCGTTGGCATTTCCGTCGAGTTCTTTGGAGCTGAACTCATTCCTTCTCCGAAGATCCAGGTTGGCCGTCGCACTGACCTGCAGCGAAAGGCTTGGGCTAAACTTATATTCCATCGCCTGGTAGATGGTAGCCTGCCATCTTTTGTCGGTGTTATCCTTGGCATAAAGCTCCTGCACCGGATTTTTACGGCCGCCCATGGCGTAATAGGGAGCGTAACTGCCATCGGGATAATACAGGATCATATTCGGATCGCGCCGCATCGCCCCCTGCAGGACGCTGCTGGTGTTTACACTGTTGGTTTCGGAGTACCCGAAACTGATGCGCGACATCCACTTCAGCTTATTGCTGACCTGGTAGTCCGTATTGAAACGACCGGTCAGCTTATCATTGTAGCTGGTCAGGATGATTCCCTCGTCACCGATGTAACCGAACGACGCATTATACTTGATTCGGTCCGATGCTCCGCTGATACCCAGATTAACGTCATTCCGCACCGCAGTCCTCGTCAGCAGGTCCTGATAATAGTAGTTCGTGCTGTTTACCAGGCCGACAGAATCTGTGATCGCATTGAATTTCAGCAAGGCCTGCGTCTTTTTATTGTCGTTGTTCAGGACATTTTCAAAGGCATTTACCTGCGGGAGTTTGTTCGCCATTGAGCTGAAGCTTTTCAGTACTCTGACATCAATTTTGGGCTGGCCGGCTTCACCTGATTTTGTGGTAATGATCACGACGCCGTTTGCTGAGCGCGCTCCATAGATCGCCCCGGAAGCAGCATCTTTCAATATTTCGATCGATTTGATATCATTTGGGTTGATGTGGTCAATATTTTCCATGATCACATTATCAACAACAAACAGCGGTGATGTACCAGAATCGTCCAGCGTGGAAGCGCCACGCACGATGATCGAGCTGGCTGCGCCAGGAGCACCCGATGCCGTCGAAATCTGGACGCCTGCAGCTGCTCCCTGCAAGGCGTCGAACACATCGACCGCCTGGCGTTGCTCGATGGCTTCATCATTGACCGATGTAATGGCTCCAGTGATATCACGCTTTTTCTGCGTTCCGTATCCGACAACAACTACCTCTTCAACACCAACCAGGTCAGGGTGCAGGGTCAGGTTAATGACCGTGCTGTTACCAACGGTCACTTCTTCCGATCTCATCCCGATATAGCTGAACACAAGAATCTTAGCTTCACTTCTCAGGGAAATGGCATATTTCCCGTCGACATCTGTGATTGTCCCGTTCGTTGTGCCCTTAACAGCTACCGTCACTCCGGGTAAGGCCTCTCCGGTTTCATCAATGACTGTTCCTGTAATTGCCCTATTCTGGGCGGTCACCGCAAGCGATGAAGCCAGATATAAAACAAGAACCAGAAAAAACTTTCTCCTGAGATACTTTTTTTTCATATTTTAGTTTTTAGTTAGGAAATCACTTCGGTTATTATTCGTTTTAACTTCATCTGACTGCCATTTGCTGATTGCTTTTCCATTTCGGGAAAACGAATTCCTCCGCGCTAAAGCTTCCAGATAATAATAGTCTGCATAAATAATGGGGACATCAACCTCTGAGTTATGCGACCCGGATCCGGTTGAATGATCGAGGATAAACCCTTTATTCGTTCCGGGAGCCGATCGGTATTTTGCTGTCAGATTATTTAAAATCTGTTCGGCCGGTTTACGGTATCGGGTTTTGATGGAATCGGCCATATACGTGCTCATTTCAAACAATGCAGATGAAATAACAGCGGCAGCCGATGCATCGCGCGGTTCATCCGGAATTGAAGGTGCATCAAAATCCCAGTAAGGGACCAAATCATCAGGCAAATTGGGATGAGTCAAAATAAAATCGGCGATATGCCGGGCTTGTTCCAGATATATTTTATTCCGGGTCTCCCTGTAACACAGCGTATAACCATATAAAGCCCACGCCTGTCCCCTGCTCCAGGCCGATCCGTCGGCATAGCCCTGATGCGTATTTCTCCCGGCCACTTCTCCGGTTGCCGGGTCGTAGTCAATCACATGGTAAGAACTGTAGTCTTCCCGGAAGTGATTCTTCATGGTCGTATTGGCATGGTTAACTGCAATCGTGTAAAAGACAGGATCGCCGGTCTCCTTTGAGGCCCAGAAGAGTAACTCCAGATTCATCAGATTGTCGATGATCACCGGGAACTGCCATTTATCCTGATTATGATCCCAGGAACGAAGGCATCCGACACTTTCGTTATACCGGGTAATGAGTGTTTTCGCCGACTGAATCAAAATATCGCGATAGTTCTTATTTCCGGTAAACTGATAGGCTTTCCCGAACGAAGGCATCATTTTAAAACCCATATCATGCGTGGTCCCGTTCCATTTCTGGTCTTCCAGCAGCTCTGTAAAATAAAGAGCCGGTCGTTCCCAGGCGGTATCGCCCGTTAATTCATACATCTGCCACAGGCATCCGGCAAAAAAACCGCTGCACCAGTCTTTCGGAGGAACAAGTACGAGCTGCCCGCTGCCGTTCAGGCTGCGCGGAGAAACCGGCAAATCAGCTATCTTCCGCTCAGTTTTTTTTGACGCAGAATCAACGGACTGAAGGAAAAGTTGAAGCTGATCGCCAAGCGCAGCCAATTCGAGGTTCCCCGACTCCTCACCGCCGGGAGATTTCACACTACATGATGAAAGTAAAAGTGCCAATAGGGCCACTGACATAAGATTCTTTGTTGCCATCCTTTATTTTTTTGAAGAAGAACAAAATGCAGCCTTGATGCCTGATGCTTTTACCGAAGCGACCCAGTTTCGCTGATCGAAGCGGATTTTAATTCTTGCCACGCCATTTGATGTTTCCACCTTCCGGCTTCCGTCAGGCGTCCCCAGATTATCCTCCAGTGCGGCGTCGCCTGTCACGCCGAATTCCACCCGGTTTTTTGCATCCAGACAGAGATTGCCCGCCTTGTCGGTCAGACGCGCCACAATCCAGCTTGAATGATCATCAATACGAACTTCCTGTAATTCCAGCCTTTCCGGGGTTCCCCATTCGGGGTTTACAAAGCTTTGCCGGATTGTATCGGTAAGGAGAACCCCGCCATTTTTCCCCACCGCTACCAGTTCATTCAAGCCGGCGGCATATTTAATGCTCCAGTGAAAGCCGGCAGCGGGAAAATCCTGGACATTCCGCTTTTTGGTGCCCTGGCTCTTCCCATTGACGAAAAGCTCAACTTCCTGACAGTTGGAGTAGACTTTCACCATCTTCGATTGTCCGGGGTTTCCCCAGCGTACCGGCCAGGAATGACCATAAAGGTGAATCATAGGTTTTTCACTCCAGTATGACTGAAAAATGTAATAACTTTCCTTTGGCGTCAGATCACGCTCAACGACTCCCTTTTGATTGACATAGGGTACCGGATTTTCAGGGCGTACCGGTGTGGAAAAATCCTTAAATACCCAGAAGGCCGTTCCGGTAAGCCAGGGCATTTTTTCCTGCTCTTTCAGGGTCCAGTCGAACAGGTTACCGATGTAAGTTTCGCTCCAGTCGCCATCACGCGAAACGCGGGCTTGTCCGCCGGATAAAGCAGCATCTCCGGCCCGTTCATCAACTCCCTGTCCGGTTTGTATTCCGCTTAATCCCTCGTCGGGTTGTTCCGAATGACGTCCGGCATGGCTGTCCCCTCCCCATTCCACATGCAGAAAATGATCGACCTGTTTCCGGTTTTCATCTGATTCGGACAAGTACTCGGTGTACTTTCCGCGATACCAGCCGGCCCAGATCGAAGGCGAGTATACATCTACAATATCTTTGCAGAAATCACAGCGGCGGATAGCCGTTTTCCTCGTTGGGTCAAGCTGATGACTCAACCCGTTAAGCTGCGACATGAAATTGCGAATTGCCTGCTTATCGAAGTCCGGGAAGTCGCCCGGCCAGTCATTCTCATTGCCAAGGCCCCAGATAATGACAGACGGGTGGTTGTAATGCTGGTTGATCATGTTGGTCAGCATTCGTTTCGCCTGAGCCTGGTAACTTTCATTTCCAAGTCCGCCACGGCACCAGGGGATCTCCTCCCATACCAGGATCCCAAGGCTGTCGCACAGATTCAGAACAATCCGTGACTGCTGATAATGCCCCAGCCTGATGAAATTAGCTCCCATATCCTTGATCATTTGCATTTCCCGGCGGATCATGGTCCCGGTCATGGCAGCTGCCACGCCGGCATGATCCTCGTGCCGGTGGGTTCCCTGCAGGAGCAAACGTTCCCCATTCAGGATAAATGGTCCGTGTTTCCGGAATTCAAAGCTCCGGAAGCCAATGTGATCCGTATACATCTGTTGGCCGTGCTCCGTTGTCAGCTGAACCGACACCTGATATAATGCCGGACGAGCGGGTGACCACAATTGAACTTTATTAACCGGTATTTCAACTGAAAAGTTGGTCTGATTCGTCCTTATCCGCTGTTCTGCGACCAGTTGTCCATGAGCGGAACTGATCGTTACAAGCAAATCGGCCTGTTCATGATTGTTGTTGCGAACGACGCCCTTGATCTCCACGCAGCCGCTTTGCAATCCCTGATCGGGAATGGCAAGGAGGTGAACCTGCCTGAGCGAAACCTCGGGAACGTAAATCAGATTCACATACCGGTATAATCCGCCATAAACGTTGAAGTCGGACAAATCGGACGGGATCATCTCCAGGTCGCGTGAATTGTCACAGCGAACCGAAAGCGGGATTCGATCACCATATAGTTCCTTCACGACTGGATCATCCTGAACTGCCGCAACAAAATCGGTGATATCCAGGGTCCATTCGTCGTAACCACCCACATGTTCACCCGCTTTCTGCCGACCGATAAATACCTGTGTCTTCTGCCCGGCTCCTTCAAAGTGCAACAAGACACGACCATCGGGATATGGATTATTTATTTTTAGTGTTGTACGGTACCAGCCAGGTCCCTGGTAATAACTTACATTGGGATCGACGGCATCTTGTGCATTAAAACAATGAGGCAAGCTGACGTTTTCCCAGTGGGGAACGGCCGCCGGACTGTCTGGTTTCGATTCTCTGAGTGCCTCCCAAACTCCCCCCAGGTCTTGTCGGATAAACTGCCAGTTTTGGATTAGCCCTTGTTGATGCAAAGAAATGCTCTGCGCAGCTAGGCCCAAGACAAGAGAGAGCAAGAATAGAAGTACGATAATTCTTTTCACAAGATCGGGTTTTCGTTTGAGGTAAAATTACCCAAACAAAAAGGGGAGTGTTGACAATCATGTGTCAGATACTTTCAATTCCTGTGCATTTTGTTGAAAATGTCTCATGATTGAAACATATATGACAGAATACTCCTTCATGTATTTTTGAGCGTGATCGAGGAAGAGGCGAGGAAGGGCGATATTCTTTTGCAGACGAAAATCATGAATGGTTAAGCCGGAGTATTTTGACGAAGCCGATTGTCCAATCTCCATTTGCCTTACAATATCGACAAATAACTCAGAAAATATCGTTCGGACTACAAGTTCGAGTGGCATGTAGATGACGTCATTATAGACTGTTGGGCGATCGGAGCCAACGGTTACAGCCAATCTGTCGTATGACGGGAGACTGTCACGGGATCGGGATCTGGGAGAATCTCGGTGATGAAAAAATCCGGGTTTACCCAACAGTAAAATTATCTCAAGAATTTTCTCAATAATCGGAGTGAGAGGGAATGTAAATTGAACTCTGATCTCTTTTCTTTTTAGAACTAAATCGTTTTCTCCTTCATCGCGCTGGTATCGACCATTAGCTCCCGTTTATAAGCCATAAAGCTTTTGTAATCGGAGTGGCGGGTAAGGCTCATAACTTCATTATCAGTAAATCCTGTCATGAGTAAGTTTACAACCCGGGTATGCTTCCAGCCATATAACGTATATTTATTATCCAGTCCCAGCTTGTCTTTGATTGATTTATAGCTTGTGGTGAATAAGTCCCGGCCAACGGTTCCTTTGACGGTTTTCCTTCTCTTCCACGGACATAATGACTCAATGGATATTGTATTTTGCGATGCTATGTAGAGTCGTTTATAAGCTTCAATTTCGTTTTTAATATCTTCATACTTGCTGTAATCGTCAATGCCAGAATCCGTGCATAGATCTCGGTCATTTTGTCTGATTTTTGTCCCTGTATTTTGAAAATTTTTGTTTTCGAGAAAAAAAGTGATCTTTGGATGGGCATCACATTCGTAGTTGGTATTTAAGCTTAAGAATTTATGGATTATAGGGACGAAGTATTTCTTGCGGTTGCTGAGGGTTTAAGTTTTTCAAGGGCTGCTGAAGAATTATATATCAGTCAGCCAGCCGTTACGAAACACATAAAAGAGTTGGAACGCAGACTCAACATCGGCTTATTTGAAAGGAAAGGCAATAAGATATACCTTACCGAAGCGGGCAAGCTTACCTATGATTTTCTAATTCGAATCAGACACCACTACGGCGAACTTGAATTCCAACTGGGACGGCTGAGTGATGCTTTTATTGGTTCAATACGGATAGGATGCAGTTCAACCATTTCTCAATACTGCATACCTAAAGTACTCGCCGCATTTTATAAAAGATATCCCAACATCAAGCTTTTTGTTTTTAATGGTAATTCATTCGAGATGGAGAGTAAGCTTTTAACAAACGAAATTGATCTGGCACTGGTTGAAAATGAGTCGTCACGTTCCGAGATACATTACCGCAAATTTTTAGAAGACGAGATTGTGCTAGTTACGGCTGCCCAAAGTGAATATGCCAAACGCAGAACTCTGAGCGTCGATGATCTACGGCAGGTGCCGATTGTACTTAGAGAGAAAGGCTCGGGAACACTCGAAGTAATTCAGAAAAGTTTTGCTCGCCATAGTATCTCTGTTGAATCGCTCAACATCTTTATCCATCTTGGAAGTAACGAATCTATAAAGAATTTTCTATGTGATTTTCAGGGAGTAGCCTTGATTTCTGAAAGAGCGATTGAAAAGGAATTGCTGTATAAAACTCTTGTTCGGCTGAATCTATTACATTTAAGCTTTCCCCGCGAATTTCGCATTGCACTTAGGCATGGACATGACACTTCCGGTACTACGTTGTTCATCGATTTTTTATTAAATTATAACTTCTAGTTATTGGATACAACTATTTGATATTTGTTTGAGTTATGCATTGGTTTTAGATTTGTTCCCAAAAACGCTTTATGGAACAAATTAGGAAGTTTTCAAATCATCTCTATGTTGTTGCGATCCTCGCTTGCTTCTTACCAATTTCCACTCCTGTTAGTGCTCTTTTACTGGGCTTGCTTTTCTTTTCAACTGGCTTGAAATGCGAATGGGTAATGCGATACACTCCGATTTCGCTGAAGATGGCAATTGTTTTAATGGGATTTGGGATGGATCTCGTGCAGGTAGTCAACATATCTAAGAATGGCTTTGTTGACACGGCGATTTCGGTAGTGGTCGTTATGCTTTTGGGGGTCCTGCTGGGTCGGCTATTTAATGTGGAAAAGAATACGGCAATATTGGTCTCGGCTGGGACAGCTATTTGTGGGGGAAGTGCTATTGCTGCCATCGGTCCGGTTTTGGGCGCAAAGAATTATCAGATTTCATTCTCACTAATCGTTATTTTTGTTCTGAATACTTTGGCATTAATCGTGTTTCCGGCCATCGGATTTTTCTTCCATCTAAGTCAGTCCGATTTTGGTTATTGGGCGGCAATTGCAATTCATGATACCAGTTCAGTAGTGGGAGCCGCATCGATTTATGGTTCTGAGGCACTTGTGGTCGCGACGACCGTGAAATTGGCCAGGACGCTGTGGATCATTCCATTGTCGATTATATTAGCCTGTGTGAATCGCGGCGTAGAATGTAAAAAGACTAGTTTCCCATGGTTTATCGGATTGTTCGTAATAGCGATGCTGTTTGCCTGGGTTTTCCCTCAAATGGAGTCAAACTTTAATCTTCTCTACTCGCTGGGCAAACGCATGATGGTTATTACTCTATTTTTCATAGGTTCTTCTATTTCAGTTGTGGAGGCGAAGAAGGCTGGATTGAGAAGCTTTGCACTGGGAGTGACACTGTGGCTCTTTATTGGAATAGCGACTTTGGGAGTATTAACATACCTGGACTAATCTTGAGAAAGCGTGTTGACGCAATTGAAGTAAAGGATGCAGAGGATTACGACGTTCTCGCAGAGCAAATAAACTTAAGCAAATACATGTAGCGGACATATGCAGGTTCTAAAAACTAATTTTGAGGAGCTTAATTTCAGTGAAAGGGTCTGGCTAAGTGTGTATAGAAAGTACATGACGTCAAAAGTCAAGTGAAAGTTGTTTGGCACGTAACATTTGGTATTTTTGCAGAAAATCGGTCTCAGTGAAAAGCTTCGATAAAAATAACGATGGCCAAATGATCCTGGATTTGAAATCGGGTGATATTCTTGCGTTTAATCGTATTTTTGAATTATATAGTTCAAAATTATTTCACTTTGCGAAAGTTTATCTGGGATCAGATGCGGATTCTGAAGAATTAGTGCAGGAAGTGTTTTCAATCCTTTGGGAAAGGCGGAACCAACTAAAAGACGGTTTCTCGTTTCAATCATACTTATTTACAATTGCTTTTAATATTATAAAGAAACATTTCCGGCAAAAAAAACTATTTAAGAATTTTGCACGGGAAGAGTTGTTAAAGGGAGAAGAAACTGAGCCTTCGGAGCAGATTGATTATGCTTCTTTGAAACAGTACATCCTTAGGCTGTGTGAAGCTTTTCCGCCGCAGCGTCGGGAAGTCTTTATGAGGAGCAGATTTGAAGGATTATCAAATCAGGAAATTGCGGATCAATTAGGACTCTCTAAAAAGACCATTGAGAATCATTTAAACTTGGCTTTGAGGGAGATTAGAACGAAGATTGAGAAGAGTGGGTTTGCAGTCTTCTTGTTTTATTTCATCTTTATTCGATAAGTTAGGTTTTTTTTCTGGTATTTTTCGAATTTTCTTTGGGTGCAGCATGGCAGTTATGGATATAACTAGACCTAAAGGAAAAGTCGAATGAAGAAAACACTGAATTCCGGGATGGAGGAATCGTCTAAGGATGAAGTTTATTATCGAAATTGGATTGAGGAACAATTCGAAGATGAAAATAATGAACTCTTTTTGGAAAGGAGTTTGAAGGATAAGTGGAATGAGATCCTCGATAGCCCAACCAAATCTGTCGAACTTAAGCATATCTTATATAGACTTCATTTTAATATCAATGTAAAGGGACACTCAAAAGCTACGCCAAGATCAAGGCAATTGTATACCCGTTTTTCGAGAATAGCTGCCTTATTGGTTTTGCCATTGCTCATTTTAAGCACTTATCTAATATATGACAAGTTTTATACTCCCCAGCAGTTCTCTGAGATAGTCGCTCCAAAAGGAGAAAAGGTAAAGTTTGTGTTGCCAGATGGTTCTTCTGGTTATTTGAACTCGGGATCCAGGATCAGATACGCTTATCCCTTCCAAGAAAGGCTGGTTAAATTGGAAGGTGAAGGATTCTTCGATGTTGTCCATGCCAAGAATACCTTTACTGTTGCAACAACCGATGTGAAAATTGAAGTTCACGGCACCCGTTTTAACGTATGTGCCTACAAGGAGGACCTCGATATTGTAACAACCCTCGAAGAAGGAAGCGTTACAGTAGTTCGGGACTCAGATGGAGAGAGACTGACTATAAAACCTGGAGATCAAGCTGTCTTTTCTAAAGCGAGCAGCCGACTTAGTTTTTCCAGAGCATCAGACGTGGAATTATTTATTTCCTGGAAGGATAATTTACTGAAGTTTCAGAATGCTTCCTTCCCAGAGGTAATAAAGAAAATGGAGCGATGGTATGATGTAAAGATTATCCTCGACGATAAACTTAAGTTTGCTCAACGTTATACGATGAAGATCAAGACGGAGAGCCTCCGAGAGATGCTTGAACTAATGAAAGTAACTGCACCAATGAATTACGAGATTAAGGAAGATCTGGTTTATATAACCTATAAAAGCGAAGCGCCTATGAAATAAAATTCAATCAATTAGAAAGAAGAAGGAAAGTGTTTCCGCACCTTCCTTCTGACATTCGCACACGAATGCGAACATGAGACAATTTACCCCGAAAGGGAAATGTATCACTTATTATCACAAATTTATGAAAAAAAAATCAATGTTTTGTCCCCACAGATGGGATGTGAATCTATGTAAACGGATTAGAATTATGAAACTAACGGCGATAATGGTTTTTGGTGTGTTAATTCAGGTTAACGCATCTGTATACTCCCAGACGAAATTGAACCTAGATTTAAGCGACCGCTCAATTGAATCGATTTTACAGGAAATAGAGAATCAAAGTGAATATTTCTTTTTGTATAATAATGAGCAGATTGACGTCACTCAGAAAATCAGTGTTGATGTGGCTAACAAGAGTGTTGACGATGTGCTGGAGGTAATATTGGCAGGAACAGGTATTAAATATCTGAAAAAAGATAGACAGATAGCGCTATATAAAGAAGACATTAATGCTATAAGAATACAGCCGAACCAACAGTTTAAATCAATATCAGGCAGAGTCGCAGATTCATCAGGGAGTCCGCTTCCCGGTGTTTCAGTAGTTGTTAAAAATACCAATAATGGAACGATAACCGACGTGGATGGACGATATAACCTCAAGAATATCCCTGCGAATGCGATTCTGATATTTTCCTTTATTGGCATGCGGACACAGGAAATGGAGGTCACTGGCAAAACGGAAATTAATGTTGTACTTGCAGAGGAGACTATTGGTATTGAGGAAGTAGTTGCAATAGGCTACGGAACAGTTAAACGAGAAGAGTTGACGAACGCAGTGTCAAGTATTAGCGCTGACGATTTTGTTAAAGGCTCAGTGAAAGACGCGGCGCAACTTATAAAAGGTCAATTAGCGGGAGTGAATATCGTCAATCCCGATGCGAACCCAACTGGTACCTCACAAATTGTTCTGAGAGGAGTTACCACTCTCGCTTCAGGAACTCAACCCTTAGTAGTTATTGATGGTGTTCCGGGCTCTTTGACCGATGTTGCGCCTGAAGATATAGAGACTATTGACGTCCTTAAAGACGGTTCGGCTGCTGCAATTTACGGCACCAGAGGCACAAACGGAGTTATTTTGATAACAACAAAGAAGGTAAAAGGAGAAACCCCGGCAACAATTGAGTGGAACAGCTACATCACTACCCAGACGATTACCAAAACGATTGATTTTATGAATGCGAGCGAATATCGGGCATTGGTAGAAAAAGGCAAGCCAGGTGCGATCGATCATGGCGCAAACACAGACTGGGTCGATCAGATTTTCAGGACGCCAATTTCGCATAATCATAATCTTAGCATGCGAGGAGGACGTTCCAACACCAACTATATTGTTAATATTAACTACAAAGAGCTTCAAGGTTTGATGCTTAGATCAGACAATAATGTATTAAATGCCAGGATAGAAGCTAACCATACTATGTTTGACGGAAAACTAAAGTTGAATGGTAGTATAATCGGCTATGATCAGAAATACTTTTCAGGCGGAGACGGGTACAGTTGGCGAGAGGATGTTTACAGGAACGCACTTATATACAATCCAACTGATGCGTTGACAAATGAAAGCGGAAAGTGGACTGAACACCCGGAAATGAACAATTATGCGAATCCAGTATCCTTGATAAGGGAGACGGAAGGAGAGATTGCTATCACCAATTTTAAACCTTTTGGTACGATTTCTTTCCATCCAATTAGTGGATTAACATTAAGAGCGCTTGTTTCAAAAGATATTTACAATAAAGTTGCCGGATACTCCGAATCCTTTGATCATATAAACAGTATCAAAGAGAAACGGAAAGGGTTCGCATCCAGAGGTACGACCAGAACTATTGACGATTTGTTGGAGCTAACATCCACATATACAAAATCTTTTGGTGCCCATAATTTGAATTTATTAGCGGGATACAGTTTTCAGGAGAACATGTACGAGTTTTATTGGATGAATAATTTCGATTTCCCAAATGACTCCTATTCATACAACAACATGTCCGATGGTACCGCTCTTTCGGAAGGTAAAGCGAGTATGGACTCTGAAAAAACGTCATCGAAACTTGTAAGTTATTTTGCGAGAGGTAACTATAGCCTAGGCAATCGATATATGCTCATGGCAAGTTTGCGCTATGAAGGTTCGTCGAAATTTGGAAAGGACCATAAATGGGGTGCCTTTCCAGCTGTATCACTAGGATGGAACATGATGAACGAACAGTTCATGAAAGATTTGCTGCCATCAGTAAATCAAATAAAAATAAGGGCAGGCTTCGGTATAACCGGGACAGCTCCTTCGAGCACTTATCAATCCCTTAGCAGACTAACATATGGAAACAAAATTTTATTAAACGGTGCCTGGATTCCGGTCATTTATCCCTCCTCTAATGCCAACCCTGATTTAAAATGGGAAACGAAAGAAGAGATTAACCTTGGGCTGGACTTTGGAATATTCGAAGAGAGAGTAACTGGTTCAATAGATGTTTACAAGAGGACAACTAAAGACCTATTGTGGAATTATAACGTTGCGACTCCACCCTATCTATATAGCAGTGTTCTCGCCAATGCCGGGTCGATGGAGAACAAAGGTATTGAAATTCAAATTAAGGCGATTCCTATTCAGACCAAACAGGTTAACTGGACAACGAAGCTTAACTACTCGACGAATAGTAATAAATTACTTTCCTTATCGAACGAAAAATTTCAGTTGAAAAGTGGTTATTTCTATACTGGTAATACCGAAGAGCCTATTCAAACTTCAACTCACAGAGTGGAAGAAAACAAATCAATTGGAAACTTTTACGGGTTCAAATCAATCGATGTAGATAAGGATGGCTTCTGGATTATTGAGGGAAGGGATGGTAAACCCAAACCAATAGCACAACAACAGCCCGATGATAAAAAGGTATTAGGTAACGGATTGCCAAAACATTATCTTAGTTGGGATAATACATTGGTATACAAGAATTTTGATCTTGATATCACAATACGTGGGGCGTTCAGCTATCAGATTTTGAACATGACAAAGATGTTTTACTCTGTACCGATAAGTCTAACCAGAGGAAATGTAATGCGTGGCACGTATGATAAAGTCTATGGCAAAATGCCGTTGAATGATTTTCAGGAACTTCAGTATGTTAGTTATTTTATCGAAGATGGAGACTACTGGAAGATTGATAACATTACGGTAGGGTACACTTTTAATATTCAGAGAGGACCTGTTAAAAATTTGCGTCTTTATGTTTCCGGATCCAATATGTTTACAATTACCGGATACAGCGGGATCGATCCTGAAGTGAATAGTCTGGGGCTTTATCCGGGACTGGATCAGAGAGACCGATACCCATCAACCAGAACGTTTACGTTTGGCGCATCATTGAAATTTTAATTTTGAACGATATGAAAAACTCATTAAGAAACATAGCAGTCTTGTTCTTGCTTCTAAATCAATTTGCCTGTAATGATTTGTCGGAAAAGGTCTACTCCGAGTTAACAGAAGATGGGTATAAGTACTCTGCGGATGAAGTATATAGCGTTATTGGTCCCGTCTACCAAAATATGAGGGGATTGCATTCGCATACCAACTATTCGATCATGCAGGAAGCCACTACAGACGTTCTGGTGATGCCAGCCAATGCTTCGGGCTGGGATGACGGGGGAATCTATAAAAAGATGCATTTTCATACATGGAATGCGGAGGCGCCTCAGGTGAAGAATCTCTGGGGGCGGTTGTATCCAGGGGTGCTGCATGCAAATAGGATTATTGAGCAACTCGAAAAAGATGTTGTACCTGTCCCTTCCGGGCTTAAGAAAGAATCATTAATTGCAGAAATGAAAGTAGCCCGTGCGTTCTATTATTGGCTCTTAATTGACAACTTCGGGGATGTTCCGTTCGTGACTACCACTTCGCAGGATATGCCTTCTTTAACTGCGAGGAAAGACATATATCTGTCGATTGTCAATGACGTCGTTACATCGTTACCTCAATTGAGTGAAGACAAGAGTTCATTGATGTATGGCCGATTTAACAAGTGGGCTGCAAAGACATTATTAGCTAATCTTTACCTTAATTCGGTAGTTTATACCGGCGCACCGGAATGGGATAAGTGCATATCTGAATGTAATGATATTATAAATTCTGGGAAGTACGAATTGGAGGGCAACTATAAAGACTGCTTTGACGCAGATAATGCGAACTCTATCGAAACAGTTTTTGCGATTCCCTATGATGAGATAAATGGGACCGGTCTATATTGTGCATATACTTTTCACGCATCATCAAGGTATAAGTATAATCTTTCATTCACTCCTTGGGGGGCTGGATGTGCGAAAGCTGTATCGCAGTTTATTGATACTTATGATCCGGATGACACAAGACTAGATGACACTTGGGAACACGGACCCCAGTTTGCCGCGGACGGCAAGACCCCGCTTTTGTGCGCATACGATCGGGCAGGCCAACAACTGGACTATACCAAGAATCTTCCCGATGGGATCTATACAAAAGAAGACGAAGGATACCGTATTAAAAAATTTCTTCCTGAATCTGATGCTCAGTTCAATATGAATAACGACATGCCATTTTTCAGGTATGCTCAGGTATTAATGATGAAGGCCGAATGCCTGTTGAGAGGAGGGAAGTCTAATGAAGCTGCAGTGTTAGTTACCTTGGTACGACAAAGGGCTTTCAAAGACTCCCCTATGAAAGCTTTTATTTCAGGGACACAACTGACCGCGAATAGTAAGTATAGCTACGGGTATGTGGAAAACTACAAGATTATTGAGCCAGGCGATACTGCACCTATCGAATTTGGTGGATTTTATGACGAACTTGGGTATGAATTTGCCTGTGAGTGGACCAGAAGGAGAGACATGATTCGGTTCGGAACCTATGCGAAAAAGAGCTGGCTTTCACATAAACCTCAGGGAGAGAAGACAAAAGTATTCCCCATCCCGCAAATCATTATAGACGCCAACCCAAATATCAAGCAGAATCCAAGTTATTTGCAGTAGATAGTGAAGAACAGCGATCAGTTGTCCATTTTAGGATAATTGGTCGCTTTTAACCAGAATTGAAGAATGGAAATCACAATTGACTCTCACACTTTAATTTGATCTTAAAAGAAGAATGTCATGAACAGACACAATATTTTGATTTTATTGATAATGAGTATGAGTGCGAAATTATTGTTCGCGCAGTCATATCAGGCTCAGCCGATTCCCTTTAATAAGGTGAGCATTAACGATGAATTTTGGTCGCCCCGCTTAAAGTCCCATTCGGAGAGGATACTTCAGACCTGTATCGCGCAAACCAGAGATTCGACAGAACGCATAAATAATTTCAAAAAGGCGGCCGGAATTCAGCTTGGTAAACACAAAGGCATCTATTTTGACGATTCGGACGTTTATAAAGCAATGGAGGGTATTGCTTATTCATTGATTAACAATCCCAACGAGACGTACGATAAACTCCTAGATCAATGGATCGAGCTGATCTCGAAGTCTCAGCAACCGGATGGCTACCTGAATACCTTTTATACGTTGAATCAGCCGGAATCTCGTTGGACAGATATGGACAAACATGAGATGTATTGTGGGGGACACATGATTGAAGCTGCGATAGCTCACTATCAGGCTACCGGGAAAACCTCTTTCTTGAAGGTAGCGGTTCGGTTTGCCGATCACCTAAACAATACTTTCGGACCGGGGAAACGGCATTGGGTTCCCGGGCATGAAGAAATTGAGCTGGCATTGGTAAAGCTCTACCATGTCACCCACAAGAAGGAATATTTGGAGTTATCTCATTGGCTTCTGGAGGAACGGGGACGCGGTCATGGTTTTGGCAGCAGTTGGAATAACCCAAGGTTTGGCCCTGCTCACTGTCAGGATGATGTTCCGGTATCGGAGATAACTGATATTAAGGGGCATGCCGTTCGGGCAATGTACCTGTTCGCGGGTATGGCTGATGTCGCTACGGAAAAGAGCATTCCTGCTTATGTGACTTCATTAAACAGGGTTTGGGAAGATGTGATTCACCGAAATATGTATATCACCGGGGGGATTGGCAGTTCCAGTACAAACGAAGGGTTTACCGAAGACTATGATCTTCCTAACAAGACTGCTTACTGTGAGACCTGTGCATCAATTGGAATGGTCTTTTGGAATAACAGGATGAACCAACTCACAAAGAATGCTGGCTTTGCCGATGTGATGGAACGCTCATTGTATAACGGTGTTTTATCTGGTGTCTCCCTTGCAGGGGAGTTATTTTTTTACGTGAATCCACTAGAGTCGGAGGGGAACCATCACAGAAAACGGTGGTACGGTGTCGCATGCTGTCCAAGCAACCTTTCGCGTCTTATCCCTTCAATTGGCAGTTATGTTTATCTGATCAATAATGAAGAATTATTCGTCAATCTCTATATGGGGAATGAAGCAAAGTTCGAGCTGGCCGGAACTAAATTGACAGTCGCTCAGACAACCGATTATCCCTGGGATGGAGACATCAAAATAGACGTCAATCCCGAAAAAGAGGCCCGTTTTGATCTGAAGTTAAGAATCCCCGGCTGGTGCAAGAGTTATCAGGCCTTATTGAATGGGAAGCCTCTAGATTCAATGCGTGTGGAGCATGGTTATGCCGTTATTCACCGTATCTGGAAACCAGGCGACCAAGTGATGCTGTCTCTGAATATGCCTGTTGAATTAGTGAAAGCAGATGACAAGGTAAAAGTAAATGCAGGGAAGCGGGCGATCCAACGAGGACCTTTGGTCTATTGCCTTGAGCAAGCTGACAACAAACAAATTGATTTCGATGACGTATCGATCAATCAGAACATCTCGTTTTCAGTTCTCTCAGGAGCAGGGAAGTTGAGCAATATGAAGTTATTGCGAAGCCAGGGGCAGAAAGAAGAATTGACTTTTATACCTTATTTTGCATGGGACAACCGGGAACCCGGCAAGATGAAAGTCTGGGTTAATTACAATAATAATCAATCATTGTATCATTCAAACTGGAAATGAAATGAATGACGAGAAGAATATTAGCCGTATCTCTATTTTTTATGATCCTTCTCCCCTCTTTTTCCAAAGAGAAGCGAAATATGCATTATATCACCAATCAGTTCCCTCTGATTGCTCAGCCCTATACTGCCTTACCAATAGGTGCCATAAAACCTCAGGGATTTCTGAAAGAAATGCTGGAAATTCAACGAAATGGTCTAACGGGTCAGCTTGATAGTGTTTATAGTCTAGTTTGCGGGAATACAAACGGTTGGTTGGGAGGCACTGGCGACGGATGGGAGAGAGGACCATATTGGCTCGACGGCCTCGTCCCTTTGGCTTACATTTTGGACGACGGTGAGCTCAAGACGAAAGCGCAGAAGTGGATCGATTGGAGCATTGAAAATCAACAGGAGGATGGTTCCTTTGGCCCTCTTCCGTTACCGGAGAATTACAAGAAAATACCAGGGACGCAACAGAGCATGCGAAATGACTGGTGGCCTAAAATGGTTATGCTAAAGGTTTTGCAGCAATATTACATGGCAACCCATGATAAAAAGGTTACTGATTTAATGACAAAGTATTTCCGATATCAGCTAAAGATGTTGCCGAAGAATGAACTGGGCTTTGTAACATTTTGGGGAAGCCAGCGCGGCGGAGACAATTTGGCAATCGTCTACTGGCTATATAACATAACGGGTGATAGCTTTCTGCTTGATCTTGCGGAGCTTATTCACGAACAGACATATAATTGGACCGAAGTTTATGCGGGAAATGTGATCCGAAAGCTAAATCCGCTCCCTGACCTGCATTGTGTTAACGTAGCTCAGGGATTAAAAGAGCCTATTGTCTATTATCAGCAACATCCGGAGGAAAAGTACCTCGAAGCTGTGAAGAAGGGACTTGCAGCCTTACAGGACTGCCATGGTTTTGTGAACGGCATGTATGACGGCGACGAGCGTTTGCACGGGAATGATCCTGTCCAGGGATCAGAATTGTGTTCTGCAGTTGAAATGATGTTCTCCTTTGAGAATATTTTGCCGATTACGGGAGATGTATACTTTGCCGATTATCTTGAGAAGATCGCGTACAATGTACTTCCCACCCAACATAACGACGATTTTTCCCGCAAACAATACTTTCAGCAGGCTAATCAGGTATTGATTACCGATCAGGAACGTAATTTCTTCAATGACGGGAACGGACGAATTGTTTACGGGACCACCACGGGATATCCTTGTTGCCTGACCAATATGCATCAGGGCTGGCCCAAATTCGTGCAGAACCTTTGGTACGTTACCGCCGATAATGGTATCGCGGCCCTCGTTTATGGACCTTCTTCTGTGGTGGCAAAAATAGCCGACGGGGAGCAAGTTACAATAACTGAAAAGACAGACTATCCATTTAGAGAAAAGATACTGTTCTCGATTAATTTAGCGAAACAGACGAAGTTTCCTTTTCACCTTAGAATACCGGAATGGTGCAAGACTCCCACGTTATCAGTCAACGGAAAGCCAGTAACAATAAATGCAGACCGACATATAGTAGTAATAGAGCGAGAATGGGCTAATGGTGACAATGTTGAATTAAACTTGCCTATGGATTTTCGTTATTCTTACTGGTTTGAAAATTCGTTGGGAATTGAGCGCGGACCCCTTGTTTACGCGTTAAAAATTAAAGAAGAATGGCGCGAAATATCAAAAGCGGAATACGACGATTCGTACTGGGAAGTGTATCCACGATCTCCCTGGAATTACGCTATTCTGAAAAGTGAAATGGACAGTGGAAGTTTAAGAATGGAATTGAAGGAAACGATCGCCAGGAATCCATGGAGCCAGGAAAATGCTCCTATACATGTAAAGGTTAAAGCGCAACGCATACCGTTGTGGCAGCAGGAGAGAAATTCTTCTGGGAAGCTTCCCTCACCCGCACATCCGCCCCGAGAGACTCAAGATAGTGTTGAGATAATCAATTTGATACCATATGGGTGTTCTACGTTGAGAGTATCTCAGTTCCCAGTGAAATAAGCGAAAATCTGGTGCGACTAGCTTGCCTTTCCCACTCAATTGGTGGATGTGCAAACGAAAATACCTAGGAACACAAAGCCTTTCCCATAACATAGGGGAGGCTTTTTAGTGTTAACGTTTTGGGAGAACACACAGGCTAATTCTAAGGGACCCCGCATTAATTCATTCCAGTTTATCTCCAAAGTTTTAGAGCGTTTCAGTTGTTATTCCTCCTTTTCCGGTTGAGAGCATGTTGAGTGAAACCAAATTTGCAGCATAATAGTATTAGGCTTCGCTGTTTTAGAAGAGAGTAGATGAATTATGGCCGTGGCTGTTTGTTCTCAGCTCCAATTGACATCCGGGCAAAGTCTGCGTTTAAATTTACCATTCTAGCCGTGATTTCCTGCATAAATGATCTCATTCATTGTAGAGACAGATTCCCGTTTCATCTGGAACCACTCGTGCGACTGTCTCTACCTCCGCTGCACCAAATACTTAGATAAAGTCTTTATTCCTACTGTTAGGTCTTTCTCTGACAGTGATCCGTAGCCCAAACGAATACCGTTGATAGAATTGTCCATGCTATAGTAATTGGGCGTTAAAATCTTAATGCTCTCTTCTTTTAATCTTTCAGATACTTCAGCCCAGTCAACCTTGGCTTTTGGTTCTATCCAAAATGCCAAGCCACCATCAGGCACAACAAAGTCTACGACATCTCTTAAATACCTATTCAGCAAGGTTTCTACATAATCTCTTTTGGCTTTGTAGTATTGCGTGGCTTTGCGAATATGTCTTTTGATTGTTCCATCATTGATTAGCTGTAATACTGCTTGTTCCATTATTCCATCACCCTGCACATCTATAATTCTCCGAAGTTCACCGACTTCCCTTATTAGGTCATGATTAATGCTTGTCAGATAACCAATGCGTAAAGCCGGAGCAACAACCTTACTCATAGTCCCTATATAAACATAGTTCTCCAATTCCGGAAAACTTGATAATGGAAGTAGCGGACGATAACCAAAATGAAATTCATTATCATAATCATCCTCTATAATTGTAAATCCATATTCATTAGACAGCTTGACCAGTTCAAGCCTGCGCTGCAAGCTCAGTGTCACTGTAGTGGGATACTGGTGATGCGGAGTAGTATAAAGAGCTTTTATCCGCCTGTGTGCTTTTAGGTGGGCAACAACATCATCAATAATGAGTCCATCCCGATCGACCCTTGTTGGCAGCAATGTGGCTCCCGAGTTTTCAAAGGCTTTCCAAGCTGCCTTATAGCCAGGGTTTTCAATCACCACAAAATCACCCTTTTTAAACATGCATTGGGATATTAGATACATTGCCATTTGGCTACCTCGGGTAATGCAGATAGATTGCCGGGTAACTTGCATTCCTCTCTGATGGTTAAGCATCTGCATAATTGCGTTGACAAAATCAGGGTCGCCGAATTCATTTCCGTATCCCATCATCTGCCAACGGGCATGGCGGTTAAAAATTTGGCGATATGCCCTTGCCAACTCTGTCACAGGAGCTATCTTACTATCCGGGTAACCATCGTCAAAATGGATACGATAAACATCTTTTGGTGTATACTCACGGGTATGGATCGGATGTGGTCTGGGTTCCTTGGAAAAAGCCGGCAAGGTGTTCGCAACAAAGGTGCCCTTTCGTTCTTTCGAGATGATCCATTCTTCATTCAATAAAACATTCAGTGCTTCTACAACTGTATTCCGGTTGACATGCAGCATTTCAGCCATATTACGACTTCCGGGTAAGGCATCCCCGCTTTTAAGCCTTCCGGACTGAATGTCAGCAATGATGGCATCCGCGATCTGAAGATATATAGCTTTTTCAGAAGCATGATCTAAACGTATCTCTAATTTCCAGGGTCTAAGCATTGGACTAGTGAAATTAATTAAAACTGTACCACGGTTGTAGTCCAAATATACAATACTTTCGTTTAATCGGAATAAAAGTTCTCAAAAAAATTGGAATAAGATCAGGAGAGGGTGGGATATTTATTATCGCATATAAATTAAAAATTATTTTTTACGAAATACAGTATAGAATGAATGATGATAAGATTCTATTTGAATTAATCGAAAGAGAAAGCAGAAGACAGAAAAACGGTCTTGAGCTCATCGCCTCAGAAAATTTTGTAAGTGAACAAGTACTTAAAGCCACGGGGTCTGTGCTTACTAACAAATACGCAGAGGGATATCCTGGAAAACGGTATTATGGCGGTTGTGAGTACGTGGATCTTGTAGAACAACTGGCAATAGGGCGCGTGAAGGAAGCATTTGGGGTTGAATACGTAAATGTTCAACCACACTCCGGTTCACAAGCCAATGGTGCTGTGTTTTCTGCCTGTTTGCGACCCGGAGATAAAATTCTTGGCTTCGATCTGTCACATGGCGGCCATCTGACACACGGGTCAGCAGTAAATTTCTCTGGGAAACTATATAATCCTTCCTTCTACGGCGTAGATAGGGAGACAGGGAAACTGGATTATACCAAGATTGCCGAGAAAGCGGCAGAAGAACGTCCCAGCATCATCATTGCAGGGGCTACCGCCTATTCAAGAGATATTGAATTTAAAAGATTCAGGCAAATTGCAGACGATGTTGATGCTTTGCTTATAGCCGATATATCCCATCCAGCGGGCTTGATTGCAAAAGGATTGCTGAATGACCCTGTACCACATTGCCACATTATCACAACAACAACACATAAGACGCTTAGGGGCCCCAGAGGGGGCTTAATCATGATGGGTAAAGATTTTGAAAATCCTTTTAATATCCGAACCCCAAAAGGAGATTTGAAAATGATGTCTTCACTACTCAATGAAAGTGTTTTTCCCGGTAATCAGGGAGGACCTTTGATGCACATCATTGCAGCAAAGGCGGTAGCCTTTGGTGAAGTACTTACCAATAGTTTTAAACTTTATATGGACCAAGTCAAAAAAAATGCAAAGGTTATGTCCGAGGCTTTTATTACACGTGGCTATGATATCATATCCGGAGGGACGGATAACCACTTAATGCTGATTGATCTCCGGAACAAAAATATCTCGGGAAGGGATGCCGAATACGTACTCGGGGGAGCCGCCATCACCGTCAATAAAAACATGGTTCCTTTTGACGACAAATCGCCGTTTGTCACTTCCGGAATACGGATTGGAACAGCAGCCGTTACTACCAGAGGTCTAAAGGAAAATGATATGGAAGCCATAGTAGAATTGATTGATGAGGTGATTGTAAATCCTACGAACCAGCCCACTTTAGATAGGGTTCGTAGTAAGGTATTCTGCCTGATGGGGCCGAGGCCGATTTTTGTTCCCAGTATGTGAGATGAGAGACGTGTCGGATTCTGATAAACGATCCTGATACGGAGGCCGAGATTCATAGCAGGGCGGATGCCCACGATTTTGTGGGCATCAAAGGCCATCGCGTTTGGGGTTCCGAGAATCCATCGCTAACGCATTGGGAATTGGAAGTGTGAATGCGCCTAGGGATACTATCCAGAAACTTAGCAAAATCTATAAATTGAGTCGATAACAACAGCATAATCATAACGTAATGAGACCATTCAATGTATTCCAGAAATTCCCGGTCAATATAGTTTCCGGCAAGAGTTGCTATGTATACGACGATAAAGGGAATGAATATCTTGATCTATACTGTGGACATGCGGTAATACTTGTGGGGCACACACATCCATATTATGTGTCAAGTATACTGGACCAATTGGATAAAATTGGATTTTACTCCAATGCCGTTGGAAATGCTTTGCAGATGGAACTTGCTGAAAAATTGGGCATTTCCTGCGGATATGAGGATTACCGTGTTTTCTTCTCCAATTCGGGAGCGGAGGCCAATGAGAATGCGCTAAAGCTGGCTTCATACCACAACAAGCGAAGAAAAGTGTTGGCCTTTTCTGGAGCATTCCATGGAAGGACTGCCGCTGCCGCAATGGCTACTGATTTCGGTGAAGATCGGGCTCCAATCAATGAGAGTCTATCTTTTTCATTCGTTCCCTTTAATGATATGGGGGCTGTAGAAGAACGGTTGTATACGGGAGAATACAGTGCAGTTATCGTTGAGGGTATTCAAGGAGTGGCAGGAGTAAACGTTGCGGATAATACTTTTTTGAACAAGCTTACTGACTTATGCAAGACTACCAATACCATATTGATACTGGATGAGATACAATGCGGTTATGGCAGAAGTGGGCGTTTTTTTGTCCATCAATATGCAGGTATCAAACCTGACCTGATTACTGTTGCAAAAGGCATGGGAAATGGTTTCCCAATCGCAGCAACGTTAATCCATCCTAAGTTTGAAGAAAAACTGGGCCGGCTTGGCAGTACCTTTGGCGGAAACCACCTTGGCTGCGCTGCGGCACTTTCTGTATTGAAGATTATCGAAGCGGAGAGCCTCATCGAGAATGCTGAAAGAATTGGCACTTACCTACTTGAAACTCTATGCAAATTTCGGCAAATAAAGTCGGTTAGAGGGCGTGGACTTATGATAGGGCTGGAATTTGAGTCACCGATCGTAAGCGTGCGACATAAACTGCTCTATAAGGAGAGAATTTTCACGGGGGCATCAGGTGATCACATCATCAGGTTATTGCCCCCGTTATGTCTTACCATTCAACAAGCTGATATCTTTTTGGCTGCGTTGGAAAAATGTTTACGTTATGAATGAAATCAAAAGAAATATAATAACGGTACAAAGCCAGGTAGCAAGTGGCTATGTGGGTAATAACATTGCAGCATTGGCAATTCAACTTCACGGTTTTGACCCAGTTCAACTACCGACAGTGCTTCTTTCCAATCACATAGAATACCCTGAAGTGTATGGGATGCCAATCGCTCCGGAATTAATAACAGACCTTTTTAAAGGGATAAAAGCAAATCATTTTGTTGAACAATGTAATTTCCTCATAAGTGGATTTTGTTACGATAGGGAGGTTATTTTTGCTTTAACAGATTTTATTAAGGGAACCAAAGCAAAGTCAGAATACCGGTATGTATACGATCCAGCCTTCGGGGATTCTCGTTCTGGTGGATTGTACATAGATAAGAAAGTTGCGAATCATTCCATTGCAAAATTACTACCCCTAAGTGACATCATTACGCCCAATCATTTCGAGATGGAATACATCCTTGGAAAAAAAATAAATACGAAAGAGAGTTTTCTTACGAACTTGTCTAGGCATGAGGTATTGCATTCAAAGACAGTTATTGTCACAAACGTCAATTTTAAAAACACACCTAAAGATACGATTGAGGTAGCCCTCTTCAAACAAGGTACCATTGAAATGTTTACATCGGCTTGGGTTCCGTTCGAAGCTATCGGAACCGGCGACCTCTTTACAGCAATCATGACTTCACAATTGAACCAATCCAAGGATATCAGTACAGCAATACTCCATGCGATGGATTTTATCCGCATTGTACTCACCGATGTGTACGAGCATGGGGATAAGGATCTTAACGCCAAAGTTATACTAAAGCATGCGCATCTCTTACTATGAAAGATTATTACTACAAAGGGGCTATAAAAGATAGTCCAGAAAACAAAAATCAATAATAGACCAATATAATTTGTTAGGAATCCTAATTATATTTGTATCGGTAATTTTGCCAAAATAATTAAAATCGCTAGTATCATGAGAAAATCAATTTTTTATCACGCAGGTTGTCCGGTATGCATAAGTGCAGAACACGACATCATTAATCTTGTCGGGGCCGAAAATGTAGAAGTTGTTCACATCGGAGAAGACAGAGGTCGTATTGCTGATGCAGAGAAGGCCGGAATAATGTCAGTACCTGCATTGGTTACCCCAAATGGGAATGTATTGCACATAAATTTTGGCGCATCTATAGAAGATGTAAAAGGTTAAGTGATCAAATGAATGATTCAGGATTTTAAAAGTGAATCCTGAATCATTTTTAAACTCGTTAAAATCATAGATGATGAAAAAAATATTCATACTTATCGCAGTATCATTATTGGGAATTAAGGGATACGCTTGTGAAAACTGTGAAGACTACAACAATGACGACTTTCAGATCAAAGGTGTAAGAGTGAAGCATTTCCCAGAGATCGCCGCTACCATCTGGGAAATTGAAGTGAAGGGACAAGCTGGTAATACAACACCAGTTCCCGCAGGACAGCTAAATGGAGCCCCTGTTTTAGGCTATGTGTTTCCTACAACATTAAAACCGACAGATGTAGGCTTCGGAGTCATTGAAGGTATCGTTGCACTTGCGCTTACTTCGCATCCCGATTTTGACGACACCCCATTATGGAATGAAAATAGTGATGGAGATTACGAAAATGACGGCGTTGTCTGGCATCCCCACTGGGTAGTGCTGATAAAGGACAAGCGCGTGGAAGGCGGATTAGCTGTGAAAGAATTTAATCCGGAAGATAAAACTGTAGTCTTACCCCCGACCAACCCTGGAATGTCGATGTATATGGACTCTCCCGGATATCAGATAATTACGAAGGGTGATATTATTAGAGTCGTTGTTCCCGATTACCGGATAAACAATAAAAAGGATTTTTCTTTTGATGGCGTGGCAGCTTATATGCAGGTAAATACTGGTGGCGGGGACAAACCTATGCTTGGTGTTTACAAAGTCTATTCAGTCGCAAGCGGAGACCTATCATTCCCGTTTAAATTGAAGCAATAGGAAAGAGGCTTCTGCATTTGGCAAGTTTAAAGCCCTTTGTGGAAGCCTTTCATTATAGAAGTACGTTCATAATCATCGTTCCCTTAGCGATACTTTCACTTGTGTTTGCATGAAGAATGACAAGAATTGGGAAAAAAATAGATCAGAAAACGATGAAAGTAGCAGTTCGGATATGCAATTGACAAAAAGGATGGCAGTGAAGGGAACTTTGATATTGAAACGACTGCAAGAAGCAAAAGCTGTTCGGTCAGCTATCTTAATCAAAAATCAGAATTAATAATGATCAAAACTATTTTTTTCGATATTGACGGGACTTTGATTAGTTTTAAAACACACCGAATTCCGGAGTCAACCCAAATAGCCCTGCGTCTATTGAAAAAGGAGGGTATCAGAATGTTTATAGCGACCGGAAGGTCAGCGAGCCAAATTAGTCATCTGGGAGGATTTCCGTTTGATGGTTACATCACATACAACGGTTCGTATTGTTTTACGGCCGATGATCAGGTCATTTTCAAGAGCCCGGTGCCGACGCGGGAAATTAAACGTCTCACAAGCTATCTGAATGATAATGATCACCCGTTTCCTTGTTCCTTTATGACTGGAGAAGGTACATTTATCAATTACGTAGATCACCATGTACAGCATATTGCCGAACTGGTGAACGTCCCTTTACCCGTTGTAAGACGGTTGGAAGATACCACAACGGAAGAAATTTTCCAAATCGGTGTTTATCTTGGCGGACAAGAAGAAGAAGTCATTATGCGGACGGTACTGAACAACTGCGTGTCAAATCGGTGGCATCCTAGTTTCACTGATGTCAACAAAGCCGGAAACACAAAAGACGCTGGAATTGACAGGGTCATTTCCAGCTATGGTATAAGCCTTTCAGAAGTGATGGCCTTTGGTGACGGCGGTAATGATTTGAAAATGTTATCGCATGTGCCTTTTGGCGTTGCAATGGGAAACGCCAATGAGCAGGTAAAATCCGTTGCAAATTATGTTACCGAATCCGTTGATGAAAATGGTGTGTGGAATGCACTCGTGCACCTGAATGTACTGGAAGGTACTAAGATTGGAGGATAAACTTGGAACGCAAAATGGACATGAACAATGTCCATTCAAGTTGTTGAATAGGAATATTTAATTAACTATCTTAACAGAAAATTTGACAATGTCAGACCTTGATCAAGGGCATAACAGTAAGTTCGACAAGAAGATTGTTGCCGGGTTGGAACGTCTTTCACAGGTGTTCAGGACCTTGCTCTGGGAAAAAGCTAAGGAACATCACTTAAGCCCAATACAGATACAGATATTGATATTTATATATGATCACAGCCCGGAATTGAATACGGTGAGTTATTTTGCAAAGGAATTCCAGGTAACGAAACCTACGATAAGCGACGCAGTTAGAGTCCTTGAGCAGAAGAAACTAGTTTCCAAGAATGGGAATTTATTAGATTCCAGGCGATTTAGCATAGCCCTTACTGAGTCCGGAGAAAAAATTGTAGATGGAACGAGGTATTATACTGCCCCAATCATGGCCTGGACAGAACAATTGAGAACCGAAGAAAAAGAATCGTTGTGGAGATCTGTCTCAGATTTGATACGCACATTAAATCAAACAGGTATAGTGACCATTTATCGCACCTGCTATACCTGTCACCATTATAGAAACAAAGAAGGACTGCACTTTTGTAGTTTGTTGGAAGAAATATTGGAAACAAGGGATATCCAGATTGACTGCCCTGATTTTAAACTTACAGAGAATTTGTAATATATATTTGGTTCTTAAGAACCAATACGAATTCATCCATCGCATTACATCGTGAACCTTTGCTTCCCTGATATGAATTCTTATACTTAACCATCCTTCGTTATTCGCTCATAATGAAATTTTGTAGAAGCAACTGGAGGATGTAGATATATTGAAACTGTATCAGTAGACTAATCCAAATGCTCAATAATTTTGTACCTATTAACCAGTACAATTTTAGTTACAGATTATGAGGATACACCGTGAAGGAGCAGCATTTATTGCATTAGTATTTGCATTTAACCTACTCGCCCTTTATTTTTTACAAGTAGATTATGGAATTATCAGGATATCGCTAACGGTGGTTGCTTTGATGCTGCTCACTATCGTACTTTACTTTTTCAGGATACCCAGAAGGGAGCTGGTCACTTATGACAATGGAATACTGGCTCCGTGTGATGGTAAAGTCGTAGTACTTGAAGAAGTATATCCAGAGGAATATTTTGTTGATAAACGCATACAAGTATCCATCTTTATGAGTGTCCTGGATGTCCATATTAACCGCAATCCCATCAATGGAATGGTGGTGTACAGCAAGTATTACAAAGGAAAGCATCTGGTGGCCTGGCATCGGAAATCATCCACTGCAAATGAAAGACATTCCGTCGTGTACAGGCATAAGAATGGAAAAGAAATATTGACAAAACAAATAGCTGGAGCAGTGGCAAGACGTATAGTCAATTACCTGAAGATCGGGAAACAGGCAAAACAGGGTCGTGAAATGGGCTTTATAAAGTTCGGTTCGAGAATAGATATGTTGTTACCAATGGATGCCAAGATAAAGGTGAAGCTCGATGATGTTGTCAGAGCAGGGATTACAATTGTTGCCGAATGGGAATAAAAGTTCAAAAGTAAATAAAAATGCAATTATTATGAAACGGGAAGCAATGAGTTATATGCGAAGTTCAGCTCTTTTTGAAGAGGCGCAGCAATGTATTCCGGGTGGAGTAAATTCTTCTGTCAGGGCTTTTAAAAATGTCGGCGGTACACCTGTTTATGTCCGGAAGGCCAAGGGTGCATACCTATATGATGAGGATGGTAATCGTTACGTAGACTATGTGAACTCATGGGGGCCGATGATTTTCGGACATGCCTATCCTCCTGTAGTAGACTCAATTATAAAAAGGGCAAAACTGGGAACCTCATTTGGCGCACCCACTGAAATTGAAACAGATATAGCCAGAATTGCCATCTCGATGATACCCCATATCGAAAAGATTCGCTTCGTTAGTTCAGGAACAGAAGCATGCATGACTGCCATCAGGTTAGCAAGAGGCTTTACGAGAAGGGAAAAGATTATAAAATTTGCCGGATGTTACCACGGACATGCTGATGCTTTTCTGGTCGCAGGCGGTAGTGGCCTTTCCACCTTTGGAGTCTCGAATAGTTCAGGTATAACCCAGGGCTCGATCCGGGATACCCTGATTGCAGATTACAATGATCTTGATAGCGTACAGGAACTTTTTGAAACCAATAAGAACCAGATCGCGGGTATTATAATAGAACCTGTGGCAGGTAATATGGGCTGTGTTGCTCCCCGTGATGGATTCCTTGAAGGGCTTCGTCAATTATGTGACCGAAATCAGTCCTTGTTGATTATGGATGAGGTGATGACCGGTTTTCGTTTAGCAAGAGGTGGGGCGCAGGAATACTTTGGCGTGAGGGCTGATATCGTCACACTTGGTAAGATCATTGGCGGTGGACTCCCTGTTGGTGCCTTTGCTGCCCGAAGCGAGATTATGGATTACCTCTCACCACTGGGTGCAGTTTACCAGGCAGGCACTTTGTCCGGTAATCCAGTGGCAATGGCGGCCGGATTGGAGATGCTTAAAGCTTTAAATAATAATGATAACTTATACAAACGCCTCGAACAAAAATCAGCGTATTTGCAAAGAGGATTGATGAATATACTGGAAAAACATCATGTTGCCTTCACTATTAATAGGGTGGGTTCTATGATTTCAGTATTTTTTGTCAAGCATCCCGTAACTGATTTCAATACTGCGATAATGGGTGATAATAACATATTCAGACGTTTCTTTCACGGGTTGCTCAACAAAGGGGTCTACATACCCCCCTCTTCTTATGAGACATGGTTCCTATCTGATGCTCTTACATTCAAAGATCTCGATTTTACATTGGATGTTTTGGAAGAAGTGTGCAGAACACTTTCGGTCAACGACAGAGAAGGCCTTCATTTATAACTGCCAATAGTGTATGTGCGTAAACTCCGCTGATATTAGTTGTTAATTGCGCCCCTGCTGCTTCTTGTTAGAATACTTTTGTCTAATCGCGGAATACCGAGACCCGTTGTGATTTTCCGTAATGGATTTTCAAGTTGGAGATTACATCGCCAATGTCCAATATGTAATCGAGCGTAAGTCGGCATTTTCCAATTTAAATTGTCTCGCTGCCAAAAAGTGCTACACCTGCGATGAATAAAGGAATTCAAAGGAATCAATGGAATTTCAAGTATGGCGTAATACAAGTAAATAGCTGGACTACCTGATTATATTAAAACTGCATCAGATTGATAATGTAAACGATCGCTAATTTTGCTTTGTAGCAAAAAAGAAGTTGGACTTATTTTTTCCCTATTAAAGTCCTTCACAAACAATAAGGTCGGGTGGCCGAGTGGTAGGCGAAGGTTTGCAACACCTTTTACAATGGTTCGAATCCATTCCCGACCTCGATCGGCTGAAGACGCCTATTCATGTTTTCTGATCATGTATTGTCAACCAGACTTGGAATTCGCTAAATATGTGTCTCCAAATGGCCGGAGTTTTCTACGAAAAGACCTAAAATAAAGTTTACCAGGTTGTTAATAGATCCAATATATTATATGTCGAACTAAGAATCATGCCTTTGCGGAAGTATTATTGATAAGTGATTTAGAAACCAAAAAAGAAGAATATTGAAGTATGAGTGAACAAATCCTGACGAATATCGCCGTCATACGAGAACGTATCAATAAGGCCTGCTACGAAAGTGGAAGAAATCCGGGCGAGGTAAAATTGCTTCTAGCGACAAAAACAGTCCCGGCAGACCGTGTTAAAATTGCACTGGATGCTGGGCATACATTGATAGCTGAAAACAAAATACAAGAACTCAAAGAAAAATATGAAGCATTGAGAGACACCCCGCATACCAGTCATTTCATAGGGCATCTGCAGACCAATAAAATCAAAGATGTGCTGAAATATGGAATCTCCTGCATCCAATCCGTTGATCGAATCGATTTGGCCGAAAAGCTGCAGCAGCGATTACTTCTTGAAAACGAAACCATAGAGGTTCTTATACAGGTAAATACGTCATTTGAGGAAAGCAAGTTTGGTGTAAGTCCTGCTGATGCACTTGAATTGGTAAGGAAGGTCGCCCGATTGGAAACGCTGAAAATAAAAGGGTTGATGACCATAGGCCTCTTGAGTGCCGAAGCAGAGAAAGTACGTAAGTGCTTCCGGTTGCTTAAAATCATTCAACAGCAAATCATTAACTTGAATATTCCTAATATAGAAATGAAGGAACTGTCAATGGGTATGAGTAGTGATTTGGAAACAGCCATTGAAGAGGGGGCGACAATTGTGAGGGTGGGTACCGCAATTTTCGGACAAAGGCCAACCCCCGACAGTTTTTATTGGAACGAACACTAGAATTTTAGGAAAGAACAATATGGAATATCTTGTTTGTGCAAAATGAAGTTTCCGAAGTAAGTGAATATGAGATGTGGAAATAAAAATATGCTCTCTTCCTTTCTTGCTCGGGCAAAAGAGTAGACTTTTTATTTTATCATTATGAAGTCGATCTGTTCATATCAATGCCAAATATTAATCTTTGGTTCATAGAATTAGAATATTTACATTTGTTGGGTTAGGATGGTAGTAAAGAAGCCTTGCAAATCAAATGATGAAAGTAGAAAGAAACGAAGAACTATTTATTTTCACCCGGATGGTGAATGGAGATAAAGAAGCTTTTCGTTTCTTTTTTGAAAAATATTATGACGATTTGTGTAATCTGATCAATTTTTACCTTCATGATCCGGTAATCGCAGAAGAAATCGCCCAGGACATTTTTGTCTACTTTTGGGAAAAGAAAGAAAACATTGAAATAGGCTCTTCCGTAAAATCGTACCTGCTTAAAGCTTCCAAAAATAAAAGTCTCAATCACTTACGGGACGAGAAGACCCAATTAAATATTCATGATAAGCTGGGAAAGATTACTGAAAATGGTTTCGATGAAATATCCGAAGTTGGCATGGATGCCGGCTACCTTCAGGAACTAATTAGGAATGCAGTTAATTGCCTGCCACCAAAATGCCGGGAAGTATTTATCCTTGCTAAAGGTAAGGAACTTTCATATAAAGAAATTGCAGAACAACTGGGTATATCAGTCAAAACAGTTGAAAACCAGATGGGGAAAGCATTAAAATTACTGCGGGTGTTACTTCGCCCTCACTATAATGATCTGTTTATTTTTTTTCTGATTATGCATGTCAGGTTCTTTGCCAATTCCGTTCCCGGAATGATTATCTGATCCGGCCGCTAAAGTTTAATATTAAAAAAATTTGCCTTTCGCGTGGGGGTGAGATGAAAGTTGTGTGCCATATTCATACAATCAAGAAGGAATGGCGCAAAATACACCTTGGCATACGATTAATAAATATTTCGAAAAGACTGTTACAGATGCAGAACTGGCTGAATTGCATGAGTGGCTGGGAAGGAGTCCGGAAAATGAACAGCTGCTTGCAGAAGCATATGATATTTATGCCGTTTCAGATTTCATTCCCAGGTCCTTAAGTCCGGATCACGGGAAAGCCTGGGCGAAGATCGACCACCGCATTGCGTTGCGGAAAAAATCTGTTAAATCATGGTTTGGAGGAATGAAGTACACCGCCGCTGCAGTGGCCGTCTTTTTTATTTGTGTTTCATCCTTTTTGTTGGTTAATAACTTCAGGAATAATCAAATTCTCACGCATCACACAGAGATCGTCGCTCCGTTGGGGCAAAAAACAATGGTGGTTTTACCTGATGGTTCTGAAGTATGGTTGAATTCAGGATCGTCACTCCGGTATGAGGGAAATTTCAACCTGAAGGAACGAGAAGTAATTTTAACAGGAGAAGCATACTTTGAAGTGCAAAAGGATAAATCGAAGAAGTTCACAGTAATAACCGGAACTCTTCGGGTTGATGTTTACGGGACAGCTTTCAATATTAAAAACTATAAAAACGACGAAATACAGGAAATAACGGTGAGTGAAGGGCGGGTTGGAATATCCGATAATACTGGGGAAATTAAACAGTTGACACGGGGAGAACAGGTTTTTCTGGATAAGCGATTACATCACATTACCTTTGGAAAAAGCTCACCTGAAATTGTAACCGCCTGGAAAAATAATGAATTGATTTTCGATAATACTCCAATGGAAGAGGTCATCAAATACCTTCAACGTTGGTACGGAGTTAGTATCATGATTGAGAACGCTTCAAAAAGGAAGCCCAGTTACACGTTCAAAGTAAAGACTGAATCACTTCGTGAAATGCTGGGATTGATGAAAGTGATGACCCCTTTTGAGTATGAAATAAACGGGAAAAATGTGAAGATAAGATATACAAATTAAATAAGATATGCCTATGCCAGAACGTGAATGATCCAATAAAAAAACAGACCCGCTTTAAAGCAAGTCTGTCTGTATAAAAGTTGTTTAATTCCAGCATCCTGAAAAAGAAACAAATTGCCGCTTGCGACTTCTCAGTGATACTGACTAAAACCAAGTCAAAATTATGAAAAAAAAACATGAAAAAGCAGCAGGGATCAATCTTGCTCCCTCTTATTTAAAATTTGTACTAACTATGAAACTAATGCTGATACTAATTTGTGGATTCGGAATTCTGAGTAGTATGGCAGAAACCAGCTTGGCACAGACCACTAAATTAACAATGTCACTCACGAACACAAGCATCAAAGACGTTTTGCTCTACATCGAGAATCACTCTGATTTATCGTTTATGTTCGACAACAATGAATTGGATGTTAGCCGGAAAATAAATATCAATGTAAAAGATGAGAGCATTGATTCCGTCCTAGATCAACTTTTTGAGGATGGGCAAATCATCTATCAAACGATAGGAAATCACATCATTATTGTCCCGCAGGGCAATCTTGCAAAGGAGAAACAAGTACAGCAACAAACGCGTAGAGTCTCCGGTAAGGTTACTGATGCACTTAAACAGCCTTTGCCGGGAGTTGGTGTTGTTTTAAAAGGAACAACCCATGGCACCATAACCAATACAGATGGAGAATATGCATTGGGAGATCTCCCCCCAGACGCCATCTTGCAGTTTTCATTTATTGGGATGAAAACGATGGAAATGGTTGTTGGCAGCCAGGTGCATATCGATGTTACGATGCTGGAAGAAACGATCGGGATTGAGGAAGTGGTGGCAATTGGATATGGAACAATCCGGAAGAGCGATTTGACCGGAGCTGTTGTTTCAGCTGATATTGAAGCCTTCAACGAATCACCAAATACCAATATTCTGCAATCATTACAGGGTTCTGTACCCGGCCTTCAGATCGGACAGGTTAATCAGGCCGGTCAGGAGTCATCCATTCAAATCAGAGGGGTTAATACGTTAAGCGGGAATGATGACCCTTTGATCATCGTTGATGAGATTATCTACAGCGGAAGGCTTGCTGATTTGAATCCAGGCGATATTAAGTCAGTCGAAGTACTTAAAGATGCCAGCAGTAAGGCCATTTATGGCTCGCAGGCAGCCAATGGTGTTATGCTGATTACTACAAAAACCGGGAAAAAGGCCGGAAAACCGGTATTCACCTACTCGGGCTCTGTATCGTTGCAAAACCCAACCATAAATGCCGACTTGCTTAACAGGGAAGAAACATTGGAAAGAATAAAAGGTATTTACTACAAAAAAGCCTACCTGGGCCCGGACTATACAGAACCGAACTCACAATGGGATTGGGGTCAGACCGAACTTGTACCAAACCTGTTAGCAGGAATTGAAAGTGGTAATGACTTTGACTGGTGGAATGAATTAACTTCTCCGGGATATACTGAAGACCACGTGCTTAGTTTAAGCGGGGGTGTAGACAATACCACCTATTTTTTATCCGGAGGATATACGAAAGTAAATGGATTTGTAGTAAATGACAATTACAAAAGATATACTACCAGGATCAATCTTAAGAATGATTATAAAGACTGGTTGACTGTTGGGGTTAACGCGTTTGGCTCATTCACAGACTTCTCTGGCGAATCTCCCACTTACAGCAATATCATTCTGACAACTCCTCTGGTAACTCCATACGATGAAAACGGTGATCTCGTTGTCTATCCTAAAGGTGAAAGTACAACTCATTTGAATCCGTTTTTAGATGTTGAGTCAGACGACAAAGAATTGAAAAACAGGATCTCTGGTATTTTTTACGCCAATATAAAGATCCCCAAAATTGACGGATTGGTATACCGGATCAATTACAACCATTCTTTGGATTGGTCCAGTTACGCGAACAGCAGTGAATATGGAGCCAGTCAGACGGGCCTGGCCGTTAAGACTCATTCATCAAAACACGAATCAACACTTGATAACATTCTAACCTATGAAAAACAATTGAATGATCACCGGATAAAAGCTACGCTGGTTTACGGTTACAGAAAGGCTGATTATGATTATACAAAGGCAGAAGGAGAAAATATACCCAATATAAGCCTCTCCTATAATAGCCTTCAGCAAGCGATCACTCAACGGATTTTATCCAGCGCATGGGATGAGAGTTCATTGTATCAAATGGGTCGGGTGAATTACAATTTTAAAGAGCGGTATCTGCTTACCGGAACATTGAGACGCGACGGATTCAGCGGATTTGCCAAAAACAACAAATTTGGAATGTTCCCTTCTGTTGCTGTGGGTTGGACCTTATCGAATGAATCATTTTTTAAGATCCCGCAAATTAATTATTTGAAACTGCGGGCAAGTTATGGGGAAAACGGGAATCAGACTTCCCGGTATAGTTCTATCGCGAAGGTTTCTGCAATAGACGACTTTAAATATGTCTTTGGCGATGGGGTATCCACATCCACGGGACAGGCCATTACATCTCTTTCCAACAATGATCTCAGCTGGGAAAAAACAGTAGGGCTGAATTTTGGAATTGACTTTGGGATATTCAATAACCGCATTAAAGGTAATGTCGAGTATTACGAGACCACCACAAAGGATCTGCTATGGAACATGGTTATACCGGAGGTGACAGGTTTTTCTTCAATAACAACAAATATTGGCGAAGTAGCTAATACCGGGTTTGAATTTTCTATACAGGTCAGTCCTGTTAAAACCAAGGAGTTTAGCTGGGACTTCAATGTCAATTTCTCAACTAATAAAAATGAAATTGTCCATTTATTTGGCGAAGATAGTGACGGCGATGGTAAAGAAGACGATCTGGTATCCAGCGGATTGTTTATTGGCAAATCCATAGGTGCTGTTTATTCGTATGAAACTAATGGCATTTATCAGGTAACCGACGAGATTCCCACCGGATATAATCCTGGGAACTACAGGATTGTTAATCAGAATCCTGACGTCGACGACAAAATATCAGCTGATTATGACAGGGTATTTTTGGGGAAAACGGAACCGGCATTCATGATGGGGTTCCAAAATGCTTTAAGGTATAAAAGCTTTACACTACGGTTTTTCATTAATTCGATACAAGGCGGGAAAAATGGCTACTTGGGCAGTCAGGAAACCAGTGGGTTAACCTTGAACTCGACTGGAAATTTCGCAAATGCCAATACTTTCGATTTTTACGATTTCTGGTCAGTAACCAATCCGGGGGCTAAGTATTCAGTAACCTATCAGGCGCCGCAAATCAGTGCCACGAAATATTGCCCCAGAAGTTTTGTCCGCTTGCAGGATATCTCGTTCGCATATCAGGTACCCCAATCATTCGCACAAAAACTGGGACTTGAAGGAGTTAAGTTATACGTCAGTGGAAAAAACCTCCTGACTCTGACCCACTGGGACGGATGGGACCCTGAAACCAACCAGGGTATTGGAAGTACTAATCCATACCCGGTAATGAAATCATATAACTTAGGAATCGATATTTCATTCTAAATCAAAAAGCCTTAAAAATGAGAAATTTAATTAAAATACTAAAATACGGATTGCTGAGTTTCCTTTTCATTTTTAATTTTTCCTGCAATGAAAAGGAGTTTCTGAAAGAAGTACCCCTTGATTTTTTTAGTCCTGAAAACTCTTATGTAACCGCTCGGGACTATGAAAGCGCCATTACAGAATTATACAGCAGAGTTCGTTACTGTGCTTATCAAACTTCGAGTTCCTCAGGTTCATTTCCTTATCTGACCAGTACGGATATTGCCCAGGATGGCAGGTCTCAGCTCAATTCAACCGCCCGGTTTGGTGGCCATTCCGTTTACCTGGTACCAACAAACAGCACGGTTAAGGCCCATTGGGATTCGTGGTATAAACTGATAGCGAATGCCAATACCATTATTTCCCGTGTGGATGATTCAGGGTTAACAGAAGAAGAACAAAAGGAAGTAGTTGCCGAAGCCAAATTTATGAGGGCTTTGGGATATCGGTACCTGGTTTATCTTTATGGAGGAGTTCCACTGAATCTGGAAGAGGTAACAAGTCCAAAAACCGATTATACCAGGGCAACAAAGGAAGAAGTACTGAACCAAATTGTTGAAGATATTTCGGAGGCGGCAAATGTTCTCCCGGGTATCGATGAAGTTGCGGATGGGAGAATTTCCAACCTTGTTGCCCTGCACTTTCTGGCAGAAACCTACATAGCTTTAGGAGAATATGATAAAGCGATCGCAGCAGCAACAGCAGTCATTGACGATCCCAATACGTCATTAATGACCGAACGTTTCGGAAGTATGGTGGGTCAAAACCCCTCTGATAAGTATTTGAATTTAACACGGCCCGGAGATGTTTACTGGGATCTTTTCCGTGTGGGCAATCAAAACCGAAGTAGCGGAAACAGGGAAGCTTTATGGGTCATACAATACGAAGTGGATGTCACAGGTGGTAACCTTACTTCAACAGGGAACTGGTCGGTCGTCAATACTACCCGGGGCGAATCTGCAAATGTTTTGGAGCGCATTGCAGGTCCGGTTGCCTGGATGACTTTCAAAGATCCGAATGGAGTCGAGGGAGCTGTAGGTTCTCCACAGTCAAATTATAATTCGGGAGGCGCGGGTGTTTCTCTGATGAGAAATACAGACTGGTTCTTATATGACCTTTGGGAAAGCGACTGGGATAATGATATTCGTAATGCCCCACACAACATTGTCCGCGATTTTGTCTATAGTAACCCGAACTCTGCATACTACGGAAAAAGTTCAGTAGAATATCCCAGCCCTACCTGGACAAGTCAAAATTGGAGATGGTATCCTTATCCAAGTAAAATAACAACTCCGGGCCAGCACCCGGATGAATTGTACAAGGACAAAGAAAATGAGATTTTAAGTAGTACTGCAGGTTCAACTTATCGAGATAATTATATGTTGCGTTTGGCCGAAACTTACTTGTTAAGAGCCGAAGCATATTTCGATAAAGGTGACCTGGTTAATGCAGCGAAGGATATTAATGCTGTTAGGGAGAGGGCAAAAGCCACGCCGGTATCATCAGGTGATGTGACGCTTGATTATATCCTGGATGAAAGAGCCAGAGAACTGGTTTATGAGGAACCACGACGGATCACTTTACACCGGACCGGGAAATTGGTGGAAAGGGTACGTAAGTACAATGCATTGAATAAAGATGAGATTCAGGATTATCATGGCTTATGGCCTATTCCTTATTCCTTTATAGAAGCAAATACAGACGTAGTCATTGAGCAGAATGCGAATTACTAGCATTTCGGATTAATTGAAATTAAATCTGCTGGCGGAATTGATTTCAGTTTAAACTGAAATCGGGTTGTGACGTTTCTCAGCCATAATTCCGCCAACTTCTAATTTTTTTCGAATGAACGAGCTATATAAATTAAGTGGAATACTAGCTATTTTAACAATTAGTTTTAATCTGTCAGTTGCGCAGAATAAGGCGGAAATAAGAATGTCAGCAGGTGTTCCGGCATTGTATATCAATGATCAACCTTACCCTCCATTTGCTTACATGTCTTACTTAGGTGAAAAGGAGTACTACAAAGAGGTCGCAGCAAGTGGTATTCATCTTTATTGTTTTCCCGCTTATCTGGGCGACAGGGGAATCAATGCCGGGTCGGGGATTGGCCCTTTCAGAACCCCTGTATGGATTGGGGAAAACCGATACGATTTTTCAGGTATTACCGAAGATTTTGAAAAGATCGTTCAATCAGATCCTCAGGCTAAAATTATTATCAGGCTTCATCTTGATCCGCCAATCTGGTGGGAAAAATTAAATCCTGATGCATCCGGTCAATTAGCTGACGGAACGACTTTCCGTCAGTGTTTTTCTTCTGAAAAATGGAGAAATGAAACAGGAAAGGTACTTGAAGATTGCCTGGAATGGTTATTAGATTCGTCCTTTTCAAAATACCTGATCGGAATACATGTTGCAGCGGGTGGAACAGAAGAGTGGTTTTATCATGCTCTGCAGCGTGATGACCGGAATCCAGCCCGTGTTGACGCATTCCGTAAATGGCTGACTAAAAAGTACAACGGAAATGCTCAGTCACTTCAGAAGGCATGGAGAAACAGTCTTGTCTCTTTCAATAGCGCATTACCCGGGAATATAAATGAAGAAAGGACAAACAGATGGAGAGATCCGGAGCAGGAACAAAACACGATCGATACCTATCAATTTCATTCTGAAGTAATGGCCGACGATATTGCGTACTTCTGTAAAATTGTAAAAGATGCAAGCATGCGAAATCTACTGACAGGGGTCTTCTATGGTTATCATTATTACGTGACGGATCCCCGCGCGGGACATGGCGCATTAGCCAGACTCCTTGGATGTAAAGATCTTGATTACCTTTCCAGTCCCAATACATACAATCGTGTAATTGGTGAAGACTGGCCCCCTTATACGCCCATTAAATCCTTTCAAATACGGGGTAAACTGTGGCTCGCTGAAAATGATACCCGTACAAGCATAACAACATTATTGAAAGAGAAAGCGCCTGCAATTGCGCCTGCGGGACAATATGAGAGCGGTGTCTGGCTTGGCCCTCAAGATATGGAAACGTCAGTGTCTTTCTTGTGGAAAAACGCAGGACGCATGCTGACGCAAGGATACGGAGGCTGGTGGTTCGACATGTGGGGCGGTTGGTTTAGCCATCCCAAATTGCAGAATGTCATTTCAAAAACAAAAGAACTCTATTCTTCATTTCCTCAGGAAATTGGAGAGAATATGAAATCACAGGTGTGTGTCATTTATGATGAGCAACTCTGCTTTTGGGACGCAAGTTACGGAGAACTCACGGAACAAATCTTGTCGAACCGTTATTCCCTGGCGAAAACGGGTGCACCTTACGAACTTTTTCTCCGTACGGATTATGCAATTATTCCGGCTGATCAATATAAGGTAATTTGGCTGATGGGATTTCTTGCTTTGAACGGAGAAGAGATAAGCAGGATTAAAAAATGGCAGCAGCAGGGCATTACCGTGATGTGGACAGATGGCAGCGGAACGCATATTTTTAAAGGAGGTCAGGATCATTACGTGGAAGATCTATTTCTTCTGACTGATTCTCAATTGCGTGAGGTCTTTGAGAATGCAGGCGTACATGTTTACAGTCGTTCCGGTGATGTATTTTATATTGGGAGGAACTGGCTCTGTATTCATTCAATCTTTGGTGGGAAAAAGGCCGTAAGTTTACCGTTTGTTGCCCAGGTTACAGATCCGCTGGAAGGCAGGATCATATCTGATTCCACCAATGTATTTGACCTGAATATGGAGCCAAAATCAACCATTATTTTAAGATTAAATCCCAGGTAAAAAGCGGTATATAAATTTATTAAAACTAAAAAATGGAAAAGATTAAACAATATTTCTTAATTCTGATTGCTATTTGTTTTATTGCTCTTTTTAATCAGTGCGACAGTAATTTAACTTCAGGAGAGATTGTTTTTATAGAGAACGGAAAAATAAAACTGGGATTTGAAAAGGGAACGGGTAAATTCGTATCCTTTTCAGATATGAATGATTCCTATGATTTTATTACGCGTAATTTGGTTGACGGGCTTCCCTGGGAAGTTAATTTTCAAACGTCATCAACCGATCCCGCGCCAAACAGTAAAGTTAATCCTTTGAAATTTAGTTTTTTGAAACCGGATCCACGAACGATTATTCTGAAATGGGAGAAATTTGAAGGAATGAAAGATTTTGTGATTCAGGCAAAAGTATCCCTGGATGAAGATAAGGCTTTGTCTTACTGGAATATCCATGTTGAAGGGATACAGGGAGGGCTAATAGAAAATCTGATCTTCCCGAGGATAATCGGGATTAAGGATATGGGACACGAAGAACTGGCAATCTCAACCTGGATGGGAAATCTGATAAAAGACCCCAGAGGTGTTCTGGCTGAGAGTAAAGCAAAAACAAAACAAATGCGTTGGTCTTATCCGGGTAGCCTGTCCATGCAGGTAATCGCATTATATAATCCCGGAGTTCATGGCTTGTATGCTTCATGCAACGATACCTTATCGTACGTAAAGGACTTTTCCATCATCCTTGATACGCTGAACGCACTTGAATTCAGGATGGTTAATTACCCTGATTTTAATTCTGTTACCGATTCATATAATCCTTCTTATGATGCAGTTATTGGTTCTTTTCAAGGAGACTGGATCACGGCCGCTGAACAATACAGGGACTGGGGAACCAAACAGAAATGGTGTCGTGACAGCAGATTTAAAAACGGGATGGGACCAGCCTGGTTAGACAGTACGGCTTTATGGGTCTGGAACAGGGGCAAATCAGATAACGTGCTGAAGCCTGCAGTTGAATTGAAGAATAAGTTGGGGCTACCGGTAAGCGTTTTTTGGCATTGGTGGCATAATTGCTCATACGATGAACATTTTCCCGAATATTTTCCTCCCAGAGAAGGTAGGGAGCCTTTTATACAAGCTGTTTCTTCTGCTCAAAAAGAAGGGGTGAGATCAATCGTTTACATGAATTCATTTCAATGGGGTGATTCAACTGAAAGCTGGAAAAATGAAAATGCCAAACCCTATTCCGTTAAGGATATAAAAGGAAATACGAGGGCGCATGTATTTAATATTTTTACCGGGAACTCATTGACCCCAATGTGTGTGGCAACAGAGTTCTGGAGAAATAAATATTCTTCTTTGTGCGACAGTGCTGTTAATACGTATCAAACCAATGGCGTCTATATGGATCAGGCCTGTTTAAACATGATGTGTTATGACCGGGAACACGGGCATTCGAACGGTGGCGGAAATTACTGGGTTGAAAACTTTGGAAAACTCACCGGACAAATCAGATCAAAGTTATCAGGCAAAACACAACCCATTCTTGCTGGAGAAGGATCCGGGGAAAATTGGATCCCTTACCTGGATGCATTTCTGACTTTACCAGTTAGCGTAGAAAGATATGCAGGTGTCGGAAGGTCTGAAACCATTCCCTTTTTCCAGGCTGTCTACCATGAATATGCGGTTACCTATGGGAGTTATTCTTCGCTGGTTTCTCCGCCATATGATGAACTTTGGCCGAAAAAATTTGCTCCGGTTGAAACAGAACAACCATTGAGCAAAGACTTTAATAAACAATTCTTAATGGAGCAGGCAAGATCGTTTGTCTGGGGAATGCAACCTACAATCGCGAATTATCATAGTTTCCTGGCATCGGAAAGGGAGGAAGAGATCAACTATTTAATGGGAATAGCCAAAATAAGATATCGGACCTTAAAATATCTTTTGTACGGAGAGTTCTGCAGAAGCCCCAAAATTGAATCTCCGGAACAGGAGATAAAAATCTCAAAATTGTCGATCTATGCAGGAAGAGAAGGTAAGAGTGTCACTACTTTCCGGAAAAATGTTCCTTTATTGTATTCAGGAACCTGGAAAGCAAAAGACAAGCATATTGGCATCGCGCTGGCAAGCATAGGCGATAATTCTATCCCCATTGATTTTGCAGTTAATTCGGCAGACTATGGCCTTCCTCACAAAGGAGACGTTTATATCATCAGTAATAGAGGAAGGCAACTTTTAACGTCTTACGCTGACGGATCGGTAAATGTAAAATTTTCGCTCCAGCCAAGGGGATTGTGTCTGATAGAGATCATTCCTTCTTTTTAACAAACATCAGCCTGCATCAGATTAATTTCCAGGATTTGGAATCAAATCCTGGAAATTAATCTGTGTTGCCGCAACGAATCGGATTTTAACCCCATTCAAAAACACGTAAAATGAACGAAAAATATAAAGAGCATACAATAAGAGTTGAAGTAAGGATAACCGAAAAAGAATCAAACTACCGGGATTTGGACAAAATGTCGGCAGGAGAAATCCTTAAAAACATCAATAACGAAGATCAAACCGTTGCATTCGCTGTGGAGAAATGCATTCCGCAGCTCGAAAAACTGGTAATGGTGACTGTTGAAAACATGAGGAAAGGCGGGAGGTTATTTTATTTAGGAGCTGGAACGAGTGGAAGGCTTGGGGTTTTGGATGCTTCGGAATGCCCGCCAACATTTGGGGTTCCTTCCGACAGGGTGATTGGGATTATTGCAGGGGGGGATACCGCATTCCGGAACGCGGTGGAATTTGCAGAGGATAAACCGGAACAGGGATGGAATGATTTGGAACAACATAACGTAAGGCAGCACGACATTGTAGTTGGAATTACGGCCTCCGGCTATGCACCCTATGTGTTGGGAGCAATTACTGAGGCAAACCGACAAGGGATTACCACCGCCTGCATTGTATGTAATACAGGAACCCAACTCGCGGCAGAAGCAGACTATCCCATTGAGGTGGTTGTTGGCCCCGAGTTCATTTCGGGATCTACACGAATGAAATCGGGGACGGCCCAAAAAATGGTTTTGAATATGCTGACGACTTCTGTTATGATCCAACTGGGGCGTGTCAAAGGAAATAAAATGGTGGACATGCAGCTTATGAATAAGAAGCTGCTTAACCGGGGGGTCAGAATGATCATGGATGAAACTGATCTGGATGAACAAACGGCCATGGAACTTTTAATTCAGCAGGGAAGCGTCAGAAAAGCAATCGAGCATGTAAAACCCTGATGTCAGTTATTACTTATATAAAAGATCCACATTGACTATGTCACCTACTATACTTTTGTCTTTTTTGATCAGCTATTTTCTGGTCCTTTTAGTTATATCCTGGTTTACGTCAAGAAATTCGTCTGATAATTCAAATTTTTTTATTGCCAACCGGAATTCGAAGTGGTATCTGGTTGCGATTGGAATGATAGGCACTAATTTATCGGGAGTGACCTTTATTTCTGTCCCTGGCGCTGTGGGCAGCACTGGATTCGGTTATTTTCAGTTTGTACTTGGCAATGCTGTGGGATACTTGATCATAGCGCTTGTATTGTTACCCATTTATTACAGGATCAGGCTCATTTCAATTTACACTTATTTGGAAAAGCGTTTCGGTTTCTGGAGCTATAAATCAGGAGCGATGATCTTTTTGGTGTCACGCACGATAGGTTCTTCGTTAAGGCTCTACATTGTAGGAATTGTATTATATCAGTTCATTTTTAAGCCGATGCATGTACCGTTCTGGCTGACGATTTTTATATGTCTTGGGCTTATTTGGCTATATACATTTAAAGGAGGCTTAAAGACAATCATTATCACCGATACTCTGCAAACAGTATTTCTGATTACTTCCGTTTTATTGTCAATCTTGTTCATTTCCAGAAGTTTGGGAATGAATGTATTTACACTCATTGAAGAGCTGGAGCAAAGTCCTCTTTCCCAGGTATTCTTTTGGGATGATTTGGCGAGCAACAGAAATCATTTTTTGAAAAATTTTCTGGGAGGGATATTTATCACCATTGCGATGAATGGCCTTGATCAGGATATTATGCAAAAAAATTTAAGCTGCCGAAATTTAAAAGATGCTCAGAAAAATATGTTCTCTTTTATCGGGGTATTTACATTCATGAATATTTTCTTTCTAAGCGTTGGCGTTTTGTTGTACAAATTTGCTGCAGAAAACGGCATTGATGTAAATTCGCTGCAAACGCCCGATCATCTTTTCCCTGAGATAGCTTTGAATCATTTGAGCACTGTGCCATCGATGTTTTTTATGCTTGGCATAACTGCTGCGACTTTCGCTGCGACCGATTCGGCGCTCACTTCTTTGACAACATCTTTTTGTATCGATTTTTTAGGATTTGGTAAAAAGAAAGATCAAAATTCCAAGGAGCTGATTTACAAACGGCAAGGTGTACACGTCGCATTATCATTAATCATGCTTGCGGTTATCCTCTTTTTCAGGCTCATTAACAATGATTCGGTTGTATTGGCCATCTTTAAAGCTGCCGGTTATACTTATGGTCCCTTGCTGGGACTATTTGCATTCGGAGTGCTATGCAAAAGATCAATTAAAGACAAGGCCGTTCCGTTTATTTGCTTTTTTGCGCCGTTTCTTACTTACATTTTTGACCGCAATTCATTTGACTGGATCGGATATTCATTTGGTTTTGAGATCATCATTGTAAATAGCCTCATTACATACTTTCTAATTTCGATAACCAGTCAAAAGGAGTCTTTTAAACTAGCCGGCGTATGACACATGTGCCATTCTACCAGCTAAGGGACGATCGATGTACCAGGTTTGTCATGCTTTACACCAGGGGTCAGACAAAACCATTTTTGTACAGGTAAATGCAAGATAAGCCCGGGCTTAAATTCGCATCTGTGCGTGGTCATTGCTGTCAGAAGTATCGAGCTTTCGTTTTTTTTGTCATGCACTTAGGGAGGTGAATTCATTTGTCATGAACTCATTCCCTCTTAGAATTCAATCGTCTTCCCCTTCATTGCGCTGGTATCAACCATTAACTCCCGTTTATAGGCCATGAAACTTTGATAATCGCTGTGGCCGGTAAGGCTCATGACCTCCGCATCTGTAAATCCCGCCATAAGAAGATTCACTACCCGGGTGTGTTTCCAGCCATACAGGGTATATTTATTATCCAACCCCAATTTATCTTTGATCAGTTTATAGCTGTTGGTAAATAAGTCCCGACTCAGCCTTTCCTTCCCAGGTTTCCCGTTCTTCCCACCAAAGACATAATAATTCAGAGGATACCGCATTAATTTCATTGATTTAATGAGTCCCATTAATTCATCACAGATCGGGATAAACCGGTCCCCGGTTTTGGCAGTCGGAGCAATTGCTTTAATCTGGCGAGCCTGAATATCGATGTGGTTAATTTGAAGCAGCCGGATCTCCCTTGGGCGCATGCAGCTATAAAAGATCCATTTCACGTAATTGTATAGGCTCTCGTTTTTAGCAAGCTCCTTTTTTACCTTCTGAGCGACGACCGGAGAATAGTATCTGTTCTTCTCCGCCCGATCTTTTTTCAATTCTATATCTTCAAGGTCGATCTGGTACTTAATACCTTTATTTTGCTTCTTCTCCAGCTTTTCCATCCGGGAGAACAAAGTAGAGAAAAACTTCAAGTGATTATTGTAGGTTCTTGGGCTCCATTCTTCTTCATCGAATTCCTGGTTAACGAACTCAAAAACTTTATCTTCAGTGAGCTCAGAGGCATTCAGTTCAGTTTGCTCTGTTTCCTCCAACCATGCCATCAGATTATTAATGAAAGTGTCGTAGGTACGAATTGTGTTGGGAGAAAGATTCTTATTTGTGCAATACTCCTGAAATTGTTTTATCCCTTCCTTTATTGTCCATCGCTTCCCTGCTTCAGCTTCAGCCTCGGCCGCTTCCACCTTTTTTATGGCCTCAACTTTTTGGGCAATTGATTCGATAAATTCATTTTCCAGATTTGTCATGAATGGATCGAAGCCAGCCTGGAGAGCAAGCTTGACTTCTTTTAACAAGATCTGAGCTTCTTTTTCCTTTTCCTGCAAATCATGAATGTAATTGATGCCGGCAGAAATCTCAAACCGCTTGTATTTCCCGGCCTGGTCAGGATATTCGAAATATAGACCAACGAACCAACCTTTCTTTGCTCTGACGATCTTTGGATCCTTGTATTTTATGCCACCTGCCATTTTTTTTATCGATTTTCCGATTCTGTATCTTGGTGGGACTTTTGGTGGGATTTTTTTATTTTGCGCAAAAACCTCCCCAACTAGTTGATTTTGAGGAGGTTTTTTGTACCCGGAGCGGGACTTGAACCCGCACGACCGTTTCTGGCCATTGGATTTTAAGTCCAACGTGTCTACCATTCCACCACCCGGGCATCGTTCCGGTATAAAAAACGGCTGTTCCTTCTCCGGAACAGCCTCCTGTTTTTCATACCAACGAGCGAGAGACGGGATTCGAACCCGCGACCCCAACCTTGGCAAGGTTGTGCTCTACCAACTGAGCTACTCTCGCATAAACCTGAAGAACTTACTGATCCCGCTACGGAAACAGCGTTGCAAATATATCCTTAATTTTCTTTTCTCCAAAAACTTTTTAGCAGGAAGAACGGATAAAAATGCCTTCCAGCAGCGCCGTTTATTTCAGTCCGCTAAGCTTTTTGATCTCATTCAGCTTGTTCAGCGCCTCGATTGGCGTGATCTGATTTACATCAAGGTTTTTGATCTCATCACGTATGGCTTTCAGCACGGGATCATCCAGTTGGAAAAAGCTGAGCTGAAATCCTTCCCGCTTCTCCGCCATTCCTTTCAGCGGCTTTGCCAGCGTGCTTTTCCGGTTTTTCCCCTCAAGCTGATGCAAAATTTCATTGGCTCTGCCCACCACCGACGGCGGCATTCCTGCCATCCTGGCCACGTGAATGCCAAAGCTGTGATTGCTGCCTCCCGGAACCAGCTTTCGCAGGAAAATGACCTTGTTGCCGACCTCCTTCACACTGACATTGTAGTTCTTTACCCGGCCGAACGATGCTTCCATCTCATTCAGTTCATGATAGTGCGTCGCAAATAAGGTTTTCGCCCGGGCATGCGGATGTTCATGTATATATTCAACAATCGACCAGGCAATGGAAATGCCGTCGTAAGTCGAGGTACCCCGTCCGAGTTCGTCAAGCAGGATCAGGCTGCGATCGGACAGGTTGTTCAGAATACTGGCCGCCTCGTGCATCTCAACCATAAACGTTGATTCACCCAACGAAATATTATCGGACGCTCCCACGCGGGTGAAAATTTTATCGACATACCCCAGTCTGGCTGACGAGGCAGGTACAAAGGAACCTATCTGCGCCATCAGCACAATCAAGGCTGTTTGCCGCAGAAGAGCCGACTTCCCGGCCATATTCGGTCCGGTTATAATGATAACCTGCTGATCTTCCTGATCCAGATAAACATCGTTCGTAATATAGGTTTCGCCGATGGGTAGCTGTTGTTCGATAACCGGATGACGGCCATCCCTGATATCAATGATCTTTGAATCATTCAGCTCCGGCCTGCAGTAGTTGTTTTCGGTTGCAGAAGTGGCAAACGAAAGCAGGCAATCGAGTTTGGCAATCACCGTCGCGTTAAGCTGGATGGCCTGAATATATTCGGTGAGGGCCACGACCAGTTCATCGAAAAGCCGCGCTTCAAGCGTCAGTATTTTTTCTTCAGCACCGAGTATTTTACTCTCATATTCCTTGAGTTCACCAGTGATATATCGTTCAGCACCCACAAGCGTCTGCTTGCGGATCCAATCGCCCGGGACTTTATCCTTATGGGTATTACGGACTTCAATATAGTAGCCAAACACATTGTTATACGAGATCTTCAGCGAAGAAATTCCCGTCCGTGCCGATTCCCTTTCCTGCATTTGTACCAGGTAATCCTTACCTGCATAGGCCAGTGTGCGCAGCTCATCGAGTTCGGCCGAAATGCCGCTGCGAATCACATTTCCACGGTTGACCAGCATGGGCGGGTCGTTGGAAATTTCCCGTTCAATCCGTTCGCGAATGGAAAGACAGGGATTCAGCTGTTCGGCAAAGCGATTTAATACCGGATGTCCCGACGCGGCCACGGCGTCCCTGACCGGTTCAATGGCAGTCAGGGCATTTTTCAACTGGGCCACTTCCCTCGGATTAATCCGTCCGACCGCCACCTTCGAGATGATCCGTTCCAAATCGCCGATCAGCCTGATCAGGTCTTCCAGTTTTTCTTTTTCAACCGGATGTAACACAAAATATTCCACTACCGAAAGCCGTTCATTAACCGCCGTGATTTCCTTCAACGGCAGAGCGATCCATCGTTTCAGCATCCGCGACCCCATGGGAGAAATGGTCTTGTCGATTACCTGCACCAGGGTCTTTGCACCTTCGTTAAGCGCACTGAAAAGTTCAAGGTTTCTGACCGTAAACCGGTCGAGCCAGACATATTTGTCTTCCTGGATACGCGAGAGTGAAGTGACGTGCTGCACCTGCAGGTGCTGGGTCAGGTCGAGATACTGCAGAATGGCTCCCGCAGCAATGATGCCGTAGCTGAGATCCTGCACGCCGTATCCTTTCAGCGTTTTGGTCCCGAAATGACGCAGCAGCCGGTCCCTGGCGGCATCTTCGGTATAAATCCATTCTTCCATGGTATTACTGTAATACCGGTCGCCAAACAGTTCCGTGAAATCGGCCCCTCTTCCTCTTTGAAAAAGGACTTCTTTGGGCTTAAAGGAATTCAATAATTTATCGACATACTCAAAGCTGCCCTCGGCTGCCATATACTCGCCGGTTGAAATATCGAGAAAGGCAACTCCTGCCATTTTCCGGTCAAAATGAACGGAGGCAAGAAAATTGTTCTCCCTATGTTCCAACATATTATCGTTGATCGACACGCCGGGGGTTACCAGTTCAGTGATCCCCCGCTTCACGATTTTTTTGGTGAGTTTCGGGTCTTCGAGCTGCTCGCAAATCGCCACCCGCTGGCCGGCTCTGACCAGCTTAGGCAGGTAGGTATCCAACGCATGATAGGGAAACCCTGCCAGTTCGACGAAACTGGCCGATCCGTTTGCCCGCCGGGTTAACGTGATGCCCAGGATACCGGCTGTCTTAATGGCGTCCTCACCAAAAGTCTCATAAAAATCACCTACCCGGAAAAGTAAAACAGCATCCGGGTACTTCCCTTTGACCTGATAATACTGCCTCATCAAAGGGGTCTCAACATATTTTTTTGTTTCCGTCAAAATCAATTCCTGATTTAATCTGATTAACAAAGATAAAAGATGTGCTAACAAGAAAGCCCAACGGCGGAGAATTGTTCAGCGAAACTTTTCAACAATTTGAAACAGACACAAGACACAAGTATCAAGACACAAGATAAAAACCCTTGAACCCAGATGCTTTTCTTTCCCCGTACAGATGAAGCGTGTGCAGAACTGAGCGGCAAAGCATCATCAGTACGATCAGGTATATGGCCGGGTGAAAACTTTGCGGGAGTAAGAAACCGGTTAGTAAAAACAGGATCAGCCATACCGTCAGAGCCACCCAATACCAGCGAACTGCAGAACGCCATTTTTTGACCATCCAGACAAACAAAAAAGGCAGATTAAGCGGTACCGCCCACACCATATTATAGTTCGCCTGTACCGCCGGATGTTCCGACCAGTTCATTAAAAAAATCACGACAACCCCAATCAGCCCGGTCAGAAACAGCAACAGGTAATCGGGAAGATAATTTCTGATATTCCTTCGGTATTCCCTGACGCTGATCAGCAAAACAGCTATAAACAGAAGCGTAAACACAACCAGAGGCGTAATCAGGCCGAACGAAGACGATTTTTGTTTCGGCTCATACAGCGTGCGGGCTTCTTTAACCAGTGGCTTAGTTCCTCCAGCCGTTTCAATCCGCGCTTTTCCAAAATGCTCCATCAAAAAATCAGGCAGGAACATCTCCTGAAAGGCCGTGGCGACCGCATCGGTTGGTCTTCCCAGGGCCAGGTCAATCCCAAAGTCAGTCCACGGAAGCACCTTTTGATAATGATTGATATGCTGCCGGAAGGTCATATCGCTGCCCTGCTCCGGGAAGCTGATTTTACCTTCTGTCTTGCTTATGATTACATCACGAACCCGCGTGGCACAATTATCAAAGAAAAAATTATACCGGTATTCCCGGTTTTCAGGCCTGGCATTTTCAACCAGAAAATCCCATAATTTCTGCTTCCCGGAAAGGCTAAGATCCAACACCTGTTCGTCGATACTTCGCTGGTCTTCCCGGTATCCCTGATAAAAATCGGAAAAACGCTCGACAGCAAGCATATAATCGGTTTGGCCTTTGGCAAAGCGGTAAACAAAGTTAGGCTTGCTGAAACTGAACACTCCGTAATTAAAAATAAAATCCAGGTTTTGGGCGGGATCATGGAAACGGATCGCAGTGTGGCCGTAAACCGCATGGATCATATTGCCCGGACCACAGGTCAGAATACTGACCTCGGCATGCTCACTTAAAGTTACGGCCGCTCCCTTTAAAGGAAAAAGAAACAGGAGCAGGCCACCGAAAAGAATATTGAAAATCCGTTGCACGTTTTTTTAGCAAAAGTAAAAAAGCGGATGTAATCCCGATACAATTCCCACCGATTTTTATTATCGTGCAATGCATCGTTGCCTGACTAAAGTTTATTTAGAATCAATTTATACAGAGCCTTTCATTAATTTTAGATATTTTTGTCTGTTATTATAAAACAAGAAAGATATGGGATGCAGTGGATGTACAACAAATATAGTAAGTGACCGGCCTGAAATGCTGAGCACCTACAACTGGCTAAAAGATTTACCTGATACCAGTCATCTGAGTAATATTGTGGAAGTACGTTTTAAGGGAACAAGAAAGGAGTTCTTTAAGAATGAAGAATTGCTTCCCTTAAAGATCGGCGACCTGGTTGTCGTTGCCTGTTCACCGGGCCACGACCTGGGTTATGTATCGCTTACCGGAACACTGGCAAAAAAACAGTTTGAACGCAAAATAAAAAAACGCGATCGTTATACCTGGAACAAGATATACCGGGAAGCCACTGAGGCTGATAAAAGAAAATGGGAGCTTTCGCGTGCGCGCGAAAATCCGGTTATGGTACGCGCCCGGAAAATTGCTTCCGAACTTGGGCTGAATATGAAGATTGGTGATGTGGAAATCAGGGGCGATAACGCCAAGGGGATTTTCTACTATATCGCAGACGACCGTGTCGACTTCCGGGAGCTGATCAAACTCTATGCCCGGGAGTTTCAGGTAAAAGTTGAAATGAAACAGATCGGAGCCAGGCAGGAAGCCGGGCGCGTTGGAGGGATCGGATCCTGCGGAAGGGAGCTTTGCTGTTCGACCTGGAGAACCGATTTCTCGAGCGTGACATCAGACGCAGCTCTCAAGCAAGGCCTTTCGCCAAATGCGGAGAAGATGGCCGGAAGGTGTGGCAAACTTAAATGCTGCCTGATGTACGAACTGGATACCTATCTGGAAACACAGGAGGATTTTCCGAATGAATTGCTGATGCTGGAGACTGAAAAAGGACTGGCGAAACATTTTAAAACGGAAATTCTGACTAAAAAAATCTGGTACACGGTCGAAAATTCTTATGGGGGGAAACCTGTTGTTCTGGAACTTGATGATGTCAAGAAAATCATTCAGTTGAATAAACGGGGAACAAAGCCTTCACTCGACAGCTATCTGAAAAAGGACGAAACCCCGGTCAATGAAATGGCGGTAGGTAATTCGGGCATCAACATCAGTCCAAAGAAAAAACAAATAACCAAGCGGCGGAAAGTCAAAGCAAAAGTCACGATACCAGGCATAAAAACAGTATAAAACAAACGCGCAAAGAGTCTTTATCAAAAGGCTCTTTGCGCGTTCCGGAGTAACCCGGCATCTGCATCCGCAGGGATAAAGGCCAGCAAAAATCCGCCGCCTCCGGACCCCAGAAGTTTCACACAGATTCCATGCGACAGCAGTTGTTCAATATGGTCAGCAATCCCAGCAGGGATCATTTCTGTAAGGTAATCCAATTGAAAGCGCGTAATCAGCCGCAGATACCGGAATAATTGGTCAGGCTGCCGGGCCAGGAAGGCCTGAACAGCCCCGTCATTTGCCGGCAAATAATCGCTGTTGAAAACCAGATTAAAATCAGGATCCTGCATTTTTTCAAGGAAACGGCTCACCAGCGGGGAGGTAGCACCGGGTGCGCCGGTGTCGATCAGGCAAACCTGAAAACCCAGCTTTTCATTCGTTACGTGCGGTAACAGGATGTGATTATTTTCAAACAGCACCGGCTGGTGGAAAAACGAAACCAGCGGGTCCAAACCGGAACTCTTCCCGTGAAAGTATGATTCCATCACGGAAAAGTCGTGTTTGAGTGCTTCAGGCAGACTATGTTTTTTTCCAACATACAACGGATCCCTGCAATAAATGCTGTATTCATCGAACAAGGCGGCGCAAAGCGCTCCCGAACTGCCCAAGCCGTATTCCAGGGGAATATCCGAGCGGAAATAGAGATTCCCGGTGATGTCCTGCCGGAGCCGCTCCAGGTCGAGCGGGAAGTTCATTTTTGCATTCAGTTGCTCATGCTGAAACCAGGAGGCAAAACGTTCCAGTTCAACGGAACTTTGACGGGCATCCGTGTCAAACGCTGTGGCCCCAGGCTTGACCAGCATTCCGCTGTAGCGGTTAAAAGGCAGGGCTAATGCCCTGGCTCCAAACATAAGTCCGTATTCGCCAAACAATAACAGTTTTGCAAAAAATGCCTTCATGCGATAATCTCCTTAAGAACAGAATTCCTCTTAAAAAATTCTGTATTTGCTCATTCCACTTTTACAGGCCCGTCGCCGATACGGTCATCGAGCCATGCCCTGTTTTCGGTCAAAGAAAGTAATTCCGTTTCAATAAACCGTTGAATTGCGTCCCGGTTTTCGCTTAAATATAAAAGGTGAATATTTGGTCCGGCATCGATCGTCAGGCCTACCGGTAAATGTGACTGATTTCTGAAATCCCTGATTTTTTCAATGATCCGTATACTGTTTGGCTTCAGCAGCAGATAAGGAGGAACAGAGCTCATCATAAGGGCATGAAGGCTGAATGCTTCTTGTTCAACCAACTGAAAGAACTCATCATACCTCCCGGTCTGCATAATCCTCAGCAGTTCTTCAGCATGGACATTGGCCTGTTCAATCCGTTTATCCCGATAGGGATGATTCTCCATTAGCTGGTGCCCGGCCGAACTGGAAACACTTTTTTTTGCCGAATCGACCAGCAGAACGGCGTCCCGTAACTGGCTGTAGCCCGGAAAGATCTTCCCGTTGACAGGTATGGCGTATTCATCCGACGAACCCTGCAAAGCAGGTGAATATCCCCACCAGCTAAAGCCGGGGTATACCGACCGGGCCGCGCTCCCGCTTCCCATACGCGCCAACTGAGATGCCCGTTGGTAAAACTGATCGTCTGATGTTTCTCCAAACTGCCGGTCGAGGTCGGCCAGGCATAAAGCCAGCGCCCCGAATGCGGAAGCCGATGATGCGATACCGGCCGAATGCGGGAAGGTATTGGTACTTTCAATGTGAAAGGCATACCGGCTGATCCAGGGTATTTCGTCCTTCAACGCACAGAGGTAATTTTCAATCCGTTCCGAAAATATTGAAGGCTTTCCTTCAAATAAAAAAACATGACTCCCGGTGCTTTTCTGATGTACAACTACACGGGTGGTCGTACGGGCTTCCTTTAAACTAAAACTCAGGGAGGGATTAAGCGGCAACTGCCCCTCCCGTTTCCCCCAGTATTTCACAAGTGCGATATTTGAGGGACACGACCAGCACGACTGCATCTTACTCACTGTATATGGGTTCTTTTCTGTTCAGTACCAACTCTTTCCACGGGAAAACCACCCGTAATCCCTTCTCTTTAAAATAATGCAGTACCTCCCGGTCTTCGAGCCTGGTGGCTACGAGATAAAAATCGCCTCCCCAGGCCCCCAGCGATTTTACTTCACCCTCGAAATCGGAAAACCAGGCTGATTTAACGCGGGGAATATGCAGCAGGGCCGACACCAGCTTTTCATGTTCAGCGATCAGTTTCTGAAAATCAGCTAAGTCGCCGGTTTTTGCAATCTGTTCGGTAAGCTGGTCCATTTGCGCTATTTCCTGCTTCTGAATCGAATCACCGTTCAAAAAACGCCTGACTTCATTGCGGGTGCTTTTTTTCGAACCTGAATAAATCAGATAAAGATGATCCAGAAAAGGATATTCGAGGTTTACCGGTTCCGGCAATTGATCTTTCCGGTAAAGAATCGGGCCGTTGGCGGTTGCACAGGCGATATCGAAACCTGAGCCGTTAAAAATCAATTCATTAAGCCGGTATGCATCAATCCCGCTCCATGCAGCCAGGTTGGCAATAAGCGTACTGCTGCTTCCGAGTCCCCACTGATTGTTAAAATCAATACGGGTATGCACCTCAAGCGCATCTTCCAGGCGGAAGTCAGGCTTCATCTGTGCGATCGTACGGAATATCTCCTGCAGGATCGTCGCCTTTTCCTGATCTGAACTGTTGAGGATCTCAAAACCGGGCAGGCCCAGGTCACACGAAAACCAAAGACCCTCCTGCATAAAAGCTTTCCAGCTCAGTATTCCGCCAACGCGTCCTTCCGTCACATCCATCCTTTGGCCGTATTGCAAGGGCAAGGCAATGGCTTTGGCTCCGTGCAAAACAAAGTATTCGGCCGTGAGCAGCAGCTTTCCGTGCGCATAATAGGTCTGTTTAATGTCCTGCATAATTTTTCAGGTAATGTTCCACTTCCGCGTAACTAACTTCCCGGTCTTGAAAATAAGCCCTGACAGCCTGTTTTTGTTCATCCGTGGCCTGAAAACCATTCAAAATATTGCTCAGGTGCATCTTCATATGCCCTTTTTGGATCCCCGTAGTGACCAATGCGCGAACAGCCGACCAGTTTGACGCGAGTCCCGCAACAGCCATGTACTGCATCAATTCGGCCGCCGTCGGATTTCCCAGTATCTGCATTGCCAGCTTTGCCAGCGGGTGAATGCCTGTTACCCCTCCTACAACACCGGCTGCCAAGGGTATTTCCATGGAAAAAACAAAGTGGTCGCCGCTGATTTTGGCATCACTCAAACTACGGTATTTTCCGCTTCGTGCGGCAAAGGCATGTGCTCCGGCTTCAATGGCACGGAAATCATTGCCGGTCGCAAGGGCAAGCGCATCAATCCCGTTAAAGATCCCTTTATTGTGCGTTACCGCGCGGGAAACATCATGACGGGCAATATGAACCGCCATGACGAATTTTTCGGCGAGCTCATGTGCAGACAGGTCGCCGGTCAGGTCCTCGACCGGACAGTCGACCCATACGCGGACTTTACTGTCAGGCGTATAATTTGACAAAATTGCCATCAATATGCTGCAATCCTGCTCTTCCGGTGGCCAGTCCATCCGGGAGGCAAAAAAGAGACGCAGGCTTTTCCCGAACTGTTCCAGACAGGAATTAATAAAATTGGCGCCCATGGCATTACAGGTGCTGAAACCGGCATCGATCTGGTAATAATGATCCAAAATATCCGGCAGATGCTTAAGTTCCAGTTTCAGGATCCCGCCACCCCGGCTTTCCATGTTCCGGGTCAGTGGCGAAACCTCTTCGAGTAATATCTTTTGAATCTCCGGGAAAAAGCGATGCAATTTTTCCGGGCTTCCCTTCCACGTAAAATGAAGCTGCCCCTTTTTTTCCATACCCGTGACTTCCGCATGAAAACCACCCCTTTGGGCCCAGAAACCGGCTGCTTTTGCCAGTGCTGCCACGACCGAACTTTCTTCGGTTACCAGCGGGAAGACGCTTATGTTCCCGTTAACCAGGAAATTGGGAGCCACACAAAAAGGCAAATGGAAGTTGGATAACTGATTTTCGCTCAGGTCGGCAATGATGTGCTGTAAGCCCTCGTCCCCAAGCTCAAAAGCGGACAGGAGTCCGGGGGTCGATGGATCAAGCCGCATTTGCCGCATCAGCCACGCTGTTTTTTCGGCTCTTGAAAGTTTGGAAAACCCCGATATGGTCTTATTCTCCTTCATACTCCGGGTTCAGCCGCAGGTAGGCCTGCGCCAAACGATATCCTGTGATTTGGTTTTGCACATACAGCCGCAGCGTTTCATAGTCGCCTGTGGCATATTTCAACACCGGCGAAGCCATACCAAAAACAGCAGGCAGGCGGCACAGCGAAACCAGATAATAGCCATCCAGATAATTTTTTATACCCCCTGAAATAATCACCTGATTGCAGGCCGGTTCTATTTCGTCCACCAGCTGGTTAACCGACCGGACCATCTGTGCTGCTGTTTGTCCTATACCAACAAATGGCTGATAAAGCTCCATGATCTGCGGACTGTCGCGCAATAACTCCAGCTTTGAAAAATTGGTTCCTCCATAAGCAGCAAACTCGACCGCCGCTAATGGCAGCTTAAGGAGTTGCCTGATGCTTTCAATGCCCATCCCCTGTCCTACTTCCTTAACAATCAGTTGAAGATCAGTTTTTGACATCAATTCACGTATAGTGTCCAGTGGCGGCCGGTCTATCAGGTCGCCTTCAGGCTGGAACCATTCCTGCAGGGGATTGACATGGATGATTAACCCGTCGGCCCGCAATTCGCCGATCAAATCAACCATCAGTTGTTCCTTTCCCTCCTTCAGCAGTTGGCCCACCTGTGCAATACCCAGGTTTGCCCATAAAGGACGGTCGTCACCCAATTCCCCGCGTACATCGAAATCAATCCAGTGCGTTTTGTCGAACAGGATCTTGCGGCAGGAGCCCAGACCCATAGCCAGCCCAAATTCCTGACATGCCCGTGCTATGTTCCGGTTAACGGTTTTTGAAATCCCCGTGCCCCCCGTCATGCTCGAAATCCAGAACGGCGCCCGCAAAATCTTATTCAGAAAAGGAATAGCCGGATAATTCCCGGCAGGATGGGCAGCCAGTAAGGGTTCATAGACGAAACGCCGGTCCTGCATCACCGGCAGGGTCTGCGAATCAAAAGCCATCTGAATATGTTCGAGCTTGCGGTCTTTTTCCATATCAGTCTTTTAAAACAGCGCGGGAGATGACCATGCGCAATACCTCCGAGGTTCCTTCACCGATCGACAGCAACCGCTGGTCGCGAAAGAACTTCTCGATCGGATATTCATCATTCCTGAAAAATCCTGCACCGCCAAAAATCTGCAAGGCTTCACTGGCAACTTCACCGGCTACCTGCGAACAGAAAAGTTTTGCCATCGCCGACTCCTTCCCGAACGGCTGCATCTGATCCTTTAGCCAGCAGGCGTGATACAAAAAGGATCGCGCATGTTCTATTTTCATGGCCATATCGGCCAATTTAAATGAAATCGTTTGAAAATCAGCCAATGCCTTGCCAAATTGTTTTCGCTTTTTTGCGAAAGCAACAGCCATATCGTAAGCTCCCTGTGCCAGTCCAAGTCCCATAGCGGCAATCGATAAACGCCCCGAATCGATCGTTTTCAGCATGATCTTGATCCCCTGCCCGCGGTCTCCCAACTGGTTTGCCTTTGGAATGAAACAGTTTTTGAAATAAATCATTCCGTTATCAGCAGCCCGCCAAAGTAATTTATTTTTCATGTATTCGCGGGTATAGCCGGGTGTACCTTTCGATACCAGAAAAGCCGTGAATTCCTTCTTTCCGTCGGGACGCATTCCGGTTTGAGCTACAAAGCTAATACCTTTTGCGATTTCCGAAGCGCCATTGGTAATATACTTTTTATGGCCATTTACCAGCCATCCGTCTTCTTTCTCTTCGGCAACCGTTTCGACTCCCTGCGCATCGGAACCTGCATTCTCCTCGGTAAGCCCGAATGCCCAAAGATTCTGTGCTGTACACAGCTCAGGCAGATATTCTTTTTTCTGCTCTTCGGTTCCAAATTCCAGGATGGGACCTACACCGAGCGAATTATGCGCAGCCAACGTGGCGGCCATTGAACTGTCGACCCGTGCCAGTTCTTCCACTGCAATAATAAAGGAAAGATAGTCACTGCCCTGCCCTCCGTATTCAACGGGGGCCTGCATACCAAACAACTCCAGGCTTCCCATTGCCTGAACCAGTTCGATGGGAAACTCCTCCAACGCTTCAAAATTACCAATAACAGGCTTGATTCTCTCTACGGCAAAAGCCTTAACCCGGGCTCTTACTTCGTGGTGTATTTGCTTCAATAGTGCATTCATAATTGATCTATCGTTTCAGGATTCGAGATCCAACAATATTTCTGTATCCTTTACCATCGTCCCTTTTGAAACGCGGATGGCCTTTATGGTCGCATCAGCCGGACTTTGAATTGTAAATTCCATTTTCATCGACTCTAAAATCAGTAAATTCTGCCCTTTTATTACCTGATCTCCGGGCTCGATCAAAACATCAACCACTTTTCCGAACAAACCGGCTGAAATTGCAGCCGGAATTTCGCCGGCCCGGGATCCATCCGCTCTGCCACGTTCAGCCTGACCCGCAAACCAACTGTTTTGTATTCTGAACTGATGGGCACGGTATTGAACATTGGTGATCCCCTGATCATCAAACACCTTCACCTCATAAAAACGATCATCCAGTTTAAAGATGATCTTCTTCTCCCCGAAATGCACATCAGAAAGTTCTACCCTTTTTCCCGCAAACTGCAACTTATACTTTCTGTCCCTTTGTAAAACGGAAAAACGGTAATTTATGTTATCCATTACAAGTTGTAAATCTGTATGGATTCGCCAGTGACCGCCTTTGAACCATAAATCTTCTTTTTTAAAAGGACGGTAGTAATGATGCATCAGGCAGGCGGCCAACAACATTTCCACCGGAATCATCTTTCGTGCGCCCCCTGATAAATTCAGCAAATCAATTACCTGCTTCTCTAAAAAACAGGTAGTCATCCTATTTGTTCGGAATGTTTCACTGCCGATCACCTCCAAAAGGAACAACTGATTGGTTTTCACACCACCTATAAGTAAATTTTCCAGCGCTCCGGTCATTTTTTTTATTGCGCCCTGTCTTGAATCATCATGTACGATGAGCTTGCCCAACAGGGAATCATACGCTGAAGACACGACCATCTTTTCCCTGAAATAGCTGTCCCAGCGCACCGAATCAGGGATGTCAACAGCCGGGATGGCGCCCGACGAAGGCATGAAACCGGCAGCAGGATCCTCTGCGCAGATGCGCAACTCGATGGCATGTCCCCTCAATTCAATATCTTTTTGCTTCAGTGGAAGTCCAAGTCCCGCGGCTATCCGGATTTGCCATTCTACCAGGTCAAGCCCGGTGACACTCTCCGTAACGGGATGTTCTACCTGAAGCCGGGTGTTCATCTCCAGAAAGTAGCAATTCTCCTGCTGATCGACCAGAAACTCAATCGTTCCGGCGCCCCGGTACGCAACCGACCGGGCAATCCGCAAGGCGAACTCATACAAGCGTTGCCTTAAGACAGCGGAAACCGCGGTTGCCGGCGATTCCTCGATCAGCTTCTGGTAACGCCGCTGCGTGCTGCATTCCCTTTCGTAAAGGTGGACAACTTCACCCTTTCCGTCACCCATCACCTGAACTTCGATATGCCGGGCATCAGGAACATATTTTTCAACAAACAGTGTTCCGTCGTTAAAGTATTTTTTCGCCTGCCGCCCCGCCCGCTGAAGCGCTGCCTGCAAATCGCCGGCTTCGTTGACAATCTGCATGCCTTTGCCGCCCCCGCCGGAGGCAGCTTTTACCAAAACCGGAAATTCCGGCAAACCGTTTCCGTTGAGCAACTCTTCCTCCCTTCCCTGTTTTCCGGGAATAACGGGAATACCCAGACTTTTGGCAAAATCGACCGCGGCTGTTTTCTTCCCCATCAGGGCAATCTGTGCAGGCGTGGCCCCGATGAAGACCAATCCTGCCTCTTCGGCCGTCTTTGCAAAACCGGCATTCTCCGATAAAAAACCATATCCGGGATGTATGGCATCGGCCCCGACCTCGATGGCCAGCCTGATGAGCAGCTTTTGGTTCATATAGGTTTCGTCCAGGTGCGTGCCCGGCAGTAAAAGGGCCTCATCCGCCAACGAAACATGCAAAGAAGCTGAATCGTCTTCCGCATAGACAGCCACGGTAAGAATTCCCATTTTGCGGGCTGTCCGGATAATACGGACAGCGATTTCTCCACGGTTGGCAATTAATATCTTTTGAAACATGCTGTTGTTTTAATGATGTACCCAGTCGGGTTTCCGTTTTTCCAGGAAAGCCCGCAAGCCTTCGCGCCCTTCTTCACTGTACA
>JBCFBK010000027.1:0-1438 GCA_038562555.1 Prolixibacteraceae bacterium | reverse complement strand
GCCGTCGGAGACGCCGCCTCCAGTTCCCGGATCAATTCATCAACGAGTTTCATCCGTCCGTTGGTGCCTGCAATGAAATCAATCAGCCCGGTAAGCTGAGCTTCAGCAGCTCCAAACCGCTGTCCCGAAAACATTAGCTTACGCAAATACCTGACATCCATTCTCTTCGCAACAAAAGGCATAATAATAGCCGGCACGATACCCAGCTTCACTTCACTGAATGCAAAGGAGGTCGTTTCGTCTGCTATGGTAAAATCGCAAACGGACAGCAGTCCGTTCGCTCCCCCCAACACCTGATGATGGGCGACACCAAAGGTGATCTGCCGGAGTCGGGAAAACCTTCCGAGCAGGAGAGCCAGTCGTTCATACTCCAGTCTCACCTCCGACTGCTCCCGGTCCGCGGACCCTGCAAACCATTCCAGATCGGCGCCGGAGCAAAACGAAGGGCCATCACCCGCCAATACAACAAACAACAGATCGTTCCGCTTTTCCAGATCAGTCAGCACCTGATGAAGCTCCTCGATCGTTTCCGGATTTAGAGCGTTATGCTTTCCGGGCCGGGACAGCAGCAGATCGGCCCGGTTACCACGGATGGTCAGTCGTATATTTCTGAATTCGCTCATTCTCTTACAAATAACATCTTTTTTTACACAGCTCCTCACGCCAGGTCTTACATCCTGAAAACACCGTACGCGCCTTTTTCAGGATGCTGATTCAAGGTTACCGAAAAAGCCAGCCCCAATATGTCGCGGGTATCGGCCGGATCGATAATCCCATCGTCCCATAACCGCGAGGAACTGTACCACGCGGAGCTTTCCTGTTCGAATTGATCCGGCAGGCCGTTTTTTGTCTCGCCGCTCCCGATATGCTGCAATACGCCCGAAGCCTGTTCACCGCCCATAACGCCGATACGCGCATGCGGCCACATAAACAAAAAATCCGGGTCGTAAGCCCGGCCCGCCATGGCATAGTTTCCCGCTCCGAAAGAACTGCCTGTAATAAGCGTAATTTTGGGTACGGTTGCATTGGCTACGGCGTTTATCAGTTTGGCGCCGTCGCGGGCAATGCCTTCATGTTCGTGTTTTTTACCCACCGCAAATCCGGTGATATTCTGAAGAAACAACATCGGGATCAGCCGCTGGTTGCATAGCTGGACAAAATGCGCGCCTTTCCGGGCGCTTTCAGCCGTAAGAAACCCCTGATTAGCGAGAATCCCCACCGGCATTCCTTTAATCGCAGCAAAGCCAGTGATCAGCGTTTTTCCGTACATGGACTTAAATTCCTGAAAAGCGCTTCCGTCGACAAGCCGCTCAATGATGGCCCGTGCATGCACAGGCTTCTTCAGATCAACCGGCAGATATCCGTAAATATCATCGGCAGGATAAAGCGGTTCGACCGTATCCCTTATTTCAGCATCGCGTTTCTTAACGGGCGGGAT
>JBCFBK010000100.1:0-5648 GCA_038562555.1 Prolixibacteraceae bacterium | reverse complement strand
GAAGAACCTGACCAAAATCGTGTAACACCACCCTCTTTTATTCATATGCGTTATGAATAATCAAAATTTAGGGAGTTTTCTTAGCGACACTAACTACATTTTTTACCGGGCAGCCCATGTTAATATCCAGTCCGTCGAAATCATATTCGGCAGTTATCTCCGCTGCCACTTTGCGAAACACCTCTGGTTTATTCCCCCAGATCTGGGCAACCAGCCTGATGCCTTTCTCTTTAAGCACTTTTCGCTCCTGCGGGCTGACGTACAGCCGTTCCGAAACGCGCTTCTTCCCGACCGGGTGGTTCAAACCGTCGACTGCTGTAAACTCCGTGAACAAGACATGAAGGCACCCCGCCCCTGAAATCAAGGCGATGGACTCGCGGAAAGAGGTATCGGTGACATCTTCCATCGGGGCAAGAGCCAGTAATGGTTTGCCGGCATCTCTCCAAAAATTGTTATACATAGTATCCAGTCATCCGCAATTTGTGCTCATTTACATTTGTCGTTTTATCCACCCGGCGTAGTCTCCCGCTCAGTCTGCCCTCGCTTAAATAAAACATTCCAAATCTGTCCTAAAAGCTTTCCTGTTTCCGAACCGGCGTTGAAAGGAAGGAGCAAATGCCTTGCGATCGCTATCCGGTATCAGCAACACACTCCTGCATTCATCGCTGCAGCACCCTTTATATTTAGCAGCGCATGTTTCACACTGAATGAAGAGGATGTGACAGAGGTCGTTGGCACAGTTAATCTGGGTATCGCATTTTTTCCCGCACTGATGACAATGCGCAATAATCTCTCCGTTAACCGACTCTCCCATTCGCTCGTCAAAAACAAAGTTTTTCCCGATGAATTTTGATTCCAGACCCAATTGCCGGATTTTCCGGGCATACTCGATGATGCCGCCGTGGAGTTGGTTCACATCATTAAAACCATGATGCTTTAAAAAAGCACTGGCCTTTTCGCAGCGGATACCTCCGGTACAGTATAGTAATATCTTCCTGCCCTTTTTATTTTCAAGCTGATCGACGACCATATTGATCTCCTCCCTGAAGGTATCAGCCGGAGGACAGACAGCGCCGCGAAAGTGACCAACTTCACTCTCATAATGATTACGCATATCGACCACAACCACATCCGGATGTCCAATCAGATCATGGAACTCGTGTGCTGTGAGATGCCTGCCAACATTCGTCACGTCAAAAGCGTCATCATTCAGTCCGTCAGCAACAATTTTAGGACGTACCTTTACGGTAAGTTTATAAAAAGACTTTCCGTTATCTTCGATCGCATACTTGACAGGCAAATTTTCCAGCCCCGGATGCTGTTCCAGCTTTTCCAAAAATTCAGGCAGACAATGAGTAGGAACACTCATTTGAGCGTTAATCCCCTCCCGCGCAATATAAATCCGCCCCAGGCAATTCATTTCAGACCATTGCATGAAAAGTAAGTCACGGATTTGCTTTGGATCACCAAACCTCACATACCTGTAAAAAGAAATGGTAGTGCGACTGAACATTTCTTCCATCAGCCTCTTTTTAAGTACTTCCCTGCTATCGCGGTTATATAAATTCATGATGCAAATATAAAAAAGTAAAAATACTGCTTCAGCTGAATATAATCATATCTTTTTATCTTTTACCGACGAAAATTTCCAGTAAGAACAGGTTTCCACCGGGTCGCATTGTATGTATGTTCAAAACTAAGAGCCGGGACAAAGCCTTTCTTCCAATATATTCTACAACATATTTCCATTTTTTAAGCACTGAAAAACAAGAACTTACAAATAGGTAAAATTACAATGTTTTCGATTTGTTAAGAATTTTTAAGGATTTTTTAACGCAGGAATAAAATATGTGTTATCTTAGCAAGGCAATTCTAAATACATGACTTAGAATATAAGATCTAAAAAATACCTTTTCTCTTTAAACCAATATCTATTTTCTGATCTAACTAAGCTAAATTATGAACAATGGGTTATCATGGCGATGGTAACCCTCTCTTTTTTTTAGACGCTTTGCAAGCGGATTATTTTCTTTAGCCTTAGACCAAACAAAAATGCAGCTACCGCCAGTCCGGCCAAGAATCCGGCCCAGATACCCCACGCTCCGAAGTTCAGCACAAACGCACACCCGTAGCATACAGGCAGACCGACCAGGGTATAGGAGAAAAAGGCCATCCACATCGGCACTTTCACATCAGCCAGCCCGCGTAAGGCCGCCAAAAGAATAACCTGAACGCCGTCAAATACCTGAAACAGCGCCGCTACTACAAGAAGCCCCGCTGCAATCCGGATCACGCCCGTATCGTCCGTAAACAGGTAGGGCAGGTAATTACGCAAAACGATAAACAGCAGGCCCATCAACGACATGAACAGGACAACCAGATGCAGCGACGCGTAAATGATTTTTCGGATAAGCGGATAATTACGGGTTCCCATCTCATGACTCACATGAATTGTGGCAGCTGCCCCAACTCCGAGACTAATCATGTAAGTGAAAGACGCCAGACCCAGGGCAACCTGATGAGCCGCGAGTGATTCCTTTCCAAGCCATCCCATCATCACTGCGCCGATACTAAAAGTCAGCACTTCAACAATTAACTGAAAACCGATGGGTAAACCAACAGCCAATATCCTGCGCAACATGCATACTTTTATGCGTGCCCGCCGGGCCATCACAAAAATCTGCTGATATTTTCTATTCTTCAGTATCACGGGTATCAGCATAACCGGCATCAGTATCCGCGAAAAAAGCGTTGCGAGCCCCGCGCCAAGCAGGCCCATAGCCGGAAATCCGAACTTCCCGAATATGAAGATATAATTCAGGATAATATTGATCAGATTGGCGGTTAAAGTAATAACCATAGCAATTTTAGTATTGCCCGCGCCTTCCAGAAATTGCTTAAATGAAAAAAAAACCAGCAGGGGAAGCAAAGAACTTACCAATAGCATAAAATAGGGAACCGATTTCCGGGTAACTTCAGGTGGTTGTCCCATCTGACCAAGGAAAAGACCCACACCGCCCATAATTATAACCAAACATAAGGCCGCGAGACTGTGCAGGAATAATCCGTTTTTCAGGAGCGATCCGACTTCGTCGAATTTCTGCTGACTGTATGTTTTTCCAACCAAAGGAGTAATTCCCATAGCGATGCCAAAGCCAAACAGCATACCGACGTGAAAGATGCTGTTTGAGAATGATGCAGCGGCCAAATCGGTTGTTCCTGAGTGCCCAACCATCATCGTATCGGCCAGGGCAACAGTAACCTGCCCGATCTGTGAAAGGATCACCGGAAAAGCCATGTTCAGGTTTCGTCGGTACAAGGGTAGAAATTCCATCTCAGCTTTGGTTTGTTGCATCAAAACTGCGAATTTACCTTAACGGATATAAATAGCCAATAAATTTCGAAAAGAAACGGAAAACAAATCAGCGCACCTGACCGGTATTCCGGCCGTTCATAATACCGGGGACGGAACGGGCGATGCCTCCCGTGTTTTATTATCAAACATTTTCAGGAAAAAAAGGTTATTAGTATGCTATGTGACAAACTGAAAAGCAAATTATTCACACATGGGTAAAATCAAAAAAATTCTGATCGCCAACCGGGGGGAAATAGCGGTCCGGATCATGCGGACCTGCAGGGAAATGAGTATTAGTTCGGTTGCCGTTTTCTCAGACGCCGACCGGACTTCCATGCATGTCAGGTATGCTGATGAAGCCTATTACATCGGGCCTTCTCCTTCACGGGAAAGCTATCTGAATGCGGAAAAGATCATTGAAGTCGCGCTTCGGTCCAATGCCGACGCGATTCATCCGGGATATGGTTTTTTATCGGAAAATGCTGATTTTGAAAGGTTATGTTGTAAACATAACCTGATTTTCATTGGTCCTTCGGCCGACGTAATCGACCGAATGGGCAATAAAATCGAAGCCAGAAAAGCGATGCTTAAGGCCGGCATCCCGGTTGTACCGGGAACTACCAAGCCAATCACGTCGGAAACAGAAGCGTTCGCCACGATCAGTGAAATAGGCCTTCCGGTCATGATAAAAGCTTCAGCCGGCGGAGGAGGGAAAGGAATGAGGCTGGTTCATGATGAAAATGAAATCCTCGGATCGTTGCGTGCCGCCCGTTCCGAAGCGCTCGCTTCCTTTGGCGACGATGCCGTTTATATCGAGAAGTACATCGCCTCACCGCACCACATCGAATTCCAGGTATTGGGTGATCAACACGGCAATATCATCCACTTATTCGAACGGGAATGTTCCATCCAGCGACGGCATCAGAAAATGGTTGAAGAGACCCCCTCTCCCCTTTTAACACCGGCGTTACGCGAAAAGATGGGCAGACACGCCGTTGAAGCTGCCGCAGCAGTGGCTTATACCGGAGCAGGGACCATTGAGTTTCTCGTCGATAACAAGCTTAACTACTATTTTTTGGAAATGAATACGCGTTTGCAGGTGGAGCATCCGATCACCGAAAGGGTAACCGGAGTAGACCTGGTCAAGCAGCAGATTTTAATTGCGGAAGGCAAAGAACTCACCCTGAGGCAGAAAAGCCTCCACCAGCTTGGACATGCCATCGAATGTCGGATCAATGCCGAGGATCCGGATCACAATTTTAACCCTAACCCGGGACGGATCCATTCAATCACGGAGCCTCTCGGACTTGGCGTACGCACCGATGGGTATGTCTACGAAGGCTATGAAATTCCGATCTATTACGACTCCATGATCTCCAAGCTGATTGTCTGGGCGCAGAACCGGGACGAAGCCATCCAGCGTATGCGAAGGGCCCTGTATGAGTACAAGATCACCGGCTTAAAAACTACGCTGAAGTTCCTGGAAAGGATCATGGATTCGGACGACTTTCGAAAAGGAACCTACGATACGAATTTCATAGAAAAAAATAAAGAAGTCTTATTCCGGGAGGAACAGTGTGACAGCGAAACGGAAGACATGGTCATTTTGGCCACTTATATTGATTATTTGAACCGCCTGAACAAGATTATTCCTTCCAAACAGCTGAATCCGGCTGAAAACCGTTGGAAAAAATATACCTATCAAAAGAATCTTGACCGTCTCTAAACTAACTAAAGATGCCTGTTGAAATCAAACTAAATGACCGGGTTGCAAGAATTAAGATCCTGAACCAAAATGAAAATCTGCTGGAGGTGATGATCGATGATCAGCTTTATCAGGTTGACCTGATGCACAACGATGAAGGAGCCTTTTCCATCCTGGTTAACAACCGTTCGCACAACATCACACTTGTTCCTGCTTCAAGACCAAAGGTGTATACCGCGTATACCTTATATCATACTTACGAACCGGAAGTTATTGACGCTGCTTCCCGGTATATCCGTAACCGCGGCAACGGCGGCGTGATTCAGGGAACAAACAGGATTACAGCGCCAATGCCCGGAAAGATCGTAAAAGTTCTGGTCGAAGCCGGACAACACGTACAAAAAGGGCAGACAGCCGTTATCATGTCAGCCATGAAAATGGAAAGCGAATATAAGGCACCTGCCGACGGGCTCGTTAAGTCAGTCCACGTCAGGCCGGGAACTACCGTTGAATCAAATCAGGTATTGGTCGAATTTGAGTAACTGTAAGGTCACTTTACCATGGAGAGACCGCATGAGCGAGCAGGTA
>JBCFBK010000026.1:0-72416 GCA_038562555.1 Prolixibacteraceae bacterium | reverse complement strand
AGGTACCAGGCTGAATTACCGCTTCAGAGCAGAGAAGCTGGTTATCGGCCTGGACAGCGGTCATTATTCTGTTTCAAATTCTCAGTTCAAACTGGCTTCCGCGAACGATTTCGGGTTCAGTGCATCACCGGATATGCTGGAATACTTTCATGCAGATGACGATAGCTGTTCGCTGCAGGTTCGGGTTTCAGGAAAGAAAAACCTTTCCGTCGAGATTAAGAAATGGGATGAAAAGGGACGTGTCTGGAATCAATCCACATTTCCCGCTGCAGGGAAGGTAAACTATGGTGTATCAGGATTGAAGTCCGAAAGCCGCTATGCTGTCGAGTTAAACGGTCAGCCTTTTAAAACCCTCAAAAGCGATAAGAATGGCTCTTTGAGTTTTGACGTCAATACAGGAACTAATGCCGCGAACATAGCGATCCGCTTTACAAAGTAGTGACAGGGAAAACGGAGTTTAAACACGGGTTCTTTTTGGGATTATTTGCGACCAAATGTTTCGTTCGTTAGTCTAAACGGGGGGTTCGTAATAGAAAACGGCACCTTCATAAAATAGTGATCCTGAAACTTGACTTGAATCTCTTTAGAACCGTATCTTTAATTAAGAAATTCGTGTCATAACGGATCTTATTATAAAAAAAACAGAAGCGATCCTGTCTTTTGGTATTCTGAAAAATGAAAGCTGCGTTCCGCCCACCCAGACCGAACGCAGCCAAAAAACCAAAATCAACTATTGGGAATTACAATTCCCGTCAAACCCAAAGATATGAAAAATATTAACCTGAGCTCATTCTCACCCCCCTAAAAATGTTGGTGTCAAATTTCTGCTTCGTCGGCCTGGTATTCGTTGAATGCACCGGTTCTATTCGCGGAGATCAGATCGATTTGGACTTACTCCAAAAACAGTCTACGCAAGTAAATGCTTCAAAAGCTTTCTACGGGCCAAAAGCTGTTTCTGATGTCATTCCGCAAAGCAAGGATGAACTGAACAGTATGCGGACGGTTGTAACGGTCTACAAGGGGGACCTGAGCAGTACGGGCTGAAAAGCCCGTTTGAAGGAAACGGATGAATTTCAGGAACGAACAGGACCCGTTATAACGCATAACAGGTCCTGTTCGTTTTGAAGCGATCCCCCTGCTTCCGGGCGCTGAATGCTGCTATCGTTTGGGTGGAATAATAAAATAAAAGATATTTATTACTTTTATAAATCTGAAAGCATATGTAAAAAATGTATGAAACGAGCCAACGTATGAAAACATACAAGCTGATTTTTCTTTTACTGGTAGCTGGCTTTTCTGCAAACGCGCAGGAGAGCAGTGTATTCTCCCCTGCCAGTGAATTGACCACAGTCGGTGCCTATTATTACCCCGAGCATTGGGATGAATCGCAGTGGGAGCGCGATTTGAAAAAGATGGCCGAAATGGGCTTCGAATTCACCCATTTTGCTGAATTTGCCTGGGCGCAGCTTGAGCCGGAAGAAGGAAAATATGATTTTGCCTGGCTCGACCGGGCGGTGGCGCTGGCTGCGAAATACAAGCTGAAGGTAATTATGTGCACCTCGACGGCTACCCCGCCCGTATGGCTGGTACGAAAGCATCCGGAAGTGTTGAAAACCAATGAAGACGGCACAACCTATGATCACGGAGGACGTCAGCATGCTTCTTTTTCAAGCGATTTTTACCGGGAATATTCACTAAAAATGATCACCGAACTGGCCAGGCATTACGGACAGGACGAGCGGATTATGGGTTGGCAGCTCGACAATGAGCCTTGGTCGAACGTCGATTACGGAGCGGATGCGCAACAGCGTTTCCGCACCTGGCTGAAAGAAAAGTACAGCTCGGTGGATGCCCTGAATAAAGCCTGGGGAACCGACTTTTGGAGCGGAACCTACAGCAGCTTTGACCAGATCAATATTCCCAAATACAAACAATGGGGAATGAATTTATACCAGAAGCTGGACCATGGCCGGTTCTGCGATGCGGAAACCGCTTCTTTCCTGGACGAACAGGCAAAGACCATCCGCCAATATGCCAGGGCCGGTCAGTGGATCACTTCCAATTATGTTCCGGTATACAGCGGCCGTTATATTGGTATGAGCCGCGAAATGGATTTTATTTCCTACACCCGTTACATGGTTTATGGGGATGCCATGGGCATTGGAGAGAAAGGATACCGCCTGGGAGACTACACCCGGATCGGGATGGCGAACGACTTTTTCAGGCCCTTGTCTCCGCTGTACGGCGTGATGGAACTGCAGCCGGGACAGGTGAACTGGGGAAAAATCAATTCCCAGCCACTGCCGGGCGCGGTGAGGCTTTGGCTCTGGCATGTGTTTGCCGGAGGAAGCAAATTTGCGTGTACTTACCGTTTCAGGGCGCCTGTCTACGGCTATGAACAATACCATTACGGCATTGTGGGCTATGACGGAGTTACGCCGACTCCCGGCGGACTGGAATACCAAAAGTTTATCGAAGAAATTAACCTGATCCGGAAAAACCAGGCTTCATCTAAAGTGCCCGACAGGTACCTGAAACGGAAGACGGCTGTTTTGTTCGATCCCGACAATATGGCGGCCATTGAGCAGAACCGCCAGACCACCGAGTGGAACACGGAAAAACATGTGCTGAAATATTACAGTGCTCTGAAATCGTTTGGCGCTCCGGTCGATTTTATTCGCGATACGATGGACTTTTCCGCGTATCTGTTCATTGTAGCGCCGGCATACCAGCAAATCAGCCGCGAGCTCATCGCGAAGCTTACGGGCTATGTAAAAAACGGCGGAAACCTGGTGCTGAGCTGCCGCACCGGCCATCAGGACAGCCAGGGCCATTTGTGGGAAGCTCCGTTCGCTCAGCCAATCTATGATCTGATCGGCTCGCAAATCGAATTTTATGATCTGCTGATGCCTCATGCGCCCGATACCATCAGGATGGGACAGCAGAAATACGGCTGGACAAGCTGGGGAGAGATCCTGAAGCCTGCCACAGGCACAGAAAGCTGGGCGACGCACAGCGGCGATTTCTATGCGGGAAAACCTGCCGTAACCTACCGCAGGCTGGGAAAGGGTTCGGTCACCTATGTGGGGGTCGACAGTCGTGAAGGCCAATTGGAATATGATGTGCTCGATAAGCTCTTCAGCCGGTGCGGCGTTGAAGCCGAACACTATCCGGCAGGCGTTATTGTGGAGTACCGCGATGGTTTTGGCATTGCCATGAACTACTCCGACAAAATCTATGAAATGAAACTCCCGGCAGGAGCGAAAATTCTGATCGGGGAGAAGCGTATTCCAACGGCGGGTGTGCTGGTGTGGAGGGAAGAGTGAAGAAGTCGTGGGTACTGAGTAGCGAGTCGCGGGTAGCTAGTCGTAAGTCAAAAAGAGCTGTTACCTTTTAGTAAGAATGACAAATCCATATCATGGTATTGGATGCTGACAGAAATCCGGTTGTTATTTTTTAAAACATTTTTTTTTTGCATATTGTCAGCTTAGATGCAACTAACTTTGTTCGTAATATCCGGGAGAACCTAATTCAATCTGTTATGAGAAAAAATTTGTTTTTTTTCACCATTTTTCTTTTGAAGGTTACCATTGCTCATGCACAGGTGGAAGTTACGAATCTGTTTGTGGAAAATCAGGTTAACCCGGTAGGGGTCAGCGAAATGTATCCCCGTTTGAGCTGGCAGCTCCAATCATCGAAAAGGGGTGTGTTACAGACCGCCTTTGATATCCGGGTGAGCGAAAGCCGCGAAAACCTGATTGAGGGAAGGGAATTAATCTTTAGTACCGGCAAAATACCTTCCGACCAATCCGTTTATGTGCCGTTTACCGGGAATACCCTTCAGCCAGGGCGAAAATATTACTGGCAGGTACGGGCCTGGGACAATCAGGATAAAGCGTCGAAATGGAGTGAGCCGGCCTGGTGGATCATGGGTATTATGGGCCCTCAGAACTGGGCTGCAAAATGGATCCGGTCGGGGCTCCGGGAAGACGAGAGCCGCCCGTCACCGATTTTCAGAAAAGAGTTCGTCAGTGAAAAACAGGTAAGGCACGCGGTTGCGTTTATCTCGGCCCGCGGGATGTATGAAGCTGAAATAAACGGGAAGAAGGTAGGCGACATTTGCCTGGCCCCGGGATGGACAGCGTACAGTAAACGGATCCAGTATCAGACTTATGATGTGACCGGTTTATTGCAGGGTGGGAAGAATGCGATTGGCCTTACCCTGGGAAACGGCTGGTACCGCAGTCAGATCGGACCGGGCGGGAAGGCCGACATGTACGGAAGCGATCTTGCCTTTATTTTCCAGATGGAGATTTTCTATACCGACGGCACTTCGCAGCAGGTCGTCTCTGATGGGTCGTGGCGGGCTTCAACCGGGCCAATCAGGTATGCCGAAGTTTACCATGGCGAGATCTATGACGCCCGTCTCGAGAAAAACGGATGGTCTGTAGCCGGATTTAATGATGCCGGCTGGAGTGAGATCATCATCCGCGATTTTCCTGTAATTAACCTGGTGGCAACCGAAAATGAACCGGTGAGGAAGCGGGAAACATTTAAACCTGTAAGGATACTGACCACGCCAAAAGGTGAAAAAGTAATCGATTTCGGACAGAACCTCGTGGGCTGGGTGCAGATGAAGGTTAACGGAAAAGCGGGAGATCAGGTCACCATCTCTCATGCTGAGGTGCTTGATAAGGAAGGGAATTTTTATACGGAAAGCCTTCGGGCTGCCAAACAAAAGAATGTGTACATCCTGAAAGGAACAGGGACGGAGATATTTGAACCGCACTTTACATGGCAGGGGTTCCGGTTTATTAAAGTGGAAGGATATCCCGGAGAGCTAAAAGCCGAGAATTTTACCGCAACCGCCTTGTATTCGGACATGGTCCTGACCGGCTCATTTTCGTGTTCGGATGATATGGTCAACAAGTTGCAACAAAATATACAATGGGGGCAGCGGGGTAATTTTATCGATATTCCCACCGATTGTCCCCAACGGGATGAACGTTTGGGATGGACCGGTGATGCACAGGTTTTTGCCCGCACTGCAAGTTTTAATTTCAGGGTTCACAGTTTCTTTTCCAAATGGATGAAAGATCTGGCAGCCGACCAGTACGACGACGGAAGTGTACCGTATGTTATTCCCAACGTCCGTGATAACGGCCAATGCAGTCCGGGCTGGGGTGATGCAGCAACCGTGATCCCGTGGACCATATACCAGGTGTATGGCGACAAGCGGATACTGGAGAACCAGTATGAAAGCATGAAGTCGTGGGTTAACTACATTGATTCGGTCAGTGCGAACGACCTTTGGTTTCCGAAGCATTCCTTCGGCGACTGGCTGTTTTACAGGCCCAATGACGATAACGACGGCCGTTCGGCTGTCACCGATAAGAACCTGATTGCCCAATGCTTCTTCGCCTGGTCTACACAACTTCTGATTAAGGCGGCAGAAGTTCTTGAATTTGAAGAGGATGTAAAAAAATATACGGATTTGCTTTCCCGGATCAGGACCGCTTTTGTTCACGAATACGTCACACCGGCGGGACGCCTTATTTCAGGTACGCAAACGGCTTATGTTCTGGCGCTGTCGTTCGATATGCTTCCGGAGAATTTGCGGGAACAGGCGGCAAAACGCCTGGTCGAAAATATCAGGCAATACGACAACCATCTCACAACCGGTTTTTTGGGTACGCCCTATCTGTGTCATGTGCTGAACCGTTTTGGTTATCCCGACGTTGCTTTCGATCTGCTGCTTCAGAAATCTTATCCCTCCTGGTTATATCCGGTAACCATGGGGGCTACGACCATCTGGGAGCGCTGGGACGGCATTAAACCCGACGGCAGCTTTCAAACCCCCGAAATGAATTCCTTCAATCATTACGCCTACGGCGCCATTGGCGACTGGATGTACCGCGTAGTGGCCGGCATCGATACAGACGAGAAAAACCCCGGATTTAAGGTGATCCGGATTAAACCCCTGGTGACATCCAAACTTAGCTTTGTAAAGGCGGAACTCGAAACTTACTATGGAAAAGTAGGGTCGGCCTGGGAGAATATAGCGGGGAAATTATCGCTGAACGTGCAGATCCCTGTCAATACAACCGCCGTTGTTTATATCCCTGCCAAAGATGCTGCCCAAATTATGGAGAGCGGAAAGAAACTCTCTTCGGTCAAAGACGTGGAACTTGCGGGAATGGAAAACGGATATGTCATGGTGAAAGTGGGCTCGGGTGCTTATAAATTCACGGTGAACTAATAGCTGACAACCAGAAAAAAACCAAACAAATGAAGCGTTTAAGATCAGTTTGTACGACGATGCTGGTTGCATCGGTATTTTTATCCTGCTCGCGAAGTCAAAACCAGACGGAAGGCCCCCTTGAACTGGGAAAGAAAATGGCCGATTCGGATATGAAACGGAATCCCGATGCGTCGATGCTCGACTTTAGCCCTAAACCAGTATGGAGTTACACCCAGGGACTCGTCAGCCTTGCCAACCAGCGTCTGGCCGCTGAAACGGGGGAACAGAAGTATTATGAATACGGACTGGATTATGCCGCTAAGATGATCAATGACAGTGGTCTTATTGCAACCTACCAGATGGAGAAATATAACGTCGATCTGGTCAATTCGGGGAAGATCCTTTTTGATATTTATGAAAAGACAGGAGACGAAAAATTCAAAAAAGCGATTTTCCTGCTGCGGGAGCAGCTTAAAACACATCCGCGGACCAGCGAAGGCGGCTTTTGGCACAAAAAAGTCTATCCCCACCAGATGTGGCTGGACGGCATCTATATGGCCGATCCGTTTTACGCTCAGTTTGGCAAAGTATTCAATGAGCCTGCTGCTTTTGACGATGTTGTAAACCAGGTGCTCGTGATCCAGAAACATACCGTCGACAGCCTCACCGGCCTGAATTACCATGGCTGGGATGAAAGCCGGGAACAGCAATGGGCCGATTCGCTCACAGGCCGCTCCCCTCATGTATGGGGTCGCGCCCAGGGCTGGTACCTGATGGCGCTGGTCGATATTCTCGATTTTCTTCCGGAAGATCATGCGGGACGGACGGAAATCATAAACATCCTAAACAGAGCAGCCAGAGCTGTTGTAAACGCACAGGATCAGGAAAGCGGCGTCTGGTTCCAGGTAATGGATCAGAACGGCCGTGAAGGAAACTACCTGGAAGCGACAGCTTCGTCCATGTTCGTTTATGCGCTGCTGAAAGGGCTTAGAATGGGCTACCTGGATCAGTCGTACCTGGAGCCGGCAAAAAAAGGTTTTGAAGGGATCCGGCAGAACTTCATCCGGGAAAATGAAGATGGTACCATCTCCCTCACCCGGTGTTGTGCGGTGGCCGGCCTGGGTGGTAAACCCTATCGCGACGGCTCGTTTGAGTATTATACCAGTACCGCGATCCGCGACGACGATCCCAAAGGAGTGGGCCCGTTTATCATGGCCTGCATTGAAATGCACAAGGCACTGAACTAAGAGAAATAAACCGTGTAATTATGGAACTGAAACAGCTTTATCTGATCGCAGCCGTCATCTCGTCGGCGGTTATTTCCTGTTCGGGAAACGATAAAGAGGATCAGGCCCGGGGAAAAGATGACCGGCCCGTTCAGGAACAGCTTGCTTTTCCCGGTGCTGATGGTGCCGGGAAGTATACAACGGGCGGCCGCGGGGGCGCGGTATATGAAGTCACCAATTTGAACGACAGCGGCGAGGGTAGTTTACGGGCTGCTGTTCAGAAAAAAGAGACCCGCACAATCGTATTTACCCTTTCAGGCACTATTGATCTGAAGTCGCCTCTGGATATTCATTATGGTAACCTGACTATTGCCGGACAATCGGCTCCCGGTGAGGGGATTTGCATCAAAGGCTATCCGGTATCGGTCAAAGCAGATAACGTGATTATCCGCTTTATGCGGTTCAGACTGGGGAACGTCAACCAGATCCAGGGCGACGCTTTTTCGTGCCGCAACCGGCGGTATATTCTTATCGATCATTGCAGCTTCAGTTGGGCGACCGATGAAGTTGCTTCACTCTATGAACTGCATCATGCAACGGTTCAGTGGTGTATCGTTTCCGAAAGCCTGAATCATTCAATTCATGAAAAGGGGAACCATGGCTATGGCGGCATATGGGGAGGAGATACGGTCAGTTTCCATCATAATTTATTTGCGCACAACCTTAGCCGGAATCCACGTTTTAACGGCGCCCGCTATGAGGTTGCCTGGACCGACCTGGTCGATTTCCGCAATAACGTGATCTACAACTGGGGCGACAACAACATTTACGGCGGTGAACGCGGCAACCATAACCTGGTTGGCAATTACTTTAAACCGGGACCCGCGACAAAAAAAAGCACCCGCCAACGCGTGCTCAATATTACTACTTCGGCGAACTATCCCTACGGAGTTTTCTATGTTTCCGGCAATTATGTGGAAGGAAGTCCGGCGGTTACGGCCGACAACTGGAACGGAGGTGTTGATACCAATGCGGAAATCAGGCTGGTTAAAGCAACAAAAGCCTTTTATGCGGAACCCATTCCTGAGCAAACGGCAGAGGCGGCTTACCAGGCCGTCCTAGCCTCGGTTGGAGCCGGCAAATCACGTGACGCCGTTGACCGGCGCATTATTTCAGAGGTGGAAAAAGGTACCGCCACCTACACCGGTCAATACAGCCAGCGGCCGGGGCTCATCGATTCGCAGGATGAGGTGGGCGGATGGCCGGAGCTTTCATCGCTGCCCCCCCTTCCCGACAGCGATCATGACGGGATGCCCGATACGTGGGAAGAAAAACATCAACTGAAGCCAAACGACAAATCGGATGGCAGTAAATACAGCCTCAGTCAGTCATACACCAATCTCGAGGTCTATCTGAATGAACTGGCCGGCGGACTTTCCCAAAGGCTTCCGTAACCGCCGTGTCACAAGCGCCTGCACCGAAAACAAAGAGCCGGAAAATAATCGAAAAAAAAATACGTTTGTAGAAAAATTATAATGCTATGAACGTTACAATTTTGGGACTATCAATTACTTCTTCGTGGGGTAATGGGCACGCCTCGACATACCGGAGTCTGATAAAGGGATTGTATCAACGCGGACACAATGTGACTTTTCTGGAACGTGATGTTGCCTGGTTAGCTTCGCAGCGGGACCTGCATACATCGGAATATTGCACGATCAACCTGTATTCTTCGCTCGAAGAACTAAAGAGAAAATACGTTACCGAGATCTGGAAAGCCGATCTGGTTATTATTGGTTCCGGTGTTCCTGACGGAGTCGAAGTGGGGAAATGGGTGATATCGACAGCGCGCGGACTAAAGGCTTTCTATGATATCGACACACCAGTAACACTGGCAAAACTGAAAGTACACGACTACGAATATATTCATCCCGAGCTGATCCCGCAGTATGATCTGTATCTTTCTTTTTCAGGCGGCCCCGTACTGGATATTTTTATGAAAGAGTACGGTTCGCCGGCCGCGAAACCATTATACTGCTCGGTCGACGCCGATCTTTATTTCCCGGATCTTTATACCAACCAATGGGATCTGGGATACCTGGGAACGTACAGTGATGACCGGCAAAGCCCGTTGCAGCAACTCATGCTCGATGCGGCATCGAAATGGAAAGAAGGAAAATTCGTTATTGCCGGTCCCCAATACCCCACAGGCATCAAATGGCCTTCGAATGTCGAACGGATTGGATACCTTTCACCGCCCGAACACAACAAGTTCTATAATCAGCAACGTTTTACCCTGAATATTACCCGGCCGGATATGATCGGTATGGCTTATTCTCCCAGCGTCAGGCTTTTTGAAGCAGCCGCCTGCAAGGTCCCCGTTATCAGCGATTCCCGGGAGGGTCTGGAGCTTTTTTTCAAAGAAGGACGCGAAATCCTGATTGCGCGTTCAGCGGCCGATACAATCGGCTACCTGAGGGAGCTTCCGGAAAAAGAGAGGCGTTTGATTGCTGAACGTGCAAGGGGAAGAGTGCTCTCGGCGCATACCGGGGAACACCGCGCGGGCGAGCTCGAGGAATATGTGTTTGAACTGCAGGAAAAGGATGTTTTGTTGTAATGGCGGGCAAAGAAAGATGTGAAAAGATGGCCGCGAAAGCAAAAAAAAAACGGTTTCCCTGTAACGAAAACCGGGTGGGGCATACTCATCCGGTAACTGATCTCAAAACAGCTCCGGCAGATCGTTTCCTGTTCTGGAACATCTTTCGTATCCAATCAGGCAAATGTTTGATTATCTTTGGGCTGTTTTCAGGGAGAATTTAATACTTGAAAAGTAAACGAAAACAGATGAAAAAAATTAGCTTGTACGCGCTGCTTGCCGGCATCTTTTTTTTGCTGAATGCTGCAGGATATGCTCAGGATGAAAGCAAAAAGGACGAAAAAGGGTTTCAATTTACCGTTACAAAAGAATTGCCCGTGACTTCAGTGAAGGACCAGTACCGGTCAGGGACCTGCTGGTCATTTTCAGGCCTGGGATTTCTGGAGGCGGAAATGATCCGGATGGGAAAACCGGAGGTCGATTTATCTGAAATGTTTGTGGTGTGGCATACTTATGCCGAGAAAGCTGTAAAAGCAGTGCGCGTGCACGGGAACCTTAATTTTTCGGCCGGAGGCGCTTTTCATGACGTGACCCATGTCATTAAAAATTACGGAATAGTTCCTGAATCGGTTTATACGGGTTTAAATTACGGGGAAGAAAAACACGTTCATGGCGAAATGGACGAGATTTTAAAAGACCAGGTTGACGGCGTTGTGCTGAACCGCAATAAAAAATTAAGCGGGGCCTGGGAGAATGTCGTTCATGGAACCTTAAACGCCTATCTTGGCGAGCTCCCCGAAAAATTTCAATATGAAGGGAAAGAATATACCCCGCTAAGTTTTGCAAGAGATTATATTGCGTTAAACCTCGACGACTACGTGGAGATTACTTCATTCACACATCATCCCTTTTATACCAAATTTATCCTGGAGATCCCTGATAACTGGATGTGGGAAGAAATATACAATGTTCCCATGGAAGAAATGCAGGCGGTTATCGACAACGCGATCGGCAACGGCTATACAGTAGCCTGGGCTGCCGATGTCAGTGAGAAGGGCTTTAGTACTTCAAAGGAGGGAGTGGCCGTAATTCCTGAGCTGGATAAAGCAGAAATGTCGGATGCCGAAATTGCAAAATGGGAAAAGCTTTCAGAAAAGGAAAAAGAGGAAAAGCTGTATGAATTGAAAAAGCCCGGAAAGGAAAAGGTGATTACCCAGGAAATGAGACAGGCCAGTTTTGATAATTACCAGACTACCGACGACCATGGTATGCTGATCGTGGGTACCGCTAAGGATCAGGCAGGTAATTTCTATTATAAGGTGAAGAATTCCTGGGGCGACTATAACGATTACGGAGGCTATTTCTTCGCATCCGTACCTTACGTTCAGTATAAGACCATGAGCATCATGGTGCACAAGGACGCTATCCCTAAAAATATACGGAAGAAACTCAACTTGTAACAATATAAAGGCTCCTGGGAAACGGGAGCTTTTTTTATATTCTGTCCACACTGAATGCGTAAAATTAGATAACGAGTTATTTTTGTTTTACCTTCGTATTGCAAAAAATCCACGATGAAGAAACTAAGCCTGGTTATTTGTGTGTATAACGAAGAGGAGAATATTAAACCTCTTAGTGAACAGATCATAACGGCGCTTGCGGGTATGGATTATGAGGCTATTTTTGTTGATGACGGTTCTACCGATCAGACCCGCGAAATGGTCCGTTCCATTGAAGACGAGCATTTCCTTCTGGTTGAACTGAAGCGCAATTACGGTCAGAGTTCAGCTTTGCAGGCCGGGATCGACCAGGCAACAGGGGAATATGTAGCGCTTCTTGACGGTGATTTACAGAATGATCCGGCCGATATACCCATGATGCTGGAAATATGCCGGGAGGGTAACTGGGACATGGTCGCCGGAGTACGGGCCAACCGGAAAGACGGTGCATTTTTAAGGAAAGTACCAAGCCGGATTGCCAACTACCTGATCCGTGAATCGACCGGAACGACCATGCGCGACCTGGGATGTACCCTGAAGATTTTTACCAGTGAAGCCATCAAAAGCATTCATATCTACGGAGAGCTGCACCGCTTTATTCCCGTGTTGCTGGCCTTTGAAGGGTCAGTAAGGCTCACCCAGGTGGATGTGAACCACCGGGCCCGCAAATTTGGAAAATCAAAGTATAACCTGCGGCGAACCTCCAGGGTATTCAGCGACCTGATCCTGATGGTTTTTTTCCGCCGCTATATGCAGCGGCCTATGCATTTCTTTGGTTTTCTTGGCTTTATTTCATTTTTGGTTGGTTTTGCCATTAATTTTTACCTGCTGATCCTGAAGCTGAACGGACAGGATATTTGGGGAAAGCCGCTTATGATTTTGGGGCTCATTTTGCTTTTAACAGGTATCCAGTTTATTACAATCGGCATTATCGCCGAGATGCAGATGCGCACCTATTACGAATCGCAGCACAAAACGCCTTACAGTGTACGGAGAATAACCAGAGGAGGAAAAGGGGAAAGGCATGGAGCACAGGGCGCGGAGCATGGGGCGTAGCGCAGAAATCGGAAACATGGCCTCAACATAACAGGAATTAGGTTATCATGCTCACTACTAGCTAACAACTAACAGCTTGCTTTGTCTTACTAGTTACGACTAACAGCTAACAGCTTCTTATCTACTCAATTCCAAACGTATTCTTCGCTCCGCTGAAGATGGATTTCCACCAGTAGTTGATGACCGATCGTTTAGGATCGCGCTCGAAATAAATCACATCGGGATCCAGGGTTTTGGTCCTCGGATTCTTTGATCGCAGCATTAAACTGTTGGCCAGGAAGCTTAACCATTTGGCTTCCTTTGTATCTCCGTCTTTCTGTTCCAGGATGGATATCCGCAGATCGTCGTACGCAAACCATAGTTTACCGATCGCTTTGACCGAGTCGGCCTCAAAGTCAAAATCAAACCTGTTTAGCTGCCCTGAACGGATCATAATGTGGGCATTGAATTCAGTAACCGGGTTTAAAGCAGCCATCTGGAAGGGGGAGAGTGACCCTTTTGCCCGAAACCGGCCTGAAGGCGAATTCATATCAAAATCTATCCTTGCATTCAGTACAGACGAATTCATCAGCGTACCTCTGGCATCAAGGATGACATGCGGATTGTTATTGAAGGCGCTTTCTCTATTCGTGAAGGGGAATAAATTTCCGTTGAGCCTGGTAAACCGAACGATGCCGGGTTTGGTATGATCGTCGGGATGTTCGGCGTATGAAATTGTGGCCTCGGTTACTTTTACCGAATCAAAGTAAAAGGGAAGATCGATTTCCTTAAGGAGTTGCTGAGGTAATTTTCTTCTTTGTTTTTCGTCAAACGGCGTCCGCTTATCCCTGTAAATTTCCAGTTGCGGCTGACTGATCAGGATCGTTTTTCCTTTCAGTTCTTTCTTTGCAAACCAGCGCTCCTGGTCAATTCCTGTCAGATCAATTTTTTCAACACGGCCTGAGTAGTGATCGGTCTGATAGGGGATCACCTGCTGGAACGCATCGGGGGTATATCGGGGTAGGAGCTTTACGCCGGAAAAGGAAAGCGTGTTTTTATTGCCGGTGAAGGAGATCCGGTCAACCTCCAGATCATAGTGTTTAATCTTATCCGTAAACTGGTTGTCATCTTTGTATACCAGCAGGTTCTGCGCTCCAAAAGGTTGTTGCGACTGCGTACTGTCGAGCCGGAAACGGTCGAGTGAGATGAAAACGTGATCGTACTGGTTTTTTTTATTATTCTTCAAAAAGATGAAGGAGGCGTCGTCAACGACTACGTTTTCTGCCGAAAGCTCATCCATCACGGGTTGAATATCCGGAGGGAGTTTGATATAGAACGGATTCCCGGTGTTTTTTTCCTCGTTTGCTTTTATTGTGAAAACGGGAGTTTTGGAGTAGATGCGCCGGGCATGAAACCGGTTGTTCTGGAACGCATCAACAGGATCAAGCCCCTCGAACCGTAACTGAGGGATCTGTACGCCGGCAACTGCCTTTTCCCGACTGGCACCGGTGGCTCGGATATCGAGTCCGGTAAATACTAAAAGGCCTTGCCGTGATGAAAAATCGATCTGGTTTACATCGACCGAATAGGGAATGTTTTTAGGATTCAGGTATAACCCGGTCAGTTTGGTTTCAATATCGCTCGAGGTAAATTTTGCGGTGGAACTGTTGGTTGTCCTTTTTAGCGACCCCTGCTCGATGACGAATTCCAGGTTGGCTCCGGCGGTCAATTCCAGGCCTGTCGCTGTGTATTTAAATATTTTCAGTTTCCCCGCTTTCAGCATTACCTTTCCGACCATCAGTTCTTTCATCTCTTCGGGCAGGGGGATGGCCAGGTCCTTGAAATTTAACTTATTGGCGGCTTTTTGGTTTTTGTATATCTCAATTACCGGCGAATTCACCGAAAGACTTCCGACCCTGAGTATCTGATTGAAATAAATTTCCTCCAGATCCACCTGTTCGAGGTAAACCTGCGGAATTTTAATCTGGAGGTGCCAGGGCAGATGCTTATAGGCAGGACTGGAAATCAGCGGATAAAGGGATGCGTCTGAAACCGACAGCGAGGAGTTTCGTGATGAAACAGCCACTTCTTTTGCCTTTAAAACATGGACATTGTCAGAAAGCTTAAATAAGTGATCCTTTAGCTTCAGATCAAAATGATCCGAAAATAAAAGCCTGTCTTTATTTAATTCATCATCGTTGAGTTTAAAATTATCCAGTTGAAGGCTAAATTGATTGGTGATATCGATGGTTTTCCCCTTGCGGCTGTGATTTACAAACCTCAGTTGGCCATCGGGAGCATCAATTTTGGCAATCTCTATGTGGGTCAGGTAGTTATTTAATAACTCGTAAAATTCATCCAGGCTTAATTCTTCCTTACCGGATCCGCGTTGATGTTTCATGTTTCCAAACAGTTCGAGGTAAATATCCGGCCTGATAATGGAAAAATGGCTGATGATCAGTTTTTTGTTGAAAAAAGCCTGGGTGATGTCTGTGTTGTATAAGGCCAGACTGGGTACCTTAATCTCAAATAACTCTGTCCTTTTTAATCGGTTCAGTGCTTCGGTGATATTGGTCCGCTTACCCGGAAAGAGATGCAGGTTTTTAATGGCAATTAGTTTTTGCATACTGGAAACCGTGATCTGACCTATTTTCAGTCCATGGAGGTCATCTGCAAGTTTCATGTTGTAATCGCTGAAACTCAGATCCAGGTTGGTGGCATAAAACAGCTTGTCTGTTCTTTTTGCGGTGACCGAATCGATAGAAAAATCGGTCAGCCGGAAATTGAACCTGGCCTCTATAATACCCGGATCCGACTTTTTCTGCAGGTCGTTCACCGAAAGATGCCCGTTCTCAATGGCAACCACCTGCGCATAAATGCTTTTGACGTAATTACCGATAAAGTGGTACAGCAAGCTTTGCCGGTCCCTGTTTCTGACCAATGGTTTGCCGTACTGATTGATCGTAACGCTGGGGTGGAAGGCAGCCACTTCTTTTAACGGCATCTCCCGGTGATGGAACAGACGTGACATGTCGACAGACCGGAGAACAACGCTGTCGCAACTGAGATTCACGGTCGTGGGCAGTTTTATGCGGTTATCAACAGGTATGAGCCCAATGCGGCCTGCACGAATAAGGCTATCCTGACTTGACGCAAAAATGCCGGTTGCCGAAAACTGATGTACCTGATCATTAAACTTCAGCAGGTAGGACCCGATATTCAGCCGGAAATAATCGGAATAAAAAATCTTATCCGGCTGCATCCAGGCCATAGAGTCAAGCCTGAACCCCCTCAGGTTGGCTGTAATATTCTTTATTTCCTGATAAATGCTGTCATTATTAGTTCTCGATTCAATCCGCATCCTGGAATTTTCCATGGAAAGCTCATCAATGGAAAGGAGCTGAAAATCATTTTTGAAAAGCTGGTAAAGGTCAAACTCGTGAATTTTCGTTTGTTTATCGGCCGGTGTATCTTTGGAAGGCCGGATCCTGATTTCACTCTGTCCGAAATTGATCGACTTAATGGCAATCGTGTCGCCAGTCACAAAATTTGCAAGATCGTCCGATTCCACTTCGACCGAGGGCATGGTTATCCAGTACAGTGTAGCATGTCCGGTTATTGTATCGGTGGGGAAAAGCCGGGCATGCTTCCCTTCTATCCTTTTTTCGCGGATCGAGTAAATGATCTCGTCCAGGTGTACCTGGTGAAGCTTGTCACTCAGCAGGTGGCTGAAATTGCGTATGCGGAAAAAAATCTCTTCAGCATGAAAGAGTTCTTTCCGCTGTCTGATCATTTGTAAATCGGTACGAAAGTCGCTGACAAGCAGGTCGAAATCCCGAACGAAGCGGGAAGGCGCCGTATCTGCAGCATGCTGATAACGGTTGATCTCGGCTTGTTTGATCTCAATTTTGCGGATGTTTATGCCTTTGACCTTTTTACTGAAAAAGGAATTTAAATGGTCATAGAGTTTCTGCTGTGGCTCCTGATCGTTTTGAACACTGCTTTCGTTAAAAATTTCCACTACAGGATCAGTAACTTCCAGTCTTCGGATCTTTAATTGCTGCGGGGAGAAAAGTAAGTCAAAGATTGCTCCCTTCAGGGTTAGTTTCCCGGCTTTGACCTGATAATACTTTCCCGTTTTTTCTGTCCCCGCCAAAAGCAGTGAATCGATCGAAATCGTGCCTGTAACGAGATTAAAATGAATATTGGAAGAGGAGAAATGATACGCCTGGCCGGTTGCTTCAGCGACATAGTTGCTTAGCTGACTTTTTAAACGGTTGGGTGAATAAATGACCGGTAAAAGGATCAGAATGAATAGAAAAACCAAGCAAATAGCTGAAAACAAATAGATAACCCTGCTTTTATTTTGCCCCTTCTGTACTGTCATAGTTATGAAAAAATGTTACTTCTTCAAGGAGAAAGCCCGGTTAAAGTTAATCAATAATGTACAATTTGTTTTTCAACAGGTCAAAATGAGGTTGAAAACAGATGCTCGTTTTCGCATTATCTTTCAGTCTTAGAACAAAACGGGAAACAGATCTGTTTCTTTTTTCAAGTGAGTAACTACCTTGTTAAACCTGCTGTTAAGCGTTCGCAAAGAAAATTCATAAACCTGGATAATATGAAGCAAATGGATGTAAAGATGTGGTTTGTTTTTGTTTTGGTGCTTATCGTTGGCTGCAAATCGGATAATGCGCACGAGGGTACCATAAAGGCAGATGTGGATAATGGAGGCATTTCGTTGCCCGAGGGATTTTCGGCACTTATCGTTGCCGATGATCTTGGTCAGACACGTCATCTGAAGGTTGCTGATAACGGCGATATTTACGCTTCGCTGAGCCGGCAGGAAAAGGGTGGGGGTATTGTATGCCTGAGAGATACGACAAATGACGGGAAAGCTGACCGGGTTGAGTATGCCGGTGAATTTGAGGGAACGGGAATTGGGTTGAGAAATGACTATCTGTATTTTGGCGCCGATACCATTGTTGTGCGTTACAAATTGAAACAAGGAGAACTGGTGCCCGATCCTTCCTATGAGGTCATTGCGGAAGGGTTCGAAGAAACGCATCAGCACGCTACCAAGCCGTTTACCTTCGATGATAACGGGAGTATGTACGTGACCGTAGGTGCACCGGCAAATGCCTGCCAGGAACAGGACAGGACAAAAGGATCACCGGGAATAGATCCCTGCCCGCTTCTGGAAAAATTTGGCGGGATCTGGAAGTTCAGTGCCGACCGGCAAAACCAGGACCAGATGAACGACGGGCAACGTTATGCCACAGGGATCAGAAATGCGGTCGCTATTCACTGGAACAAACAGGAAAACACGCTGTATGCCCTGCAGCACGGCCGGGATCAGTTGAATCAGTTTTACCCCGACTTGTATACAACAGAACAAAGTAACGATTTGCCCGCAGAGGAATTTTTACTTGTTGAAAGCGGTTCCGACTTTGGCTGGCCCTATTGCTATTATGATCAATTTCAGGAGAAGAAAGTTCTGGCTCCTGAATACGGCGGCGACGGAAACGAAGTTGGCCGCTGTGATGCTAAAGATGATCCGATCCTCGCGTTTCCCGGTCATATCGGGCCTAACGACCTGCTTTTTTATACCGGCGACATGTTCCCGGAAAAATACCGGAATGGGGCGTTTATCGCTTTTCACGGTTCATGGAACAGGTCGCCTGAGCAGGAAGGTTATTCGGTTGTTTTCGTGCCATTTGAAGGAAAGATTCCCGCCGGACAATGGGAAGTATTTGCTGACGGATTTGCCGGAGCCAATGTTGTTGCAAGTCCCGGCGATGCTAAACACCGTCCATGCGGACTTGCACAGGGACCCGATGGCTCGCTTTATATTTGTGACGATGTGAAAGGAACGATCTGGAGGGTGTTTTATAATCTGTAGTCAATATTATTATTTATCAAGTTATAATTTAATTATTTTATCAATTTATCAGTTTTATCAATTTATATTTCATGCAAAAAAGGACTCTTTATTCGCTCAGTCTTGCCTGTGTCATGCTGGCTTATAGTTGCGGAAGCAACGAAAAGGAAGGTAAACCGCAACCGCTTGATACATCAACGCTGACTGACGGTATGAAACCGGCAAAACCGGAAGCAAAGAAGCATCCCGGCGAAGCTGTATATGCAAATTACTGTGCTACCTGCCACCAGTCGAACGGCACCGGAGTCCCCGGGATGTATCCGCCGCTGACCCCGAACATTTATACCGAAAATAAGGATTCTCTTATCAAGGTTGTGTTAAACGGGATGCAAGGCAAAATAGAGGTAGCCGGGAAAGTCTATAATAACTATATGGCTCCGCACAGTCATCTGAGCGATCAGGAACTGGCCGACGTGATTTCCTATGTCCGTTCCTCATTTGGAAACTCTTTTGATGCGGTGACGCCTGCCGAAATTGCCGCCGCCCGGAAGGAAAAACCGTCATTGCAATAATCGCAATGACGGTTGCACAGATGGTGCTATTCTGCAATGGCAAAACGGGCAAACACCTTATAATTCAGCTTAATCTTTTGAAAAGAAATTTCAGGTTCAACGGGTACTGCCTCTGCTCCTGCATCAAAAGCAACAGCTTTTTGTTGGGTTCTGGTCATCAACATGGGGGTATAGTTTTCGCGTTCCTGCAAAAACAGGATTTTCCCAGGCTCTGCGCCGGCCGCGTTCAGCAGGTAGGTTGCTTTTTCCCGGGCGTTTTTAACAGCCTTGATCTTCACCTCTTTTTCCAGCTCTTCCATCTTGCTGTGATCCACACGGCTGACGAAAGCATCCTGCGCATCCACCTCGTCGAGGATATTCCAGAGATCTGTCAACTCGGTGGTTGTTGTAACCTTTAAAATAAAATCTTTCGCCTGCAGGACATCTTTTTTCTTGCGCTTTATGGTAATGTAGTCGGCGTTGGCATCGGCAAGCGAGAGGTTTTCGAGCTTAAATTTATTCTTCGCGAGCAATTGTCTCAGTTGTTTTTCAAGTTCGTCCAGTCCGGTCTTGTCTCTGCCGTCATATCGTTCCTTCAGGGTGAAGCGAAGATAAATTTCATCTGGGACCACTTCCGTTTCGCCTTCTCCGGTTACTTCAATATAGGGCGTTGACTCCAGTGGATTGACCGGCTGTTGTGCCCGTGAAAACTGGCTGACGAGTAAAAAAGACAAGATCAGCCCCAATGAGATCAGTCGGGAGCTAAAAACTTGTTTAAAGGTTAAGGACTCTGAACTATCATGAGGCAAGTTACAGGCAAGCGAACCATGACTGGTTTTCCCGGGGAATGTTGGTGTCATAATTTAATTTTTTTAAAAAATGAATAATCCTATTAAACTGTTTGATCAGGCGGATTGTTTTTCCGTCCTTTGGTATTAATTTTAAAGTATTATCTTCAACAAGACGAATGAATCCTTTCTTAAAACAGGTTGCTGGTTTCCTTTATCAGCAACATGGTAAAAATATAGACCAAATTTCCGTCGTCTTTCCAGGCCGGCGGTCAGGTGTTTTTTTCAATGCTTATCTGAACGGATTGGTTAAACAGCCTGTTTTGGGTCCCGAGGTGCTAACTATCGATGAACTCGTTTCGCAGGTATCAGGCTTACAAATTTCAGACCAGATCAATCTGATTTTGCGCCTCCACCAGATCTATATCAGGGAAACAGGTCATCCTGAGCAGCTTGATGATTTTTTTTTCTGGGGCGAAATCCTGTTGAATGATTTTAACGATATCGATAAGTATTTGCTGGATGCCGGGGACCTGTTCCGGAATATTTCCGATTTGAAGGAGATCGATATCCGGTTTGATTACTTAAGTCCCCGGCAACGACAGGCCGCGGAAATGTTTTGGGGAAACCTGGGGCGTTCGGGCAGTTCAATAAACAGGGATAAATTTTTGAATATCTGGAATAAACTCAATGCCGTTTACGACCGGTTTCGTACTGAATTACTGAATGAGGGTGTAGGTTACAGCGGAATGGTTTACCGAAGCATTATCGAAATGCTGAACCAGGACGGGAAAATACCTTTACAGTCGGATCGCTACGTCTTTGTCGGTTTTAATGCATTGAATGCCTGCGAAGAACAGCTTTTTCAATGGTTCAGATCGGCAGGCAAAGCCGATTTCTTCTGGGATTATGATGAACGTTTTGTCTCCGACCAAACGCATGAAGCCGGTTTGTTTGTCCGAAAAAACCTGATCCGTTTTCCTATGCCTGCAAATTTCGTCGCTGATCCGGAACCTTCCCTGCTGAAACGCCTTCAGGTAGTCGCCGTACCGGGGCAGGTTGCACAGGCGCAGGTGATTAATCAACATCGGTTTTTCACGGGCACAACAGGAACGGATTCTTTCGATGAAGCTGCCCTGGTGCTGGCCGACGAAAGCATGCTTATTCCCGTTGTTTCGGCAGCAGGATGCATATCGAAAAGTATCAATATTACCATGGGTTATCCTTTGCAGGATACTCCGGTATACAGTTTGATCGACCAACTGATCAGTCTTCAAAAAGACTATCGCAAAATTGATGGTGAAGACACCTTTTATCACAGGCCGGTGTTGGCTGTCCTGAATCATCAGTTAATTGCCGGGCCTGAAACGCTGAAACTCGTCCGTGAAATCCGCACTCAGAATAAGATACTGGTACGGGCTTCCGATATGCAGGAAGATGAGTTGCTTAGGCTGATTTTTCAGAGACCGGGAAAATGGCAGGATGCAGCGGCCTGGTTTTTATCAATCATCAGGAAACTGGCCGTGCGGTTGCCTCATGCTGAAGACCAGCCGGCCGGACTTGACGCTGAATATTTGTACCAGACTTACCTTGCATTACAACGTTTGGTCGATACCCTGAACATGTATCAGCCCGGGCAGATGAGCTTACCGCTTTTCTACCGCATTTTTCTCAGGCATTTGCAGCGCATAAACATCCCTTTTGAAGGGGAGCCGCTTTCGGGACTGCAGGTCATGGGTGTGCTTGAAACCAGAACGCTCGATTTCAAAAAGCTTATTTTGTTTTCAGTGAACGAAGGTAAGCTGCCGAAGACATCGGCCGTTCACTCTTTTATCCCTTACAACCTGAGAAAAGCCTTCGGACTTCCGGCCTATGAAGAGCAGGATGCCATGTATGCCTATTATTTTTATCGTCTTCTCCACCGGGCCGAAGAGGTGGTCCTGGTCTATGATTCTTCGACCGATGGATTAAACACCGGTGAAATGAGCAGGTATATTTTTCAGCTTCGTTATAATTCGGGGTATAGTCCGGAACTCTGTCATTTTGATTTTGACTTCAGAGCTTCCGGCTCAAGACCGATTTCAGTTCCGGGAACCAGCGTTCATCAACAGCGTTTGTTGGAACGCTATTCCGTAAAACCATTAACTCCAAGCGCACTTAATACGTATCTGGATTGCCGGTTAAAATTTTATTTTCGCCATCTGGCCGGGCTCAAAGAATCTGACGAAGTTCTGGAGGAGATCGATCCGCGTTTATTCGGAAACCTGTTTCATCATGCAGCAGAACTGATCTATTCCGATTTTAAGGGGAAACAGCAGGTTACCAGGGATGATCTGAAGGTTGCCGCGTCAAACCCAAACCGGATAGGAAAAGCGGTACGCCTCGCTTTTGCCCGCGAGTATCTGAAGGACAAGAGCCTGAAAGATGTTCCGATTACCGGAAAAAATATGCTGATCGCGGAAAATCTCCGGACCTATCTGGAAAAAATGCTGGAGAATGATATGAATTTTGCCCCGTTCACCATTCTGGACCTGGAAGGACATTATGAAGCGCCGTTCCGGATCAGGGTGAATGGTGCCGAACACCAGATTGTGCTGGGCGGTGTGATCGACCGGATCGATCAGACAGCTGAGGGAGTCCGGATTGTTGATTACAAAACCGGCCGCAACCTGGTGTTGAAATTCACTGATTTTTCAGAATTTTATAACCGGGAGAAAGACAGGCGGCCCAAAGAAATCTTTCAGACGCTCGTTTATTCGGAGATATACCGCCGAACAAACGGATCCGGTTCCCTCTATCCTGCGATTTATAAAATCGATGAATTTTTCAGGGACGATTTTCGGCCGGAGATCAGGCAAAACAACCAGGTAGTCAATTACCCGGAACTGTCGTCTGATTTTGTTGTTAGTCTGGAAAGTTTTCTTGAGGAAATATTCAGCGCCGAAAACGTTTATGACCAGACAATCAGGCTGGATCATTGCCGCCTTTGCCCCTATAATTCCATTTGCAGGCGAAGTTGAGCCCGGTTATTCCTGATCCAGCAGGTCCGGACGGAGTCTTCTGGTCCGTTCCAGAGCCTGTTTTTCTTTCCATTCATCGATCTGCCGGTCGTTCCCGCTGATCAGGATGTCGGGGACCTTCCATCCTTTGTAATCGGCGGGACGCGTGTATACCGGGGAACTTAGCAAATTATCCTGGAAAGAATCGGTGAGGGCTGAAGTCTCGTCTGAGATAACTCCCGGGATCAGCCGGATAACGCTGTCGGCCATCACCGCCGCTGCCAGTTCGCCCCCGGTGAGCACATAATCGCCAATAGAAATTTCGCGGGTGACCAGGTGGTCACGAACACGCTGATCAACTCCTTTATAGTGACCGCAAAGGATCATGATATTCTCTTTCAGCGATAACTGATTCGCCGTTTTCTGAGTAAACACTTCTCCGTCGGGGCTTGTATAAATAATCTCGTCATAGTTGCGCTGGGCTTTCAGATATTCAATCGCGGCTTCGATAGGCTGTATTGTCATGACCATACCGGCTCCGCCGCTAAATGCATAATCATCGGTCCGCCGGTGTTTGTCGGTTGAAAAATCACGAATATTATGAACGTGAATTTCGACGTAACCTTTCTCTTTTGCCCGCTTGATTATAGAATGATTGAAAGGGCTGTCGAGCAATTCCGGAATCACCGTTAAAACATCGATGCGCATAATTCTTTTTTTGCAAAAGTAGGAAGATTAGTCGTAAGTCGTAAGTCGTAAGTAAAAAGAGGGGGTATAGGTTAAAAAAAACGTCATTGTGGCATGATTTTTTTAATAAATCGGTAAATATGTCATTATTTAAGGGGTGAACCGGGAGTGGAATAAAACTTGAATAGCAAGGGAAAACATTCAAAATTAAAATTAGGAGGAAAAATAGTATGAAATTCTTGAAAGTTAATTATCCGGTATACCAAACGGGAGTGGCCAGCCGTTTGTTAAATGATTTTCTGACCTCTGAATTCTGCTATGACCGTTATGGCAGAAATGAATTGGTCAATCCTGCAACGAATTTATACGAAAACGAACAGGAAGTGGAAATTAAAATGTCTCTTCCCGGTTACGAGAAGGATCAGGTAAAGATAGAGGTTGCGGAAGATCTTTTGGTTGTTAAGGGAGAGGCTGAAGACCAGACGCAGAAGGAATCGCGCGATGTGCGGGTTGAATTCCGGACAGGAAATTTCGAAAAGAAATTTAGGCTTTCGGAGAAGCTGGATGCCGCGAAAATAAATGCGTCGTTTAAAAATGGTATTTTAACGATCACCGTCTCGAAAAAAGAAGAAACAATTCCGCAAAGGCGTGAGGTAGAGATTGGTTGATGATTGAAGCCGGTTTGTGGAATGAGGGCTGCTTTTTTTGAAAAAGGCGGCCTTTTCTGTTTGGCAGTCAATCAAAAAGAAGAAAAAAAGCGGACAGAAGACATAGTCTGGTAAAAGATTGATTATTAAAAATAAACAATATAACACACGAATTGTGAATTAATTTTTGTTTTCTTTGACTATTCGTATTGAAAATTATATTTTCGTAGAGGGAGTCAGTTGCAAAATCTGAAATTACCCCATGATTTAAAAAAAGAACACATGGAACCCAAAGATCTGAAAAACTCAAACGATGAGTTAAAAGCCACCCCGGACGATAACGGAGTCGAGGCTATGCGGCAGGAAAATGAAGCCTCTGAAGGCGAGGAACTAACTATTCAGGAGCAGAAGGAGATGCTTGCAGAAGAAACTGACGAAAATAAAACAAACACGGAAAGTTTTCCGGACGGGCAACATGTTTCTGAGCAGGGGGAAGTTGAAACAGATGGAGATGAAGAACCGGATGCTGAACCGGAAGAACCGGTTTCGGCAGAGGAGGAATTGATTCAGCAGGAATCTGCCGCAGATCAGGGTGAGGTTGTTGTTCCCGGCGGGCAGGAGGAGACCCCGGACGGGCAAAAGGAAGACAGTACGACAGAACAATTCGCAGAAGAGGCTCTGCCTGAAGTTCCGGAGGCGGAACAGCAAGCGCAGGAGGTTACGGCTTTGGAGAATGATGATGAGGTAATTTCTCATGGCGGGACCGATTATTCGGACTATTCGGAGGTAGAATTGATCAATGCCTTGCGGGAGCTAATTACCGGATCAAAAGAGGATGATATAAGGGATGACATTGAACGTATAAAAATCAATTTCTATCAGAAACACCGGGAAAACGCAGAAGAAGAAAAAAAGAGATTTCTGGAGCAGGGCGGCGATGAAAGCGAGTTCGTTCCGGGCAACCTTTTTTATGAAGAAGATCTGAAAAACCTGCTGAAAGATTTCCGCCAGCAAAAAAGTGAGCAGGTTAAGATGCTTGATGAAGAAAAGGACCAAAACCTTCAGGTCAAGTACGATATTATTGAAGAAATCAAGTCGCTGGTGAACCGGAAAGAGTCGATAAACAGAACTTTTCAGGAATTCAGGGAACTTCAGCAGCGATGGCGGGACACGGGACCTGTGCCTCAGGCCAGGCTAAAAGATCTTTGGGAGACTTACCATCACCACGTGGAGAATTTCTATGATTATATCAAGATCAACAGGGAACTGCGCGATCTTGATCTGAAAAAGAACATAGAACTGAAGAATGATCTTTGTGTCAAAGCCGAAGAGTTATTGCAGGAACCTTCCATTATCCAGGCTTTTAATATTCTGCAAAAATACCATGAACAATGGCGGGAGATCGGTCCTGTTCCGCGCGAAAATAAAGATGAACTTTGGGAGCGGTTTAAAGCTATTACCCAGCTGATTAACAAGAAGCAGCAGGAGTACTTTGAAGAGCGCAGGAACGAGCAGAAGAGAAATCTTGAGGCAAAAACGGCTTTATGCGAAAAAGCGGAAGAAATTGCCTCCATGCAGTTGGAGACCCATAAAGATTGGGACGACATGGCGAAGGAGTTGGTTGAATTACAGAAGGAATGGCGGACCGTTGGTTTTACTCCACGCAAAGAAAATAACCGGATTTATGAACGTTTCCGCAGCGCCTGCGACCGTTTTTTTGATGCCAAACGGGAATTTTACACCCAGAACAAGGAATTTCAGGTAAATAACCTGCAAATGAAAATCGATCTGTGCCTTCAGGCTGAAGCGATCAAAGACAGTACCGACTGGAAAAAGACCACTGATGAATTCATCCGTATCCAGAAGAAGTGGAAGGAGGTCGGCCCGGTACCGCGGAAACAGTCTGATGCCATCTGGAAAAGATTTCGCTCCGCCTGTGACTACTTTTTTGATCAGAAATCAAAGCATTTCTCAGTCGTTGATCATGAACAGGATGAAAACCTCGAGTTGAAAAGAGCGCTGATAGCAGAAGTAAAAAATTACCAGTTCACCCGGGATGAAGATACTGATTTGGCCCGGATGAGGGAATTTCAGCAGCGGTGGGCTGAAATCGGGCATGTGCCCTTCAAAGACAAGGACCGCATCCAGAATGAATTCCGTGATGCGATCAACGCTCATTTTGATCATCTTAAGATAGACGATCAGAAACGCAATCTGTTGAAATTTAAAAGTAAAATGTCTAATATTTCCGGTACGGGCCGGGGACAGAATAAAATGCGCTTCGAGCGCGATAAATACGCAGTCAGATTGAAGCAGATGGAGAATGATCTGGCTCTGCTCAATAACAATATCGGCTTCTTTGCAAATACGAAGAACGCCGAGTCCCTGATCGATGATGTAAACAGAAAGATTCAGGCTACTCAGGAGAAAATTGAGTTCCTGAAAGAGAAGATACGCATTATTGATGAAATGGACGACGAAGATTAGTCGATATGATTAACCCGCTGCCGACCCGGCGGGTTTTTTATTGCAGCTTCATTTTTCGCGAGCGGTTTCTTACGCTATTCAGAGAATAACGCCTGATTTTTTTTGAGCGCAATAGTTTTAATTGTTTAACTTTGGCGTTTTAAAAAATATTAAATATTTCAGTTTTGTCAGCAACCAAGTATATTTTCGTGACCGGAGGTGTAACCTCTTCCCTGGGAAAGGGAATATTGGCGGCATCTTTAGCTAAACTCTTGCAGGCCAGGGGTTATTCGGTAACCATTCAGAAGCTGGATCCCTATATCAATGTAGATCCGGGCACACTTAATCCCTATGAGCACGGCGAATGTTACGTCACCCAGGATGGTGCAGAAACCGATCTGGATCTGGGGCATTATGAGCGTTTTTTAAACGTCCATACCTCGCAGGCCAATAATGTCACTACCGGAAGGATCTATCAGTCTGTGATCAATAAGGAACGCAGAGGTGACTATCTTGGAAAGACGGTTCAGATCATTCCGCACATTACCGATGAAATCAAACGGAAGATCAAATTTTTGGGAACCAAGCGCAATTATGATATTGTTGTCACTGAAATCGGAGGTACGGTGGGCGATATCGAATCGCTGCCCTACGTAGAAGCTGTTCGTCAGTTGAAATGGGAGCTTGGTCACAATGCACTGGTCATTCACCTTACGCTGGTGCCTTATCTGGCTGCGTCTGGAGAGTTAAAAACAAAGCCGACCCAACATTCCGTTAAAATGCTGCTTGAAAACGGGGTCCAACCCGACGTGCTGGTGCTGCGTACGGAGCATGACCTGGATATCAGCATCCGGAAAAAGGTGGCGCTGTTTTGTAACGTCGAAATCAATGCAGTTGTACAATCGATCGATGTCCCGACCATTTATGAAGTGCCCATCAAGATGCTGGAGGAAAAACTGGATGTGACGGTGCTTAAGAAACTGAAACTACCGTTACGGGATGAACCCAGACTGGATGATTGGAATGAATTTTTGACAAAGCATAAAAATCCGGAGAGTGAAGTCTGCATAGGCCTTGTGGGCAAATATGTGGAATTACAGGATGCCTATAAATCGATTATGGAGGCGTTAATCCACGCCGGAGCGCAGAACCGGGTAAAGGTCAACCTGAAGCTGATCCATTCCGAGAAGTTGGATCATGAAAATGTCGGGTCGATGCTGGTCGGACTTTCAGGGATCATCGTAGCTCCCGGATTCGGGCATCGTGGTATTGAGGGAAAAATAGTGGCCGTACAATATGCCCGTGAAAATAACGTGCCTTTCCTCGGTATTTGCCTTGGCATGCAGATGGCAGTCATCGAATTTGCCAGAAATGTACTCGGGCTTGAAGGTGCCGACTCGACCGAAATGAATGAAAAAACCGAATACCCGGTTATCGACCTGATGGAGGAACAAAAAGGGATTACCGAAAAAGGGGGGACAATGCGTCTGGGAGCTTATTTATGCAGGATTTCCGACAAATCATCGAATTTATTTAAAGCTTACGGCACATCGGAAATCTACGAACGTCACCGTCACCGGTACGAATTTAATAATCATTACCTTGAAGATTTCAGGAAGGCCGGCATGAAGCCCGTGGGAACTAATCCCGATACCAATCTTGTAGAAGTCATTGAGATTCCCGAACACAAATGGTTCGTCGGTGTTCAGTATCATCCGGAGTACAGCAGTACCGTTTTAAATCCACACCCGTTGTTTGTAGCTTTTGTAAACGCAGCAATGCATTAATGACAGAAAATTAGGTTCTTTATGGATAGAAATACAATTATTGGGATGGTGCTGATTTTTGCCATTCTGATTGGTTTTAGTTACCTGAACAAGCCTTCGCAGGAGGAGATCGAAGCAGCCAGACGCCGCCAGGACTCTGTTACCCAGGTCGAAGCCCGGCTTCAGCAGGAAGCGCAAGTGAGGTCGGAGGTCCAGCAGATGAACGACTCCTTGCCGGCTGCAACGATGGATTCCGCCCGGGTTCAGCAGGATGCCGCCAACCGTTTTGGGGCTTTTGCTCTGGCCGCTGCCGGAGAAGAAAAACTCATTACACTCGAAAATAACCTGATGAAGATTCAGGTATCCACAAGAGGAGGTAAGATCTATTCGGTCGAATTGAAGAATTACCAGACCTATGATTCATTGCCGCTGATTCTTTTCGGGGGACCTGAAAATTCGTTCGGGCTGAACTTCTTCGCGCAAAACAGGAGTATCCGTACCGACGACCTGTACTTTATTCCCTCCTCAACCGAAACCATGCTTACAGCCGGAGGGCCGGAAGTGAAAAAGGGCAAGGAAGGAAATGAAAAGTACAATGAGGAGCAGGGAGGAGAGGAACAGTCGCTGCGCATGAAACTGGCGGCCACTGACCAGGCTTATCTCGAATACGAATATTCCCTGAAGCATAATTCTTATATGGTCGGCTTTAAAGTAAACGTGGTGGGCATGAGTGAACTGATCCAGTCGAATTCGAACTACCTGAATTTTACCTGGGCACAGGCCGGGCCGCGACTCGAGAAGAAGTCGAAGTATGGCGAAGACAATTACACCTCGGTGAATTACAAATATTATGAGGACGATGTTGAAAAACTGAGTCCGGCAAAGTCAAGTGAAGAAACTCTGACCACCCGTGTTAAATGGATCAGTTTTAAACATTTGTTTTTCAATTCGACGCTTATTGCCGATGATGCATTTCCAACAGCCGATATTAAGTATGATTATCTCGAAGAAAGCGACCAGTATGTAGGAAAATTCTATGCTGATATCGCTTTCCCGTACGAAAACAAACAGAGTCAGACCTATGGCATGAGGCTCTACTTCGGCCCCAATCACTTTCAGACCCTTAAACAGTATGATATTTCGCTCGACAGGCTGATTAACCTGGGATATTCCATTCTGCGTCCGGTGAACAGGTACCTGGTCATCCCGGTATTTAATTTTCTGCGGAATTACATAGCCAACTTCGGGATCATTATTTTACTGTTGACGATTTTTATCAAGCTGATCCTGCTGCCGTTCACCTACAAGTCTTACATTTCACAGGCAAAAATGAAAGCATTAAAGCCTGAAATGGACGAACTCAATGAAAAATTCGGCAAAGATAAGCCAATGGAAAAGCAACAGGCAGTGATGGCTTTATACAAAAAAGCGGGCGTGAACCCAATGGGCGGATGTCTGCCCATGTTGCTGCAGATGCCGATCCTGTTTGCCTTATTCTTCTTTTTTCCGGCATCGATCGAACTCCGGCAGGAAAGCTTCCTGTGGGCGGACGATCTTTCTTCGTTCGATTCGATCCTGAGCCTGCCATTTAATATACCCCTGTATGGCGATCATGTCAGCTTATTCTGCCTGTTGATGACCGTAACAACGATTCTCTCAACAAAGATGAATTCGCAGGCTACAAGCAGTACGCAGACCATGCCCGGAATGAAAACGATGATGTATATGATGCCGGTTATGTTCCTGTTCATCCTTAACAGCTATCCGGCAGGTTTAAGTTACTATTACTTTCTTGCCAACCTGATCACGATTGGACAGATGTTTCTCTTTCAGAGATTTATTGACGAGGATAAGATCCGAAAACAGTTGCACGCCAACAAGAAAAAGCCCGTTCAAAAATCGAACTTTCAGAAAAAGCTTGAAAAAATTGCCCGCGACCGGGGCGTTCAGCTACCGAAATAGACAAACCCGGAGGTCAGGCAGTCATTTGTATTGCCTGGCCTCCCGATTATATTGTTCTGAGGAAAATCACCACCAGGGGCACCAGGATAATGAGCAGCAGCAGTATTTTCCGCCATTGAAAAATACTGGCGTACAGGCCTGCGAGCAACAATAACTGATCAGCGTTTTCTGCTTTTATTTTCCCCTGCATATGATTGCCGGTATAGGTGATCAGATCGTGCCCGCGTTGGGAGATCGCCCACCGTGCCGCCAATATATTGATACAACGCAACTGGAAAGCTTCCTTTGTATTTAAGATGATCGTGCCGGTTATACCAGCTCCTGTAAAACAGATTTTGCCAAGTTTTTCCTGGCTTGCAGCGTCTGTAATTTCAACTTTTCGTAACAGGATTCCCTTTGGCCGGAAAAGATATTTTTGTCCGCTGAGACAGGCGACCGTTTTGCTGCTGAACGCAACAGGACTCACTTCCCCGATTTGCTGATCTTCCAGAAAGAGCTGATACTGACTTTCATACCATTTCTTATACCAGTGTATTTGTGCTTCCATAATGTATCAGGTATGGTTATGGTCATTAATTAGCCTGTTGTTGCTTTTAAAGCGATACAGGAATTTGACATGAAGTTACAAAATCCCTGCGTTTAATCACCCGAAACTGGCTTAAATCATTTCAGTCAGGGCAATTCCGTTAGGGCGACAAAGTCTGTTGACATGTTTCGCCGCTGAAGAACACTTGCATTTGTATCTGTAAACCTGGGCAGGCTTATTTGATGCGCTTTAAAGGATGAGGTGCCGGCACGTACTTGTTGATCAGATCAAACAACAGATCGCTTTTAACCGGTTTAGTGATGTAGTCGTCAAATCCTTCGTTTATCGCACGCTTCCGGTCAGATTCCATGGCAAATGCCGTCTGGGCAATGACCGGCAGGGCAGGACGGATTTTTTTGATTTTTTTTGCAGCTTCATATCCATCCATGACGGGCATGCGGACATCCATTAAAACGAGATGAAGCCGGTCGTTTTCCATACAGGTGTCGACGGCCATTTTCCCATTGTAAGCGCGGGTCATGGTCACATTATACCCGCTGAACATTTCAGAGAGGAAAAGGTAGTTGTATTCTTCATCTTCGGCTACCAGGATATTTATATTTTCCTCAGGATCAATGACTCCTGTTTCACTTTCCGGCATACATTAGTCTGTTTAAAATTTTTTAAAATAATTGTAACGAAAGAAATAATTGCTGCCCGGGAGAAAAACGTTTTTTCGGCGAAAAAGTTGTACCCGGACCTAAACGACAGCTACTCTTAACAGTTAATTCCGTCTTTTCTGCAAAATGATTTCAGCGTCACTCCGGAATGCTGAGCGTATGGAGCTAAAATGAGAACTCATCAGAGAGAATTTCTCCGGATGAACTCAAACGGACATTTTATTCGCCTGAAGTCCTTTTTCAGGATCATTTCTGCTGCGATTTTACCAATCTCATCATGATTCGTAGAAATTGTGGAGATACCTTCGCAGAGTATTTCTTTCACCGGATTCTCGTTATACGATATGATGCCGATATCTTTTCCGGGAGTCCATCCATGTTTTTTGATGATCTTAATGATATTGTACAAATCGTTGTCTGAGATTGCGATATAAACTTCCTGTCTTTTTATATCGGCTTCTTCCGTGAGATCAAGTACCCGGCATTCGAACTGATTGATCTGACAAAAGACCATAAATCCCCTCCGTATGTATGATGAGTAGTATTCGGTCTTCGGAAAGATCAGGTTTAACCGGTTGTATTTCTTCAGCAAATCCAGAGCCTGGGAAAGTGCATCGCGGATATCGCGGTCGTATTCCTGATAAACTACAGGGTAGTCCTTTAATTCGTTCAGGTTGCGGTCAACAATCAATACCTTCTCCTTCGGGATCTTTTTAATAACTTTTCCCACATCGGCATTTTCATTTTTGAAATGAGGGAGGATGACAAAATAGTCATAGCCGGCGAGGTTATGATCAATGATATTTTCAAACTCCGAAATATCATAGTTATAAATGAAAACATCCACGCTTGCCTTTTTTCCCAAAGTCTGAACAAATGAATTATAAAGGCTTCGCTTGTAATTGCTAAGTTTATTAAAAATAAGGCAAATTCTTAATTTTTTCCCTATACTGCCCTGGTTAACGTAGTAGCCTTTTCCCCTCACAGATGCCAGTATTCCTTTTTTTTTGAGCTGAACATAGGCTTTTTCAACGGTATCGCGCGAAAGCAACAGTTCCTCACTGGTTTCGTTAATCGAGGGGATACGCTGTCCCTTCCTGAAGATTCCTGACTCAATGTCGGAAATGATCAGATCTTCAACCTGCCTGTACTTGGGCACTCCGGAGTCAGCGTCAATTTTTGAAAAGTCGGTCATTGCCTGCCCTCTAAAAATGAATTAATATACAAATTAGCGAATAAATTAATAAAACACCATACGGTATCTCTTAAAAAGATTAACACCGGTACGACAGGAACTTTTTGACCGGTCTTCCTGCAACATTCGCGTATGCTGATTGTTTCAGAGAAAAAAAGAATATGCCTGTTAATATACCCGAAACGGGAGCTTCGCGTGTTGTTATCGTCGGTGCAGGTTTTGCCGGATTGAAACTGGCCAGGAAGCTTAAGCACAAGGGATTTCAACTGGTGCTGCTCGACAAGAATAACTATCATCAGTTTCAACCGCTTTTTTATCAGGTGGCTACATCCGGACTGGAGCCAAGTGCCATCTCCTTTCCGCTGAGGAAGGTTTTTCAGAAAGAAAGAAATGTTTTTATCCGCGTATCTAACGTTGACCGGATCTTTCCTGAAGAAAAGATGGTCGAAACCAGGTTTGGGAAGGTATGGTACGATTATCTGGTAATAGCTACCGGGGCAACGACGAATTTTTTCGGAGTCGAAAATTTTAAAAAATACGGTATTCCGATGAAGGCTGTCTCCGAATCTGTTTATCTCAGGAATACACTTTTGCTGAATTTTGAGAAAGCGGTGACTATTCGCGATCCGGATCAGTTAAAGCGTATGATGCATGTGGTTGTTGTGGGAGGTGGACCGACAGGCGTTGAGGTTTGCGGTGCCCTCGCGGAAATGCGGAAATTCATCCTTCCCAAGGATTATCCGGACCTTGATTTCAACCTGATGCAGATTACGCTGATTGAGGCAAATACACAACTGCTCAATGGTATGCGCAGGGAATCAGGCGACAGGGCCAAAGCGTATCTCGGGGAAATGGGTATCCGGGTGATGTCCGGCTGTACCGTAACAGGTTACGACGGAAAAGAGGTTATTCTGAATAATGGTGATGTTATTCAAAGTGAAACCCTGATTTGGGCGGCAGGCGTGCTGGGACAACATCCGGGGGGGATAAGCGAACATGCGATCGGCCGGGGCAACCGGCTTGTTGTTAATCGTTTTCACGAGGTGGAGGGATACCGTGATATCTTTGCAATCGGTGATATTTCGCTCATGACCACGGAGAAATATCCGAACGGTCATCCGCAGGTAGCTCAGGTCGCTTTGCAGCAGGCCGATAACCTGGCGCATAACCTGGCCGGCTTACAGCAACAGAAAGAGCTCCGGCCTTTCGAATACCGGGATAAAGGGTCCATGGCTACGATTGGCAGGAACAAGGCAGTTGTTGATCTGCCCTTTATTCATTTCTCCGGCACCGTCGCCTGGCTGGTCTGGATGTTCGTCCACCTGATGTCGATCGTGGGGGTGAAGAACCGCCTGCTTATTTTTATTAACTGGCTTTGGAAGTATTTTACGTTTGACCAGTCGCTCCGGATTATTCTTCGTCCGTCTCAGAAGGCGAAGGAACGGATGCTCTCAGGAGAAGTTTAGCAGTCTCCGTGTTCAGTCAACTCGCTGTTCTTACTGAACACCGTGACTGCGATTTTTGAACTTTACTGGTGATTCATGGCTTTCTCCACTTCTTCTGGTGTGATCGGAATCCGGTCACCCAGGAGTTCGCAGCCGGTCAGCGTCACGAGTAGGTTGTCCTCCAGGCGAATTCCGCCAAAATCGCGGTAATTTTCCAGTTTTTCGAAATTGATAAAAGTTGTGTTGGTCTTTTCCTGTTTCCACTTATCTATCAACGGGGGGATAAAGTAAATGCCGGGTTCGTTGGTGAGGGTGAATCCTGCCTGAAGTTTCCTTCCCATCCGGAGTGAAGCCGTTCCGAACTGGCTGACGGGGCGTGTTTCATCGTCATAACCGACATAAATCTGGCCAAGATCTTCCATGTCGTGAACATCCAGGCCAATCATATGCCCCAACCCATGAGGCATAAAAAGCGCATGAGCACCTTTACTTACAGCTTCTGCAACATCTCCCTTCATTAAGCCAAGCGCTTTTAATCCCGAAGCAATCAGTTCGGCGACAGCCAGATGCACGGAAAGATACGATACACCTGCTTTGGTCAGGTGTATCGCTGTGTTATTAGCAGCAAGGACAATTTCATAAATTTCACGCTGTTGCTGAGAAAACTTTCCGTTAACGGGGAATGTCCTGGTAAAATCGGACGCGTAATGCATTATGTTTTCGGCACCGGCATCAACCAGCAACAACTTCCCTTCTTTTAGATGATTGAGGTGACTGTGATTATGCAGGATCTCCCCGTTTTGGGAAAGAATGGTAGGGTAGGCAGTCATGCCACCCATCGATAGCGGGATAGCGTCGATGGTCCCGGCTATGGCTTGTTCCCAAACGCCTGGTTGCGCCATTTTCATGGCGGTAAGATGCATGCGTGCACCAACTTCCCAGGATTTTCGCATTTCCCCGATTTCGCAGGGCTCCTTAACAGAGCGTAGCGTAACAACCGCTTTTATCAGGTCCGTCGATGCATATAAAGAAAGCCTTTCGGGGCCGATCCCCAGAAGTTCACTTAACAACAGTTTATTTTCCGCACGGTACGGCGGTAGAAAATGAATTTTCCTTCCCTGCTTAATGGCTTCGGCAAGCACTGCGGCAAGTTGCCGGAATGGGAATGATTTACTGACGCCAACCCGGGCGGCCTTTTCCTGCATGGAGATCTGGGGGCCCATCCAGATAATATCATCCAGATCAGGGTCGTCACCAAAAATCATTTCTTCGCCGCTGTCTGCATCCAGTATGCCTGCAATCCCCTGGAAATCAAGACCAAAAAAGTATAAGAAAGTACTGTCCTGTCTGAAACGGAAAGGATTATCCCGGTAATTCATGGGGGAATCTGTATTCCCGGGAAGCAGGATCATTCCATGCTGAAGTTGTCTGACTATTTTTTTTCGCCGTTCGGCGTATATTTCTTTATCAAACAGTGTATTCATGCGCGTTAATTTTTGTAAATTTCTATTTGTCAAAAACCACCGGTGAATCCGGGTAGGAAAGATAAGAAAATATCAGGTGGAAAAGTATGATGATTTGGATTTACCTGCCTGGTGAAAGAGGAGGACTCCGCCTATTTGGCCGTTAAGCGACTGTTAGAACGAAAATTCAGCGAACGCGTATACACCAAACAAAAACCAAATAATCATGAAGAATTATTTGTTGAGCTACTTAAACAAACGCATGGTGGAGGAACAGAAAGAGAAAGTTCCGTTCACCAAGCAGGCGGGCCCCGTCATTACGATCTCCAGGGAAGTCGGCTGCGGTGGCCTTCAGCTCTGTCATCAACTGGAAGCTGAGTTGAATAAAAGTGTTTATTGCAAAAAGTGGCAGGTGATCAGCAAGGAAGTATTGAGCGAAAGTGCCCATGAACTGAAGGTTGCCCCGGAGAAAGTGGAACGGCTGCTTAAATTAAACCAGCATTTTGCATTCGATGAGATTTTATCAGCCTTTACCGACAAATATTATAAGAGTAACCGGGTGATCATGAAAACAGTCCGGGAGGTAATCCGCAATTTTGCTGTTGACGGTTGCTGCATCATTTTGGGACGTGCCGGGCACATTATCGCGGGTGATATTAAGAATTCCCTGCATATCAGGCTGGTCGCGCCGATTGACTGGCGCGTGAGCCGTCTTGCTGTCAGGAAAGGCTTTTCTCAGGCCGATGCGCTCCAGTATATTCGGGAGACGGATCAGGAAAGGGAAAATCTTCACAGGTACTTTTTAAAGGAAAAAGAAAGCGAGGCCAATTACGACCTGATTATTGATGTTTCCGGATTTACTCAGGAGAAGGTTGTCAGCATTATCCTCCATGCCTTTGAATGCAAGAATATTCCTGAAGATCCGAAGAAAGTGCCCTATTTTTGACCGGAGTTTTATTAAACGATGGTTTCGTCGATCAGATATTTATTCCGTTCTGAAGCATTCCTTGATACCAGTTCACTAATAAATCCGGCCAAAAAAAGCTGTGTTCCGATGATCATTGCGGTGAGGGCAAGGTAAAAATACGGACTATCGGTTACTTTTGGCGCAGAAAGGCTATGGGCGATTGCAATGAGTTTGCTCAACCCGACCCAAAGCGCTGCAAAAAAACCGGCCAGGAAAACCAGAGTTCCTATGACCCCAAAAAGGTGCATCGGTCGTTTACCGAACTTGGCGATAAAAATGACCGACAGCAGATCAAGCGGGCCTCTCACGAAACGTTCAAAGCCAAATTTGGTCTGGCCATACCTGCGTTCCTGATGGCGAACTACTTTTTCACCGATCCGGGTAAACCCGGCCCATTTGGCGATAATGGGGATATACCGGTGCATTTCACCATAAACTTCAATGCTTTTAACAACGCGGAGCTTGTAGGCTTTCAGGCCGCAGTTAAAGTCATGGATCCTGATGCCGGAACTCCGGCGGGCAATCCAGTTATAAAATTTACTGGGGATATTTTTTGAAATTACCGGATCATGTCTTTTCTTCTTCCAGCCGGAGACCAGATCATACTGTTCGTCCGTGATCATTCGGCAGAGATCGGGGATCTCCTCCGGGTTATCCTGCAGGTCGGCGTCCATGGTGATCACCACATCCCCCTGAGCCTGAGCGAATCCAACCTGTAAGGCCGCTGATTTTCCGTAATTTCTTCTGAATTTGACACCTTTAACCGCCGGATTTTCCTGGTGAATGCGTTCGATGATTTGCCACGAATGATCACTGCTTCCGTCATCAATGAAAATAATCTCGTACGAAAAGCCATTCTTGTCCATTACTTCCTTAATCCAGCCTGCCAGTTCAGCAAGCGACTCTTCTTCATTCAATAAAGGAATAACTATGGAAATGTTCATTCTTAAAATTTTACTCCGGTGTTTCAGCTTATCCGGGCCTGGTTATTCTTCTTCCTTTTTCACTTCTTCCATGGCTTGTTCAAAAGCATTCTCATCATCGGCTTTTTTAACAAAAATAGAGGTTACCAAAGATATAATAAATCCAACTAATGCCGATGAAAATAATCCCGCGACTGCCATGATAACCGGACTTTGAAACTTACCCATCATCTCAGAGGCTGCTTCGATACTCTCTTCGTTCAGGCCTTGCTTCAGCATAGCCTCTTCCTGTAACAATCGCATTTGGTCAATAAGCGAAGGATCAACGAATTTGAAAAGAATAACCGTGTACAAAGATTGCAGAATACCGGCAAAAAGCATGATAGCTACCCCAAAGCCCAGGGCGGTACTGTATTTGATGTATCCATTGAGCTGATTGTTGCGGTAATGTAGCTGAGACAGCAGGATCCCGGCTGCAATAATCAGATAGGAGATAAACCCGAGAGTCGGATTCAGGGTCTGTCCGAGCACATAAAGGATAACACTGTAAAGCACGATGGCGATACCTACGTACAGTCCATAAGTCATGGCACCTGGCCAGAATGTCGATTTTTCTTCCATAATAGTGTTGATTGCAGATTTTTGCAAAGATATGGATTTTATATCTGCCGGAAGCAACCGACGAGCCTTTAATGAACCAGGAATGAAAAGCATGCCCCTGCTGCAGAAAAAAATCAAAAAATATTTCGCTGATCATTAACTTGTTAACCCCGTAATGAACGGAAAAATGGGTGGAATGACCCTCTTTTGTTTGTCAGGATAGCAAATTTTTCTACTTTTGTCGCCGGGTAAGTCCTGTACGATCAGCTCCTGCTGAATCCCCCCAGGGTCGGAAGGCAGCAAGGGTAGGCAGTTGTAGCGGTGCGATACAGATCGCTTACCCACTTTTTTGCCTTGCCGGATTAGCTCAGTTGGCCAGAGCACGTGATTTGTAATCTCGGGGTCCTCAGTTCGAATCTGAGATCCGGCTCAACGGAAATTGGAAGATTGATACTCAGATGTTCAGATATCCAGACAGTCTGAAAATCTAGTAATCTGACAGTCTGAAAATCTGATTTTATCGGGGAGATACCAAAGCGGCCAACTGGGGCAGACTGTAAATCTGCTGGCTCATGCCTTCGTAGGTTCGAATCCTGCTCTCCCCACTCTAAACGCTGTTAGCCTTTAGCTATTAGCTTTTAACTGCGGGAGTAGCTCAGCCGATAGAGCATTAGCCTTCCAAGCTAAGGGTCGCGGGTTTGAATCCCGTCTCCCGCTCAGAAAGTCATCCGGATTTATGCCGGATGATTTTTTTTTCAGGTCATCTATTCGATCTATCATCTATCGTTATTATCTATTTCGCTTTTCAAACTATTTTTCCGCCCAACCTGTTTTAGTGTGGGTATCCGGTGTGTAAGGATGCGTTCAGGGGAGAAAAGGAAAATGAGTATAAATAACCGTTTTAAGCAGATCATCAAATCGCACAGGCCGGTTTTAGTCGACTTTTATGCGGAATGGTGTCAGCCGTGCCGTCAGTTGGAACCGGTATTGAAAGCAGTCAAAAATACGTTTAAAGAGAGTATTCGTATTTTAAGAGTCAATGTCGATCATAATCAATCGATTCCATCTCAATTCAATGTGAAAAATCTGCCGACGCTGATCCTGTTCCAATCGGGAAGTGTGAAGTGGGTAAAGGAAGGCATGGTCGAAACCTCCGAATTAACCCATATGATTAGTGAATATGTAGAGAAGACCGTACAGTAACTGCCATTTTTTCTTTCCTGTATTCAAAGTTTTCAGTTTTTATTCCGTTATTTAGGGTTTACATAAATGAACCGGAGGACCGTCCTCTGCCTCTAATTTAATAAAATGAACAGGGAACCTCATTTTGCCGAAGCCTTGCTGCCAATTCTTATTTTAGTGGTTTTACTCTCAGTGAACGTCATGTTTTTTGATGATCCGCTGGCCGGATCAAACCAAATTGCCCTTTTACTGGCGGCTACTGTTGCCGGTGTTATTGTCAGGCGTAATGGTCAGAAGTGGGAAAAAACCAGTGAAAAGGTTGTGCATACCATTGGTTCGGCCATGCCTTCGATGCTGATTTTGCTTCTGATCGGCTCGCTGGCGGGAACCTGGTTGATTAGCGGGATTGTGCCTGCTTTAATTTACTATGGCCTGGACATCATTAATCCCTCGCTTTTTTTGTTTACCGCGGTTGTGGTGTGCGCGATTGTCTCGGTTGCAACGGGCAGTTCCTGGTCTACTATTGCAACTATTGGCGTGGCCCTGCTGGGTATGGGAAAAGCAATCGGGATGAATGAGGCATTGGTAGCAGGGGCTATTATTTCGGGTGCTTACTTTGGCGACAAAATATCACCGCTTAGCGATACAACCAATCTGGCGTCGGCTATGGCCGGGACGGATCTTTTTACGCATGTGAGGTATATGCTCAATACGACGGTGCCAAGCTTGTTTCTGACGCTGGCAGTTTTTCTTATTATCGGTTTTAATTACGACTTCAGCCATGCTGTTGTCGACGTTCAGAACGTGAAATCAGCTATTGGGGAGGCATTTAACACCACGCCCTGGCTGTTTCTGGTTCCTGTGATCCTGTTTGCGGTTATTATGCTTAAGGTTCCGCCTATTCCTTCATTGATGATCGGAACGTTGCTGGGCGGTTTGTTTGCCATACTTTTTCAGCCGCATGTTATCCGGGAGATCGCGGGTAACATTCCGGATTACGGGAAAGCCTCCTATATCAGTTCAATGAAGGCGATGTTTGGAGCGGTGGCGATCGTGACACCCGATGCCGATGTAAACGAACTGCTGTCGACCGGTGGAATGCGGGGGATGCTGGATACCGTCTGGCTGATCTTGTCGGCCATGGTTTTTGGAGGGATCATGGAGTCGGGCGGACTGCTCAAGCGGATTACGCGGCCGATTATCGACCGGGCCAGTTCTGCCGGATCGCTTGTTGCTTCAACGGTTGTTTCCTGTATGTTTTTTAATGTTACAGCATCCGATCAGTATCTGGCTATCGTTGTGCCCGGAAGGATGTTTCGTAAAAGCTATGAAGATCAGGGACTTAAGCCGGAGGTGCTGAGCCGCACGCTCGAAGACAGCGGCACGGTGACTTCCGTACTGGTTCCGTGGAACACTTGCGGCGCAACGCAGTCGAGGGTATTGGGAGTAGCCACGCTCGATTACCTGCCTTACTGTTTTTTCAACCTGATCAGCCCTTTCATGACCATCGCCTTCGCGTATCTGAATATACGGATAAGAAGAGTCGGGGAGAAGAAAGCTGTTAGTTTTTAGTCGTAAGTATCTGGTCGTAAGTCGTAAGTCGAAAATAGCCATTAGCTGTTAGCTATTAGTAAAAAAAACTCTAACTGATCACCATGTAACCATGTAACCCTGCGACCTTGCAACCGCTTCCAGCCTCCAGTCTCCTGTTCCCCGTCTGCGGTTTCCGGGATCCTGTTTCCGTCAGAACAGATAATTCAGCCCCATATAGAGACCCGAATCGCCGTCGCGCTGGTCGGAGGCCATCCCATAATCGAAAGCAACGATAAAGTTCTCGTTCATCGCCACACGCAGTCCTGTACCATAGGAAACGTGCAGCTTTTCTGCACCCCGGTCAAAATAATCGCCCGCCGGGCTGGCTAAGTTATATTCGGTCGATACAGGAAGGCTGAACCGGATTTTTTTTGTGACCCTGCCGAAATCAATAAATCCGTTCAGTCCGACGTAAAAGTTATTGTTCCGCCACCGGAAACGGGCGACTTTCCAGCGCAACTCCGTGTTTCCAAAAAAGACGCCTTCGCCGGTCACCCGGTTTCGAAGCACTCCGCGAAGCGTTTTTGATCCGCCAAGTCCCTCGGATGTTGACCCTTTCATCACAGAAGTAATGACCTGTGACTGGTAATAAAAAGGCACCTCCCCTCCAAGGGCCGATTGCCAGGCAAGCCTGACGGCCAGAGAAAGATCGTCCGGGAGAAGCGTGAAGTACTGGCGGTGCGTAAAGCTGATCCTGGAAAAAGAGCTTTCAGATCCCATTATTTCAGGCGAGGCCACGATAACCGCCTCCGACCAGATCCCTTTCATCGGATTGGGGCGGTTGTCCCGGCTGTCAACAACGAGGCCCGCCTTGAACTCAGGTACAAATCCTCCGTTTGCTTCTTCTTCGGAGATCAGCCCCCATTCCAGATACTTATCAAACAGGCCGTCGACCTGCGGCAACCGGTCTTCCTCATCCTTTCCCCGGTTTAACCGTTCTACATCGACACTCCCGGTTTTAAAAGACAGGAAATTCAGTCCGGTTATCCACCTGAATTTTTCGCCGGTAATTTTGCCCTGCAAATCAAGCTTAAAGCGAAACAGCTTCCTGTCGTATTTGTAGAACATCCGGCTTCGGTATTCCGGATCATCTTCTTCCGTCCAGCGTTTTCGATAGACGGCATCATAGCCGTTGAATCCGTAAAAATCGTAAGTCAGATCGGTCAGATAACTCAGATCGAAGGCGGTCTGAAGACCCGGGATCAACCGGTCCGAATCGTAGTTGAACCGGTAAACCCCGCTTCCTTTTGTGTAGCGTGAAACCTCGAGGTACAGCGAATGATTGTACGCCGGATAACGGCTGCCGTCGCCGTAATGATATAAATTCGCAAAAGCACCGTATTGAAGGCCCAGATCGGTATCGTAGGTCACAGCAGGTAAAATACCCAGGTTCCATCCTTTTTTGACTAACTGCTCTTTTTCTGGTTTTTGCGCCAGGCCGGTATGGCAGAGAAAACCAAGGCATAGCAGGACGATATTCCGGTTCATGGGATTAAGGGTATTGTTTTTAACAGGGCGCCCGATCGGGTAATCTTTGATCTGATTAATGCTGATCGCCTTTGTGTTCAGTTTTATCCTGACGATTGTACTGGCAACATTTCGGAAGCTTTTTATAAACTTCTTCGGTTGCCTTATGTATGGGCGTATCATGTCCTGCGGTTGCAATGGCCATCTGGATTTTATTGACATCAGTCTTGCTGTCGTCGAAAACGACTTCCAGTATTTTTGATTTTTTGTCCCAGTCGGCCGTCGATACGCCTGCCACATCCGTTGCTGCTCCTTCAATGCGTTTTTCACACATGCTGCAGTTGCCTTTTACTTCAAACTTCCCTGTTTTTTCCCCGGCAAACAGGTTTCCGGCGCTCATTATAATCAGAGCTGCCAGTATGATCAATTTCGTTTTCATTTTTTTGAATTTTTCAATTAAAATTAATGTTACAGAGAGTTAATGGCTTCCTCCAGCTTCTCTTTGATCTCTGTTGCTATCGCTGCAAGATTTTCGTTTTCGACAGCCATCATCGATGCAAGCGGATCAACCGCAGCAACTTCAATCTCATTCTTCCCAAGCTCCTGAACGATTACGTTGCATGGAAGCATTGTACCGATCTTATCTTCCTGCATCAGGGCCTTATAAGCATAGGGAGGATTGCAGGCTCCGAGAATTTTGTATTTCCGGAAATCAATGTCCAGTTTTTCCTTGAGCTTTTCATGGATATCGATCTCCGACAGGACGCCAAATCCTGCTTTCTTTAAGGATGCTGTGACATGCGCAACGGCCTGGTCAAAATCCCCGTGAATAATTTTACTAATGTAGTACTTCATAATGGTTGTTTTTTTATTGATAGATAATTTACGACTTTTTCTGCAATTTTCCTTCCGGTAAATCAGTGACTCCTGCGAACAGTTGTTTACTGTTTCAGGACTTCCCGGGTTTCTCCGCATTCAGGCATACTTTCGCCAAAATAAGGATTCTTTATTTCCGCCGTACTGCTAAACCAAAAGGCGCCCTGGTCCTGGTTGGCCATGGGGCAGTACTGGTAATATGCTGTTACATTTTCCAGGCCAAATGTTTTTATGCTTTTATAAAATGCCTGATTGAACCCGATAAATTCGTCACGTTGTTTGTCTATATCGTTTAACTTGCTGATCGAGCCAATTTTTGCCTGAAGTACCTTTAACTGTTCCATCCAATGATTGTGGGCATCGCCTTTCAATAAAGTCATATCTGTTGCGTCAAGGTTTTGTCTGACCTGCAGGGCTGTCTGTTTGACCTTTTGGACATCGGAAGCGAAAAACGCATCCTTCATGCTCAGGTAAGCCTTGTAAACCGTAGTAAGCTGCCGGCTGAATTCGGGATCAGTTTCGATTTGATCATTTTCTCCGGGTTCTTCCCGTTTTGGCGCTTTCCGGTCGCCATGATTATGTCCGGCAGGCACTTCACCGCCCTGAGGACTCATCATACTCGCTTTGCCGGCAAGCTGTGATGCCGCGTCAACGCTGAAGGCGCCGTTGGTCACAATTTCTTCACCGACCGACAATCCCGCCAGAATAACCCGCGAGTTTTCTGTGGAAGCGCCCAGCGTGACTTCACGCATAGCGAAAGACGGGTGATCCGTACCGGGGATTTTCACGTAGACAACCGAGCGCGTACCGGTCCAAAGGACAGCGGAGTTAGGGATGGTTAACTGTTCCTCTTTTTTCTTGTCGTTTTGTTTCAGATTGCCGTTGATAAACATCTCCGGCTTTAACTGATAGCCGGTGTTTGCCAGTTCAGCCCTGAGCCGGGCGACACGGGTACCCGGATCAATCATTGGATCGATAAATGAAACACGCGCTTCGAACACTTTTCCCGGAACAGCCTGAGTGGTAAATTCAACCCGCTGACCTCTGGAAATCCAGGGAAGGTCGGATTCATATGCGTCAAAAACGGCCCATACTCTCGACAGATCGGCTACTTCAAAAAGTACCGACCCCGTGCTGACATAGTCACCCTCGTTGACGTTTCTGGAGGTGACTACCCCGGAGGTATTGGCGTAGAGGTTAAATGAAGAGTTAATTTTACCGGATTCTTCGATTTGGCTGATCTGGGCGTCTGACAGTTTCCAGTTGCGAAGTTTTTCACGTACAGCCTCCTGTACCGCAGGATACTTATCGCGCATGCTTAATGCTTCGAGCAGTTCTTTCTGGGCATTGATAAGTTCGGGTGAATAGATTTTAGCGATCAGCTGGCCTTTTTTTACTGTTTCTCCGGTCACGTTGATCAAAAGTTGCTCGATCCGGCCGGGAACGTGGGCGGTCTGTGACTGCAGCAGGCGTTCGTCCTTTTGGATCCGGCCGAACAAACTGATTTTTTTTGAGGCATATTCTTTCCCCACGACCGAGGTCTGAACCTGGGCCAGTTTCATCGCCGATTCGCTCATGGAGATGGCGTAGTCGGCGCTTGCATTATCCTGAATTTGCAGGGGGATCAAATCCATGCCGCAAATCGGGCAGGAACCGGGCTTATCCATCCGGATATGGGGATGCATGGAACAGGTCCAGACCGCGTCTTCATCTTCCCCCGGGTGTTCATGTTCATGCGTTTCTGCCTGAATTTCGTTCTTCGCTGCCGGGGCCTGGTGAAAGACCAGCCATCCGAGCAACAGTCCGGCCACGACGAGAAGGCCGCCTTTTATATAGTTGTTTGAAAAAAGCGTACGTGTGTGCATCTGGTTTGTTTTTATTGTTTATTCATTAATTTTTCAGCCATCGAAACTGCTGTGTTGTAGTCAGTGACGGCTTCAACATGCTTAAAGCCATAGTCGAGCACTTTCATCTGCATGCGCAAGACCTCTTCATAATCAACGCCGGAAGTGGTGAAACCGGATAACAGCAGGTCGGTTGCTTTGCGCGCAAGGCTTTCCTGTTCCTGATACAGGCTGATTCTTCTTTCCGCGTCGTCAAGCTCCTGAATGAGCTGGTAGTAACTGACCATCAGATTGTTCTTTGCATTGTTTAGCTGATGCCGGCTTGACTCCTGCATCAGGCGTGCCTCATTTTTCATCGCCGTATATTTTTTGCGAAAGACGGGTATGGTCACGGTTGCCATAGGCATCAGCATATCTTTGCCGTTCATCATGGAATTGTTCCCTTCCCGTTCCCTGACAAGCATGTAGTTCAGTCCCAGTCCCAGCATCGGCATACCCATTTTTCCCGCTTTTTCTTCCATCGATGCATAGGATCCGTGTTCCTTTTCCAGCATGGCCAGCATGGGGTTGTTCGAAAGGATGCTGTCGGCTAGCACCGGCTTTTCTGCAGGAAGACTGCGTTTTGCCAGATGGTCCGGGACATTGACCGGTGCGTTGGGCCCGCGGTTAAGCAATGTGTTGAAACGCGCCTGCTCTGTTTGTCGTTGATCGGCCAGTAAGGACTGCCTGTTCTGCAGGTCCAGCAACTCCATTTTAACACGGAGCACATCCTGCAGGCCGGCGGGTGTACCTCCCATATTTTCGGTCATGGGCCGCGGCGACGACCCACGGCCGGCACCGGCCGGAATTGAACCGGCGTTTGCCATGCCGCCCATGCCTCTGCTCTGGTTGCTCCCGTCTCCGGCCTGCATGTTTGCCGGAGCCGGCATAGACGGGCGTGATCCTCCCTGCGCGGACGACTGCAGCTTAACGTGAACAAGTTTCTCCAGCGAGCTGAGCAGTTCCATGTTCTCACGAACAAGTGCTGTTTCCCGGTCATATTTCATGAGCTGGTACCACGATTTTTTTACCTGATAAAACAAATCGGCTTTAGCTTCACTGAAAGCTTCGTATTTAGCCAAAGCCATCATCGACGCTTCGTCTTTTGCTGCCCGCAGTGTGCCAAACCACGGAAACATCTGCATCAGTTGCATGTTTCCAAGCTGGTCTCCGCCCATCAGTTCCATCGGTTCGGTAAAGAAGCCGAACGAAGCTTCCGGATCGGGCAGCGAACCGACCTGCGGGACTTTTTCAAGCGCAGCCCCGTATTCGCTGAACGCTGCTTTCAGTTCAGGATTATTCTCCGCCGCCATTTTCAGATAATCATTCAGTGATTCCTGTGCCTGACCTTGTGCCGAAAACAGCATAAGCAGCACAAACGCATTATATATTAATCTTTTCAATCGCATGCCTGTCTTTTTTTAATTGTTTTTTTACTTCCCCCTCGCGCCAGAAACATTGCAGAACCGGCACAACGAAAATGGTCATGATCTGGATGATCATTCCTCCAAAAGCAGGTATGGCCATCGGGACCATAATGTCCGATCCTTTTCCTGTTGAGGACAATACCGGTAAAAGGGCGATGATCGACACAGCCGTGGTCATCATCGCAGGACGTACCCGCTTAATACCGGCGTGAATAACCGCTTCGCGAACTTCACTCACTGTCCTGGGTTGGCGTTCCTCAAAAACCTGATGGATGTAAGTGCCCATCAGAACGCCATCGTCAGTGGCGATACCAAACAGGGCAATAAAGCCGACCCATACCGCGACGCTCAGGTTCACGGGGTGGATTTGAAACAATTGCCTCATATCGGTCCCGGCAACGGAGAAATTTAAGAACCAGGGCTGGCTGTAGAGCCACAACATGATGAAGCCGCCGGCAAAGGCGACAAAGACACCTGAAAAATGAATGGAAGAGGCAATCAGCGTTTTAAACTGAAAGTAAAGCAGCAGGAAAACCACTGCCAGGCTGATCGGGATCACAATAGCCAGTCTTTTCGCAGCGCGGATCTGGTTTTCATAATTGCCTGCGAAGGCGTAACTGACACCGTCCGGCAGTGCCAGCTCTCCCTGGTCAATTTTGTCTTTCAGGAATTTCTGCGCTTCTTCCACAACATCCACTTCCGCTTTTCCTGCAATCTTGTCGAAGATCACGTAACCGTTCAGAAAAGTATTTTCGCTGCGGATCATCTGGGTACCCCGGGCATACGTGATATCAGCCAGCTCACCAAGCGGAACCTGTACGCCGGTCATGGATGAAATTAGAATTTTACTGATATCCTCAGGTGTATCGCGAAGCTCCCGGGCATAGCGGACCCGCACCGGGAAACGTTCACGCCCTTCAACGGTTTTTGTCAGCGTCATACCGCCAACTGCTACCTGTAGGATTTCCTGGACGTCGGAAATGGTCATTCCGTAACGCGCAATGGCCTGGCGGTTGAGTTTTATCTCCATGTAAGGAGCACCCACTGCCCGGTCGTAAAAGACTGATGAAGGCTGTATGGAAGGGATCTCCCTGAGCACGGTTTCCAGTTGCATCCCGACTTTTTCGACCGTCTCCAGATCAGGCCCGTACACCTTTAATCCCATTGGTGCGCGCATGCCTGTCGACAGCATAACCAGCCTGGTTTGAATGGGCTGAAGCCGGGGCGCTGAAGTCAGTCCCGGTATATTGGTCACCTGCACAATCTCGTTCCAGATATCGTCGGTTGACCTGATTTCATCCCTCCACTGCCGGAAATATTCACCTCTTTTATCCGGGATCAGCTGCTCCTTTCGTATTTTCCTGAACCCGTCCCGTCCCGGATGATAACTGGTGCTGTCTTTGAGGAGAAAGTTTCCTTCCTTATCAACACGGAAGGTCATCCGGTGTCCGTGCTCATCCAGGATATATTCAGGCAAATAATTGATTGTATTTTCAAACATCTGGACCGGCGCCGGGTCGAGCGCGGAATTGACCCGGCCCCATTTGCCTACGGCGAGATCCACTTCGGGGATACTGCTTAACCGCTGGTCGAGCAGCCTGACATACTCCTGATTCTTTTCGATTCCGCTGTGCGGCATGCTGGTCGGCATCAAAAGAAATGATCCTTCATCGAGTGCGGGCATAAATTCCTTTCCGATACCGGGAAATGTATGGGCGAATGACCGCCAAACCCTTGTTCCCGTGACAGCATCGGGCATAAACCCGAAAACGCGGTTTGCACCTTGCCAGGCCAGGACCCCGAACAGAATGGTCAGGAGCGGAAATACGATAAAGGTCCATTTATTATGCAGGGTCCAACGCAGAATAGGCACGTAAAAGCGTACGATCAGCATCAGCATGGCCAGCACAAAGGCAATCAGAAACCCGGCAAACAGGTAGTTGACGACATGACTGTTGGATGCACCCAGCGGCAGCCATTCGACCGCAAGGAACCAAAGGGCAACGAGTACGGTAATTCCTATATTAATATAGTTTGGAAATTCTTTTCGTTTTTCCGGCCATTTATGTTCCAGCAGGTTATTAAGCCCGACTAAAACAAGCGCCAGAGCGGGAATTTGTTCCCACACCACCGCAAATAAAACGCCGGCTGCGATCAGGATACTCCCAAAGATTCTTTTTGTCCGCTTTTTATCGGGTTTGAATGAAAAAAACAGGTTGGCCAGGGTAGGCAGAACGATGATGCCCAGGACGAATGAGGCTATCAGGGCATAAGTCTTCGTATAAGCCAGCGGCCTGAACAGCTTACCTTCGGCAGCCTGCATGGCAAATACCGGAAGGAAGCTGACCACAGTCGTTGCCAGTGCCACAATGACGGCGGAGGAAACCTCCGTGGTTGCGGCATAGATAACGTTCAACAGATTTTTGCCCCTGGCATTCTTGTTCTCCGGCATTTCAAGATGCCGGATGATATTTTCGACAAATACAATGCCTACGTCGACCATCACACCAATGGCGATAGCGATCCCGGAAAGTGCAACAATGTTGGCATCTACGCCGGTCAGCCGCATGCCAATAAAAGTCATCAGAACGGCTACCGGAAGCAGGGCGGAAACAATGACCGAAGCCCGGAGGTTTAAAACCAGAATGATGATCACAATGACCGTGATCAGAATTTCATCCGACAATGCCGACTCGAGTGTGCCGATGGTTTCCTGGATCAATCCGGTGCGGTCGTAGAACGGGACAACGGTTACTTTTGAAACAGTTCCGTCGGCCAGGGTTTTGGAAGGAAGCCCTGATGCGGACACTTCAATCTGCTTTTTTACGCTGTTGATCACTTCCATCGGATTTGAACCGTAACGCGCCACAACCACGCCACCTACGGCTTCAACACCCTCTTTATCGAGCCCGCCACGCCGGTTTGCCGGTCCGAAGCTGACTTCCGCCACATCGCTGATCGTGACGGGAGCATTGTTGCGGACGGTCACGACCGCGTTTTTCAGGTCGTCCAGGTTCTTCAGGTATCCCAGTCCCCGGATAATGTACTCGACCTGGTTTAGTTCGATGGTCTCGGCGCCGATATCGAGGTTGCTTTTTTTCACGGCCTGCATAATATCCATGACCGAAACCCCAAAGGCTTTCATGGCATTTGGATCAATATCGACCTGATATTCCTTGACAAAACCGCCGATAGAGGCAACTTCGGAGACTCCCTTTGCAGCCGACAGCGAGTATTTTACGTAGTAGTCCTGGATTGTCCGTAACTCCTGCGGATCCCACCCGCCGGCAGGTTTTCCGGTGGCCGGATCCCGGCCCTCGAGCGTGTACCAAAAAACCTGGCCAAGCGCTGTTGCATCGGGTCCCAGGGCCGGTTGAACGCCTTCAGGCAAAGTACCCGCGGGCAGGGAATTCAGTTTTTCCAGAATGCGCGATCGGCTCCAGTAGAATTCAACATCATCTTCGAAAATCAGGTAGATGAATGACATGCCAAACATGGAGGTACTCCTGATGGTTTGAACACCCGGAATACCCAGCAGCGATGTCGTCAGGGGATAGGTGATCTGGTCCTCTATGTCTTTCGGGGAGCGACCCATCCATTCGGTCGCTACGATTTGCTGGTTTTCGCCGATGTCGGGGATCGCATCTACCGGTACCGGGTCGGAAGGCAAAAAGCCCGTGTCCCAGCCAAACGGGGAGCTGACAATTCCCCAGCCGATCATGGCGGCCAGAAATAATAAGGCGATCACCCTGTTTTCCAAAAAGAAACGAATCAGTTTTTTCAATGGATATGTATTTATGATTGGTAATTGATGATTTTGCAATGACAGGCCCGCTTGTGCAGGAGCACGAACATGGCTTAGCTGGTAAATGCGCCGCGCATTTACGGTGATTAACAATCAAATCATAAACGGAAAACCTGCAAGCCGGAGAGCCGGGTAAGCACATCGGGCGAAGGCGGTGATTCGGCTATGGACAAGAGCTCCCTGTTCAAAACGCTGAGACCCGCCGTTCTTAAAAAACTTAAATCGAATACGGCCAGCAGGACTGGGAAAAACAAGATTGAATCGAGTACAACAGGCGTGGTATAGGTGTTTTCAATCTGGACGACAAGCTGTTCGTTGTGGCAGCAACCACCATTCATGGTGCAGGCGTTTCCGCTTTCCTGACAGCCGGCGGCAGAGCCTGCAAATACCGACACCTCCACAAGCATCCCGCCGCAATAATGCTTCGATACGGAAAACCCGGCGGTCAAAATAACCAGGAGCAAGGAAATGGCGATATGGCTGATTTTTCTTGTCATACTAAGTCCTTACAAAGAAACAAAATACATCGGAAAAAGATTTTACGGAATTTTTATAAAAATGTATGATATTTTCCGATTTCTCCATTAGGGTAATTTTATTTTTCCATCAGATGAGCACAGGGCCGATCGGCGGTTTTACCCGGCGATTCATTTGATTTTTTAAATTCGGAAGGACTCATACCGGTTATCTTTTTAAACTGCGAGCTCAGATGCTGCGTATTGCTGTATCCCAGTTTAAGCGCTATTTCACTTAAACTCCTTTCACCTTTGAGCAACAGTGATTTCGTTTTCTCAGCTTTTTGGATCATGATGAATTTCTCGATCGTTGTTTTTTCTGAAGACGAAAAGAGGCTGCTTAAGTATGAATAATCCTTTCCGAGAACGAAAGAGAGGTAACTTGAAATATTCTGATTTCCGGGAATTTTGTGTTCGTAATGAATCATATTAATGATTTCCGTTTTTATGGCTTCAATCATTCTTTCCCTTTTGCCGGAAACCACAAAATATCCTTTCTGCCCTATCCCCTCGTTAAATTGCCGTAGTTGATCTTTTGTGCATTCTTTTGACAGCACAACTGAACCGATATACACCGATTGGATTTTCAATCCCGCATTGACTGCTTCTTCAGTCACTGTCTGAATACAATGGGAACAAAACATGTTTTTAATATACAGATATTGGTACTTTTGGGAACCCATTGGGAATCGTATTACTTTTTTAATTGATGTTTTATAATAAAAGAATATCTTTAGGCTTTAAATCATAACCGAATTAAGTCTTTAATCAACGGTTATAAAATTAAATCAAATAATCGGTAATTTTAAGGTATTTTCAACCTTTAGCAATTAAAAAATGTCTTATTGAAATCTTAAACGAATGAAACGATTAACATTACTATTTCTTGTACTTGGTTTTGCCTGTCAGCAACCCGTAAAAAAAGATCAGGCTCCGGATTTAAAAGCAGCGTTTGACAGTACGATCAATGGAAAGCAAACGACGCTCTTTGTTCTTGAGAATGCCAATGGAGTTCAGGTCACCCTAACCAATTACGGTGCTAAAATCGTATCGGTTCAAGTCCCGGACCGCCAGGGAAACATAGCCGACGTGGTACTGGGATTTAATTCGATCAATGACTACGCAACACTGGATGCCGGGCAGGGAGCTGTTGTGGGCCCGTATGCCAACCGCATCGGGAACGCCCGTTTTGAACTGAACGGAGAAACGTATGAGCTTGAAGTAAATAACCATAAGGCCAATCTGCATTCAGGAACGAACAGCTTTTTTCGCCAGGTTTACGACGCGAAAGAAATAAAAACGGACGAAGGCCCTGCAGTTGAGATGACTTTGCTGAGCAAGGATGGTGATTCCGGCTTCCCCGGAAATAAGGAAGTCAAGGTGACCTATACCTTAACAACCGACAACGGGCTGAAGATCGATTACCAGGCCGTTACGGACAAGGCCTGTCCCTTCAACCTGACCAACCACGTCTATTTCAACCTGAAAGGTGAGGGCAACGGCGATATTACAGACCATGTAGTCTTTCTTGATGCTGACTCCACAACGGAAGTGATCGACAATGAACTGATCCCGACCGGCAAAATCATATCGATTAAGGAAACGGACATGGATTTTACGACTCCCCGTGTGATTGGTGAGCGCATCGATTCACAGTTCCTTCCGATCAAAGTTGCCGGTGGATACGATCACAACTATATTCTGAATAAGGATCAGGATGCCGGTGAAATGACCTTATGCGGCACCGTATATGAACCGCAGTCGGGGCGTTTTATGGAAATTTATACCACTGAGCCTGCTGTCCAGTTTTATACCGGTAACTTTCTGAAAGGCGACCTTACGGGGAAAAGCGGTAAGAAATACGAACACCGTTACGGGATGTGTTTTGAAACCCAGCATTATCCTGATTCACCAAATCATCCTAATTTCCCGAATACGGTGCTCAATCCGGGTGACACGCTGAAATCGACTACAATCTATAAATTTTCGGTTAAGGAGCAATAAGCCGACAGCATAAACGAGAAATAAGGCCTTTCCAACGTATGGGAAGGCTTTTTTATTTTGTCGGCTGTTACGAGACGAACAAACCATTTAGCGCACTTCCGTGTTTAATGACTGAGGTATTCCGGAAAAACGGCAGGGAAATGAACGCCCGGCGGAATGCTTCGAGCCAGGATGTAATTATAAAACAACGATAATGAGGGATAACCGGAATGCTTTTGTGCGTTTTCATGAGCGAAATGAAAAACTTCAGGCGCAGTATGATGAAACATACGCAGAACGCCAGCATTCAAAAGGGAAATTAACAGCACGCGAGCGGATCGACATCCTCTTTGATAAGAATACATTTGAAGAACTGGATGCCTTTGTACGTTCAGTAACCTACGGAAATAAGCCGGGGGCGTATGGTGATGGTGTCATTTGCGGTCATGGCCGGATAAACGGGCGGAAAGCTTTTGCCTATGCCCAGGATTTTAATTTTATGGGTGGCTCACTTGGAGAGGCGCACGCGGCCAAGATCACGAAAGTGCAGGATATGGCCCGGACCATGGGACATCCGATAATCGGACTGATTGATTCTGGAGGAGCGCGTATTCAGGAAGGGATTGCCAGTCTGACCGGGTATGGGGGTATCTTTCTGAGAAACATCAAATCATCGGGCATTATTCCGCAGATTTCCGTAATTCTCGGCCCGGCAGCAGGAGGGGCCGTTTACTCACCTGCTTTAACCGACTTTATTTTTATGACGCGCCATACAGCCCGGATGTTTGTTACGGGACCGGAAATTGTGCGGGAAGTGCTAAACGAAGAAATCAGTTTCGAACAGCTTGGCGGAGCGGATGTGCATGCAACAAAAAGCGGAGTTGCACAATTTGTGTACGATGATGAGGAACATACCTTACTAGGTGTAAGGAAACTTTTGCAATATCTGCCCTCCAATAATGTGGAACTGCCTCCTGTGGGAAATGAGGAACCATTGGCACCGGCCCGGCCCGACAAGTTAGGGCTGATTATACCAGATGAATCGGTGCTGCCTTACGATATGTTCGATGTCATCCTTAACCTGATTGACCAGGACAGCATGCTTGAAGTCAGTGAATCATTTGCCCCAAACATCATCGTTTGTTTTGCCCGGCTCAACAACCGGGTTATTGGTATTGTGGCCAATCAGCCAAAGGTGCTGGCAGGTGTGCTTGACGTGAATTCGTCGGTGAAAGCCGCCAGGTTTGTGCGATTTTGCGATGCTTTTAATATTCCCTTGCTCGTTTTGGAAGATGTTCCCGGGTTCTTACCCGGCTCTGAACAGGAACACGCGGGACTGATCAGACATGGCGCCAAGCTGCTTTATGCTTTTGGCGAAGCATCGGTCCCGAAAATAACGGTAATCACGAGAAAAGCTTATGGAGGAGCCTATATCGTCATGAACAGCAAAAATATGGGAGGCGATTTCAATTTCGCCTGGCCAACTGCTGAAGTTGCGGTGATGGGACCCGAGGGCGCCATCAAGATCTTAAACAGAAAGGAAATTGCTGAAGCGGAAGACCCTGAAAAGCTAAAGCAACAATTGATTCAACAGTACCGTGATACGACGGCTAACCCCTATATCGCCGACGAGTACGGGTATATCGATGAGGTTATTGATCCGTCGGTTACCCGGCAAAAGCTCATCACCGCCTTCGACCTGTTGCAGAATAAGTACCTTGAAAAACTGCCCAGAAAACACGGAAATATGCCCTTGTAGCACGCACAGGGCAAAGAGCATAGGGCACGGGGATTTTCTTTTAACCATTAAAACAGTTGACCATTGATTTCGATTAAATCCATATTGATAGCCAATCGCGGAGAGATTGCTGTCCGCATCATTAAGACCGCCCGGAACATGGGAATTAAAACCTATGCCTTTCAGACGCCGCAGGAAGCCAATGCTGTTTATCTGAACTGGGCTGACGAGGTGATCCGCGTGCGGGAGGAGAGTTCTGCACGGTCTGTATTTTTAAGTCCTGAGTTGATTGTAGGCTACGCCAAGGAATATGGCATAGAGGCCATCCACCCGGGCTATGGGTTTTTAGCGGAAAATCCGGCTCTGCCTGAGCTGTGTGACCGGGAAGGGGTTATTTTTATCGGTCCGTCGGCCGAAATTATCAGGAAGATGGGCGACAAAAATGAGGCCCGGCAATTGGCAGTAGGTATTGGTGTGCCTGTTGTTAAAGGCAGCAGCGTCCCGATCAACACACTGGAAGAAGCCCGGTTGCAGATTAAAAAAATCGGATACCCGGTCATGCTGAAGGCTTTGGCCGGAGGCGGGGGCAAAGGGATGCGGGTGGTGACAAAATCTACTGAGCTGGAACCGGCTTTCCGGATGGCTGTCAATGAAGCGACAAATGCCTTTAACAGCGGAGCCATGCTGATCGAAAAATACGTGGAACGGCCCCGGCATATCGAAATACAAATCCTGGCCGATAAGCACGGAAATGCCGTTCACCTGTTTGAGCGGGAATGCTCGATCCAAAGAAATCATCAAAAGCTGATGGAGGAAGCCCCCTCATCCGGACTGACCGATAAGCTGCGGGATAAAATGACCCATGATGCCCTGGAGCTGGCCAAAGCGACCGGATATTTCACCCTCGGAACGGTCGAATTTTTGCTGGACCAGAAAAAGAATTATTATTTCATGGAGATGAATACCCGCATTCAGGTGGAGCATCCTGTGACGGAAGCGATCACCGGGCTCGACCTGGTTGAGTGGCAGATCAGGACCGCAGCCGGCGAAAAGCTTACATTTAAACAGGAAGAAATAAAAAAGCACGGCTGGGCAATGGAATTCCGGATCAATGCAGAAGATGTACAGGCCGGATTCGCACCCAATTTTGGCATTATTGATGAAATGAATTTTCCTGGTTACCCGGGACTGCGGGTCGATTCAGGATTTATCCCCGGCTCTGTGATTCCCGGCATGTATGACTCGCTGATCGCCAAACTGATCGTTTCGGGGAAAGACAGGGCCTCGGTCATTGAAAAATCGATTGGAGTCATGCAGCACAGCAATATTGAGGGAATAAAGACCACCATCCCTTTTTTCAAAGCGGTACTCCATCATCCCGGATTTGTGGCGGGAAATGTGACAACTTCCTTTATCGCCGAGATGAAAGATCTCTTTTACCAGGAGGAAAATGAAGAAGAGGCTGCCGCCATGATCGCTCTTCAAACGTATTTGAACGATATCGAACTGATCGAAAATACAAAGGTTGGTTCCGAAGCTGCCACACCCTGGATATCCCGGATGTGGAATAAACTATTTTAATCTATGGAAAAAGAACCGGAACAAAAATATATCGTTTCAGGCGCCGAAAAAAAGTTTGCTTTCAACGTACATAATTTTAAGATCAAACCTTTCGCCAAACGAAAAATGGAACGGAATAAACAGGGGATTTATAAAATCAGTGTCGAAAAAACTGTCTTTACGGGAGACGTTATCCATAAAAAACAGAATAAATACAGTGTCAAAATTAACGGTAATACCTATCATTTCCTGATCGACCGCGAAGAAGTTTTTCTTCGGAAAGCCGCCATGGCTTCGGTCAATGGTCTGGAACGCGGATATTCGCTGAAATCACCCATGCCAGGTAAAGTACGTGATGTTTTCGTTTCCAAAGGCAAAATCGTAAAAAAAGGGGAGGCCCTGCTGATCCTGGAGGCCATGAAAATGCAAAACCAGGTGCTGGCTTCGGAAGATGCCAAAGTAGTGGCCGTCCATGTTAAACCGGACGACACCGTTCTAGGCGGACAGGTACTGATTGATCTGGAACGGATGGTTTAACTAAACCTATCACAACTTTTTTATGTCCTGTTTTGTTCGCTGTTTCTGAATGATTTCCTGGCTGAATAAAAACGCCGGATGGGTAGACCATGAAATTTGTATTATGAGAACATAATAAACTTGGAATGAATAAAAATTAAAAAATGAAGAACCTGTATTTGATTACGTTAAGATATTTACTGCTGTTAGCTGTTGTTACCCTCTCGTTGGAAGAGGCGGAAGCTCAGCGTACCGATGCAAACGTATTTGGTGACGTGAAAATAAAAGGGAAAAATGAACACATTCCTTTTGCCACAATCTATGTGGAAGGCACAAAACTGGGTACCTCTACCGATCACACCGGTCATTACATGTTAATTGATCTGCCTCCCGGTACGCATGTGATTGTGGCCAAATCGGTCGGGTATAAGGAGGCCAAAGACACTGTCACCGTGGCTAAAGGGCAAACTGTGGAAGTCAATTTTTCGCTTGCAGAAGAAACCATGGCCATCAATGAAGTGGTGATTACGGGAACAAAGACCTTTAAACGGCAGACGGAGTCGCCGGTGATCGTCAACATTCTGGATGCCAAATCATTGAATATGGTCCAGGCCACGAATATTTCCGAAGGGCTGCGTTTTCAGCCCGGATTGCGGGTGGAAACCGACTGTCAGACCTGCAACTATACACAATTGAGGATGAACGGACTGGGAGGCAGTTACTCCCAAATCCTGATCAATGGCCGTCCTGTTTTCAGTCCGCTCACCGGCCTGTACGGCATGGAGCAGATCCCGGCGAACATGGTCGAACGGATTGAGGTTGTCCGGGGCGGCGGTTCTGCCTTATACGGCTCGAGCGCTATTGGCGGAACGGTCAATATCATCACCCGTATTCCTGCCGAAGCGGGCTATGATTTCAGTGTGACGGGGCAGCGGGTTAACGGCGAATCGAATGATCTTGTCATTAGCGGAAACATCAACATGCTTACGCATAAACGCAATGCCGGAGCAGCCATTTTTATCAACAAGCGCGATCGCCAGGCCTATGATCATAACGGCGATCAGTTTTCGGAATTGCCCGAATTAAAGAACAATTCGTTTGGAGCGAACCTGTTTTTTAAACCGGCTTTCAATCAAAAACTGGAAGTTAATTTTTCAAGCTTGTATGAATACCGGTATGGCGGGGAAGAAGTGGAAAAAGCCGCCTACCAGGCTCAGCAATCGGAAGAAAGGACGCATCACGTTTTTATGGGCGGATTGGACTATCAGATTGACTTTAACGGAAACCGCAGTTCATTTATCACCTATTTTGCCGGGCAGTATACCGACAGGGACCACTATACCGGGATTTACCCCGATGCTCCTGCCGATATTCAGGCCCATCTGGAGAACCCGCCCTATGGGTTCACGGAGAATACGACCATTCAGGTGGGGACGCAGCTTAATCATCGCCTGACAAAATTTTTAGGCGGAAGCAATAATCTCACGGTGGGGGCTGAATATGTGTTTGACGATGTGCTGGACACCATTCCCGCCTATCAGTATGTGACCAACCAGGAAACGAGAACAACCGCGGGCTTTGCCCAGAGCGACTGGGATATCCTGCCTACCCTTAATTTACTCACGGGAGTGCGGGTAGACAAGCACAACCTGGTTGACAAGGCCATTGTCAGCCCGCGGGTTTCGCTTTTGTATAAGTACCGCACTGCCACGCAGCTTCGCTTTACCTGGGGTACGGGCTTCAGAGCTCCCCAGGCTTTTGATTCGGACATGCACATTGCTTTCGCCGGAGGTGGCGTTTCCAGGATTTCGCTGGCACCCGATCTGAAGGAGGAGCGCTCAAACAGCTTTAGCGCTTCGGTCAACTATGACAAAGCTACCGAGTTCTTTATAGCCGGATTTACGTTGGAAGGATTTTATACCAAATTAAATGATGCTTTTTATCTGGAGCCTATCGGATCGGACGACCTGGGAGAGCGCTTTGAAAAAAGAAATGGCTCCGGCGCCACCGTCCAGGGAGGAACCATTGAACTGCGGGCCAATTACAACCGGAAAGTCCAGTTGGAAAGCGGTTTCACCCTTCAGTCGAGTAAATTTGAGAAACCGGTCGAAAATATCGAAGGACTGGAGGCCCGGCGTGCATTCATGAGAACTCCGGATAAATATGGTTATCTGACCTTAATGATCACTCCAAACGAGCGGATTAACGCGTCAATAAGCAGTGTCTATACCGGGCCGATGCAGCTGGCTCATTTCGCAGGTGCGCCTGAACAGCCTGCCGATGCCTATATTACCACTCCGTCGTTTACGGAGCTGAATTTTAAAATGGGCTATACCTTTTTATTGGAACAGATTGACTCGGGGATAGAAATTTTTGGAGGCGTAAAAAACCTGACAAACGATTATCAGGACGATTTTGATTCAGGTAAAAACAGAGACAGTAACTATATTTACGGCCCGGCTGCGCCGCGGACCATCTACCTTGGCCTGCGGCTGATGTCGCTGTGAGTTTGTAATGAAAAATTGACGGAAACTTAATCTGTTAACGGCGCCGGAAAAGATTGCAGATGTTATTTTTGGGAAGCCGAAGACCGAAGAGAGGAGACAGGAGACAGGAGACCGGAAACCGGAAACCGGAAAAGGGAGAAAGGAAACCGGAGACCGGAAGCGGGTTAAAAGGTAACATGGTGATAAGGTAGGGTTTTTTTTACTAATAGCTAAAAAGCTAACAGCTAATGGCTATTTTCAACTTACGACTTACGACTAAATACTTACGACTAATATCGATGAAACGAAGAGATTTTTTGAATTTTGGGATGATTGCGGCTGCAGGAGGTACCCTGGCTTCAACCACCATGATTGGCCATAGCGCCAAAGCGGCTGAGAAAAGCAAAGGAAAAACAAAGAATATTATTTTTCTCGTCAGCGACGGTATGAGCACCGGAACATTAAATATGGCTGATCTGCTTTTGCGCAGGAAAGAAGGGCATGGTAGCCATTGGATTGACCTCTACCGGCAAAACAGGATAAAAAGAGCCTTGATGGATACGGCTTCGGCCGATTCGCTTGTAACTGATTCGGCGGCGGCCAGTTCCTCCTGGGGCGGGGGCCACCGGGTCAACAACGGGACCCTCAATATCGGACCCGACGACACAAATTATAAGCCGATCCTTCAGAAATTCAGGGATGCCGGAAAATCGGTTGGCTGTGTGACCACCGTTCCTGTTACCCATGCCACGCCTGCGGGATTTTGTATTAACGCAAAAACAAGAGATCAGGCCGTGATTGCCGATTTGTATCTTCCGTTGCATTTCGATGTGATGATGGGGGCGGGAACCCAGTATTTTAGTAAGGACAAACGCAAAGACGGCAGGGACCTGTTCAGCGAATTTACTTCGGGTGGATATGCCCTGGCTCGCACCAAACATGAAATGAATGCGGCAGGAAGCGATAAACCCCTGTTGGGCGTTTTCCATGAAGATATTCCTTATACTCTTGATCAGAAATCGGATGATCAGCTTTTGGCTGGTATCCCGACATTGGCCGAAATGACACAGAAAGCAATTACGCATATGAGCAGTAATCCCGAAGGCTTCGTTCTTCAGGTTGAAGGCGGAAAAGTGGACTGGGCCGCGCATGCTAACGACGTAGGCGGTCTGCTTTATGATCAGATCGCTTTTGACGAGGCTGTAGGCGTTGCCATCGCTTTTGCTGAAAAAAGGAACGATACCCTGGTCGTCATTACTACCGATCACGGAAATGCGAATCCCGGCCTGATCAGCAGCAAGAATGTCAACAAGAAATTCGATTTGATCCAAAATTTTAAATATACCAATGAATGGGTATTGAAAAAGGTCCGCAAAGACGATTCTCCCTCACAGCTTATCGAGCAGATCAGCTTGGCGCAGGGCTATACCATTACAAAGGATGAAGCCACTGAGATCCTTTCTCATTATGCGGATCTGAGTAACGAAGGGTTGTACAATGACTATAAATTACCATACAAGCAGTTTGCGCAGATTCAGCAAAATTATACTTCAGTATATTGGTCAGGCATGAGCCATTCAGCCGACTACGTTGAATTAGCCATGTTTGGACAAGGGAGCGAATTGCTTAAACCGTTCATCCTGAATACAGACTTGCATAATCTGATGCTGCAGGCAACCGGCGTAAATGCCTTGGTTGCTGCGCGCTGATCATAAGCGGCTTCATGATTTTGTTTTTGGTAACTTTGAAGGAAAAATAAATTGTGAATATATTTTCTAATCAGTCGGTTGTTCGGGACTATGACCGCTATTATGAAACGGAACAGGGCAAAGCTGTCGACCGGATCGAAAGAGCGTTAATACAAGCGCAACTGGAACAGATCCCGGACACCGAAATGCTGGAACTGGGCTGCGGTACGGGGCACTGGACCGGTTATTTTTGTGCGCGGGGTTTTAGGGTTACGGCTATCGATGAGTCGGATGCCATGCTTGAGCGTGCCGGCACGAAAAACATAGCTGGTGCCGTTTTTCTTAACGCCGACGCAGCAAACCTGCCTTTTCCCGATCATCGTTTTTCAGTAATCGCTTCGGTTACTATGTTTGAATTTGTAGACGATGTTGACCGGGTGTTTGATGAAATAGAACGGGTGCTTAAACCCGGTGGCTATTTTATTGCCGGATGGCTGAATGCCCTGTCGGCGATGGGGATGAACAAGGGGCAGAGCGACGTTTTCCGAAACGCCCGGTTTTACACGCCAGAGGAGATTAGCCGGATGCTGGAGCGCTTCGGCGATCCGCAACTGAGTCCGGGCGTTTATTACTCATCCGGATTTGAATTGTTGGACGGAACCGAAAAACAGCATGCGGTTCAGCCTGCATTTATTGCTTCGTTTGTCCAAAAAAAAGCCTGAGCGCATGGAGATAAGCATTGAAATCAGCTATTATTCCCTGACCGGTGATTATAAAACGCCGGTCGTCGAGTTTCTGAATGAACTAACCGTCAGCGATGATCTGCGTATTGAACCCGGTATGATGAGCACGACGATCACCGGCGAGTACGACCGGGTCATGTTGTTGTTAAACAAGACAATACGTCTGTTTATGGAAAGATACCCGTCCGTTTTCACTCTTAAAATTGCGAATGCCTGCAGTGTCTGTAAAGCAGGAGGTAAATGAGCATAACGTTCAAGCGGAAGAACGATAAAGGTGTGTTTGGAATTTCCGGATAAACCGATACGAATTTACGGGTTACCGCCGTTTTTTTTCCACGACGAGCTTGCAGCAACCAACCGGTTTTGATAAACATTCATTTCGGTGATTGGGGTATTGGGCGGTATACCTTTATGAAAGGGTTTCCAGTTCTGAAACCGATCGTTTAAATAAATTCCGTCCCATTGTCCGACAAAAACGAAATGGTCCTTTTGCAAGAGCTGAAATGAATATTTTCCTACGGGTATTCCCCGTTGAGCGCTGTGCCAGGTGTGGCCTTTGTCTTTTGATGCAAATAATTCATTGTAGGTCAACGCATACAGCGTATGATCTGCCAGTCCGATATTATGCAGGGAATGGTCAGTCAATACATGTTCCCATGTGTTTTGAGGAGTTACTGACTTAAATACGCCCTGGTTGGTTCCAAGGTAGATTTCATGGTCATACGTGGTGATACCATTTACCTGCAACAGGTTACTTCCCACTTCCAGTCTCCATTTTTGTGCCTTTTCCTCAAAAAGATACAAGCCGTCGTTTGTTCCGGCATATAACCGGTTATTAATTTCTGCGAATTTCCGTATAGTCAGGTTTCCCAGTCCCTGGTTAATCGCCTTCCAGCTTTTTCCTTTGTCCGAAGAAACGAATACTCCGTCACCATGGGTGCCGGCATACCACTCGTTTTTGAAAAAGAACAGTGCATCCGTATCGGCCGAAGCAGGCGGCTGTTCCGGGGTATTTTTCCAATTGTTCTTTTCGGGGTCGTATATGAAGATCCCGTTTTGTTTGGTTGAAACTCCCAACCATTGATCCGAAACGGCTATATCGGTTAAAAAAGCATCTTCGGGCAGGCACTCGCTCTTATTTTCCCAGCTTATCCCGTTGTTATCGGAGAAATAGACAATTCCTGCGGTAGCGTCGGTTTGTTTATCGAATCTGGTCGTTGCGGCCTGGCTTGCCGTTTTATTTTCCTTTGCAGGTGGTGTTTTTGTGTGGCAGGCATTTAACCCGACCAAAAGTAAAAGGAGCAAGTATTTCATTTCTATTCAGATTTAACTCGTTCTCACTACTTTTATATCTGTTCAGTATCTCCCTTTCTTCCAAAGCTGATCTTTAGACTTATAAACAGCCGACAGAGGAGAAGTTCAATCCATTAACAAATATTGTGAAACGAGTATATTAGCTCAGCAATATGCCTAAACCGAGCTGATCCCCATTTCTGGGGATTGATGATATGAACTTTATTCTGTTATTTTGCCTCCGATGACAAGGACCTTTAAACACCGGATCAGGCGACTCCCTGCATTTATTTGTATGGCAGTGGTGGCCATGCTGGCACTAAATGACATCGTATTTCTGCATGCTCATGAATTGCCAAACGGTCAGGTCGTCATCCATGCTCATCCTTACAGCAAAGGCGCTGATGCGGCCCCGCTAAAGAAGCACCATCATTCTACTACAGAATACATCGCGATCGATCAGGCTCAGCTCCTTTTTCCTTTTTCTTTTTTTACACTTTCAGCGGTGTTTTTATACTGCTTTTCGCGTCCGGCCTTCCCGATTCAACGGGAAGTTCTGTCGCTTTATCTCCGGCAGATGCCCGGAAGGTCCCCGCCCATACAGCCCGAAATCCTGATGAACATATTCGCTTTTATCGGATAAACGCCGACTGTATTTCACCGATACGCGTCGTGCTTTTACTGACTACTCCACCAGGATCTGGCGGGATTGCTGTGTTTAAATCAAATAAAACCAAAAGTCAACTTGAGGTCATGAAACAAATAGCTTGTTTCGCGATACCCCTGGGTATGCTAATGCAACATTCAGGTTTCATGCTGCCTTTAAAAACAAACTATCCGTATGCAAAAAATATTTCTTGGGTTAGCATTATTGCTCATATCGCTGGCCGGTGCCTTTGCTCAGGCTTCCATCCCGGAGGGAGATGATGTGCCGGGCGTCAGACACCGGTACCGGGCGTCACACAACGATCTGCACGTAGCCGGTCATGTTGTTTCCAAAGGAGAACACCTGCCGTTCGTGTCAGTTACCGTAAAAGGATCAACGATCGGAACCGCTACCGACGAAACAGGTCATTTCCGTTTAATGAACCTCCCTGAAGGAAAGCTGACCATCAAAGTGCAGGCGGTCGGATATCAACCTTCAGAAAAGGAGATCACCGTCGAAAAGGGAGAGACGAAAGAATTGAATTTTGACCTGCAGGAGGATGTACTTGGACTGGAGGAGGTGGTTGTAACCGGCGACCGGAACGAGAAAAACAGGCGTGAATCGTCGGTCATCGTGAATACGATCACATCCCGGCTTTTTAATACAACGAATGCCGTAACAATAAGCGAAGGACTGAACTTCAGTCCCGGTGTCCGGATGGAAAATGATTGCCAGAACTGTGGATTTAACCAGGTCCGGATGAATGGCATGGAAGGGCCTTATTCGCAAATACTGATTAATGGCCGCCCGATCTTCAGCGGACTGGCGGGCGTATATGGCCTGGAACTGATCCCCTCCAACATGCTTGAACGGATTGAAGTAGTGAGGGGAGGAGGGTCGGCCCTTTACGGAAGCAATGCGATTGCGGGAACGATTAATCTGATCCTGAGGGATCCGATCCGTAATTCCTATGAATTTGGTATTACCGGCGGGCTCTCGGGTGTCGGGCTCGACGGTTCGGGAAACGCTGCAGAGGATTATTCCGTTAACGGAAATACATCGGTCGTGTCGGACGATAATAAAAGCGGAATGGCGATCTATGGGTTTTACCGTGACCGGAAACCGTTCGACGCAAATGGCGATGGCTTTTCGGAACTGACTAAAATCAAAAACACCACCTTCGGCACGCGTCTTTTTCACCGGTTTGGAATGAGAAGCAAATTGTCGGCCGACTTTTTCAACATCAAGGAAGAGCGGAGAGGCGGCGACCGGTTTGATTATCCGCCGCACGAATCGAACATCACCGAAGGTGTGACCCATGATATTACAACCGGAGCGCTGACTTTTGATCTCTTTACACGCGAAACCGATCTGTGGTCGGTCTTTTTTTCCGGGCAGCAGGTGCTTCGCGATTCTTATTACGGTGCAAACAAATCGCTGAAGGACTACGGGAAAACAAAAGGTTTTACCTATAGCCTGGGAACCCAGTATGACGCTCATTTGGGAAGTTCACTCCTGACGGTGGGAATCGAAAACAGGGAGGAATGGCTCAACGATAAAAAGCTGGGCTATGCCGACTGGGAAAATGCCGTGATTGAGGATGGCAAAGTGGTTGAGCTGCCTCATACGGAGAATACCATTGTCGCCGATCAGAAAAGCAACACCCTGGGCGCCTTTGCGCAGCTTGGAATCGACCTGAAAAAGCTGGATGTTTCACTTGGAGCCCGCTTTGACCACTATAAGATTACCGACAAAGAATCGGAAGGCGGCAGGAAATCGGGAAACGTGTTTAGTCCGCGGCTAACGCTGAAATACGACATCCTGAATAACTTTCAGGCCCGGATGAGTTATTCTCAGGGCTATCGGGCTCCGCAAATATTCGATGAGGACCTGCATATCGAAACCTCCGGTTCCCGTCAGGTGATCCATGAGAATGATCCAGGACTGAAGCAGGAAACCAGCCATTCCTACATGGCCTCGGCCGACTTTAACAAGCAACTCGGAAAGTTATACCTTGGTTTGCTGGCTGAAGGTTTTTATACACAACTCAATGATGCCTTTGTGAATGAATATGGCAATGCCGATGAAGACGGAGTCGTGATTTATACCCGGACCAATGCTGACGGAGGCGCCGTTGTAAAAGGGATAAACCTGGAACTCAACCTGAATACCGGCGAAGGTTTCTCACTGAAATCGGGCTTCACAGTACAGCGCAGCCAGTACGATGAGGTTCAGGAATTCAATGAAACGAAATTTTTCCGCACGCCTGACCATTATGGCTATCTCACGCTCGATCTCAAGCCTTTGCATGATCTGGGAATTTCACCAACAGCCAATTATACAGGAAAGATGCTGGTGCCCTATTTTGGTCTTCGGTCGGAGAATTTGCAAACAGGCGAACTGCGCAGATCCGATTCGTTTCTCGATCTGGGTCTGAAGGTGCGGTACGACATACACCTGAACGGAGCAACTTTGCAGGTTTTCAGCGGTGTGAAGAACATCTTCAATGCTTATCAGGATGATTTTGACAGCGGTATCGACCGTGATCCGGGTTATGTCTATGGCCCAGGACTGCCGAGAACTGTCTATTTCGGAATAAAAATCGGGAATATGCTGAACTGAAGCTTGTGATATCTGCTCGTTTTTTGCGGCTTTTGCGGTTAATTTTTACCGCAGAAGCGCAAAAATGCGCAAAAGACGCGAATAAAGAGGTCATAGTAACCGAAGCGGGCGGGTTACTTTTCTTTTATTTGCACCAGATAACGAAGGTCCAGTTTTGAGGCCCGTGTTTTCGGATTCAGGAATTTCGGGGACATTCGCGACATGCTTCTGTGGGGAAAAGTACACACGGTATCTACCGTCACATCCATTTCTTTCAGTAGTTTTAAACCCGTAGCGCCGGTATACAGCCAGTCGTTTATTTCGGGGGAGACACGTCTGAAATCTTCGGGCGTAATGAGGTACCGGCCATAATTTTTTGAATACAAAAAGATTTCCCAGTAGCGGCCATCCTCCGTGAAAATATGAAGATCTTCCTTGTTTTGGGCCCGGTGATTATATTCAATTGTTGCCTGAAAGGAAGAATGGTACCAGGCCATGTGGGGTAAGACATTTGTATCGAGCGTAAACAGAAACAATGACATGGAAATAAGCAGGTAAGTTAGCTGTTTGTTCAGGCTGTGTTGCCGGAATAACGCATAAGCAAAAGCGGCAGTCAGCATAAGCACGACAGCCCAGATCCAGATTTTATTTTCGGGAAAAACATAAATTAAGAAAACGTAGGCCAAAAGCACCAAAAGAATTCCGATTACAATATGTATCCATCCGAGTATTTTTTGTGTTTTCCGGCATGCTGTATTTTCAAAGATCAGCAGAGCCCACCTCGCAGCAATAATCGCCAGAAAGGGTAAGATTACCATTTCGTAGTGCGGGTTCTTAGCCTTGGCAACGGAATTGATGAGCAGGTAAACAATGATGGCACCCAGGGTATAAAATTCATCTGTCTTTCCAAAATTCCATTTTGCACGGATTTTTTCGCGGATCTGCATGTAGATACCCACGAAACAAAAGATCGACCAGGGGGCCATCATATACAGGGTGGTATGGATGTAAAAAGACGGATCTGTATTGCTGCCGTGATAACTGCCGCTGATACGGCCGAAATTATTGGTCCAAAAGAAAAATTCAATGCCGTCGGCACCAAACTGGTTGTACAGGCCCCATAGGGCAGGTAAGGTTAAAAGAAGAACGATTGGCGCCGCAATAACCCACCTCAGGTTGAAAATATCTTTATAGCTGCGGGTAGCGAGCAAATGAACGCCTACCGCTGCCCCGATCACAACCAACGCCACAGGTCCCTTGGTTAACATGCCCAGGCCTGCGAAAATTGTTCCGAGGTAAAACTGACGCTGTTTTCTTTCCTTAAAATACGCGGCGTATTGCCAGACCGACAGAATTACCGGAACAATCAGCAGCGTGTCGGTATGAATGTCGTTATGAAAATGCAAAAAACCCAGACTGGTAGCCAAAAAAACAGCGGAAAGAATTCCCGTGCTTTTCCCGTAAAACATCCCGGCAAATTTAAACGTGCCGTAAATGCCGGCCAACGATACCAGAACGACAGTTATCTTATATGCCAGGACAGATGTTCCGAACAGACGGAAAACTATTGCTGCAATCCAGAAAAGCAGGGGGGGTTTCTGATCGTAAGGATCTCCCCCGATGGTGAGATTTATCCAGTCATGATTGTCCAGTATTTCCCGTCCTATCTGGGCATACTTGGCGGCGTTTACCACGATCGGATTAAACAATCCCGCGAAGGTTACCAGTAAATACAGTACAAGCACCAGCAACATCCATCTTTCCTTCTTCATCCTTCTTGTAAAATAGATTATATTCAACAGGTTCGCGGCAAATTTACTTATATTATGGGAGACAAGTTTATTCGAAAAGATCTTTTAAGGTAATTTTAAGCATTCTCTTCCTGTCACATTTTTATTACTTTTACGCCTTCGAAATCTGACATGGCATGATTTCGGGAAAACGGGAAAAACTTTAAAAGATTGCTTTATGGAAACGAAGAAACTGATTAAAGGTACTGAAGTCGTAGTCAGTGCGGCGATTTTTGCATTTATCGGCTATGGCCTGTTCCTGGCCAATGCATATGGACATGAGAGGTTTTTGGAATATGTGAAGGAGGATGGGACGGTGGAAAACCTGACGGCTTTGTTTTTATTTTTTTGCAGCATGGTCAGTTTATTCCGGGTTTTTGAGTACCGGAAAATGAAAAAGCCAATGTGGGTTTTCACATCAGCAGCGCTGACAATTTTATTCTTTTTTGCTGCCGGCGAGGAAATCAGTTGGGGGCAGCGGATTTTTGGCATCGAAAGCAGCGAATTTTTTCTCGAGCATAACAAACAGGCAGAAACGAACATCCATAACCTGATTGTGAAAGGACGAAATCTGAATAAGTTTATCTTTGCTGCACCCTTGTTTGTTGTATTGATCATTTATTTTGGCTTTACCCGGCTGATGGTTAAAAAGCTGCCTTTTGTGCACGGGCTTGTCAGGCGCTTCCGGGTGCCGCTTCCGCAAAACCAGCATATTATCGTGATCCTGATTGCAACCCTAATGGTTTTGGCGATTAACATGAAAAAGGAAAGTGAATTACACGAAGTGTCGTTTGCCATGATCTTTTTCCTGATCCTGCTCAATCCGCTTCATGCAGAGGAAAAGTAAATAAAAAAACTGCAAGAAAGGCGCCGCTCTATAAAAACGGTACCTTTCTTGTTGACGTCTACTCAAAAATAACCAGTTCGTTTTGTTCATTGGTCGTGATCAGGACCTGGGCCATATTCAGGAAAAGGCCGTTCTCAACCACTCCGGGAATCCTGTTAATTGCTGCGGCCAGTTCTACAGGCTGTTCAATTTTTCCGAAGTTGCAATCCAGGATATAATTTTTATTATCGGTGAGAAAAAGCTGATTGTTATTCATGCGGGCGCTCACCTTGCATCCCAGTTTTTCAAGCTGCCGGCCGGTAACCTGCCAGGCAAAGGGGGTGACCTCGACAGGCACAGGATAATGGCCAAGAGTGACTGAGCTTTTGGAAGCATCGGCGATAATGATATAGAACCGGGTCAGGGAAGCGACGATTTTTTCCCGAAGGAGCGCGCCTCCTCCGCCTTTGATTACATTTTTTGACGGATCAAACTCGTCGGCTCCGTCAATAGTCACATCGATCTGGTCGATTTCTGCAATGTCGATGATCGGGATACCTTCGGCGCGGGCAAGTTTTTCAGTCTCATCCGAGGTTGGAACTCCTTTGACCATAAGACCGTTTCTTACCAGTTCCCCGATCTTTCGGGTTGCCCAATAAGCGGTTGAGCCCGAACCCAGTCCGACGATCATGCCATCTTTGAGATATTCAGCCGCTTTTTCTCCAATAATTTGTTTAGGATTCATTGCATTTTATAACAGAGCCTCTCAAGGGACTTGAACCCTCGACCTGCTCATTACGAGTGAGCTGCTCTACCACTGAGCTAAAGAGGCAAATCTTACTTAGCGTTTCTTCCATTTAACCGAAACGTCTCCGCAAAGATATCAATTTGAATAAAAGTAACAACCCGGCATCCACGTTTTTTAAGACGCTTTGATTTTTTTGACTTTAGCTGTATGCGATTTTAACGACATCATCAAATGAATCAACAAAATGGACCGTCATCCCTTTTTTCAGGTATTCCGGCAAATCGTTATAGTCTTTTCGGTTATCGGCCGGGAAAATAAGCTCGAAGACCTTAACCCGGCGTGCTGCAATCGTCTTTTCGCGAACTCCGCCGATTGGCAGCACCCGGCCCGTCAGGGTCAGTTCGCCCGTCATAGCCAGTCCTTTTTTTATCGCTTTACCCCTGACGAGTGAATGCAATGCCAGCGCCATGGTAATTCCGGCCGATGGTCCGTCTTTGGGAGTAGCTCCGGCCGGAACGTGCAAATGAATAAAATGGTCGTCGAAAAAGCTTTCCTCCTTTTTCCCGTTTTGTTTTACCGTAAGCGACCGGATATAAGAGTAGGCAATCTCCGATGATTCCTGCATCACGTTTCCGAGCTGTCCGGTTTGCTTAAATCCGCTGTTTTTTCCTTTGATGGCTGATGCCTCAATATAAAGTGTAGCGCCGCCCATGGCGGTCCAGGCAAGTCCGAGCGTGACTCCCGGAATTAATTTTTTATATAGTTCTTCGGGTGAGAACGGCGGTTGTCCCAGGTATTTAAGAAGATTTTTCTGGCTGACGCGGATGTTGTCCATTTCCTTGTCGGCGTGTAACAAGGTTACCTTCCGCATAATCTTTTTGATCTGGTTTTCCAGGCTTCTTACCCCGGCCTCGCGGGCATAGCCGTCAATAATGCGGGCCAGGGCGGTATCTGAAATCTGGATTTCACTGGCTTTTAAACCATGTTCCTTCCGCTGCTTTGGGATCAGATAACGTTTCGCAATTTCCATTTTCTCTTCAAGGATGTATCCAGAAAGGTTAATGATTTCCATCCGGTCGAGCAGGGGTCTCGGTATCGTGTCGAGCTGGTTGGCTGTCGTGACAAAAAGGATATTCGAAAGATCGAATCGCACATCCAGGTAATGGTCTAGGAAATCGCGGTTTTGCTCCGGATCAAGGACCTCAAGCAGGGCTGCTGCAGGGTCTCCCTGGTAACTCATGCCAATTTTATCGATTTCGTCGAGCATAATAACCGGATTCGACACTTCTGTGCGACTCAGGCTTTGGATGAGCTTGCCTGGCATGGCGCCGATGTAGGTCCTGCGGTGCCCCTTAATTTCTGCTTCATCGCGCATTCCGCCCACAGAAAACCGGTAAAACCTGCGTCCCAAAGCGTCGGCGATTGACTTGCCGATTGATGTTTTTCCAACACCCGGAGGGCCTACCAGACAGATAATGGAACCGGATATTTTTCCTCTTTTTGCTATTGTGGCGATAAACTCAAGAATACGTTGTTTAACATCGTTCAGCCCATAATGCTGTTCGTTTAATATTTTTCTGGCTTTACCCAGATCGTGGTTTTCCGGTGAAAAAACTCCCCAGGGAAGATCTGTCAGCCAGGTCAGATAAGTGCGCGAAACCTGATATTCGGCTGAGGCAGGTTCCAGTGTTTTTAGTTTGTCGAGTTCGTTGGCGATCACCGCTGACGCTTCCTTGCTTAATCTGAGATTCCTGATCTTATTTTCAACCCGTTCAATTTCGCTTGTCCTGGCATCTTTTTCAAGTCCCAGTTCCTTTTTAATAACTTTGAGCTCCTCCCTTAAGAAAAACTCCCGTTGTTGTTTCGATAACTTTTCTTCGATCTGTTTTTGGATTTCCTGTTGCATCTGGCTGACTTCAATTTCTTCCTTTAACAGGATCAGCAGCTTTTCGCTCCTTTCATACAGATCGGCTGCCTCCATAAGTTCCTGCAGCTTATGGCCGTCGGCCGTCAGGAAGGAAGCGATCATATCCATCAACAGACCAGGATTTTCCATTCCCGTCTGCGACAAGGCAAGCCGCATTTGCTCCTGAAACATCGGGTTGAGCTTGATGAGTGCTTTTACCGAATTAATAACTGCCAGTGTGTATGCTTTTAATTCGTTCGACGGGGTCGATTTTTCCTCGTATTCATACGCTACCTGCCAATGGGGAATCTTATCGCGCATGATTTCCTTTTTATACCGGAACCGGGTCAGCGCCTGGGCCAGAATGCTGATACTATTGACGTTCTGATCCATGATCCTGGCCACTTTAAGTAAAGTTCCCGTATGGTATAAAACGGGCTTGTCCGATTCCCGTTCCGGTTGCTGTTGTATAAGCGAGACACCAATAAAACCGTTCGTGTTTTCGATTGCGTAATTGATCTGTTCCGTGATCCGCCTGTTCATAAAAGACAGGGGCAGCGCCAGACCCGGAAAAACAGGTCTGCTTTCGAGCGGCAGAACGATGATGTTGTCGGGATAGATTTCTGAAACCAATACAAGGCCTGAATTCGCGTTTTGATTATTTTCCATGTGTTCATGTGCTTTTGTATCCGGTACTGGACAAAACAAAAGCTATACCCTTAAGAATTTGGCCCTGAAATCTGACAATTGAGCAGTTACTTATGAAAAAAATGACAGAAAAGCCGGGAAGGATACACGGGGGATGGTGGCTGGCGGGAAAATAAAAAATCCCGGATAACGCTCCGGGATTTCGTATCGGAATGAAAAAGCAGTTAGTAAGCGTTGATAATAGCCAGGAAATCTTCTGCCTTAAGCGAAGCACCGCCAATCAGACCACCGTCAATATCGGCATTGGCGAACAGTTCACCTGCATTTTTTGCATTGCAACTGCCCCCGTAAAG
>JBCFBK010000025.1:0-72492 GCA_038562555.1 Prolixibacteraceae bacterium | reverse complement strand
TTCCGGGACTTGTTGTATATGCCTCGGCAAAAGCTGCTGTCGACAATATCACGAAGCTGCTGGCAAAAGAACTTGGACCAGGAAAAATACGGGTCAATACGATTGCCCCCGGGATGACCGCAACAGAAGGTAACCGGGAAATACGTGGCGGCGACCTGGAAAAACAAATGGTCGCATTAACACCGCTGGGCCGCATCGGTCAGCCCGACGATATTGCAGACGTTGCCGTCTTTCTGGCATCGGACGATTCCAGATGGATAACGGGTGAACGGATTACTGTTTCGGGCGGCTTGTTGTAAGATTCTCTCCAGGCATGGCCTGCCTGATAGCAAACTTAGTATTCCCGAAATTGTTAAAATACAGCAGAAGATGCTAATTCATAACCAATAACATGAACTATGAAAAACCCGCGTTTAACAATTTCATTAACACTTGTAAATCTTTCGATCTTAGTCGTTGTGCTGATACTTATCACGACAGCATCTAAGCCCGAGGTCGCCTCAGTGGTTCGGGCGCGTGCGTTCGAGCTTATTGATGAAAAGGGAAATGTCCGTGCCGAAATTAAAGTACTCCCGGCTGATCCGAAATTTGAAATGCATGATGGAAGTGTCGGATATCCTGAAACCGTAATACTTAGGCTTATTGATTTGGGAGGAGGACCAAATGTGAAAATCAGCGCAACAGAAGATGGTGCGGGCCTCGTACTTGGAGGTGAATCAGGATATGTCCAAATCCTGTCCAGATCGGCCGAACCTACAATGAAACTCAGCAGCAAGAATGGAAGTGAAAGAGTCATCGAAATAAAATAACATGCTTGCAACGTTTTTGAGGTCAGTACATTGGAATGAGTCTTTAACGAGTGGCACCAGCGGGCAGAAAAGGCTAAAATGCTGCACACATTCGAATTGAAATAAAACCTGGGCTGACTTGTTATATAGAAAATCTAAATACACAAAAGCTATGGCAGAACTCAAAACAAAACAAACGGACGCAAATGTTGCGGAGTTTATCAACCAATTTGCCGACAGCGAACAAAAACGAAGGGATAGTTTTGATTTGTTGAAGCTGATGCAGGAGTTTACAGGCTATGAGCCAAAAATGTGGGGCGCATCGATCATCGGATTCGGCAGTTATCATTACAAATCGGAAAAGAGCAGCCAGGAAGGAGATTGGCCGTTGATCGGTTTTTCCCCACGAAAGGCAGCTATTTCTCTCTATGTATACACCGGAGCAAAGGAGCATGAATATCTGCTGAAAGACCTGGGAAAGTATAAAATCGGAAAAGCCTGTATCTACATAAAAAAGCTATCCGATATTAACCAGGATGTGCTCAAAAAACTGATAAAAGAGACCATCGCATACTTACAGGCGAAGTATCGCTAATTGTTTACGAAAACGCTGAACGGAAAAATCATTACGTGTAAGCAGAAAGTTATAGCAGGATGATGATAACGGAAAATCATTCATCGTCATCGATTTTTATTTGTATTTTTGTTTCCAAACATATTGACATGGAAAAGTTAACGATCAAAATAGATACAAAGAATAGCAAGGGGAAATACTTGTACGGGCTCATTACCGAGATGGCCAAGGATGGTTCTTTTCTTGAAATCCAAAAAGAAGAAACGGTCGCCGAAGTGAAGACTGCTCTCCGGGAAATGAAGGCCGGAAGAAGAAAACCCATCAATGAACTTTTTAAATGACACGAGCACGGGAGTGCCAAGCACAAACAAGAATAAATTGAAGCATAGTGAAAAACTGGCTATGCGGGTTCCATCCGACCATAAAAGAGTAAATTATTACGGATGAATATCAAGATTTATTTTACGCCCATTTTCAATAAAAAGTATAAGCGTTACTTAAAAAATTTAAATCATTGGAGAATGATTTAAAAGTCTTAATTGATGCAATTGAAAAGGCAAGTGCTGCAGACCTGGGCGGCGGCATTTTTAAGTATCGGCTCTCAGTAAAATCCAAAAACAAAGGGAAAAGTGGCGGTTTTAGAGTAATCACGTTTGAGTTATTAGTGGCAGAAAATGATAAGGATATAACCCTTCTTACCATATACGACAAAAGCGAACAACCATCCATTTCTAAGCCACAGATCCTTCGGATTTTGAAGGATGAAGGGCTCATATAGTTTTGTGGCTTGGCCAGGGCAATCAACTATATAACCAGGCACTCTCCCTCATTCTATTATCCTGTCTGCCGCAAGCTCTATATCCTTTGTCTCTAAAATATTCTTAGAATACCCCAATACCGCAACATTTATCATCGCAGTGGTCAAAACCCTTAAATCCATGATGTAATTGGGGAGTAATGGTTTTAGAAGGGCAAACGGCCATTTGAAATATTTGTATAACCAGTAATACGTTTGCGAGGGCTTGAGGGGAAGGAAAGGAATCAGGCCTGCCGGACGGAAGTTATACACGCGGGTAAAAGGCAGTTTTAACAAGTCGTTTTCAGTTTTTCCTTTTACACGCGCCCACATCAACGGTCCTTTTTCAGTACTGTCGGTGCCGGCCCCCGAAATATAGCAAAACGTCATGTCGGGCCTGATCCTGACGAGGCCGGATGCAAAACCCAAAGGTAATGTGTTGTTTTCGGCCGTGTATTTTGCCTCCGTTTTACCGACCACGGTTGTACCGACACAATAAAAACATGCATGACAATCGCTCAGTAAAGCCGCCAAACCGGAAATATCCGACAAATCCTGATGGATGATTTCAGTAAGCTTTGGGTGAGCCCAGCCGCAGGCTCTGCGGCCAATTACAACAACTTTTCCAATCTGACCGTGATGCAGGCACTCATGTAAGAGTCCCTCCCCGATCATGCCGGTAGCGCCTGCTATCAGCACATTCATTCTGGTATCTTTGACGTCCATCTGTGTAAAAATTAAGTGGTAACAATCAGGTGTTCTGAAGTTGCAGGCCTTTTATTCCGAATACTTTTTGAAAACAGTTGTTGCAATGTGTCCTCCAAAACCAAACGTGTTGCTCATGGCATAATTTACCTCTTTTTGTTGGGCCGTTTGTAAGGTCAGGTTAAAGTTATCCTTGAATTCGGGTTCAATGTCAGTCGAATTAATTGTCGGTGGGATCATGTTCTCCTGAACAGCTTTTATACAGGCAATGGCTTCAACAGCTCCCGCCGCGCCCAGCAAATGCCCCGTCATCGACTTTGTTGCACTGATGGCAAGGTTGCTTTGCCGTCCGAAAACCCGTTCCACTGCTTTTAATTCGCTGATATCGCCCAGTGGCGTTGATGTGGCGTGTGCATTCAGATAGTCAATGTCTTCCGGCCTGATCCCGGCGTCTTCCAACGTTGCAAGCATACCTAAATATGCTCCTTCACCTTCAGGATGAGTGCCGGTTAAGTGATAGGCGTCGGCAGCCATACCGCCACCAACGATTTCGGCGATGATCGTTGCGCCGCGTCTTTGTGCACTTTCCAGGTCTTCTAAAATAATCGCTCCCGCTCCCTCTCCCATGACAAAACCATCCCGGTTTACATCAAAAGGCCTTGATGCCAGTTTCGGATTCTCATTGAAAGTCGATAACGCTTTTGAAGCGTTAAATCCACCAATAGCGCTTTCCATTATTGGCGCTTCCGACCCGCCTGTAATAATCATGTCAGCCTTTTTCCACCGGATATAATTAAAAGCTTCAATAATCGCCGTATTGGAAGTGGCGCAAGCCGATACCGTAGTAAAATTTATTCCCCGGAGTCCGTATTTTATGGAAATAACGCCCGAAGCAATATCGACAATCATTTTAGGAATGAAAAACGGATTAAATCGTGGTGTTCCGTCGCCTTGTGCGAATTCGGTTACCTGCTGTTGAAATGTGCCCATGCCGCCATTTCCTGAGCCCCAGATAACGCCGATGCGGTTTTTGTTCAGCACGTCAAAATTGATGTTGCTGTTTTTTACCGCTTCTTCGACGGCAATCAAAGCGTATTGCGTAAACAAATCATACTTTCTCGCTTCGGCTTTATCGATATGGCTCAAAGGGTCGAAGTTTTTGAGTTCGCAGGCAAATTTCGTCTTGAATTTTGTTGTATCAAACCTGGTAATGGGTGCAGCCCCGCTCACCCCGTTCACAAGCGATTTCCAAAAATCATTCACATTATTTCCGATAGGTGTTAAAGCGCCCGTTCCGGTTATTACTACTCGTCTCATCATGGCTATCCGATTAAATCATTTATTACACTTTCTTTAATTTGCTCAAAGTCCTGCGTATTGGTAAGCCTTGCCAGTTGCACCGCCGCAAGCATATTGGTGATGATCATTAATGCCTTTGTCCGTTCATCTATGCTGAAATGAAATAAGCCCCCCCTTTTCCCGTCGCATAAAACTTCGGTTATCCATTTTAATATGTTATCCGCCAATTGTCTGAGCTCATTTTGAATTTCAGGTTCAACTGTAAACAGCTCGGCTGCCAAAGAACCGACAATGCAAACCCTGTTTTCCGATTTTGCAGCAGAATAAATGTCCAAAAAAGCGTTAAATTTTTCAAGCGGGCTTTTGTTGACTGTTCTTTCCTTTAATTGTTCAAACCGGCTAAAATGTTCCCTGATAACAGCCAATCCCAATGCGGTTTTTGTGGGAAAGTGATAATGGACAGACGCATTTTTGATGTTCAGTTGTTTTGAAATGTCTGAAAAGCTAAAAGCATTGTAACCTCTTTCCCTGATCAAACTGTCACCGATCCGTATTATTTCTGTCCTTGTATCCATACTGCCTGCAAATATACTTACCTACTTGTAGGTAGGCAACTATTTTGGCAAAAAAATGATTTTGGTAAACAATGTACTATCCCCCGTAACGCAAAAAGCCGCAACCAGTGCGGCTTTTTGTACCCCGGATGCGACTCGAACGCATGGCCTACTGCTTAGAAGGCAGTTGCTCTATCCAACTGAGCTACCGAGGCATCCTTTAAGCGGTTGCAAAGATATAAAAATATCAAAAAATGCAATCCCGCTGCCGGTTTATTTTTCCTCGTGTGGCTTAGCGTTTATACCAGGTGTATATTATTCCTGCGGCATTTCGCGTACATTTCATCAGGCCAGATGCTTGACTGGATCTCGCCAATATGCGCTTTCCTCAAAAAATACATGCAGATGCGTGACTGACCGATCCCCCCGCCAATGGATAACGGAAGTTCTCCATTCAACAGCCGTTTGTGCCAGTACAGGTCCTTGCGGCCCTCGGTGTTGGTAAGCTTCAACTGGTGCAGCAAGGTCTCGCGGTCAACCCGGATTCCCATCGACGAAATCTCAAAGGAGCTTTCCAGCACCGGATTCCAGATCACGATATCGCCGTTCAGTCCTCTGTAACCATTTATGGTCTCGGTGGTCCAGTCATCATAGTCGGGTGCGCGCCCGTCGTGGATCTCCCCGTTCGGAAGTTGTCCGCCGATACCGATGATGAAAACGGCGCCAAATTCCTTTGCAATCGCGTTTTCCCGTTCTTTCGAAGTCATATGGGGATATCGCTCAGCCAGTTCTTCCGTATGAATGAAGGTGATTTCTTCGGGCAGGATCGGCGTGATTTGCGGATAATGCTCATACACATAGAATTCAGTACGCAGCAGTACCGTATAAATCTTCTTTACGATCTTCTTCAGGAATTTCAGATTCCGGTCTTCGTTGGTGATGACCCGTTCCCAGTCCCACTGATCCACATACAACGAATGAATGTTATCCAGTTCCTCATCCGGACGAATGGCATTCATATCGGTATATAAACCATATCCGGGCTGAAAGTCCAGATCGGCCAGGGTCATCCGCTTCCACTTGGCCAGCGAATGCACTACTTCGGCAACCTGATCGCCGAGTTCTTTTACGGGAAAGGCAACCGGACGCTCTATACCGTTCAGGTCGTCGTTGATACCCGTTCCCTTCATCACGAAAAGCGGAGCCGTGACCCGGCTTAATTTCAGTTCTGACGACAGGTCCTGCTGGAAAATATCCTTCACCAGCTTAATGGCCCGCTCGGTTTCTCTCAGGTTGAGATGCGACTTATAATCTTTAGGAAAAAAGAGTTTCATTTGCTTTACTCAAGTAAGGTTTGTACCAGCATTTACATTTAACGCAGACTGTGGCTAAAATTCAAGTGAAAGCCGGTCTGTCTTTAATAAAAATATGCGTGGGCACGTTTTTATCAATTTAGCGGGCAAAAGTAGCAAGAATCTTTCAATCTGTTTAATTTTCTCTCCGAAATGTTTAAAAATGGAAGAATTTTTATCATATGCAATTATGATTTTTTTGAATTTCCAATCAAAATGAGACTTTCGGCAATAAGCTAACTCTCCCCTCCCGTTTCGGCTGCGCGTGCCGGAATTTTCTATTTTTGCAGGGTCATGAATCCAGGCATACGGTCCAATATAATCAGTCTTTACCTGATCAAGTTTTCCAAGTGGTTTAACCTGGTCATGCCGGTTGTGGTTCTTTTCTACCAGGACAACGGCCTAAGTATGCAGGATATTTTTCTGCTGAAATCGATTTACTCGGTCGCCATTGTACTGATGGAAGTGCCTACCGGATACATGGCTGATGTTTGGGGAAGAAAACCGAGCCTGCTTACCGGAGCGGTTCTTGGAGCGGCGGGCTTTGCGCTGTATAGCTTTTCGCATGGATTTTTCGCGTTTGCCGTTGCTGAAGTTATTCTGGGGATCGGCCACAGTTTTGTCTCAGGATCGGACTCAGCCATGCTGTACGATACGTTGAAAGCAGCAGGCCAGGAGAAAAAGTATATTAAACAGGAGGGCTGGATCACTTCTTCCGGCAATTTTGCAGAAGCATTTGCCGGGATCTGCGGCGGATTGCTGGCGGCGGTCAGCCTGCGCCTGCCTTTCTATTTTCAGTTCGGCATTGCGGCAATCGCCGTTCCTGCCGCGCTGTTCCTGAAAGAACCGCAACTCCACGCGCGGGAACTGGCTCACAACTTCGGGTCAATCCTGGCCACGGTGCGTCAGACCTTATTGCACGCCGAAATGCGTTCGGCCCTGCTGGTCTCGGCCATGACAGGCACCGCTTCCCTGACCTTTGCCTGGTTTGTTCAACCTTATTTCCAGGAGGCCGGCCTGCCTGTTTCCATGTTCGGCATTATGTGGACCCTCTTAAACCTGTCGGTGGGATTTTCTTCGGTTTTTTCATATAAGGCGGAGCATGCCCTGGGGCAGCGCAAATCGCTGTACGTGATTATTGCCGGACTAAGCTTGTGTTATTTCCTTGCCGCCTGGGAAATCAGCTTTGCGGGCATGGCTATCCTGTTTGTCTTTTACCTGATCCGGGGGATGGCCCACCCCATCCTGAAAGATTACCTTAACCAATATACCCAATCGGACGTGCGTGCCACGATCCTGTCGCTGCGCGATCTGATTATCCGGATCAATTTCGCGGTCGTCGGGCCGGTGCTGGGATACATTACCGATCATTACAGTCTGGGAAGCGCCTTGCTGGCAGCCGGCGTCAGCTATCTGGTGCTGGCGCTCGCAGCCGCCCTGCCATTATTGAAAAAATAAGCTCAGATTGTTAGCCGCAGGCCATCCCAGGCCAGAAACACATTTGGAGGTAATTGTCTCTGCACTTCATCATGCAGCCCCATCAGGTGAGAGATGTGAGTCAGGAATGCTTTTTTCGGTTTTACTTCATTGATTAGCTCAATGGCTTCATCCAGGCTGAAATGGGAAATGTGCTTTTCGATCCGAAGCGCGTTTACAATAAGTACATCCAGATCCGCAAGCTTTTCCGTTTCAACAGCTTCAATCGTTTTAATATCGGTCAGGTAAGCCATTTTGCCGATGCGGAATCCATATACCGGCAACTTATGATGATAGCCCCTGACGGGCATAACCGGGACCGGGCCAATAAGAAAAGGCTTGTTTTCGACCGAATGAAGATTCATCTGGGGAATGCCGGGATACTGGTATTTCGAAAAAACATAATTAAAAACCCGCCTGACAGATTCCTGTACCCGTTCTTCGGCATAAATATCCATGGGATGGTGCTGCACCCAGTTGAAGGCACGGATATCGTCCAGCCCGAAGATATGGTCGGTATGTTCGTGGGTCAGCAAAATAGCATCCAGCTTCCGTAACCCCACGCGCAGCATCTGCTGCCGGAAGTCAGGTCCGGCGTCGATCACCAGGATCAGTCCTTCAATCTCAATCATCACGGAGGCCCGGAGCCGTTTGTCTTTTTCGTTGGCCGACAGGCAGACGGGACAGTTGCAGGCTACTACCGGGACTCCCTGTGAAGTACCTGTTCCCAAAAACTCAAGCTGTATTTGCTGCGTGTTACTCATCAATCCGGCAAAACTACGAAAAAAAGATTTTTGCATCCCGACGGGATAAATTAATTATTTTTGAAGCTTTCAATTAAACGAAGGCTTCCGGCGCCGGTACCCGGCTGCAGAAAGCCGTAAGACAACCAAAATTCTTATCCATGGCCAATCTTTATCTGATTCCTGTGCCTCTGGGCGAAAGCGGACTGGAAACGGTCATTCCTCCCGGCCACCGCGAAGTCGTACGGTCGATATCTCATTTCATCGTGGAAAACGTCCGCACCGCGCGCCGGTTCCTGAAAAAAACAGATCAAGAGATCGACATTGATCAGTTGCATTTTTATGAGCTGAACCAGCATACCAATCTGAATATGATCCATACTTATCTGGAGCCTGTGCTGAAAGGAATGGATGTGGGCGTGATGTCGGAAGCCGGTTGTCCGGGCGTGGCCGATCCGGGCGCCGACGTAGTGCGAATAGCCCACGAAAAGGGCATCCGCGTGATCCCGATGGTTGGTCCTTCTTCCATCCTTCTGGCGATGATGGCCTCAGGAATGAACGGACAGAACTTTGCCTTCAACGGCTATCTGCCCATAAAAAAAGAGGAACAGGCCAGACAAATTCAGTTGCTTGAAAAACGTATTTTTTCGGAAAACCAAAGCCAGTTGTTTATTGAAGCGCCTTACCGGAACATGCAACTGTTCGACTCCCTGGTGGCCACTTGCCAGCCGCGTACCCGCCTCTGCATCGCGTGCGACATTACCCTCGACAGTGAATTCATCCGTACACTTCCCATCGCGGAATGGAAGAAAAACAAGCCTGATCTGCATAAACGGCCGGTGATCTTTATCCTGGGAAAATGACAAACAGTCAATGGTAAATCATTCCACTTTAGATCCTGGTTTTTTTTAACATGGTCCTGTACTCCGGAAGTAACTGCCGGAATTTCTCCAGGGTTTCCTGCAGCGGAGCATATATCTCGCCTCCTGATGCATTGCGGTGTCCGCCGCCATTGAAATTTTTAACAGCAAAGTCATTCACAGGAAACTCTCCCTTTGAACGGAAAGATACCTTAATATGATCTTCCTTCTCCGTAAAAAACGCGCTGAAATGAATTCCCTTGATGGAAAGCGGGTAGTTCACAAAACCTTCATTATCGCCGGACAAAAAATTGTATTTCTGCTGCACTTCTTTCGACAGGTACATCATCGCCGAGTGGTACTCCGGGTATACCTCCATACATTCGTTCAGACAGTATCCGAGCAAACGCATCCGTTCCTCGGAGTAATTGTCAAACACTTTTCCGTGAATGGCTTCCGGATCAATTCCGTAAGTCAGCAGTTCGCTGACTGTTTGAAAGGTCTGCGGATCGGAAACATTATAGTCGAACGAACCGGTATCGGTCATGATACCGCAGTAGATCGCCTCGGCTACACTTTTATTGATGTACCGGTCGTATCCCATGGCCTTTGCCACGTGGAAAACAAGTTCCGCCGTCGAAGAAGACTCCGGATGGGAGATCATCAGTTCGGTAAAGGGTTTTGGGTAGGGATGATGATCAATGACAACGCCGGGTCCGGGAAATTTTTCGACCAGCTCTTTCATTTCACCGGCTCTTGCCGCCTGGTTAAAGTCCAGGCAAATCATCATGCCGGCCTCCGATAAGGCTTGCTCAACCTTCTTGCGTGAGGAGGTGTAAACGAGAATCTCGCGGGCTCCTTCCATCCACTTCAAAAAATTTGGGAAATGGTTGGGCGAAAGCACAACTACCTTTTTCCCGGCGTTCTTTAAAATTCCGGCTAATCCAAGCACAGAACCGATAGCATCTCCATCGGCATTAATATGAGGAATGATCGCAATCGTTGATTCCATCTGCACCAATCGTTCCCGGAATGCGTTAATTAATTCTGAATCAAAAGGCTTCAAATTTGTAGTTTTTAAAGATATGACAAAAATCAGGCATCCCTCTTTTACTGCTGTAAACAATGGTTAAAGAACGTAATTCCTGTTCATTTATGATCGCCTGAATTGCAAATATAAAAATAATGACTCCTTAAACGGGATTCCCTGATTTATTTTTTAATTTCGCAGCTACTCATTAATCATTTAAAAATACGAACTATGTCTGGTAAACAAACATTTACCATTATCAAACCGGATGCTGTGAAAAGGAATCTGGCAGGTGCTATCCTGCAAAAGATGAATGAAGCCGGTTTCGAAATCAAAGCGCTTCAACTGATTCAAATGACGCGGGAACAGGCGCGCTCTTTTTATGAAGTGCATAAGGAACGCCCGTTTTACGCCGAACTGACCGAATTTATGAGTTCTGGTCCGGTTGTCGTTGCCATCCTGCAGAAAGAGGACGCCGTAGCCGAATTCAGAAAACTGATCGGCGCAACAGATCCGGCCGAAGCAGAAGAAGGAACGATCCGCAAGCTGTTTGCCGAATCGAAAGCCAGAAACGCCGTCCACGGGTCAGACAGTGATGAAAATGCCATCATCGAGTCCGATTTCTTTTTCTCTAAAACGGCGAGAGTATAAAGCGGGCCCATCAAGAAAGACATGCATGAAACGGGAATCTTTTGAAAAGGGGGTTCCTGTTTTTGCATAGAGCATGGGGCATAGGGCATAGGGCATGGAGGAAAAGGAGAACGAAGACCGGAAAAGGGTACAAGGTTGCAGGGTGGCAGGGTTACAGGGTAGAAAGCATAGTGCTAATAGCTCCCAGCTTCCTATCTGAAAACAATCTGCCGTATCGTTTCCTGCCCCGCTTTTTCATTAAGCTTTTTGCGGATGTCTTCCTTCATCATCATCAATTCGTGCCTGACCACGGGTGAACTGATCTTCACAAAAAGCGTCCCGTTGCTGATGCGGAGCTCCTGAGTGTAAAAAGCCACGGTTTTCCCAAGCAGCCCTTCCCACGAAGAGATGATATCGACCTCGGTCAGCTTGCCCCCGAGCTTATTGTCTTCAACATAACCCCGGATCAGATCACTCAGTTTTTCCGTATTGCTTTTTCTCATTTAAGCCTCCTTTACCGTTCCGTTATCGACCATGAAAATTTTCGACTCCGCCGAAACTTCCTGAATGATCCGGTCCAGATGTTCCCGGTTTGTGTCGGTTATAAAAATCTGTCCGAAATGTTCGTCGGCAACCAGGCTGACGATTTGTTTTACCCGGTGCTTGTCAAGTTTGTCAAAGATATCGTCGAGCAGCAATACGGGAGTTAGTTCCGACATTTTCTTGATGAAGTCGAACTGTGCAAGCTTTAGTGCCACCAGATAAGTCTTCTTTTGTCCTTCCGACCCCAGTTTTCTGATCGGATGATCGCCCAGGTTAAAAATAATGTCGTCCTTATGAACTCCGGTTGTTGTGAACTGAAGCATCAGGTCCTTCTGCCGGCTTTCGGCCATCAGCGACTCAAAATCCTGTTCCGTTAATTGTGACTGATATACCAGACCGATCTTTTCGCTTCCTCCCGAAATCAGCCCGTAGTATTGCTGAAATACCGGCTCAATCTGCCGGACATATTCCACCCGCTTTTCATGAATCTGCCGTCCGAACCGCACCAGCTGGTCATCCCAGGCTTCGAGCATATCCTGCCTGAAAAAGCGTTCGCCGGCAAATTGCTTTAGCAACTTGTTCCGTTGCATCAGGGCACGGTTATACCGGATGAGATGATCGAGGTAAACCTGGTCATACTGCGAAATCAGGGCATCCAGAAACCTCCGCCGTTCTTCGCTGCCACCCATAATCAGCTCGATATCGGAGGGAGTGACAATGACCAGCGGAAGCAGTCCGATGTGTTCTGACAACCGTTTATAGATCTTCTTGTTCCGCTTGAAATACTTCTTCTGCCCCGCCTTTAAACCGCAATAGACATTCTCCTCCTGGTCGGACCGTTGATATTTGCCCTGTATCACAAAAAAATCGGTCTGGTGCCGGATATTCATCTGATCGACCGGGTTGAGAAAGCTTTTGCAGAACGACAGGTAGTAAATCGCATCCATCAGGTTGGTTTTACCGGCACCGTTATTCCCGATAAAACAGTTCAGGTCGGGAGAAAAACGGATATCCACCTCCTCCAGATTTTTAAAATTGACAAGCGATAAACTTTCCAGATACATGAATCGAATCTTAATGAAGGCAAAGCTAATAAAAAAGTCAGGAAGCTGTTAGCCTTTAGCTGTGAGCTTCTGCTATTCACTAAAAGCTAAGAGCTCATAGCTAACAGCTAAGATATGTTGCGTAATATTGAAATTTATAGCGGTTTTCTGGCTTTGGTTTTATAAAAAACTCTATTTTTGCGTCACAAATTTTGAATAACCTCATTTAAAATGGCAAAAGATAAAGACCAAAAAGAAGACAGCTTGTCTGAAGTAGAAAGCGCCTTGACAACAACAGAGCGGTTTATAGAAAAAAACCAAAAAATACTGACCATCGTTATCGGTGCTGCAGTAGTGGTTGTGGGCGGATATCTTGCTTTTCAGGCACTGTACATGCAACCGAGAGAAAAAGAAGCCAAAGAACAAATGTTTATGGCTGAACAATATTTTGAAAAAGACTCGTTCAACCTGGCCATCAATGGCGACGGCAATTATCTTGGCTTTTTGGACATCATTGAAGATTTCGGCAGTACCGAAGCCGGTGAACTCGCCAATTACTACACCGGAATTTCATACCTGCATTTGGGTCAATATCAGGAAGCCCTTGATTATTTAAACGATTTTACAACCGAAGATCTTTTGCTGGCGCCAATCGCGGCGGGTGCAAAAGGCGATGCTTACGTCGAACTGAACGAAACGGACAAAGCCCTGAGCGCTTACAAAAAAGCCTACGGATATAAAAATGAGTTTACAACGCCCGTTTACCTAATGAAAGCAGGAAAACTGCTGGAAACAATGGGAAAACCTGAAGAAGCACTGGAAGCATACCGGCAAATCAAGAACGAATACCCCGAATCGAACGAAGGGCGCACTATTGATAAATACATTGCCCGTTTGGAAGTTCTGCAAAAGAAATAATATCAAATCAAATGATAGAAAGATCCCCTGAATCCAGGGGATTTTTTATTTTTAGAAAAATTTATAGAAATGGCAACACAAAATTTATCAGCGTACGACATCGAGTCGGTTCCTTCAGCCAAAGGCATGCGTTTCGGAATTGTCGTTGCTGAATGGAATGAGACAGTTACAAAAGCACTGGCAGAGGGAGCACGCCATACGCTGATCAGACACGGGGCGTTGGAAGATGACCTGATCGTGAAATTTGTTCCGGGAACCTTCGAGTTGCCCATGGGAGGCCAGTTTATAGCTGAATATACTGACGTTGACGCTGTCATACTGATCGGATGCGTCATCCAGGGAGAAACACGTCATTTCGACTTTATCTGCCAGGGCGTAACCCAGGGTACGGTCGATCTGAACCTGAAGTACAACAAGCCGTTTATTTTCGGCGTGCTGACCACCGACAACCTGCAGCAGGCGCTCGACCGTGCCGGCGGCAAGCTCGGTAACAAAGGCGACGAAGCGGCTGTCACCGCCATCAAAATGGTGGACCTGCACAAAAAAATGAAGTAAATCCGGGCACTGACTGTTAGCGCCCGCTCTTCGCGGCCAAAGACTAACAGCTAAAAGCTAAAAGCTAACGGCTATAATGAAAGCAATGATTTTTGCAGCAGGACTCGGCACCCGGTTGAAACCGCTTACCGAAACAAGGCCCAAAGCGCTGATTGAAGTGGGTGGAAAGACACTCCTTGAAAGGAGTATCAGCTACCTGAAGCACTACGGTGTAACCGATATCACCGTCAATGTGCATCATTTCGCCGGCCAGATCATCGACTTTCTGAAACAGCACGATCATTTTGGCGTATCCATTCACCTGTCGGACGAAACAGGACAGTTGCTCGATACCGGAGGGGGCGTCCTGAAAGCCAGGCCGTGGCTCGAAGGAAACGAAGCGATCCTTCTGATGAATACCGACATTCTTACCAATCTCGATTTGAAGCGCTTTTCCAGGGTTCACCGCGAATCGAAGGCGCTGGCAAGCCTGGTGGTACGACAACGGGAAACATCGCGCTACCTGCTATTCGATGCGGAGGGTTGTTTGTCAGGCTGGAAAAACGTAAAGACAGGCGAACTCAGAATCGCCCGTCCTGAGAATATCGGCGAGGCAATTCCGATGGCCTTCAGCGGGATTCATCTGATTGAGCCGGAATTATTTTCGCTCATCACGGAAAGCAGCAAATTTTCCATCATCGATCTCTACCTCCGGCTGGCCGCAACCGGAAAAATAATGGCCTATCGCGATACGGACTCGGTCTGGATGGACCTGGGAAAATTTGAGGAAATGGAAGAAGCCGAACGCCTGGTGCGTTTGCTGGACGCCGGAGAAATATAAAGGCAAAGAAATTCCTGCGAAAATACAAGATCCCGAAGGATCCGGATTTCGCAGGAATGCATTATAACAAGTGACCCTTAGTTTTGTGCGGGACCGCCGGCGCCTCCCTGACGGCCTTGCCAGTTCTTCATCCTTTCTTCCCTTTCCTTTATAACCTGCTCATATTTTACTTTTTGCTCGGCCGTCAGCAATGCTTTGATTTCATTGTCCTGCTGCGTATTCGCTGCTTTCATGTTTTCACGCATCTTGTCGCGGTCAGGTTCGGCGCCCGAAGCTCTCATTTTTTCGAAATCCTTTTGCCTTTTTTCAGCATTTTTGGTAAGAATGGCTTTTACCTTGGTTACCTGGTCTGCATTTAACGACAAGGCTTCAGTCAGCCGCTCGGTCTGACGTTCTACGCGCTGGACCGGATCCATCATCCCCCGCTGCTGTTGATCTCCGCTTTTGGAAGGACGTTGTCCAGTGTTCCGCTGCGCCTGTGCAAGCGAGAAAATACTCAGCACTAAAATGCCGATCAATAAAATTCTTTTCATGGGTAATTTTTTTAAGACGTTAATAATTTACTGAACCGTTTTATTGTTGTGTTTTGCCTGTTTTGACTACAGTTCAGCGGTTTGGTTTAATTCATGCCTAATAAATCGTTTATCTTGAAAAAAACGCGTCCGTCATGGCTTAATGTCACTATGACGGACGCGACGAAATTACCCGTGAGCGATGAGTTATTGATTTTCAGGCTTCAACGTAACGCTGTAATAATTGTCGAATGAAAAATAGGTCTTTGCTGCCTCTTTGATCTTTTCTTTCGATAGTTGATTAACCAGTTCTTCAAATTTGCCGAACGTACTGAAATCGCCGTTTTTATAGAGGTAGCCGTTACTAAGTGCGCTGATCCAAAAGGAATTTTCCCGTAAGCTTTCCTCCCTTTCGCGAAGCATTTTTTCCTTTGCTTTCTGCAGGTCTTCGTCGGTAGGCCCCGCCGAGGCGATATCCCTGATTTCTTTAAATACAGCCTGCTGCAGCTCAGCTACTTTTTCGGGGGCTGTTCCGTAATAAATGGAAATGCTGTATTCCGGTTCCGGAAACTTCTCCATGGAGGGACTCGCACCAATGGAATAAACGCTGCTCTTGTCTTCACGGATCACTTCCAGAAGCCGGGTTGTCAGTATTTTACTTAAGGCTACAAGCGAAACCTGGTTTTCGGGCTTATATTCAAAATCACCATGGAACACGGTATAATGGATGCTCTTTTGTTCCTGTCCGCGGTAAACGGTCTTTTCAACAACTCCTTCCGGCGATTCGATATTCAGGTCTTTCCATGTTTCCGTTTTCTTTTCTGCAGGAATTCCCCCGATATATTTTTCGACCAGCGGTTTAAAGCGCTGAAGATCGAGATTTCCTACAAAGAAGAATTTGAAATCGGCTGCATTGGAGAAGCGTTCGCGGGCGATGCGGGCAATATCACCCAGATTGGCCTCTTTCAATATCTCCGTAGTCATGGGGCGCTTGCGGGGGTTATAATCTACCGATATAGCCTGGAGACTGTCCCTGAAAGCTGCTTCGGGTGAAGCTTTCTTGTTCTCAAGCATGCCTGCCATCCGTTGCATATAGGAAGAGAAAGCCTTTTCGTCAATCCTCAGCTCAGTAAAATACAGGTAAAGCATCTGCATCATCGTTTCGACATCCTTTAAGGAGGAGCTTCCGTTGAATCCCTCGGTCAAATCACTGATATAAGGCGAAACATTGAAAACCTTATCGGCCAGTTTCTTCTCGAGCGAGATCTGGTCAAAGTCGCCGATACCGCTCATGGCCACCACCGTTGAAGCCACGTCGGCCGAAATATCCTCTGCCTGCCCGTATAACGAATTTCCTCCGGGACTATAGGCTTTAAACAAAATTTCATCATCCTTGAAGTCGGTCGTCTTTAAAACAACAACCGCACCGTTCGACAGGGTCCATTCCACAGCGCCCACTTCATCAAGCTGCTTCTCGCTCACAACCTTTCCTGCAGCAATTTCGCCTTCGATCAGCGCTTTATCATTGACCACATCCTGATAAGGCTCGATCGGGCTTTTTTCGACCTGATCCAGAAGAGACAGCACTTCCGGGGCGGTGGGAACTTTTGTTCCCTCTATTTCGGGGGCTGTAACAACAACCACCCTGTTTTCAGGGATAATCCATTCCTTTGCCAGTGCATTTACTTCTTCAAGGCTGATGCCGGGGATGAATGCCTTGTAGTAATTGAATTCATTTTCTATCCCCGGAAAAGGCTCCTCTGTGAGCAGGAAGTTTCTTTTATATTCTTCGGCATAGGCATGTGATTCCTGCTTTTCACGTTCATTGTAGGCAGTTTCGATCGACGACAGCAGCGACATTTTCATCCGTTCAAGCTCTGTTGCTGTAAAACCATGGCGCTTTACCCGTTCGTTTTCTTCCAGCACCGATTTAATTCCCCGGTTCATCTGACCGTTGGGGCATACCACCATCGAATAATAAACGCTGGCCGGGCCGAAAAGCTCTTCATAAGCCGACGATGCGTAAATAAAAGGAGGATTCTCCGATTGCGTCAGTTCCTGCAGCCGGTTATTGATAATTCCGTTAAAGAGCCGGTGCTTGATTCCCTCCCGGTAGTCGTCGAGTGTCTTGCTGATCTTAAGCGGATGCTTGTAAAAGATCTGGGCAACCGAATACTGCGCTTCCTTATCGGTAACCACCGAAACTAGGGGTTCTTTATGCCCCGGAATATCATAATACTGTTTCTTCCTTTTACTCTCCGGCGCCGGTATCTGCGAGAATTTCTCCTGAATGCGTTTAACCATCTGTTCCTGATCAAAGTCACCGACCACAACAATCGCCTGCAGATCGGGCCGGTACCAGTCGTTCCGGTATCGCCTGAGCGTTTCGGGAGTTGCTCCCTGTATGATATCCATTTTCCCGATCGGCAGGCGTTCGGCATAACGGCTGTCTTTCAGGAAAACCGGCAGCCATTTCTGCATCATCCGTTCGTTGGCATCACGCCCCCCGCGCCATTCCTCGTAAATCACGCCACGCTCCTTTTCAATTTCTTCATCCGAATCGGTAACCTGGCAGGCCCAGTCGTACATCACCTGCAATCCCTGGGTTACAAACTCCTCCTGGTCGAGCGGGACTTTGATCATATACACGGTTTCGTCAAAACTGGTATAGGCATTAACTTCCGGACCGAATTCCATTCCAATCGATTCCAGATAACTGACCAGTTTGTTCTTGGGAAAATTCTTTGTGCCGTTGAATGCCATGTGCTCACAAAAATGCGCCAGGCCAAGCTGGTCTTTATCTTCGTCGACAGAGCCCGCCCGAACCACCAGATACAGGTCGGCCCTGTTTTTTGGCGTATTGTTGGAACGGACATAATAAGTCATGCCGTTTTTCAGCACTCCTTTACTGACTTTGGGGTCTTCCGGAAGCAAATCTTTCGGATTTAACCCGGGCTGGGCCAGGGTCACAGTTGCAAAAAGCAATAAAAAAAGATTCAAATAAAGCTTCATCTTACTCATTTATAGTTAATATGTATAAGTCGGTGCTAAAACATTACAGGTGACGTTGCAGGCAAAAGCTGAATGCGCTGTTCTCGTTGCTGGGTGCCGGCCTGTAACGGAGCTTCAGTTCCTCCGGCCCGTTTTCAACCAGATACGAAAAGGAGGTAAAATCGAGCAGATCCAGGTCGTTGTAATCATTCCCGATCCCGACGGTGGCTTCGCGTTCAATATTTAAATGGTCACATAAAAATCGTACGGCATTGCCCTTCGACACGTCCTGGTGGAAAATCTCCATCCAGGTATAACCTGTTTCAAAAGGCGAACTTGCCCGCAGGATCTTCAGATCGTCAAACACAGTCCCGAGTTCATCCTTCAATTCCAAAAACTGGTCAGGATATTTAAAAATGACCAGGAACTGGCACGCACCGGATAACACCCTCCCGGAATCGGGCATTTTTTCCGTCAAGCCGGAATGTGACTCAAAATAACGGTCAAATTCCTCACAACTGTTTCGCCCCCGGTAATACCATGAAAAAGCATTCATGGGAACTTCCCTGAACAGAAAAAAACTCAGACCCTTGCCGATCAGCTCTTCGCTAAGGCGGTTAACTGTTTGCACAGCAATATTGCGCGAATAAAGAAGTTGCTGACTCCGGCAGTCGTAAATACCTGCACCTGACGAAAAAGCCACATAATCGAACGGGATGTCATCGGTGATCACCTCTTTCGTCTTTCTGAAATTCCGGCCTGTCGCCACAACCCTGAAAATATTCTTTTCGCCCAGTTGCCTGAGCATCTCCAGGTCTGCAACGCTGACCGTTTTATCTCTTCTCAGGAGCGTGCCGTCTAAATCTGTCGCCACCAACCCGATATTTTTGCCAATACCCATGCGCCGGAAATAATTTTGATAAATCTACAAAAGTATTTTCTAATCAAAAAAACTACATCATGAGCTATGCAGATAAATCTGTTGTGTTCATCGAAAAAAGTGAAGCGGACATGCTTTCGCATGATAGTTTTATAGTGTAATTTTTATCTTTGTATGCTTTAACAGAAAATCTGCCGGTTTTGCGCAGACCACAAAAAAATCTTGTGTCTTGACACTTGTGTCTGATACCTGATACTAAAATTAAACGCATGAAGATTGCACTGATCGGATACGGGAAAATGGGCAGGATCATTGAACGGATCGCCCTTAACCGCGGACACGAAATTGTTTTAAAAATTGATCTTGATAATCAGCACGAACTCACTACGGAAAATCTGGGAAAGGCTGATGTTGCCATCGAATTCACGATCCCCGAATCGGCTTTTGGAAATTACAGCCTTTGCTTTCAGGCCGGGATTCCCGTTGTGAGCGGTACAACCGGCTGGCTTAAAAAGAAGGATGCCGTGCTGCGCGAGATGGAGCAGTACAACGGAACATTCTTTTATGCTTCCAATTTCAGTCTGGGGGTGAACCTGTTTTTTGCCCTGAACCGGAAACTGGCATCCCTGATGGCCGGACGTGACGAATACCGCGTTTCGATGGAAGAAGTTCATCACATCCATAAGCTGGATGCTCCCAGCGGCACGGCAATCAGCCTGGCCGAAGACCTGAAAGCCATTCTCCCCGGAGTTAAATCGTGGACGCTCGGTGAAACGGACAGCCCGGACCAGCTTCCGGTCAACGCCATTCGCGAAGGCGAGGTTCCCGGCATTCACCGCGTCAGGTATGAGTCGGATGTCGATCATATCCTGATCGAACACAGTGCAAAAAGCAGGGAGGGATTTGCCCTTGGAGCTGTTTTAGCTGCTGAATTCAGCCCAGGAAAAAAAGGCTTGCTAAGCATGAACGATCTGTTAAATTTATGATCCTTCCCGGAAGGATTTCACCCGATATCTAAAAAACTAATAATAAAAGAATGAAGAATATACTTACGAATAAATGGTTCAAATTTATTCTCGTCGGACTGCTATACAGCCTTTGGGTCATTTGGATTGAAAATTACTGGTGGTTCCTGGGCGTGATCGTGTTCTTTGACATTTACATAACCAAAAAGGTACATTGGGCCTTCTGGAAAAAGAAGAACCCGCCAAACGGAAAACAGACCAAAGTGGTTGAATGGATCGACGCCATTATCTTTGCCGTTATTGCCGCCACGCTGATCCGGATGTTCCTCATTGAAGCCTATACCATCCCCACCTCGTCGATGGAAAAATCGATGCTCGTAGGCGATTTTCTTTTTGTCAGCAAAGTTTCCTACGGTCCGAAGCTGCCCAACACACCGTTGTCGTTCCCTTTTGTCCACCATACCATGCCGCTGACCAGTACCACAAAATCGTATGTGGAATGGATCAAAAGACCCTATAAACGGATCGCCGGATTTGGCGACGTCAAAAACAACGATATCGTGGTTTTTAACTTTCCTGAGGGCGATACGGTAGCAACCTTTATGCCCACGCAAAGCTACTATAATCTCGTCCGCAATTACGGTCGTCAACGGGTATGGAGCGATACGCGCACCTTCGGAGAAATCATCAGCCGCCCGGTCGATAAGCGCGAAAATTACATCAAGCGCTGTATCGGAATCCCTGGCGATGTAGTCGAACTGAAAGACGGACAGGTTTATGTAAACGGCAAAGAACAGGTTCATTTCGACGGGATGCAGTATGATTATATTGTTACGACGAACGGAACCGCCATCAATAAGCGTCTGTTGGAAAAAATCGGCGTCTCAAAAGCCGATCAGCAGGTATTCAATGATTCGCAGTTTCTGTTTCCCCTGACACAGGATCAGGTTGCAGAATTAAAAAAGCTGAGCAATGTCACATCCGTAAAAAAGGTAAACATGGCAGCCGGGAACTGGGATAAAAACATCTTTCCCTTTAGCGAAAATTACCCCTGGAATGTTGACAACTACGGCCCGATCCAAATGCCCAAAAGAGGCGAAACGATCAGCCTGACGGTGAAGAACCTTCCTTTGTATGAACGGATCATCGACCTGTATGAAGATCATCAGCTTGAAGTGAAAGACAGCACCGTTTATATCGATGGCGCCGTGGCCAACAGCTATACGTTTGCAATGGATTATTACTGGATGATGGGCGACAACCGCCATAACTCGGCCGACTCACGCTACTGGGGCTTTGTTCCGGAAGACCACGTGGTTGGTAAAGCTGTCTTCATCTGGCTGTCGCTCGACAAAGAAAAGAGCCTGCCGGCCAGCATCCGCTGGAACCGACTGTTCCGCACGGTAAATTGAACACGTAACTCCAGCCGGAAAAGGATAACCAGTCAATTTTGTTGATTCGTTATCCTTTTTTTCTTACCTTTCCCTTCTGCAACCGGAAAAAAAGAAAATTATGACAGCAGGCGCTATTATTATACTCATTCTCGCATTATTACTGGTAATCTTCACCCTCCAGAACACCGCATTGATCAGTCTGAAAATCTTTTTTTGGCAACTGACCGACGTGCCACTGGTATTGGCCCTGATCGTTTGCCTCATCGCCGGATTTTTAATCGCTTTTTTCCTGTATTCGCCAAAAATCTGGCGCCTGAAAGCCAGGGTCCGCGAACAGCAAAAGCTTTTGAACCGGAATCCGGGGGCACAACATACTGTTCCGGATGCCGGCGAGGACGACATCGAAATTACAGGCGATCCGGGGAACAGTTTTTTCAGCAAATAGCAGGGATAGTGAACAGGGAGATTCTTCTGAGTTCGGCTTACCTTCCGCCGGTACAGTACCTGTCAAAATTTCTGCAATACGACACCGTCGTGATTGAAGCGGAAGAGAATTTTCTGAAACAGACTTACCGGAACCGAACAATCATACTTACTGCGAATGGTCCGGAATCGCTGGTTATTCCCGTTGCAAAGGGGCGCGATGCCAAACAAAAAATAAGAGATCTGGAGATTTCATACGATTCGCAATGGCAGCATATTCACTGGCAGGCCATTGTATCAGCTTACCACTCTTCTCCTTTTTTTGAGATCCTTCAGGACGACTTCAGTTCATTCTTTAAAAAGAAATTCCGCTTCCTGTTCGATTTCAATATGCAGTTGCTCCGCGTGATCCTCGACATCCTTGAAGTTTCGCCCGAAATAAGGCTTACGACGGCATTTGAGGATATTCCTGAAACGTGCCTGAATTTCCGGGAAGCAATCCATCCAAAAATTCAAAAGGCAACTCCTGATCCTGATTTTATTCCTGTGCCCTATTCTCAGGTATTCGACGATAAGTTCGCGTTTGAACCAAATTTAAGCGTGATCGACCTGCTTTTCAACAGTGGTCCCGAAAGCTACGAAATTTTGCTGAAGAGCATTCCCGGCCATTAACATTCATGACCTTCCTGAGCCATGTCCGTAGGTATACTGCAGGAATTCGGAAATGATCAGTTCATGGTCAAAGGCCAGTTCCGGAAGCTGATTAACGGAAAACCAGGCAGCGCGGGCAGCATCGTCAGCACCTTCCACGACCATGTTGCCGGCGGCTACACCATAAAAAACGACGGAAATTGTTCTGCCCCGGGGATCGCGGTCAATGGCATCATAGGTCCTGAACTGGTTCAGTTCCTCCACTTCCAGTCCGGTTTCTTCTTTGAGTTCCCTGCGGCAACCGTCAACCAGCAGTTCGTCCATTTCCAGAAAACCGCCGGGCAACGCCCACTTTCCGACATAGGGATCCTTTCCGCGCTCGATCAGCAGCAGTTCGTCGGTTCCTTTCTTAAAGATGATGGCATCGACTGTCAATGCCGGCCTGGGATAAGGATAGGTGTACATGAGGTTACAGGGTTACAGGGTGAAAAGGCATGGGGCATGGGGCAAAGCGCATGGGGCATGGGGCATAGGGCATAGGGCAAAGCGCATGGGGCATGGCGCACAGGAGGCCGGAGACTGAAAAGAGAACATCGTGACATGATATATGATATTTCATCAGTAACTAATTTGTTTTTTAATTGTCTGATGGAACTCACATGTTGCTAAAAATTATTTTCATGGGTGTTCGCGTTGTCGCGCAACATGTTCGTTTCATTCTTACTAACAGCTAACAGCTCACAGCTAACAGCTAAAAGCTTCCTAAAATCCTCTTCATCACCCGCATTTTATGCGTATAACGTTTGGCATCGACATTGAAGATCCCAAACTGGTCGACGTTGTCAATCCGAACCTTTCCGGAAGCATGAATGATCTTGTTTTTTCCCCAAAGAATGCCAACATGGACAATCTTTCCCTCATCGTCATCAAAGAACGCCAGATCGCCGGGTAAAGTTTCCTCGACAAAGCTTAAGGCTGTTCCATGATGAACCTGATCCTTCGCATCGCGCGGCAGTTTAATCCCCGCCATCTTGTATATGATTTGGGTAAAGCCCGAACAGTCGATACCAAAAGGCGTACGCCCGCCCCATAAATAAGGGGCGTTAAAGAACATGAGCGCCTGTTGTGCGATAAATTTGCGCAGATCGGCTGGCGGAGCATACCTGAATTTGCCATCCATTTTATAAATTTCACGGCCAATGGAAAACTCACGTTTGTACGCACGCCAGCATGGAAGCGAACTTCCGGCAACAATCATCATATTTTGTTCCGGATCGACCGGAATGAGCGTCAGGATGTCGGTGCTGACGGCCAGCGGATAGGTGACAAGTTTACGATAGGTCCGATCGCTCAGCGGAGTGATCATTTTCTGATCGATCCATCCCTGATAACCATCATATTCCAGTACCACACGACACCAGCCAAGGAACTGCTCGTGTACTTCAAAACACTCCCCAAAAAGAATTTGGGTTAACATCTCACTCCGTTCAGAAGGTTCCTTACGGACAGGAATGATACTTAATCCGGAAATCCCGAAGTTCATGTATTTATATTTTTGTTGGGTGAAACCGGCAACCAGTGCCTGTTTCATGAAAGAATTTGTTATTTTTATTATTCAAAGATAAAAACTTCGTGATAAGTTTTACTTGCTTTGCAAAAAGTCTTAAAAAAGATTGATATGAAGAAGTTATTAACCCGATTGACGCGCTATTACCACTTTTTTTACATTGCCCTGGTATTTTCCGCGTCCATATTCATACTTTATTTGATTATTCCGGGTGAAAGCAGATTCAGGTATGAGTTTCAAAAAAACGCGCCATGGCGGCATGAAACACTGATCGCCCCTTTCAATTTTGCCATCCTTAAACCCGAAGCAGACGTTAAACGTGAACGGGATTCCATTCAAAACCAGTTTATTCCCTATTATAAAAAAGATACACTCATTGGCATTCAGCAGTCAGAAAACTTCGAATTAAAATTAAAACAGGTCAGCGACAAAGTTTCAAACCTGAGTCCCGAACTGATAACGTCCATGTCCGGTTACCTGGCGCAGATCTACGACTCCGGCATCATCGACCAGTCGCCCGACAAGCATCCGCTGCTGAAAAATAAAAAGGAATTATTCCTGATTACCGGAAAAACCGCGCAAAAGGTGCCCGTGGAAGCTGTCTTTTCCCTGAAAAGCGCGTTTCAGAGCGTGAACGACACCCTTCACACGATATTGAAAGAACAGGTCAATATCCTGAATCAGCACATGAGCCTATCGGAATACATTCAGGCAAACCTGAATTACGATGCCGAATTTAACGCGCATGAACTGGCACAACAGATCAATTCCGTTTCGGTGACCGAGGGAATGGTTCAGGCCGGCGAACGGATCATCTTCAGCGGCGACCTGGTGACACCTTATAAATACCAGATCCTCGAATCGTTGAAGAAAAGCTACGAGACCAAGCAGGGACAAAACATGGACCGGTATCTGCTCATTATTGGGAAGCTGGTCCTGATTATAGCCTGTTTACTGATGCTTATTTTCTATCTCGCCTTCTTCAGGCCCGAAATATTCAGGCAAAAACGTCATCTCACCTTTATTCTTTTCAGTATTATCCTGATGGTGGTCATGTCCAGATTCATTGTCATGCACGATCTGCTGAATATTTATGTGATCCCGATCGCCATTTTGCCGATTTTGTTCCGGATCTTTTTTGATTCGCGTACCGCGATTTACGGACTGATGGTTACCTGCCTGCTGATCGGTTATTTCGCGCCTAATAACTACGAATTCATCTTTCTGCATCTGATTGCCGGCATTATTTCGGTTTTCAGTCTTTATAAACTACACCGCCGGTCACACCTGGTTTTTACGGCTTTATGGGTACTGATCGCCTATTCGATTCTTTACCTGGCACTCTCGATGGTCCAGGAAGGCAATATGGAATCGATCCGGTGGCAGAACCTGCAGTGGTTTGCTGCAAACGCGGTCCTTCTGTTGCTGGTCTATCCGCTGCTGTATATCTTTGAACGCCTGTTTGGTTTTGTATCGGATGTAACCCTGATCGAGCTGTCGAACACCAACCAGCCTTTATTGCGTAAACTGGCCGAAGATGCACCGGGAACCTTTCAGCATTCGCTGCAGATCGCAAACCTGGCAGAAGCAGTGGTACACCGCATTGGCGGAAATCCGTTCCTCGCATACGCCGGAGCGCTGTACCACGACATCGGCAAAACGAACCAGGCCGTCTATTTTGTTGAAAACCAAACCGACGGTATGAACCCTCATAACGAACTGGGCTACAAAGAAAGCGCCCGGGTGATCATCGACCATGTGACACACGGAGTTAAACTCGCCCGCCGGCACAAACTGCCGGAAGTTTTGATCGATTTCATTACCAGTCACCACGGAACCACACAAGCCAAATATTTTTACACGCTCTATAAAAATGAACATCCTGATGAAACGGTCGATCCCCGGGAATTCTCTTATCCCGGACCCCGCCCGAAGAATAAGGAAGCCTCGGTAGTGATGCTCATCGACGGAATTGAAGCGGCCACCAGAGCACTCAAGGATAAAACCCATGAGAATATTAAAGAGCTGATAGACCGCATGGTTAAGCAGAAACTTGAGGAAGGCCAACTGGACGATGCCGATTTGACGATGCGCGACATCCGCGTCTTAAAGGAAACCCTGCTCGAAAAACTGATGAATATCTACCACGTCAGGATCGAATACCCAAGCGAAAAACGATAAGTGGAAACGGAGACCGGAAAAGGACACAGCGCAGAGGGCATTGTACTAACAGCTAACAGCTCACAGCTCTTCAAATAATTTTTCCATCCAGAATAACCGTCTCGATCAGGTTGCTCCCAAAATAATAAGGCAAAGAGGCATATCCGGGCAATTCCCGGGTGATAAAAACATTGGCCGTTTTTCCCCGGCAGATACTTCCGCAGATTCCCTCTATACCCATAGCATAAGCTGAGTTGATCGTGGTGGCGTTGATCGCTTCCTCCGGTGTCATCCCGTAATTGATGCAGCCCAGCGACTGGACAAAATTCATATTCCCCGAAGGCGACGAATCGGCGGTGTACCCCGACCCCATGGCCACAGGAAGGCCCGACTCGATCATTTTCCGGACCGGCGATAACGGCATATTCATAAAAAACGCGGCTCCCGGCAGAACTGTCGGCATGGTTTCTCCCTCCTTCAACAGTCCGATCTCTTCTTCATCGAGATAATTCAGATAGTCGACCGACAGGGCATTATATTTCACCCCGGCATGAACGCCGCCGGAGGACCCGAATTCATTGGCGTGAAGCTTTGGCCTTAAACCATATTTCATCCCCGCCATCAGGATCTGTTCGGTTTCGGTTACCGTAAAAAAATCCTGATCACAAAATACATCGATGTAATCGGCCAATTCCTCCGCGGCAATCTGGGGGATCATTTCATGTACCACCAGTTCGATGTATTTTTGCCTGTCGCCTGTATACAATGACGGCATGGTGTGGGCACCGAGAAAGGTCGATTTGACGATCATCGCATGGTTTTCCTTGATTTTTTTGATGATGCGAAGTATTTTTAGTTCAGCAGAAGTTGTGAATCCGTAGCCGCTTTTGATTTCAATGGCACCGGTTCCCAGCGCCATAAGCTCCTGGAGCCGGGCAAGAGCCATTTCATACAAATCATCTTCCGTACAATTTTCAATCAGTTTAGCAAGCCGTTTGATTCCATCCTGCCTCCATCTGACCTGATCGTAAGGCCCCCTTAACCGTTGGGTGAACTCGTTCTCCAGTCCGCAAGGAAAAATCAGCGACGAATGCGAATCGCAGTAGGAAGGAAAAACCAGCCGGTCGCTGCAATCCAGTTCCATCAGCACATCATTGTCCAGTTTTTCATGATCGAGGTCTTTCATTGACCCCAATCCTTCGATCAGTCCATCCTGAACAACCAGGTAAGCATTATTTAGTACGGGAAGTGACGCCATGGCCGTTCCTGCCTTATAACGTACCGAATAATCTTCCACCTGCACCAACTCTTTTATGTTTTCCAAAACAATTCTCATGCGCGCAACCGTTTTAATAATTTCACACCTCCTGTTTTAACATATTGAAGCAGACCATCACTGCGTTCATAATAAAGAACTTTGACGCTTCAATTTAAGTTAAAAAAACGACCTGAGAAAAAAAACAGGCCTGAAAATCATAATTACCTGAAAATTCCCGGGGCGCCGGGTTTTCGAGGTCGGTGATAAGCCCGAATATTAATAATTTAATCACGCTGCAGCGAAAACCATTCCGTCGAAGTATTGTTTTGACCTTTTTTAAACATCTTTACATTGATTTTTCGCGGGCGGGCTGTCCTTGAAGCCGGACAGGCCGGTCATCGAAATCAACGATTCAGAAAACAGAAAACAGGAAATGCAAAAATATCGCTTGTCGCCTGGGTATTTCGCCATGAGAAATATGTACGTGGCGATTCTTCTGCTGTTCACGCAACTTGCAGCGGTTTCACAGCCGGTAACCGTATCGGGATCGGTAACCGATGCACGTACGGGCGAGCCCGTTCCTTACGTCAGCATTGTCTTTAAACACACAACTGTGGGCACGATTACTGACTCACTGGGAGTTTTCACGGTTACACGGCCCGCCAATGCCGACACCCTCCACTTTTCAGCTATCGGGTATCATTCCACCGACCGTGTTCTGCCGGGAATGGGCAAGGTCAGTCTTTCGGTGATCCTTCGTCCTGAAACCTTCGACATCTCAGAGATTGAGGTGGCGCCAGACGATGGTCCCGTGCGACGTCTTCTTCAGAAAATAATCGACAACAAGGAGAAAAACGATCCCGACCGCCACAACCGGTACAGTTACCGGAAATATACCCGTTGGGAATACCAGATTAACCATATTGACGAAAAAATAATCAACTCGAGGGCATTCCGCGATAATCAGTCGGTATTTCAGACCGATTCCGACAGCTCCCGTTTCCTGCCGCTTTATCTTTCGGAACAACTGGTATTCAACGAAGTGCAGAAAGACCCCGCAAAACAACGTTCCACGGTAATCGCTGATAAGACCAACGGTGTAGGCATCCTGGACGACCTGGAAATTTCGGGCTACACCAGTGCCCTCGATATCGAGGTCAACTATTACAAGAATCATATCAACCTGTTTACCCAGAATTTTATCAGTCCGGTTGCCGAAAACGGCTGGTTTTATTACCAGTATTTTCTGGCCGACAGCGCGGTGGTGGACGGACATAAACAGTACCGCGTCCATTTTCAGCCCCGCCGTCAGGGCGAAAATACCTTCAAAGGCTATTTTATCACCGAAGATCGTCACTATTCAATCGTCGAAATAGACGGAAGACTCTCGTCGACCATGCACATCAACTTCCTGAAGAGTCTCCGGCTCAAAAGCTTTTATGCCTTCGTCGACGGGTCCGCGCCTTTCTATAAAAAAAACGAGATCGAAGCGTTGTTTGATATTATTCCGTTTAAAACCAACAATCCCGACAAAAAGCGGTTGTCGGTCTATTATAAGCAAACAGCCAACATTGACCAGGTGAGTTTCGGGCACACTGCACCCATCGAACTAAGCACCCCTAAAGCCCGCTATGAAACCATTTATTTGCCCGATGCCTACGGGAAAGACCCTCAGTTCTGGGAGCAGAACCGGATGGAAGAAATGAGTGAAAAGCAGCGGCAGATCGAACAGATTATCGATTCCATTTCGCAAATCAGGATCATTAACCTGACCAATAACCTCGCCCGCATGACCATGACCGGCTATTACGATATCGGCAAATTTGAATTGGGGCCCTATTCCAGCTTCTTCAACACTAATAAGGTGGAAGACAAGCATTTCTTCTTCGGGGGCCGGACAAGCACCGAGATCAGTGAGCGGATGATGTTTTGGGGAGGGCTTGGATATGGTACGCGTACCAAAAAGATCGACGGCATGGCCGGCTTTGGCTACAAATTCAATTCACCTCACCGCCGTGTGCTTGAACTTGCCTATGATGATAAAATGATCAGGCACGGTGAGAACGAGAAGATCCTTCACCTGTATGAAAACTTAACCAGTGCCACCGAAAATAACCTGATCTCCCAGCTTTTAAAGCACGACGAACTGGATGAAATATTCCGGGAGCAGCGTTATAAGGCCAGCTATGAACACGAATGGTACACCGGCCTGCAGCACACCTTTTCGGGCAGTTATACCCGGCATTATTCACCGGAGTTTTATCCGTTTTTGCGGAATAACATTCCCGATGGTTCCGTATCGGCTTTTGAAGTGAGTCTGGACACGCGATTGTCGAAGGAAGAGAAGTTCGTCGATGAAGGCTTTTTGAGAATATTTCTGGAGACGCCCTACCCGATCGTTCATTTCACCATGGCCGGCGGCAAGATCTTTTACGATAACCGGCAAAGCTGGTACGGCCGGCTGGCAGCCACGGTGAAGCAGGAAGTGTTTTTCGGGCAAAGCGAGCTGGACTATGCTGTAGAGTCGGGCATTTATTTTGGGAAGCTCCCCTATACGATGCTCGATATTCCCCGGGGAAACGAAACCCTCGGTTATTATACCTACGACTTTAACATGCTGAATTACCTGGAGTTTGTGCACGACAAATACATCCACACCTTTGTGGAATACCACCTGAACGGTTTCTTTTTCCGCCGCATACCACTGCTGAAAAAGACGGACCTGCGCGAAGTGTTCTCAGCAAAAATGATGGTAGGTTCTGTCAGCGACAAGCATCAGGAGGTCATCGCATTCCCGTCGGTCATTTCAAAAATGGAAAACCCATATATCGAGCTTGGAGCAGGCATTGAGAATATTTTCCGGATGTTCCGGGTCGAAGCCATCTGGCGGCTCAACTCCACCTCGGTGGCCGGCGCTCCCTCCTTTGGCCTCCGCGCCAAATTTGAGCTGGGACTGTAAGGAAAAGCCCGAAAATGTTGCGCTGATGCCCAATGGCACTACCAGATAAACATGAAGCCTTTTACCCTTTTCTTACCCGAAAAACTACCTGGTCGTCACCTATCATCGCCTTAAGCAGGTAAATACCGGAATGGTGATCGTGCATATCGAGTTTGAGCCGCCGTGTGCCGGGCGTAATTTCGCGGGGTTCCCATTTCTGAACGGATTTGCCTAAGATATCAATTAATTCAAAAAAAACAGTGAATGTACCTCGCGTATCAATTTCAACGAAGAAGTAATCCACTATCGGATTGGGGAAAATTTTCTCAATCTGATACAGTTTCGCACTGCTGAACTGAGTTGTTCCTGACTGCACAAATACAGGCAAGCAAATGAACACCAATAAGATAAGTAGATTTCTTGCTTTCATACCAATAGCGTTTGTTAACTATATCGGCAAGAAGCATTCCAAAGGCCGTTTCCACACCTTTGGTACGGAAGGGTAAAAAATAAAAAAGCCCGCCAGGACATGACGGGCGAAATCTTATACTGTCCGGTACTATTCAGCCTGTGAAATTGCTTCTACAGGGCAAACATCGGCGCATGAACCACAATCGGTGCAAATGTCGGCGTCAATTTTATAAATATCGCCTTCTGAAATTGCTTCTACAGGACATTCGTCAATGCAAGTTCCACATGCAATGCATTCACTTGAAATTACATAAGCCATATCACTTTTTTTTAGTTAGAGATTCAGCTTGCAAAAGTACAAAGTTTAAAAGAAATTCAAATAAATAGCGTGCTTTTTTAATCCGGCCGGTCAACTTTTAACTGTTTTATTCTCAGGACCTGCCTTCAAAACAACGTATTTATAATACTTACAAATAGCGGTTAATCCGCACTGCTCACATTTCGGTTTCCTTGCCACGCATACATACCTTCCGTGCAGGATCAGCCAGTGATGGGCAATACGAACCAGGTTCTCCGGAAAATAAAGCATCAGTTGCCGCTCGGTTTCCAGCGGGGTTTTGGCATCGGTTGTCAGTCCGATGCGGGCAGCAACACGAAATACGTGGGTGTCGACGGCAAACGCGGGTTTCTCATATACGACCGACGCGATCACATTGGCGGTCTTCCTCCCTACTCCCGGCAATTTCTGCAATTGATCAACATCGGATGGCACTACGCCCTGAAATTCATCAACCAGCATCCGGGCCATCCCAACCAGGTGCTTTGCCTTATTATTCGGATAGGAGCACGAACGGATGTAATCAAATACTTCGCCGGGCTCCGCCCGGGCCAGTGACTCAGGATTGGGAAACCGCCTGAACAAGGCCGGCGTGACCTGATTCACACGCTTATCGGTACACTGGGCCGAAAGGATCACCGAAACCAGCAATTCATAGGGATTCGTATACTCCAGCTCCGTTTCGGCAACCGGCATGGTCTGCTGAAAATAGTCAATGACTTTTTGATAGCGTTCTTTTTTCTGCATGTTTAAACTTTCTCTTTACAAAAATAACGGATCCTTCCCGCTAAACAAATTATTCCTATTTTTGCGCAAAACAATTCAATATGGTTCCCTATCTTCAGGCAGAACAGCTTTCAAAAAGGTATGCCGAGTACATGCTCTTTCAGAATATTTCCTTTACCATTTTCAAGGATCAGAAGGTTGCCCTGATTGCAAAAAATGGTGCGGGAAAGTCTACCTTAATGGAAATTCTGGCCGGGAACGAGTCGCCCGACGGCGGAAAAGTCACCTTAACCAATGATGTGAAAGTGGCTTATCTGAAACAAAACCCGGTGCTTGATCAGGAGATGACGGTTCTGGAGCAGGCGTTAAAGTCGGATAATCCGGTACTGCAGGTCATCCGCGAGTTTGAAGCCGCCGTAAAGCACAACGATCAGACGGCTGTTTCGCGACTGACCAACAAGATGGAGGAACTGCATGCCTGGGATTTTGAAGTACGGATCAAACAAATCCTGACCCAGCTCAAAATCGACCAGTACGACCAACGTGTGGGAGAACTTTCAGGAGGCCAGCAAAAGCGGCTGGCACTGGCCAATGTACTGGCAAACGAGCCTGATCTGCTGCTGCTGGATGAGCCCACCAACCACCTTGACCTGGAAATGATCGAATGGCTTGAAAATTACCTGGAGAAATCGAACTGCACACTTTTTATGGTGACCCACGACCGGTATTTCCTGGACCGGGTTTGCAACGAAATTATGGAAATTGACGAAGACCAGGTTTTTTCGTACCAGGGAAATTATAGTTATTATCTGGAGAAGCGCCGGGAACGCATCGAACAACTGCAGGCTTCGACCGAAAAAGCTAAAAACCTCCTGCGTACCGAGCAGGAATGGATGAGAAGAATGCCGCAGGCCAGGAGCCATAAAGCAAAATACCGGATCGATCAGTACTATGACCTCAAAGAAAAGGCCTCTTACCGCCGCAAGGACGAGAATGTGGACCTGACTATTTCCTCAGCCCGGCTGGGAAGCAAGATCATCGAGGCTCATCATGTTTCGAAAGCTTATGGTGAGCTGGTGCTGATCGACGATTTTTCCTATAAGTTTTCGCGTTTCGAAAAAGTGGGAATTATCGGAAAAAACGGGACCGGAAAATCAACCTTTCTGAATGTACTTACCGGCGCGATTGCGCCCGACAAAGGCAGGACTGAAACCGGCCAGACGATTAACATTGGCTACTACCGCCAGGAAGGCATAACGTTCAAAGCTGACGATAAAGTCATCGATGTCGTTAAAAATATCGCTGAAGTGATCCAGTTCGAAGACGGAACCAAAATGACCGCCAGTCAGTTGCTCACGCGCTTCCTGTTTCCGCCGGAAACCCAGTACAACCTGATTGAAAAGCTGAGCGGAGGCGAGCGACGAAGGCTCTATTTGTGTACGATCCTGATGCAGAACCCGAACTTCCTGATCCTGGACGAGCCAACCAATGATCTCGACATTATGACCCTGGGGGTGCTGGAAGATTACCTCGCCGGCTTTCAGGGCTGCGTGATCATTGTTTCTCACGACCGTTTTTTCATGGACGAAATCGTTGATCACCTCTTTATTTTCGAGGGAAACGGAAAGATCAAGGATTTTCCGGGGAATTATTCCATCTACCGGGAAAGCCAGCTTGAAAAAGAAAAACAGGAAAAGCAGGAGTCTGTCGGATCAAAAGCAAAGACCCAGCCTGCCAAAGTAAAGCAAGCCACTACCAAACTAAGCTTTAAGGAAAAGAAGGAACTGGAAGAACTGGAATCGGAGATTAAAAAGCTGGAAGAAGAAAAAAAGGACCTGATGGATGCGCTTAATTCGGGTATGCTCCCTCACGATGAACTGAACCGGAAAAGCCAGCGTTTCACCACCCTGTCGGCAACACTTGAGGAAAAGGAAATGCGGTGGCTCGAGTTGAGCGAAAAAGAAAGTTAATGGGGCTTTGCCCCAAACCCCAGTGACTCTTTTGCCTTGAAGCAAAAGAGTCACCAGAAAAGTTCAAGGCTTAGGTTCCTCGCCGACCCATTAAGGATTCAAGGATTAAAAGAAAAGTAACTCCTCCCTTCGGTCGTCAAACAGACTTTTCTTTTTCCTGCGGACCATCCTTATGAGTCCAATTGGGTACCCCGGCTGCAGAACCACAGGCCGTAAGAAAATACAACAGACCAGTCTTGATTCTTGAATTCTGCTTAAGAGCATTGCTTTTGGTGTCAGAAACCAAGCGAATATCACATTTTGATCAGGCCGTATTCATTAAGTTTGTGTTCATCCAATTTGCTCAGCTATGAAGAAGTTAGCCGTGGTCGCTTTGGGGGGAAATGCCTTGTTGCGCGGCAACGAGACCGGAACAATAGAGCAGCAGGAAGCAAATGCCACTGAAATCCTTGAAAACCTGATTTTCCTGATCAGGGACGGCTATAATCTGGTCATCACGCACGGAAACGGTCCGCAGGTGGGCAATATCCTCGCCCGCAATGATGCCGGACAGCAGCTATACGGAATAGCCCCGATGCCACTCGATATTTGTGTGGCCGACACCCAGGGAGGCATTGGCTATATGATTGAACGGATGATGCATAACGTGCTCCGGAAGCACGGAATCAGCAAACAAATCATTTCCATCATCAGCATGGTTACCGTTGATCCGCTCGACCCCGCCTTTGAAACCCCTTCCAAACGGATCGGCAAAATATACAACAGGCAGCAGGCGGATGAACTTCAGGCAGCTAAGAACTGGCTCTTTAAACCCTCGTCGAAAAATGACGGCGGCTGGCAGCGGGTTGTTCCTTCGCCCGAACCAATCGACATCCTCAACAAACGAATGATCGAAGGACTTGCGCGTGAAGGAAATATCGTCATTACTGCCGGCGGCGGCGGGATCCCGGTTTATTTTGATACCAACGGCGACCTCCGCACCCTCGATGCCGTAATCGACAAAGACATGACCTCTTCGCTGCTTGCCGCCGAGATAGGCGCCAATGAATTTTACATCCTGACCGACGTATCCTATATCTACAAGGATTTCGGACTTCCCAGCCAGGAAAAGCTCGAATTTCTGGATTATACCGATACCAGGATGTATCTTGAAAAAGGTACCTTTGGTGAAGGAAGCATGGCGCCTAAAATCAGAGCCTGCCTTCGTTTTCTCGAAGGCGGGGGCGAAAAGAGCGTAATCACCGAAGCCCGGAAACTGGCAGACAAATCGTACGGGTCGAAGATTACCCGCTTTTATGAATCGAAAACTTAACGGCTATGGCACTTCAGTTAAAAAACAGACATTTTTTAAAGCTGCTTGATTTTTCTTCCGAAGAAATCGGGGGATTGCTCCAGTTGGCATCGGCATTGAAAAAAGCAAAAGCCAAAGGACTGGAACAGCGTCAGCTTAAAGGAAAGAATATCGCGCTGATCTTTGAAAAAACCTCGACCCGCACCCGATGCGCCTTTGAAGTGGCAGCCTATGACCAGCGGGCGCATGTTACCTACCTTGGCCCCATCGGTTCTCAGATCGGCGTGAAGGAATCGATGAAGGATACTGCCCGGGTGCTCGGGCGCATGTACGATGCCATTGAATATCGCGGCTATGGCCAGGATGTGGTTGAAGAACTGGCCCGTTATGCCGGGATTCCGGTCTGGAATGGACTTACCACTGAATTTCACCCCACCCAGGTACTGGCTGATTTCTTAACCATGCAGGAACACACCGATAAACCGCTGGAACGGGTGAAATTTTGTTTCCTGGGCGATGCCCGCAATAACGTAGGCAATTCACTGATGGTCGGAGCTGCAAAAATGGGCATGGACTTCAGGGCGGCTGCCCCGGTCCGTTGCCAGCCGGACGAAAAACTCGTACACACATGCCGGGAAATTGCCAAAACAACAGGGGCTAAAATCACGATCACCGACCGGGCTCAGGAAGCCGTAAAAGATTGCGATTTCCTTTATACCGATGTTTGGGTATCGATGGGAGAACCGGCAAATCTGTGGGCCGAACGGATTGAACTGCTCCTTCCCTACCGGATTAATGCCGGACTGATGCAAATGACGGGCAATCCTGATACGAAACTAATGCACTGCCTCCCGGCGTACCATAACCTCGAAACGCAGATGGGCCGGGAGATCTATGAAAAATTCGGATTAAATGGCATGGAAGTGACCGAAGATGTATTTGAAAGCCCGGCCTCCATCGTATTCGATGAAGCCGAAAACCGGCTGCACACCATCAAAGCAGTGATGGTCGCAACTTTAGGAGAGTCATAGTATAGTCGTAAGTAATTAGTCGTAAGTCGTAAGAAAAAAAATACTCACGACTTACATCCCTTCTGACTTGATACCTGTGTCTGATCTTGTACTTACGACTTACTACTTACGACTTCCTCTCTCCTTATATCAACTGAAAAAAATCGTTGCCTTTATTATCCACAATAATGAAGGCCGGAAAGTTCTCCACGCGGATCTTACGTACGGCTTCCATACCCAATTCTTCAAAATCGACCACCTCGACCGATTTGATGCTTTCCTTGGCCAGAATGGCAGCCGGTCCGCCGATCGATCCCAGGTAAAAGCCGCCGTGCTTTTTGCAGGCATCGGTTACCTGTTGCGAGCGGTTCCCTTTGGCTACCATGATCATCGATCCCCCCAGGCTCTGGAACAGATCGACATAAGAATCCATTCTTCCGGCCGTGGTCGGGCCGAAACTTCCCGACGGCATACCCTTCGGCGTTTTGGCCGGGCCGGCATAATAGACCGGGTGTTTTTTGAAGTACTCCGGCATCGGCTTGCCCTCGTCAATCATTTGTTTGATGCGGGCATGAGCGATATCGCGCGCAACAATCAGGGTACCGTTCAAATTAAGACGGGTTTTTACCGGATGTTTGACCAACTCGGCCAGCACCAGTTCCATCGGCTGATCCAGATCAATATTGACCGCCGGGGCCAGTTCAGGCGCACGGGCCGGCAGAAAACGAGCCGGATTCTTTTCAAGCTCTTCAATAAAAATTCCCTGCTCCGTGATTTTTGCCTTAATGTTCCGGTCCGCGCTGCAGCTCACTCCCAGTCCCACGGGACAGGAAGCAGCGTGCCGCGGTAAACGGATCACCCGTACATCATGGACGAAGTATTTGCCGCCAAATTGTGCACCGATGCCGCTCTCCCGGCATATTTTCAATACTTTTTCCTCCCATTCCAGGTCGCGGAAAGCCTGACCACCTTCGTTACCGTGCGTGGGCAGATGATCGTAGTAACCTGCCGATGCCTTTTTTACCGCAGCCAGGGTTCCTTCGGCCGACGTGCCGCCGATTACCAGGGCCAGGTGATAAGGCGGACATGCCGACGTTCCCAGGTCTTTAATCTTTTCCTTCACAAATTTGGTCAGCGCTTCTTCGGTCAGCAATGCTTTTGTCTGCTGATACAGGTACGTTTTATTACCCGATCCGCCGCCTTTGGTAATGAATAAAAATTCGTATTTATTTCCTTCCGCAGCATAAATATCGATCTGGGCCGGCAGGTTTGTTCCGGTATTCTTCTCTTCGAGCATCGTGAGCGGAACTACCTGCGAATAGCGCAGGTTCCGGTCCTTATAGGTATCATAGATCCCTTTCGAAAGATGAAGGGCATCGTTGGCACCGGTCCAGACATTCTCCCCTTTTTTTCCGATCACGATCGCCGTGCCGGTATCCTGGCAGGTAGGTAATTCCCCTTCGGCCGATACCACCTGGTTCACCAGCATGGTATGCGCAACGAAACGGTCGTTGTCGGTTGCCTCGGGATCGTCCAGAATGCTTCGGAGTTTTTCCAGATGCGCCGGACGCAGATAAAAAGAAACATCGGCAATTGCCTCTTTTGCGAGCAATTCGAGTGCTTCGGGAGCAACTTTCAGTATTTTACGACCGTCGGTTTCGATCGTTGAAACATGTTCAGTAGTCAGCAACCGGTATGGGGTTGTATCTTTTTCCAGCGGAAAAGGGTTTTGATAAGTAAATGAAGCCATAAAGGTTTTTGTTTTTGGCGTTTTTGATTTTTACACAACTGCAAATATAGGCAGAATATCGCCGGTTGCCGCCGGTGATCCACCTCCCTTTGCGACTGGTAAGAATTTCTTTACACTCGTTGGCAGGTGCCCGCTTCCAGCGGAAGCCAGCTATTTTACAGCCACCGTTTCTATTTCGATCAGTGCGCCAAGTGGTAAGTCTTTCACGGCAAATGCGGCCCGGGCAGGCGGATTTGCCGGATAGCAGACACCGTAAACCTCGTTCATCGCTTTAAAATTGCTCATGTCGCTCAGCAGGCAGGTCGATTTGACCACATCGCGGTAGCTATAACCGGCCGCCTCCAGAATGGCTCCTATGTTCTTCATAACCTGTGCGGTCTGTTCCCGGATATCTCCGTCAATAATTTTGCCGGTTTCCGGATCAATCGGGACCTGTCCGGAAACATACAGGGTTCCGTTTACTTCGACAGCCTGACTGTAAGGCCCTATGGCTGCGGGGGCTTTTGGGGTAGAAATGATTCTTCGCATAATGGTCTTAATTAAATCAATGATGAACGACTTACCGGTTGTCTTGTTACAAAGAAACTAAATTTATCATTTGCGTCTCCTTCATTCAGGCAAAAGCAGGAATCTTTAACAGACTAGGAAAGATTACCGTACTTTCACGGAAATAAGGACAAACCGATTCGTTTTTGATGCGAATTCGTATTTTAGTATAAATTTTCAGCAGTGATATGGAAGCAGTAAAGCAACAGATTGAGTCCCTCCGGAAAGAACTGGAAGAATATAATTATCAATATTATGTGTTGTCGAATCCCACGATCAGCGACTATGAGTTCGACATGAAACTGAAGGAACTGGAAAAGCTGGAACGGGAAAATCCCGCTTTTTTTGATCCCAATTCACCCACCCAACGGGTAGGAAGCGACATCAATCAGGAATTTATTCAGGTGAAACATCTGTATCCGATGCTCTCCTTATCGAACAGCTATTCGGAACAGGAATTAATCGAATTCGATAACCGCATCAAACGGCAGATCAATACCGCATACGAATTTGCCTGCGAACTGAAATATGATGGGACATCCATTAGTTTAACGTACGAAAACGGCAGTCTTCTGCGTGCCGTTACCCGTGGCGATGGCGACAAGGGCGATGATGTGACCCTCAACATCCGGACCATCCGCAGCATTCCGCTCCGTCTGAAAGGCACCGATTACCCGGAAAAGTTCGAGATCCGGGGCGAGGTACTCCTTCCCTTCGAGGTGTTCACGGAACTAAATAAAAAGCGGGAAGAGAATGGAGAACTGCCATTTGCCAACCCCCGGAACGCAGCTTCGGGAACCCTCAAACTGCAGAATTCGGCCGAGGTAGCCAAAAGAAGGCTCGACGCTTATTTCTACCATCTGCTGGGCGAGAACCTGCCCGAGGATGGCCACTATGAAAACATCAGCCATGCTGCAAAATGGGGATTTAAAACATCGGAGCATATGAAAAAATGCGCCGACATCAACGAAGTCATTGCCTTTATCCGTTACTGGGACAACGAACGCTTTAACCTCCCCGTGGCAACCGACGGAATTGTAATCAAGGTCAATTCCAGAAGGCTTCAGAATAACCTCGGCTTCACAGCCAAGTCGCCGCGCTGGGCTATTGCCTATAAGTTCAAGGCCGAGCAGGTCAGCACCACGCTCGAAGGGGTCAGCTTCCAGGTCGGCAGAACAGGAACGGTAACGCCGGTAGCCAACCTGACACCGGTTCTGCTGGCCGGCACAGTAGTTAAACGGGCTTCGCTGCACAATGCCGATATCATTGCCAAACTCGACCTGCATTTGCAGGATGTGGTCTTTGTTGAAAAAGGCGGCGAAATCATTCCCAAGATTGTCGAAGTGAATGATTCGCTTCGCCATCAGGAAGCCAAAAAGGTTGAGTTTATTAAATTTTGTCCGGAATGTGAAACCGAACTGATCCGCAGGGAAGGCGAAGCAGCTCATTACTGCCCCAATGAAACCGGATGCCCGCCACAGATCAAGGGGAAAATTATCCACTTTATCAGCCGCAGGGCAATGGATATCGACGGACTGGGTGAAGAAACGGTCGAACTGCTGTACAATCAGAAACTCATTGCCAACAGCGCCGACTTATACGACCTCACGGCAGAACAACTCATTCCCCTTGAGCGAATGGGCGAAAAATCGGCCGAACGGATTCTTAAAAGTCTGGAAGATTCCAAAAAAGTCCCTTTTGAACGGGTACTATTTGCGCTTGGTATCCGTTTTGTAGGAGAGACCGTGGCAAAAAAAATGGCCCGGAAATTGAACAGCATCGCCCGCATCGGGGAAGCATCACTGGAAGAACTGACCGCCATTGATGAAATCGGTGAACGGATCGCCCAAAGCGTGGTCGAATATTTTCAGAATGAGACTAACCTGACGATGATCCGACGGCTTAAGGAAGCCGGATTGCAGTTTGAGCTCGATCCGGAGATCCTGATGGCCAGGAGTAATAAACTGAACGGAATGAGCATCGTAATCTCCGGAACGTTCGATAAACATTCGCGGGACGAACTCAAGGCGCTGGTAGAAAAGCACGGAGGTAAAAATGTGGGATCAATTTCAAAAAATACAAACTATTTACTCGGAGGGAACAACATTGGCCCTTCAAAACTGGAGAAAGTTGAAAAGCTGGGTATACCTGTAATCTCTGAAGAAGATTTTCTGGAAATGATCAGCTGATCAGATTCGGGAAGTTATAACTTTAAAGGAATCAAGGCCCGTAAAAATGAATTATTAATTTTTTAGGGTTTTTTGTTTTACTTTTTTCATGCGATATACATTTTCGCAAACAAATTCATATTTTTGCAACGATCTTATGAGACTTAGAAAACAATTGGCTAAAGGGCTGATGGGTCAGGGAATCGAATCGGTGAAGCGAACAAAGAAATTTGTCAATCTCGATTCGGCCAGGACCGCAGGAATTATCTGGACGTGGCATGATTATCCGGCATACGAAAATCTGGTCAGGGTGCTGAATGAAAACCAGATCACCTGCACGGATTTATGTTTTACCGACGACAGCGCAATGCGTAAGGCCGTTAACCGGGTCAGCAAAAAAGATTTCAGTTACTGGGCAAGGCCCAAAAGCGCGAAACTACTGGAATTTCTGAATACCGAGTTTGACCTGTTTATCGACATCAGCCTGTCTACATCGGTGTATGCGCAGGTAATCAGAGGTCTTTCCAGGGCTTCACTTAAAGCGGGCTGGTCTGGTGCAACACCCGACTTCTTTGATGTCCGGATCGATGTCAGCAAACGTCCCGAGCCAGGTTTTCTGGTTGAACAGCTAACTCACTATTTAAGTGAAATAAAAATTAAATGACGATGACACACCCTTTTAAAGGAGCCGGGGTTGCCCTGATCACCCCGTTTAAACCCGATTATTCGGTCGATTTCAACATACTTGAAGAGCTGGTCGAGGACCAGATTTCCTCGGGCACAGATTATATCGTAGCGCTTGGTACTACCGGCGAAACGCCCACGCTCTCAACCGAAGAACAAAAAGATATTATCCGGTGTATCCGGGCAAAAATAAACAAGCGGATCGGGCTCGTGGTCGGCATTGGCGGCAACGATCCGCATAAGGTCATCAGCGCGATCGAAGCAACCGGTTTTGAAGGCATCGACGCCCTGCTGTCGGTAACACCCTATTACAGCCGTCCGGGCCAGGAAGGCCTTACAGAGCATTATAAACTCATCGCAAAAGCATCGCCCGTGCCGGTGATCCTCTACAATGTACCCTCTCGCACAGGCGTTAACCTGCTCAGCGAAACCGCTGTCAAAATTGCACAGGCCTGTCCGAATGTAATTGCCGTTAAGGAAGCGTCGGGCGAGTGTTCCCAGGTCGCTAAAACGGTCAAACACGCCCCGGCGCATTTTGCTGTGATTTCGGGCGACGATGCCCTGGCGCTGCCCATGATCGCCGTTGGAGCTATCGGAGTAATTTCGGTGATTGCAAACGCCCTTCCCGGGAAGCTAAGCCATCTGGTTCACTGCGCCAATGAGGGCCGGATGAGTGATGCCCGCGAAATCCACCTTCAGCTGATTGATCTGCTTAAACTGATCTTTCAGGAAGGAAGTCCGGCAGGAGTTAAGGCACTGATGCAAATTATGGGCAAAACACCCAATGTTTTGCGTCTTCCTTTGACCCCGGTAAGCCGGGAACTGCAAAAAAATCTTGAAACTGAACTCTCGAAGATCCTGCAAACTGCTGCTGCCAGCCTATGAGAATCGAATATCCTGAAGTTCCCTCTCCCTGTTTTGTACTGGAAGAAAATCTGTTGCGCCAAAATCTGGAACTGATCCGTTCGGTTGCCGGCGAGGCCAGTGTGGAAATTATCCTTGCCTTTAAAGGCTTTGCCATGTGGAGCGCATTTCCAATTGTACGCGAGTATATTGCAGGGGCAACCGCCAGTTCTCTGCATGAGGCCATGCTGTGCGTAGAAGAAATGAAAAGTCCGGCCCACACCTACGCGCCGGTTTATGATCCGGAAACGTTCCCGGAAATCATCCGGCTTTCCAGTCATATTACGTTTAACTCACTCAGTCAGTATGAGCGGTTTTATCCCCTGATCAGGCAATCCGGAAAAAAGATTGCCCTGGCACTGAGGATCAACCCGGAGTTTTCGGAGGTTCACACGGACCTGTATAACCCCTGCGCACCTGGTTCCCGGCTCGGAATTGTTGCCGGCCTCCTGGGCGACCACTTGCCGGAGGGCGTTGATGGCCTTCATTTCCATACGCTCTGTGAATCGTACTCCACCGATCTGGAAAAAACACTCGCCGCCGTAGAAGAAAAATTCGGCCATCTGTTAAAACAGGCGAAATGGATCAACATGGGCGGGGGCCATCTGATGACGCGCAAAGGATATGACACCCGTCATCTGATCAGTCTGCTCCGAAAATTCAAGGCACGATACCCTCATCTGCATATTATACTGGAACCCGGGAGTGCTTTTGCCTGGGAAACCGGCTTTCTGAAAACGACGGTACTTGATGTGGTCGAAAATAAGGACATCAAAACAGCCATGCTTAATGTATCGTTCGCCGCTCATATGCCCGACTGCCTGGAGATGCCGTACCAGCCTCGCATCCGGCATGCCAGTTCCGACCCGGTACCCGGAAAGCCCACTTACCGGATGGGCGGCGACAGTTGCCTCAGTGGCGATTATTACGGATACTGGTCGTTTGACGAAGAACTTCAGTTCGGCGATGAACTGATCCTCGAAGATATGATCCATTATACGATGGTAAAAACCACTTTTTTCAACGGCGTTCAGCATCCCTCTATTGGAATTATCCGCTCAAACGGCGATTTCGAACTGATCCGCCGGTTCGGCTATGAAGATTACAAGGGGAAGCTGAGTTAGAGATAAGAAGCTGTTAGCTATGAGCCATGAGCTTTTAGCATATCGTTGTAAAACCTAAGGCCAGAGACAAGAGAAGAATGGAGATTAGAAAATTCCACTCAAGGCTAATAACTAACAGCTAATAGCTAACAGCTTCTTCAACACTCCTGATACGGGTGGTCGCTGTACTCGAACTGCAGGGTCACGTGGTTGATACCAAAATCATTTTTCAGCAAATTGTCGATCCGGTCGGTAACGGGTTGCAATTCCGACAGGCGCAGGTCAGCATTTAACTTCACATGCGCTTCAAAATGAATGGTCTGATCGGTCAGCCGCCAGATATGAATGTGGTACACGCAGCTAATGCCTTCGATTTCATTCAACCGGCGTCCGAGCACTTCGGTATCGACCGAGGCCGGGGCAAACTGCATCAGAATTTCGGTCGATTCCTTTAGCAAACGGATTGTGTGGATAAGCAGGTAAAGACTGATGAGCAGCGTGACCAGCGGATCGATCCAGGTCCACTCCCACAGCCAGATGAATAAGGCGCCGACGATAACTGCCAGTGAAGTCAGCGCATCACCCATTAAATGCAGGTAAGCGGCCCGGACATTCAGGTTTTTCTGTTTGTCCTTGTGGAGGATGAGCACGGAAAAGCTATTGGCCAACAGCCCGAGGAAACCCAGGCTCAGCATCCACCTGAAATCCACGTCCTGCGGATCGAAAAACCGCTCAACAGCCTCGACCATCAGGTAAAATGAAATCGCGATCAACACCAGCGCGTTTATAAAAGCAGCAATAATTTCGGCCCGCTTATAGCCAAACGTACTTTTAGGCGTTCGTTCCCTGTTACTCATCACATTGGCCATGTAAGCAAGAAAGACCGCAAGTCCGTCGCTGAGGTTATGAATGGCATCTGAAATAAGGGCCAGACTTCCCGATATCAGTCCGCCGACTACCTGGGCCAGGGTAATCACCAGGTTTAATACAACAGTAATACCCAGGTTCCGGTGTGTATGTGCATGATGTTCTTCCAACGGTTTCTGTTTAAAAATTTTATAAACTGCAGTCAACGCATTTATTAAAGCATTATCTTTAATAACCGGAAAACATGCAGCTTCCTGGTTAAACCCTTTCATCTGCAACGAATAAATGTTCCGGTAACACTAAATAACAAATAAAATGGCAAAGAACACGCGGGCATACGGAAAAACTGTCAGCCATGGCGCAAAATCGGCGTTGACCTTGCTTTTTATGTCAGCCGGTTTATCCTTATTTTCGCAGCAGACGCCGGATTTTCTCCAGCTCTATGAGAACAGGATGTACTCTGAAAGAGCCAGTAAAATGGTTGGCGGACTCACGTACGAACAAATTTCCGGCTCTCCCTACTTCCCCTCCGAATTTGTAACCGGAAAAGTTATTCAATCCGACAGTACAGCTTATGACGAGGTTTGGCTCCGCCTCAATGTTTACACCAATCAAATGGAGTTTAAAAATAAGGAGGGACAGGTACTTGAGATACTGGAACCCGAACGGTATGACCGCTTTCTTGTAGGCGAAAATACCTTCAGGTTTATAACCTGGAACGAAGCAAACCGGACGGAAAAGGGATATTTTCAGCTCCTGGCCGAAGGGCCTGCCTCTTTGTATAAAAAACTGCGGATTAATTTCAAGGAAGGTGAAAAACCCGCCGCCTATAAAGATGAAGTGCCGCCGCAATTTGTAGTCATGGCGCCCGATTATTATATTGCGGTTGAAGAAGCCCCGGCTCAACGGATACGAAATCAGAAGCATGTTTTGGAACTGCTGAGCGGAATAAAACCTGATCTGCCCGCGTTTGTAAAAAAGGAAAAGTTAAACCTCAATAAGGAAGAAGATCTCATCAAGACCATTGAATACTGTTCAAAATAATATCACGGTATCTTCTCAAATAAATTCCGCCACGGGCATTTCGCATGCAACGTTTTCGTTTTCGGAACGTCATTGGAGCGTAGAACTTTAAAGGGCATTAGTTGGAAGCGCGCTACGTCAATATTCATCAGCATCTGATCGATAACTGTCGCCGGGGAGACCGGGAAAGCCAGTTCAGCTTATACAAGCTTTACTATAAGGCCATGTATAATACCTCCCTGCGTATTGTCGGCAACGAACATGATGCTGAAGATATTATGCAGGAATCGTTTTTAAGCGCTTTTCAAAAAATAAGCAGTTACGAAGGTAAAGTAAGTTTTGGCGCCTGGCTGAAAAAAATCGTGATCAACCGTTCGCTGGATTACCTGAAAAAAAAGAGGGTAGCCTTCGAAGAAATCGATGAAAAACTGCCCGATGACAACGCAGATCCGTTTTCCGAAGCGCAAGAGATTGACATGCAGAAAATCAGAAACGCCGTACTTAGATTGCCCGAGGGCTACCGGGTGGTTTTCAGTCTGTACTACCTGGAGGGCTATGATCATGATGAAATTGCAGGAATCCTGCAGATAAGCCCCGGTTCGTCGCGCTCGCAATTGCTCAGGGCGAAGAACAAACTGAAAAATTACCTGATGGCCGATGAAGTTTTCTCGAATTAAAAACAACAAAGAATGACAGATCCGTTAAAAAATAGCATTCAAAAAAACACGGAAGTCTTTGAGGTCGAACCTCATGAAGGCCATTTTGAGCGCTTCCGCTCAAAACTGGAGGCCTCTCCCGTAAAAAGGAAAGGTTTTGGGAAGAAATCTTACCTGCAGACTGCCGCAGCGGTTTTATTTGTCCTCCTGGCCGGAAACCAGGTCAGGATGTATCTCGCACAGGGAAAAGACCACCAGCCACCAACCCTTTCGTCGGTCTCTCCCGAATACCGCGAAGTGGAGTATTATTACACGACCGCCATCGGACAGGGAATGTCGCAGTGGAAGAATCTGGCGGAGCAAGGCCTGATCTCGCCTGAAGACCAGGAAACGATGGAGTCTGAGATGAAGGAATTTGACGAAACTTACGCACGCCTTCAGCGGGAATTGGAAGCCAGCCCCGGGGATGAACGGGTAATCAACGCCATGCTGGAGGTTTACCGTTCCAGATTAAGCATCATCACCTTAATAATTAATAAACTCGAAACAATTAAACAACAAAAAAAAGCCAGCCATGAAACCAATATTTAAATGTTTGATCCTGATGCTCTTGTCGGCTCCCATAGCCCTGCATGCCGAAAGCTATATCAGGAAAGTCCACCACGGATTTGCAAAGTCTCAAATCAGGGCGCTGAATATCACCAATAAATTCGGTCTCGTCGAAATCAGCGACACAGGCGGCGATTCGGTAACGGTCGATGCCCGGATAACAGTAAAAGACATGAGCCAGAGCAGGGCCAATGAACTGCTCCGGTTGATCAGGATCAATGTCCGCAGAGACGGAAGTACGCTGACTGCCGAAACGGTTATCGCCGAAAGTTTCAAAACCAAAGGCAATTTCACAATCGACTACCGGATCAATATTCCAAAAGACAGAGACCTGACCATTAATAACAAATTTGGCAACGTCGTTTTGCAGGACCTGACCGGTGAAGGGAATTTCACGATAGGCTACGGCAATCTCACCGCCGGAAATATGAATTCCTCTGCCGGTTCTCCCTTTTGGCTCGACCTGTCGTACGGAAAAGCCGATATTGGTTCTTTAAACAAGATGAAAGGTCTGGTCAAATACAGTAAGATATTTGTAGGTACGGCGGGGAGCATGGAGATGGACACCAAATATTCGGGACTTGATGTCAGAAAATTGGGAGAACTGAAACTGGAATCCCGCTATGACGGCATCAGCGTCGACGAAATAGCGACCATCTTTGCCGGTTCAAAATACACCAACTACAATATCGGAAAACTGGGCAAGAGTATGGTGCTGAACACCGAATACGGCTCGGTAAGGATTGACCAGGTAGATCCCGGATTCAGCGGCATTGAAATCACGAACAGCTACGGCGGGATCACCATCGGACTAAACAATGCAGACTACCTGCTGGATGCGCAATGCGACTATTGCGATATAAAATATCCCGACGGCCGCTTTCGCGGAAACCGGATCAGGGAGAATCACAGTTTCAGCCTTCAGGGCACCATAGGATCAGGCAACGGAAAGAAAGTGACGATCAGAAGCCGGTACGGGGGAATTAATCTGGGAAACTAAGAACGGAGACCGGAAACCGGAACAAGGAGAACGGGTGAAAGGCAACAACGTTATAGGGTAACATGGTCAGGATGATTTCTTCCGCTATGCCCTGTGCCCCATGCCCCATGCCATTTTACCTTGAAACCCTGTCATCTTGCTACCTTGCTACCTTCTTGTGTCTTGTGTCTTACAACTTACGACTAAAATGATCAACCTGCATACACATTTTAAACTGCCCGAAGGGCAAACCGGACTGGTAAGTCACCCGGTACAGGTGGAGTTTCTGCCTGAACCGGGGCAGTACTACTCGATAGGACTACATCCCTGGAGTGTCAATGAACCATTGGATGGGGACTGGATTGCAGTTCTGGCCCATCTGTCTGTTCACCCGCAGGTTCTGGCCATTGGCGAATGCGGACTCGACCGGTCGATCGAAACTCCGCTCAGTATGCAGGAAGCTGCTTTTACCGCTCAGGCTGAATTGGCCGAAAAACAGCAACTACCCGTGATCCTGCATGCCGTTCGCAGTTATGCCGATCTGTTGCAGATAAAGAAGAGCATAAAAACCTCAGTAGCCTGGATCCTGCACGGCTATCAGGGAAATCCCGAAACCACCGTTCAGTTGGCCGGGCATGATTTCTATTTCTCGTTTGGCGCCTCCCTTTTGAAGGATCTGGAAAAGCTGAATCAATCTCTTCGCCAGGTTCCCTCCGGACATTTGTTTTTTGAAACGGATGAAAGTGAAGTTCCTGTTGAAAGTATTTATAATTTTGCGGCATCGGTGTTAAAGATACCGGTCGAAGAATTAAAGATTTCAACGGGAAACAATTTTAAGTCTGTTTTTAAAAAATGGGAAACTGGCAGGAACGGACAGCATTGATGCTGGGCGAAGAAGGATTAAAAAAATTAAACAACGCTCATGTCCTGGTCGTGGGACTTGGAGGCGTCGGAGCCTATGCTGCCGAACAACTATGTCGGGCAGGTATCGGAAGAATGACCATTGTCGATGGCGACGTGGTTGAAGAATCGAACCGGAACCGGCAGCTTCCCGCGCTGGTCAGTACCCACGGAAAACCCAAGGCAGCCATCCTGGCAACCCGGTTCCTTGACATTAATCCGACGCTAAAACTGGAAGTGATCCATGAATACCTGAAAGATGAGCGGATGACTGAAGTTCTTGGTCAGCATCGTTACGATTATGTGGTCGATGCCATCGACACCCTGTCGCCGAAAGTCTTCCTCATTCATCACAGCCTGGCACTCGGAATTCCGGTTGTCAGTTCCATGGGCGCCGGAGGAAAGCTGAACCCCTCGCTCGTACAGGTGAGCGATATCTCAAAATCGTTCAATTGCAAACTGGCGCGCATGCTCAGAAAAAGGCTGGGCCGGTTAGGCATACGCAAGGGCGTGACCGTGGTGTTTTCCCCTGAAGATGTTGAAAAAAGCCGTGTCCGGTTGGAGGAAAGCAGAAATAAACGGTCGACTGTGGGAACGATCGCTTATATGCCGCCGCTTTTCGGTTGTTATTGTGCATCAGTCGTGATCAGAAATCTGATAAAAACAGAGTCCGCATTGGCATAAATTTTGCTAATTTTACATCACTTAATCCGACGCCATGAAGACCAGAATTCCCGTGTTCCTGTTAAGTATGTTTTCAGCTTTTATCGTTCTGTCGTGTGCCACGCCGGCGCATATTGTCAGACTGATACCGGACAAGGAACCGGATAAATGGATGAACGGCCAGGCACTGGTTTTTGATTCAATTTACGGCGTTAATTATGAAATCGGCTTTGACCGGCAAAGCGGACGCGAGTACATCTTCGACTTTCAGATCGAAAATCATTCGAACATGCCCTTTCTGGTTGATCCTGCGCTGTTTTACTATATTCCGCTCAACGGGTCGATGAATCCGATCACTCCTGAAAGAGTAGCCGCGTTGAATCCGGAAGAACGGATATTCGAGATAGAAAAACATCTTTCGGTAAACCACGCACGAAGCAAGAATCAGTTCGGCATTTCGCTCATGGCAATCGGCGCAGACATCGCTACGTCGGTGATCGTTGCCTCTGACGATAACGAGAACAACGATTTTGTGCACCGTGCTGTTGCAGACGGCATTCATTACGGCGTTGCCGCATCGGGAATTGCCAACGAATACGAAACGATTGACCTGAATGAACTAAAGGAAACCTGGGCTACTTCAACCATTCGTAAAACAACACTTAAGTCCAATTATGCCATGCATGGAAAAGTACTCTTTCCTGCATCCCCCGATGCCTCGTATATTCAGATCCATGTTCCCGTTGACGATAAATGGCTTCGGTTCACCTTTATGCAGGTCAAGCTGCCCGCGCAATAGCAAACTTTTTCTCCGCCCTTTTGTTTATATAAAAACATTTTTCTACGTTTGCAGGATAAAATTTTATTGGCAATAAATGGTTAACAGCAATACATATTCCCGTTTTTCTTCTGCTCGTACCCTGAGCAGTGCTGTTCATACGCCATCGATGACTATGTCCATGCGATAGCCTTCTTTTGGTATTCCTGCGAATACTGACTGAAGGCATGTAAAATCCGGAGTTTAACTTTCTTCATTTTTTCATTTCAATTTCATTGATTATGCCAGATTGTATTGTGAGGTTTGGCGGAAACAATTTAAAAGACCCCGGGGTAATTTCCACCCTGGCAGCTTTGCTTAAGAAATCAGATAAAAAGCATCTGATTGTTGTTTCTGCCACGAGAGAAATTCAGGAAATCCTCGTCAACGGGATCAGGACGTTGTGCTCAGCCACCTGCGAGCCCTCGATTGTTTTTTCCGGACTGGAAGAAGAGATACAAAAAATCGCTCATCTTTTCGGCATCCGGGAGATCAGATTCGTCGATCCGTACGTTGAGAAACTGGAAATCCTGCTGAAAGGTATTCACTTTACCGGCGATTTTTCATTGGCGCTCCAGGATCAGGTTATTTCATACAGTGAAAAAATTACGGCGGCCCTGCTCAATGAGATCCTGCTGAAGAACGGCATAACTGCCGATACCCGGCTTCCGGAAGAAATAGGACTGCTGGTAAGCGAAGAATACGGGAATGCCAGCGTGCTGACTGCAGAATCAGAAAAGCTGATCAGAGGCGTTACGTTCGGACAGACGAGTATTGTTCCCGGATCGTACGGGATCAGTGAGCGGGGCAAAATTGTCCGTTTGGGTCACCGGGCAGCAGATTATACGGCAGCCGCCCTTGCCTCGCTGCTGAATAAGGAACGGCTGGAGCTTTGGCAGATTGGCAAACCCTTTAAAACCGCCGACGACCAGTATGTTTCAGATACCCGGTTCATCGACAGTCTTACCTATGCCGAAGCGTCGGAACTTTCGTATTTTAATTATTCAGGCATACATCCGCGGATCGTTGAGCCGCTGATCGAAAAGCATATTCCCGTCTACGTGTTTGATCTTAAAGATGGGGAAAAGATCCTCCGCACGAGGATCAACTCGCTAAGCGTAGTCACACCGCAGGTTGTAAAAAGCGTTGCCCACACCGACGACATAGCTGTATTAAAGCTCAACGGGCCCGGTGTAGGATTCAAGCCGGGCATTCTGGCCCGCGTCACAACTGCTTTCAGCGATCAGCACATCAATATCCGTTCTGTGATAACGGCTCAGACAAGCATCAATATCATCGTAGACAGGCAGTCGATCCAGGAGGTCAGAAAAATTTGCGGGGAGTTGAAGCTCACCTCGGTCAATCAGATTGATATTGCTGAACAAGTTTCGCTGATAGCAGTTGTAGGACATGGCATGCAATCGCACCATGGTATTTCGGCCCAGCTTTTCGCTGCCGTGGCCAAAAACAAGATCAACGTGGTCCTCAGTGGCTCGGGAGCGTCCGATCTGGTCAGTTACATTGTCGTTGAAGAAAAAGACAAGCCGAAAGCAATACAGGAGATTCATAAAACATTTTTTAATAATTACATTCAAAAAGTTTTAAAAGATGACGTCCAACAAATTAAAATTTGAAACACTGCAGCTGCATGCAGGACAGGAGGCCGATCCGACAACAGGGTCGCGTGCGGTACCGATTTATCAGACCACGTCTTATGTTTTTAACGACGCGGAACATGCAGCAAATTTATTCGCGCTGAAAGAATTCGGAAACATCTACACCCGGATCATGAATCCAACCTCCGATGTTTTTGAAAAACGGATGGCTGCCCTGGAAGGCGGAGTCGCCGCCCTTGCAGTTGCTTCAGGTCATGCTGCCCAGTTTCTGATATTCAACACCCTGCTTGGACAGGGAGATAATTTTGTCAGCTCACCCTTTCTGTACGGTGGTTCCTATAATCAGTTCACGGTTTCCTTTAAAAAACAGGGAATCGAAGCCAGACTCACCTCCGATCTGAAGCCGGAGTCGTTCGAGAAACTGATCGACGCGCAAACCAAATTGATTTACCTTGAAACCATCGGCAATCCCGGCTATGTGATTCCTGATTTCGATGCCATTGCGGCGGTGGCAAAGAAATACGATATTCCATTGGTTGTTGATAATACCTTTGCCGGCGGCGGCTATTTGTTCCGTCCGCTCGAACACGGCGCCAATATTGTTGTCAACTCCGCTACCAAATGGATCGGCGGGCATGGTTCCAGCATTGGCGGCGTGATTGTAGACGGAGGTAACTTTAACTGGGGCAATGGTAAGTTTCCCGGATTCACCGAACCTTCCGAGGGCTATCACGGGCTGGTATACTGGGACGTCTTTAACTTTGACGGCCCCTTCGGCAATATCGCCTTTATCACCAAAGCCCGCGTTGAAGGGCTTCGCGATTTTGGACCAGCCATCAGTCCTTTCAATTCATTTCTTTTGCTTCAGGGATTGGAAACGCTATCTTTGCGGATGGAACGACACGTTCAGAATGCACTACAATTTGCAGAATGGCTGGAGAAACATCCAAAAGTAGCAAGCGTGAATTACCCGGGCTTAAAGAGCAGTGAATCATATGCCCTTGCAAAAAAATATTTCCCGAAGGGACCGGGCAGCATGCTTTCGTTTACGGTAAAGGGCGGAACAGATGCAGCCAACCAGGTTGTCAATAACCTGCAACTGGCCAGCCATGTTGCCAACGTTGGTGATGTCAAGACACTGATCATTCAACCGGCAGCGACAACGCACCAGCAACTCTCTGAAGAGGCTCAGGCTGCAGCCGGTGTTTTTCCCGGCGCGTTGCGCGTTTCTGTCGGACTGGAGCACATTGACGATATTATAGCTGATTTTGATCAGGCGCTTAATAAAATTAAATAATTAAAGTCTTCCCGGATGCAGACTGTGCATCCGGGAATTATAAAAACGAGATTATGCCTTTAAATATTCCTGATAAACTACCGGCAATTGAGATTTTACTGTCGGAAAATATTTTCGTGATCGATGAGACCCGGGCGGCTCACCAGGATATCCGCCCGCTGCGGCTGGTAATCCTGAACCTGATGCCAATCAAAATTACCACCGAAACGGATCTGCTGCGGCTGTTATCCAATACACCCCTGCAGATTGAAATCGACTTTCTCAAAATCAGAGATCATGAACACCGGCATACGCCGGCAGAACACATGAAAACTTTTTACAAGACCTTTGATAAGATCAGGGATAAAAAGTATGACGGGATGATCATTACAGGCGCACCTGTGGAACACCTGCCTTTTGAAGAAGTGACCTACTGGAATGAAATGAAAGAAATTATGGACTGGTCCCTGACTCATGTCACCTCCACCCTGTTTATCTGCTGGGCGTCACAGGCAGGGCTTTATCATTTTTACGGAATACCTAAATACCCGCTCGACAGGAAAATATCAGGTGTTTTTAAACACCGGGTCTCTGATGCCCGGCTGCCTATTTTCAGGGGGTTTGACGATGAGTATTACGTCCCTCAATCCAGATACACCGAGATCAGGGCTGAGGATATTGAAAAGGTAGCGGAACTTGAAGTTATTTCAAAATCGGAGGAGTCGGGTATTAACATGGTCCTGGCTAAAAACGGACGCCAGATATTCATTACGGGGCATCATGAGTATTCGCGCGAAACGCTCGATACAGAATACAGAAGGGATTTGTCACGCAAACTGAAAGCAGAAATTCCGGTCAATTATTATCCGGACGATAATCCCGGTTTAAAGCCGGTTATGAAGTGGCGCTCGGCAGCAAACCTTTTATTTGCCAATTGGCTGAACTATTATGTCTACCAGGAAACGCCTTACAATCCGGATGAAATTTCCTAAGAGGCGACATGATCGGCATACCGGCCCATATTCTTGCTTATGACCTGGGCCAGATCTGCCGGTTTAAACGGCTTTCCAAGGTAATCATCGATCCCCCAGTTTTTATATTCGCGGATGTCTTCTTCATAGATCGTGGCAGTCATAGCGATTACCGGAACAGGATGTTTAACCCCCCGCTCCTCTTCAATCCGCCGTATTTCACGGGTGGCCTGTAACCCGTCCATTCCGGGCATATGGACATCCATCAGAATGATATCAAAACTGTTACCATCGGAGAACACCTTGACAGCTTCAATACCATTTACGGCAAGCTGAACCTGATGTCCCAGTTTGCGGATATTGAGCATGGAGACCTTTTGGTTGATCACATTGTCTTCCACCAACAGGATTTTCAGTGGTTTGTGATCCGTATCTCCCTTAAACTCCTCCTTCGCCATAATTTCGGTAGATGCTACATGCAATAAAATCGTAAACCAGAATACCGAGCCTTCCCCTTCGGAACTGATTACGCCAATATCTCCGTCCATCATTTGAACCAACCGTTTTGAAATGGCAAGCCCAAGCCCGGTGCCGCCAAAATTACGGGTTGTTGACGTGTCAGCCTGCGAAAACGATTTAAACAGCTTCTGCTGGTTTTCGGGAGATATACCGATTCCGGAGTCTTCAACCTGAAAATGCAAGAGGTCTTTCTGACCGACAATCTGCTTCTGGGAGACCTTAATCCGGACGTGTCCTTTCTTGGTGAATTTGATGGCGTTGTTACTCAGATTAATCAGGATCTGCTTTAGGCGGAAAGGATCGCCGATCAACGTCCCTGGCACGTCGTCATCAACATGAACAGAGAATTCGAGGTTCTTTTGCTTTGCCGAATAGGCAAGCAACTTATAAACTTCTTCGATTTCACTGCGAACGTTAAAGCTGATCTGCTCAAACGAGATCTGGCCGGCGTCAATTTTCGAAAAATCAAGGATGTCGTTAATAATCATCAGCAAGGTTTCACTTGAAATATCGATGATTCCAAGGTACTCGCGCTGCAGCTCATCGAGGTTTGTCTGCAGCAGGATATCAACCATTCCCACAATCCCGTTCAACGGGGTCCGGATTTCATGCGACATATTAGCCAGGAACAGCGCTTTTGCTTTGGCTGCTTCTTCGGCGATATCACGTGCCTTTTTGAGTTCTTCACGGGTCTTCTTCAGCGAAATATGGAGTTCCACACGGGCGCGTAATTCTTCCGCACTGAATGGCTTCAGTACATAATCAACCGCACCAAGCCTGAACCCTTTTACCAGGCTTTCCTCATCACGCTGAGCCGTCAGAAAAATTACCGGAGTGTCCTGGTTCCTGGAACTGGCCTTGATTTGCCGGCAAACCTCAAAACCATCGATATCCGGCAAAACGATATCAAGCAGGATGAGATCAAACACGTTGGCCATCGTTTTTGCCAGGGCAGTTCTGCCGTCTTTTGCTGCGGCAATCAGATAATTGTCCTCCTGAAGTATCGACTTCATCAGGTCAATGTTAATTGCTACATCATCAACGATTAAGATCCTTGGCAGTTGTGATTTCTCAGTCATGAATTTACGCGAAGTTATTCATCCATTCTACTATTTTTCCCGGAGAACCGATCATATTGACGGCATCCATCAGGACAGCTTCCCGGGGCATCCCATACACCGCACATGATTCCTCATCCTGCGCAATGCAAATTGCCCCTTTTTGTTTCAGTTCAAGCAGCCCTCTGGCGCCGTCTGCCCCCATCCCTGTTAACAGAATTGCCATTAGCTGCCTTTCCGGAAATAAACCGGAGGCCGATTTAAACAAAACATCGACCGAAGGCCGGTGACGGTTTACAAGTTCCCCGTCAGCCAGATCACAAACATACTCATTTGCTATCTTTTTCACAACCAAATGAAAAAATCCGTTGGCAATATAGACGTGCCCGTTCAACAATTTTTCGTTTCTTCCGGCCTCCTTTACGGTCAGGCTGCATTCCGCGTTCAGCCGATTGGCAAAGGCTCCGGTAAAATCGCCAGGCATATGCTGTACAATTAAGATCGGCGGCAAATCGGATCTGAGCGACCGGAGAATTGACGAAATTAGTTCCGTACCACCTGTCGAGGCACCAATCAAAATCAGTTTGTTCGCGCTTCCCTGATTGTAATAATGAACAACAGCAGCAGCTTCCTTTTTGTCAGCCTGTTTTTCGCGCGCCGCACGGTGCTTCGTCATGTTTTGCATTGATGCAGCATACACCGCATCACGTAACCTCATACCAAGGTCTCTCATTTCTTCCGGCTGATCCCACCGTGGCTTAGTGACAATCCCGGCCGCACCCAGGGCAAGCGCCCGGATGCCAAGTTCTCTCCGCCCGGCAGTGAAAGAAGATACAATCACTACGGGGATCGGGTGCTGATTCATCAGCTTTTTCAGAAAAGTGAGGCCATTCATGCGGGGCATTTCCAGGTCGAGTGTAATGACATCGGGAACAACCACGGCGATTTGCTTTGCCGCCTCATAGGGATCAGCCGCCGTGCCGATCACACTTATCCGCGGGTCTTCTTCCAGGATCATCGTCAGTGATCTTCTGATGCTCTGGGAATCGTCGACAATCAGTACCTTTATTTTTTTATGCCCGTTCAACGTTATCGGCTTTTTAAAATATATTGCTGTAAAACATCTCCGGTAGCCGGATCAAACCAGATTTTCCGCCCCCTGTCGCCTCCCGTGCTGGAAGCCGTAACCGGGATGCCGAATTCCTTCAACAGTCGGTCAGCCACCGCCATGTTCTTCTCCCCTGTCTGAAAAACTGAACTTCCCTCCCCCAACATGGTTGCCCCCCCGAAAACCTTAGCAATAAGATCCTTTTTCATACTTCCTTTTTCAAGCATCTCTAAAATAAGCTTTGGAATCGCTACATTTCCGTAACGGGGGGTTTCAAGCCCTTCTCCGTTCCAAAACGGCATCATATAGTGATTCATGCCTCCCCTTTTTTTCCTTTTGTCGTAAAGACACACCGACACGCATGATCCTAATACGGTATAAATACGGCCTTCACTCCGCACGATGATTGATGAAGGATGCAGATAATATTGGTCCTGTTCCTTCAAATTTCAGAATTTTTCTTCACTATTCAATAAAAAATCGCCAAGGTCATCACCTTCATCCGGACGAACCAGTTCAGGCAGATCGATCATCACTTCAAATCCGCCTCCGGAAGGGCTGTCCAGCGAAATAATCCCGTTCAATTCAAGCAAATAGGCATTAACGATCGACAGACCCAATCCCTGTCCCGTATTCAGCGAGCTGATGCTTTGATCCAGCCGGCGGAAACGGTCAAATATCACTTTATATTCTTCCTCGGGAATTCCAGGGCCAAAATCACGGACAGTCAGTTTAAGCCTGCCTTCTTCGATTCCCAGTCTGATTTTAATCACCCCCTTTGGAGGACTAAATTTTACTGCATTACTCAGCAGGTTTTTTACGATCAGATCGAGCTTGGCCTCATCGGTAACGAACGACCGGACACCGCTGTGTTCTTCAATCTGTAAATCTGTTGCCAGTTGTTTACGGCTGATTTCAAACGAAAAAAAATGAACCGCCCGGTCTGCCAGGTCAGCTACGTTAACAGATCCTGGTATCAGTTTGTCCAGGCCCGCTTCGATCATTGCTGCAGCAAAAATATTTTTCATCTGGAAGTTAAGCTGATGAGCCTCCCGATGGATCAATCCCCCCATCTTTCTGGCCTGCTTTATATCTGCGTCGTTCAGGTTCGTGATATTCTCTGACAGGGCTAAAATGCTGGAAAACGGGTTGAGAATCTCGTTCGTAATATTGCTGATGAAGTGACTCTTAAAAGCTTCCGACTCCTTAAGTCGCCTGTTAACTTCAAACAGTTCTGAAGTCAGTTCTTTATTCATGGCTGTTAAACCTGCAATTGTGGCTTTATCTGTTGATTCGTTCATAATCAGTTTTTTTGGTATATGCCCGGACCGATCAGGGAAACAGGGAGGTTAAAGTCGATCAGAGATTCAGAATGCCCGATAAACAAATAGCCTTTCGGCTCCAAATGGCCAAGCACCCGCTCCAAAATTCGCCTCTGATCCTCACGGCCAAAATAGATCAGGGTGTTCCGGATAAAGATAATCCTGAATTTATGATTAATCCGGTAATTTGCGTCCATTAAATTCCCGTATATAAAACTGGTCTTCGACCTGATCGATTTCGCTATTTTAATCCGCTGGTTTTTCGGATCCTTGCTTTTCAGCACATAGCGCTTCAGGTACGCATGGGGAATTAGGGCCGACTGGCTGAAGGGGTAAATGCCCGAACGGGCGATCTCGAGAACCCTCGCCGACACATCGCTGCCCAGGATGAAATAATCGAATGAAGCGCCCGTTTTAAGCTTGTATTCTTCCAGTGTCATGGCCAGTGAAAATGCCTCCTGACCGGTTGAACAGCCCGCGCTCCAGCACCTGATCAGGTAATCCGGCAATCCGCTGTTGCACAGTTCAGGAAGAATTGTCGATAGTATAAGATCAAAATGCCGGACTTCACGAAAGAAATCTGTTTTGTTGGTCGACAAGTAATCAACCATCCGGGTCAGTTCACTTTCCGTATTCAACGGGTTCAAAATAAACTCACCGTACTCCTGAAACGACGTCATTTCCAGTTCCAGAAGTCTCTTCTGAAGCCTGGACTGGAACAATATCTTCTTTTCGGGAGGCATTTTGATCCCGTAACGTTCGGTCAGCAGTCCGCCGAGACGAAGAAAATCCTTTTCCGATATTTGTAAAAGACGATAGGTCATTGCGACGTCGGTTAAATTTTTTGACTCCCCGATCAAAACCGTTCAAACTCTTCGTCCGAGCCATCGTCCAGATTCAGAACCACACCTTTTACTTCCCTTTTTGGCAGTGCAACGGGCGGTTTTATCTGAGGTTTGACAGTCTTCCCCGCGGGTAGACGAGAGCGTTCGCCCGTTACCACCTTAAAAAACGAAACCGTCTGCTGTAAATGCCCGGCCTGAGCTGACAGCTCTTCGGCATTCGTAGCCAGTTCTTCCGAGGCGGCAGCATTTTGCTGTGTAACCTGGTTTAATTGCTGAATTGCCGTATTGATCTGATCGGCCCCGGCATGCTGCTGCACACCGGCAACCACGATTTCATGAATCAAAGCGGAGGTTCTGTGAATTTCAGGGACGATGTGATTCATGATTGATCCGGTTTCCTCGGCACTGCTGACACTAACCCTCGTCAACCGGTCGATCTCAAGCGCAGCATTTTTACTCCGTTCAGCCAGCTTTCCTACCTCTGCCGCCACAACACCAAAGCCACGCCCGTGTTCGCCTGCCCGGGCCGCTTCAACGGCAGCATTTAGCGCCAGGATATTTGTTTGGAAGGCAATTTCTCCGATGATCGAAATTTTGTCTGCGATTACCCTGATCGCATCAATCGTTTTATCCACTTTCTCCTTACCGTCAAGGATACCCGTTTCCACATGCAGGGATATTTTCTCGGTCGCTTTTGCATTCTCCGTATTCTGTTGGATGCTCGCAGTCATCTCTTCAATCGCTGCTGAAACTTCTTCGGCCGACGAGGCTTGTTCCGAAGCACCCTGAGACACATTGAGCGAGGTCGAACTGAGCTCCATACTGGCATTCGCCATGTTATCGGCGGCAGTTGTCACCGAGGAAATCGTTTGCCGCATAATCTCGCTCATCTGCTGCAAATTGGCAGCCAGATCTCCAAGTTCGTCTTTCTGATTGACATCGAGCCGGGCCGTCAGATCTCCTTTTGATATGGCCTGAGCAAACTCGATTCCCTTAAACAGGGGTTTTGTGATCAGTTTACTGATAAAAATCACCGCAAATAAGGCAATCGTAATGGCTATCAGTACCGCAATTAGATTCCGGATAATTGACGCAGTGCCGGTTCCGGAAAATTGGGCTGCGGTTTCTGAAACATTTTCGAGGATATTTTCCCTCAACACGTTGGCCTGTGCTATTAAGCGATCAGAAAGCTCCTTATGCTGTTCATAGAGCAAGGCCATCTTATTACTGTTGTCAGCCAGGGCATAAATATCGTTTTTGTATTCAGTAACCGCATTTGCCAGATTGGCTGTCCCTTGCCGGCTGACGATTTGATCAGCTTCCGCGAATAAGGCCCGCAACTCGTCGGTGGCCTGCCGCATATCCGCAATATTCCGGGTTCTGACCAGTAAACTTGCCTGGTGTGCAAGCGTGTAAAGTCGCACTACTCCTGCATTTCGTTGATTTTCCATTAATTGACGACACTGTTCCAGATACCTGTCTTCGCTGTTGTCGAGGCGTGCTTTTGCAGCCAGAACATCTTCACCCGAATCGTAAGCTTCCCTGATCAACTCCTGATACTGAGCGATCATATTTTCAGCCGTTTCTATTTTTTGAACAACGTCCCCTCCTTTTGACGATAAATTCAACGCCTGCTTTTCAGCTTTGAAATCCCGCATGAGTTGCTCCAGTTCCTCCGTAGCCTGCTCGTTATAACCGGTGGCGCCCGAAAGCAGGTATCCCTGCATGGCGTATGCAGCCTGCCGGGTACGTTTTGTCACGTTATTGGCAAATTCCAGTTCCGGCGTCACCTCCGCAGACAAGGCGTTGAAGCTTTTTTCAAAGCGCAGTAAACTGTAAACAGAATTCAGGCTCAGGAAAAGAGCAATTATAATAAACAAGGCAAAAGCCCAATAAAATTTAACCCTTAATTTGAGATCAACAAAGCGCATGATTTTATTATTAAAGATCAGTATTTAAAGCAGTATAGTCTTCTTCATCAAACAATTTGGCCGTATTGAGTACCAGAATAAATTCATCCTGCACTTTTGCTACAGCGCTGATAAAATCCAGTTGGAATTTCTTTCCAACTTCAGGAGCGGAATTAAGGTCTTCATCTTTGATATCAATGACTTGCAAGGCCTGATCAACAACAAAGCCAATATTAAAAAATTCCTGATCAACCTGCACCATTAAAATAATTATACAGGTATTGTTGTCGGCCTCCTTCTGCTTCATGCCAAATTTTATGCGCCCGTCAATGACCGGAAGAACATCGCCAAAAAGATTTATAACGCCCAGATAGAGCGCCGGGGCATGCGGTACTTTCGTGATATGGGGCATTTCCAAAATCTTCCTGACGTGACCGATATTCACCGCAAATTTCTCTGAACCGAGTTGAAATATGAGATAGGATGTGAGTCCTGAAATGATCTGATTGTTCATCTATCGTGAGAATTTTTGAATGATCGAATTAATGTCAAGTACCAGGGCAACACTCCCGTCGCCGAGAATGCTCGCTCCCATAAACAAATAGCCATTTTGTACCAGTTTTCCAACCGGTTTTACAACCGCCTGATATTCACGAACGACATCGTCGACAACCAGTCCGAAGACCTGGCTTTTATAGCTAACGGCGATCAGATACTGGTGCGTTAAATGCGCTGAACCAGGATAGAATTCTTCCCGCAGATCCAGATAAGGGATTTGTCTTCCTTCGAAAACCCGGACCTGGAAAACGGTATGCTCTTCCGCTCCGGTGATTAAGGGATAAATCTTTTCGATACCGGAAGTAGGAATGATATATACATCGTCACGAATTTTCACCAGCAGACCGTCAATAATGGAAAGCATTAAGGGGACCCTGATGGTAAAACAGGTCCACCACCCACGTTCCGTTGAAACGGTAATCTCACCACGCAGGTCATGGATGATTTTCCGGGCCGCATCCAGTCCTATTCCCCGCCCTGATACGTCCGATAAGTGCTCGGAAGTTGTGAAGCCGGGCTTGAAAATGAACTGAATCAGTTCCTCATCGGTCTTATATTCGTCCTCCCTGAGCAACCCTCTTTCCTGAGCCTTCTTTCTGATCCGCTCCAGGTCAAGGCCTTTCCCGTCGTCCCTGATGTTGATTTCAATGGAATTTCCTTCGTAGCCTGCTGAAATGGAAACTGTACCGGCGACCGGTTTACCCTTGCTTATCCGATCGGCAGGCAATTCGATCCCATGATCAACACAGTTGCGGATGATATGGATCATGGGATTAACCAGCTTCTCAATCACATTCTTGTCAATCTCAGTCTCCAGGCCGCTTAAAGAAAGATTAATTTCCTTGTTGAGTTCGGCCGACAAGTCCCGTATCAGTCTTCTGAAACGGGTCACAATATGATACAGCGGAATCAGGCTCATGTCAAACGCATTTTCCCGGAACTGATGGGTGAGCCTGTCGAAACGTTCGGCGAGGGCCTCAATTTCCTTGTCTTTTCTGGCCAGCGCCACGGAGTATAACCTGGACTGAGCAATAATCATTTCACTTACCAGGTTCATATATTCATCAACGCGCGCAGATTCCACCCGGATGGTCGAGAGCGAAGCATCTTCAGCAAGGTTTTTTACCATTTTTACGGCTGTTTCTGCCGGCGCTGCTTTCCCGCTTTTTAATTGCCGGATGACAGCTTCGGGCTCTTCCGCTGAAAACCGCCTGAGCAATTCTTCCTTGGCAGGGAGCTGAAGGTCGGGCAGCTCAATCAGGTCAATTCGTGACTGCTCCTGTACAAACAGGAAAACATCTTCGATTTCATTGCGTCCGGCAGCGGTGGTCAAAACAGCTCGCCAGGCGGTATAGCAATTGTCGGTAAGAAGCTGCCCGGGGAGCGGAATCTCCGACAGGTCGGCTTCAACCAGGCATTCGCCCAGCGTGTTTAGTTCATCCAACAGATATAACGGATTGGTCCCATTATTTAAGATATGCCCGTTCGGTTTAAAGTAAAGGTACCAGGTGTGCTGTTTTTTTTCCTCCGCCGCCATTTTAATCGTTTTTGCAGAAGACTCCTGAACAGCATCGACTCCGGCCCCACCCGATAAAAGCAGTTTCGACTCGGCTTTATATTGGATGACAAGTCGTTTAACATCGTCAGGTATCACCGGACTGAGCAGACTTCTCAAAACATCGACAGCGCGCAAGGTAAAACTAATAATCGTTGAATTTAACAGTAGTTTTCCCTCGCGTATCAGTTCATAAAGTGACTCCAGTTCATGCGTGAACTCACTTAACATACCAAAACCAAACATCCCCCCGCTTCCTTTCAGCGAATGCATGATCCGGAACACTTCGTTGATACCATTCTGGTTGGTAAAGTCATGCTCCAATTCCATCAGATGCTGTTCGAGCCGGTCACAATTGTCCCGGGCTTCCTCGACAAATCGCTGCTGAAATTTCTCTATCACCGGATTATTTGTCTAATTGTCTGTATTAACCGGTCAACAGCAAAAGGCTTATAAATCCATCCTGTCGCTCCGGCATTCTTTGCTTCTATGATAATATCCCGCTGACTTTCGGTGGTTAAAACCAAAACAGGCAAACGTTTGTACTCTTCTTTTTGCCTCACCCATCTGATCAGTTCCAATCCGTTCATCTCAGGCATATGATAGTCCGTCAGCAACAGATCTACTTTCGCTCCGTTCAGAACGGAAATAGCTTCCAAACCGTTGGTTGCTGTTAAAACTTCAAAACCCGACTTTTCCAGCGCAAATACGATCGCTTCCCTGACACTGTCGGAATCCTCAACTACAACAAGCTTTTTCTGATTTTTAGGAACCATAGTCACAGGTATTTTGAGAAACCCGCAGCACGAAGCAGTTTCGTCTGTTCTTCGTCAGTCAGCCAGCTAACCGTAACGTCAATTTCCCTGGTTTTCATTAAGTTCATAAACGAATGAAGTAACTGAAGAAAGGATATATCAAACTCAACAACTTCTTCAATAATTATATTCAAAGATGATGAAAAAGTTGATACCATTTGCATTAACCTTGCTTTTATTTCATCCGTGTGGTCGATAGTCAGCACCCCTGAAAAGACAAGCCGGTCTCGCTCTCCCACGTTTTTTTTGATTTCAATATGAAAGTCATTCATAAATCAAAAATAAGAAACTAATTCATAGGATTCGCTGCAAGACAGAAATCTTCTTTTTCATTAGTCGTGGAGCGCATTGCGGATAAGGTCGGTCAGCATTGCTTTATCCCTTCTGACCACGGTAAGCATCATATCCAGCACGGAGGTCTTGCTCATGCCCAGCTTTTCACCCGTTTCTTCAATGAATTTCAGGTTACTCTCCGATAGCCGGAATCCGGTCAGTATTTTTTTGTTTCCTTTTTTCATAACCAGACGTATTCATCGGCATGAAACCGGGCCCTGAATTTTTTATTCCCGACCGCATAACCGGTTTGGCGATCAAATACCGCTGTACGTCCGGAATAAACAGCCCTGGCAATAAAAGCGAACGCGGAAACGTGGGTAACTCTGCACTCGCTGCCGTTCACAAAAACCGCATCACCAACCTTCAGATCGTCCGGCAGAACACTCTTTTTTTCCAGCTGTTCTTTTCGCAACCGGTATTCCTGGTTCAACTTCTGCATTAAAGCTGTACTTCCTCCCTTGTCGGGATGATAAATCATCGCCAGTTTTTTAAACTCCTTTTTTAGTTCCTCTTCTGAACCGGCCCGTGCCATCAATTGCGTCATCCAAAAGAATATTTGTTTTACGTTTATATAACATTGTTATACAAATAAAATAAAAAAATAAATCCGGAACAAGAGAAAGACTTAAAAATGTGGTTTTTAAGTCAGAAATAGTCTCCGGTTCCGGATTTAGAATTAATCCAGCTTCCTTTTAATACCGCATCCGGTTGGTTCGGTCTCAGCCGTAGCGATCATTTCACCGCCGGACAGGCTCTGTACGGCGTCTTTCAGGTAATGCTTGCTGACCGCATTTTTGTCTTCATAATTATCATCAATTGCCCCTTTATAAACAAGCTTAAAGTTCTTGTCAAAAAGGAAAACATGTGGAGTAACCTGTCCTCCCACAGCATTGGCAATCAGGCTCTCATCATCAACCAGATAAGGGAACTGGTATCCTTTTTCGCCGGCAAGCTTCTTCATTTCATCGATCGATTCGCTGCCATTCCGGTTCTGGTGGTTCGAATTCAGCACAGCCATTCCGACACCATGCTGCTCGCCCCACGCTTTCAGTTCATTGTACCTGTTCTCCCATGCTTTAACAAAAGGACAGGTATTACAGGAGAAGACCATGATTAATCCGTTTTCTCCCTTCAGATCAGCTAATGAGTATTCCTTTCCTGACACACTCATCATTTTCACGTCAGTATGTGCCGCTTTTTCTCCAATCTTCAGTTGTGGCACTCCGGCATAAACCGCTGCTGCCGTTAATAAAAGCACAATCGACATTAAACTTTTCATGGTAAGAATTGTATTGGTTATGTTGTTTTAACAAAACAGCTAATTGCTTGTTTAGAAGAATGCTTTCTGAATATTAAACAAATTGTTAATGCTAAAGGATATACGAAGAGACTACCAACAGTTTCGGCTCGACGAAAATGGTCTGAGTGAGCATCCTTACGATCTTTTCCGTATCTGGATGAAAGCCGCCATCGACAGTAAAGCGGATGAGCCGACAGCGATGACACTGGCCACCTGTGAAGACGGAATACCCGACACGCGTGTTGTATTGCTGAAGGAACTTGACGCAGCCGGATTTATTTTTTTCACCAATTACGCCAGTGCGAAGGGCCGGCAGATTGAATCGAACAGCCATGTCGCGCTCAATTTCTTCTGGTCAAAGCTGGAACGGCAGGTTCGGGTAAAGGGGGTCGTTGAAAAGCTGAAAACAGAAAGATCGGTTGAGTATTTTCGGTCAAGGCCGCGGGAAAGCCAGCTGGGAGCATGGGCGTCGGATCAAAGCAGTGAGATCGCCGGCCGCGAAATACTCGAAAGCCGTTTTAAACATTTTGAAGACATGTATCAGGGAAAAGAAGTAAGAAAACCTGATCACTGGGGCGGTTATCTGGTCGCAGCCACAGAAATTGAATTTTGGCAGGGACGTCCAAACCGGCTTCATGACAGGTTCCGATATAAACTGGAAGGCTCGGGCTGGTCGGTTAGAAGACTGGCGCCATAGAAAAATTTCATTCTGTGTTTGCAGCTCCGGCTTTATAACGCGATCAAATCATTTTTGAGCGCGTATATAATTACCTCTACAATATTTTTTGAACCGGTTTTCTCCATCAGGCTGGCCCGGTGTTTCTCAACCGTGCGATCGGAAATGCATAATTCGTCGGCGATTATTTTGATCGGAAGTCCGCGGCACGAAAGCATCAGCACCTCCTGCTCCCGTTTTGAAAAAATACTGGGGGTCAGTGTTCTGTCAGAACTTTCAGACTTCAGGGCCGGGAATTCAAAAGCCCGTTGCAGCCGGCTGGCGAGTTTTCCGCTGATATCGACTTTCTCTTCTGAAAGAATATTAACCAGACGGTCGTATTCGGACTGATTGACTTCGACCGATTCAAGCAGGCCAATGAGGAGGGTGAATCCGCGGAACTTCTGGCTGGCCGTCACATACAGCTTCCTGGAAAGGATCTTTTTTTCGGCAGTGATGATATTGATCTGTTCATCAAAGCTTTTCATCAGTCCCTTAGCACATTTTAACACTTTCGACTGGATTGAAATATACGATTTTTCGTCGACGATGTCCTTAAACGTAATTTTTTTCAAATCATCATAAACATATCCTGTCGCTTCATGGAAGGCATTATTAACCTCGTAAATTGTCTCCCCGTCGAAAATAAAAATGCCGTTCGGGGAGAGTTCCACAACGCCTGGTAATCGCTTTTGCCAATATTAACGAGCTTTTCATATTTTGCCAGACGGACCTTGATTGATTTTAAAAGTTCTTCGTTACTGAAAGGTTTTACAATATAGTCGTCAGCACCCAATTCCATTCCCAAACGTATGTCTTCCAGGTCCGATTTACCGGTGATATAGATAAACGGAATTTTATTGGTAACGGAACTGTCTTCCAGAATATTGAAAACCTGATACCCGTCGATTGGGCTCATGTTAATATCACATAAGATCAGATCGGGTGAAAATTCATATGCTTTTTGGATTCCTTCAGCGCCGGAATTTGCAATCAGTGCCTCATACCCATAGGCAGACAGAACATTTTTGAGGGTCTTTGACAACAGTACATCATCTTCAATTATCAATATTTTTCTGGCTTCCATTGCTTAGAATTTTTATGTTGAAGGTTGTTCCATGATTAACTGAACTTACAACTTCCATGTTTCCATTTAGCAGATCCAAACTCCTTTTTACAATAGCTAATCCCAGTCCGCTTCCTGAAATCATCTTCACATTGCTCCCCCTGGAGAAAGGTTCAAACAAATAATCAATTTCCTCATCCAACATCCCAATCCCCTGATCCTTAAGCTGTATATTTAATTCCTCTTTAGTGCAAACGACCTTCAGAAATACATCTTCTGAAGAGAATTTAAGGGCATTATTTAGCAGATTTTCCAGAATCTTTAACAGAAAACGGGGATCAGTGTAAAATGTTTTCGCTTTGATATTTTTTTCGTACTTAACCCTCTTTCGGCTATAATCAGATTCCGGTAATTTGCCTATCAATTCATCAAAAAATTTGTCAGGCTCTATTTTCTTACTCTCCGGCTTTAATTCTCCCTTATTTGAACCATGTATAAAAGAGATATCCTCTGCAAACCGTTTAATTGATTTCACCGCTTCTTCACACAAATGAAAGGTCTCATTAACAACCTTATTGTCGAGGTCGTAATTAAACTGCTTTAATAGTTGAATATTCGAACTAATGATTGCAAGCGGGCTCCGCAGTTCATGTGTTATTGAACTGATGATTTGCCTACTGGAATCAAGGCCATTTATTTTTCTTTCCAGCAAAACAGGCTTTTTTAACGTTTCTTCTAAAGTTTCAGACATAAATTAATTAATTAACAGCTATGTGTCACATACGACGTGGTTCTGCCGTCAGGACAGATTACCGGAACAATTTTTCGTGATCAGATTTAATTTCACAAATGATCCGGATGAATTATTCTTTGGTTCAACTGGCTACGGTCTATAACGAAAAATAGTCGCTAATAGTTTATTCTAAAAGGAAAATTAGTATTTTTTTCCGGAATAATTAACAATTTGTACGCTGAAAGTTAACAAAACTGTTTTTTTAACTATATTTCAGATAAAATAGTATTTTATTAAAAAAATGAGTTAATAGAGCCCCTCGCAATATCTTCCTTCTTCGATGATCCTCGGCCTACAATCCAATATCTGGCGATTTTGGGGCACTGATACGGAGTATTATCCCCTAAAAAAGGTAAAAGCTGATCGCTAACTGGTGTTCCTGCCTGATACTTTTGTATCTTCGTAAAAAAAAATGATGATTCCCGGATTAAAATATGCAGGACAAAATTTTATCCTGCTGGCGGGGCCTTGTGTGATTGAAGGAGAAGAAATGGCCTTCAATATTGCCGAAAAGATCAGCATGATTTGCGACCGGCTTGAGATCCCGTTTGTCTTTAAAGGTTCTTACCGGAAAGCCAACCGGTCAAAACTCGATTCCTTCACGGGGATCGGCGATGAAAAGGCACTCGGAATACTACAAGCGGTTGGAAGGCAGTTCCGGGTACCAACAGTCACGGATATTCATTCAGCCGCCGAGGCCGCGCTGGCAGCCCGGTATGTAGACGTATTGCAAATTCCGGCGTTTTTATGCAGGCAGACCGACCTCCTGGCGGCGGCCGCTGATACAGGAAAAGTCGTGAACATCAAAAAAGGACAGTTTTTATCACCCGGCGCTATGCAGTTTGCGGTGAATAAAGTCCGGGAAAACGGGAACAACCGGGTGATGATCACCGAACGGGGCACTACTTTTGGTTACCAGGACCTGATTGTCGATTATCGTGGAATACCTGAAATGAAAGAAAATAATTGTCCGGTTATTCTTGATGTTACTCATTCACTTCAGCAACCCAACCAGAGCAGCGGCATAACCGGAGGAAAACCCGCCTTAATAGAGACAATAGCGAAAGCAGGAATTGCCGTCGGGGCCGATGGAATTTTTATTGAAACCCATCCCGATCCCGCTGTGGCCAAATCAGACGGTGCTAATATGCTCCGTCTCGACCTGCTTGAAAATTTGCTTTACAAGCTGATGAAAATAAAACAAACAATTGATCAGTTATGAATAAAATTAAACTGAAGGATCGCCGACACTTCTTTAAACAAATGATCGCCTGGGCAGGACTGCTTTTCCTCTCGTTACTGACAGGAAAAGCAAAGGCGTCCGGACTGAAAGTAAAAATGGAAAAAGCGACGATTCATCACGTGTTTTTCTGGCTGAAGAATCCCGGCGACGGGACAGCGCGTAAGCGCTTTGAAGAAGGGCTAAACATGTTGATTACAATCCCGGAAATTAAGATGAGCCATGTAGGCAGGGCATTACCATCAGATCGTGATGTTGTGGATGATTCTTTTACCTATTCCTATCTGGCCGTTTTTGAAAACCCGGAAGATCAGGATCATTACCAGACTCATCCGGTACATTTAAAATTTATCGACGAGTACGGCGATCTTTGGGAACGGGTGCAGGTTTACGACGCAGTGAGCTGAACCGGAGAATGATCAAACTGTTAAATTGCTAAATAACAAATGGTTAAATGATGATTTTTTAATCTTTCATCCAGTGTCTTTCGTCTTGCATCTGGTGTCTTAATTGATACTTAAAAGTAAACTATGGGATCTTTTTTTGAACGTCTTGTTGAAGAATTTACACTGCCCTTTCACAATTCCGTGCTTAGTTTTACGGTTATTCTGATCATTATTCTGGTGGCGCCCTTCCTGCTAAGAAGAATCAAGGTCCCCGGGATTATTGTGCTGATCATATCCGGAATTATAATCGGTCCGCAGGGATTTAACCTGATTGCCCGTGATGAAGCTGTCGTTTTATTCTCTACAATCGGCCTGTTATATATTATGTTCCTCGCCGGACTGGAACTTGATCCCGATGAATTTTCGCGGAATAAAAACAAAAGTATCCTCTTTGGCGTGCTGACCTTTAGCCTTCCGCTGGTAATCGGCTTCCCGGTCTGCTATTTTATACTGGATTACGGTTACCTCACCAGCCTGCTTACGGCCAGCATGTTTTCAACTCATACGCTGATCGCCTACCCGATCGTAAGCAAGATGGACTTAACCCGGAACGAGGCGGTGGCGATAACTGTGGGCGGGACCATCATTACCGATACGGCGGTGTTGATCATACTGGCCCTGATAAACGGAATTCAAGGCGAGAGCGATGGGCCGGGGATGTGGATCGAAATGGCCATCTCTTTTACCCTGTTCTTCCTGTTTATGTTTAAAGTCATACCGGTTGCCGCCCGATGGGTATTTAAACGCATCGAAAATGAACGATACTCCCATTATATTTTCGTACTCGCAACCGTATTCTTCTCGGCTTTCCTCGCGGAGCTGGCAGGTCTGGAACCCATCATCGGTGCCTTTACTTCCGGTTTGGTGCTAAACCGGCTGGTACCAAAGACTTCGCCACTGATGAACCGGATTGAATTCGCGGGAAATGCTTTGTTCATTCCATTCTTTTTAATAAGCGTTGGAATGATTATCGACCTGGAGGCCGTATTTGCCGGCTCCCGAACCCTCTGGATCGCCCTGACACTTACGATTGTCGCATTCACGGGTAAATGGGTGGCAGCTTCCCTCACAGCGCGGTTCTTAAAATATTCCCCTGCTCAGAACCAGCTGATCTTCGGACTGAGCTCAGCTCATGCTGTGGCAACACTGGCCGTGATCACGGTAGGATATAACATGGGTATTCTGGATCTCTATATTTTGAACGGAACGATCATCCTTATCCTCATCTCCTGTATTGCCTCAAGTCTGATCACCGAAGATGCTGCCCGGAAGCTGGCGATCGAACGATCGACTGAAATTATACTTCCTTCGGAATCTGAGTTCGACCGGATATTGGTAACGATCTCAAACCCTGCAACGATGACCTATCTGACCGATTTTGCCCTGAATATATCAGAACCTGAAAATAATACGCCGGTTTATGTACTCACAGTGGTAAATGATAATCAGCAGGCCGGCCGGAAGCTGACGGAAACAAGGGAAAAACTTGAAAAGCTCATAAAATACGGAGCGGAAACGGAACGGGAGATTGAGATTATCACTACGCTCGACCAGAATGTTGCCAGCGGTATCCGAAGGGTAATCACCGAAATAGCCGCCACTGACCTGGTAATCGGAACCTCTCCAAGGTCGCGGTTTTCGGATGTCATTTTTGGAAATCTCATGCAGCACCTGATGAATTCCACCAACAAACTACTGTTCTTCTACAAGCCGGTAAATGCTATTTATCTGCATACCTCCCTTCAGATTATTTGTCCGTCACATTCCGACAAGGAGTACGGCTTCCAAAACTGGCTGCGAAAACTCGCACGTTTAGCCAAAAATCTGGGAATACCTTGTAACTTCTATAGTGATACCCGTACGATCGATGCGATGCGGCTAACGATCGATTACCTGAAAATAAAAGGCAACTTTGAATTTGAAACGGCCGATATCGCCACAGATATGAAGCGGATCAGTGGCGGATTTAAAGAAAGCGACCTGATTGTTTTCATTCAGCCCAGGGAAGGATCGGTTTCTTACTTCTCCAACGACGTAAAAAGTGTTACCAGCATGATGGACGGGGAAAAAAGCAATTATGCCTACCTGATCATTTCACCAAATCTCACCAATCCGCCATTTTCCGAATAACGGATCAGTGGAAGAACAGGTATCCCATTAAAATGGCTGCCACAATGCCAAAAAAATCGGCAATGAGACCGCAAGTCAGGGCATGGCGGGTTTTCCTGATTCCCACTGATCCGAAATACACAGCCAGAATATAAAAGGTGGTATCGGTCGATCCCTGAACGATACTGGCAACTCTTCCCACAAAGGAATCTGCTCCGTGCGTGGTCATGGCATCAACCATCATGCCGCGGGCGCCGCTCCCGCTGAGCGGTTTCATCAGGGCTGTAGGTAATGCTTCAACAAAATCAGTGTTCACGCCAAGCTGAGCGAAAACCCAGGCAATCCCCTCCACCAGCCAGTCCATCGCTCCTGAAGTCCGGAATACACCGATGGCCACCAGGATGGCCACCAGATAAGGGATAATCATCACGGCCGTTTTAAAACCATCTTTGGCGCCTTCTATAAATGCCTCATAAACATTAATCTTCCTGCGAAGCGCCAGGAGGATAAAAGAAACAATTACTGAAAACAGGATGAGGTTACTGGCCAGCGACGAGATAGCTGTTATCTGATCTTTCTCCAGGGTCGAAAAGTACCAGATAACGCCTGCAATAAAAGCAGTCAGACCACCAAGGTAGGCCATAATGACCTTATCAAAAAGATTGATCTTCTGATAGACGGCCACCGAAATAAGTCCCGCCAGCGTCGAGAAGAAGGTAGCCAGCATGATCGGAATAAAAATATCACTCGGATTTACTGCCCCCAACTGGGTTCGGTATACCATGATGCTGATCGGCAGCAGGGTCAGTCCCGAGGTGTTCAGTACCAGAAACATGATTTGGGCATTCGAAGCAGTTTCTTGATCAGGATTGGTCTCGTGCATTTCCTGCATAGCCTTGAGGCCCATCGGGGTGGCGGCATTATCCAGGTTCAGCATGTTTGCAGCAATATTCATCATGATCGAAGCCTGTGCCGGATGATCTTTCCCAAGTTCCGGAAACAGCTTCCGGAAGAAAGGTCCCACCAATTTCGAAAATACTTTCACGACGCCACCTCCCTCACCGATCTTCATAATACCCATCCACAAGGTCAGCAC
>JBCFBK010000024.1:0-74794 GCA_038562555.1 Prolixibacteraceae bacterium | reverse complement strand
ATATGGCTCGCCCATACCCCGTCTGTTTGTTTTTTTTTCATAAATTTGAACTGTTTAAGGGTTAAATAACACGTTAACTCTATCTTGATCAGGGAAGCGCTGCAATCGCTTTCCTGATTTTTATTTATAGCACAGCGCACAGCGCATGGCGCATGGTGGAAACCGGAGAACGGTGGCAAGGTAACCGGATTTTCATTCTTACTAAAAGCTAACAGCTAATAGCTAATAGCTAAAAGCTAATAGCTTCTTCCCGGTCTTACGACTTACGACTTCTTCTCTTGTTTCTCCCGGCTAATCACTATTTTCGCCGGCCCGGCTGTTCCATCCGCTCTGATTTCCCGTTCGATGAACCGGTAATTAAAGGTCGCGGTCGACTGGAGCAATTTTAATGCTTCTTCAACGCTTTCGTTGATGAAGGTGGCTTTAAAATGGAGCTGCAATAAGTTCTGGTCTGTGACCTCGATGTTTACGCCGTACCAATGTTCCATCCGCTTAACGACCTCTTCCATGTCTGCATTTTCGAATACGAGCCTGCCATCGATCCACCCGGCATAGCTCACGGTATTTATTTCCTGATATTTGCCGCTACCCGAGTTCCTGTCGTAGTTGTAGCGGTGCCCTGGCTCCATTGCCTGAAGGTTCGTCTGTCCGCTGTCCATGACCGCCACGCGGCCTTCCTTTAAAATAACACTCACATTTTGCTCATCGGGATAAGCCAGCACGCCAAACTCAGTGCCCGTTGCCTGGACATAGACACGGTCTGCGCCCACCAAAAACGGATTTTCGGGATTGCTCCGGACCTTAAAAAAAGCTTCTCCGCTTACTTCTACCTTTCGGTCTTTAAAAACAGCCGGATATCGGATGCGGGAATCCCCGTTCAGCCATACGGTCGATCCGTCGGGCAGATTGAGCGATGTGCGCGATCCTGCCGGAGATACCACTTCCACGTAGACGTCTTGCTGCGAACGGTAATGGCTGAATTGAAGATAAAATAAGCAGGAGACGACCAGCCCGGGCAGCAACAGGATTGCTGCAACGCGCGACCAGGTTTTCGCGATCCGGTTGAATACAGGTGTTGGTTTGTTTTGATCGAGCCGGCGGTTGACCGCTGCAAAGACCCCTGACAAGTCTTGATATTGCTGCGATGCGTCAGGGTTAAATTCAACCCAATGCTTTTGCATCAGCTCAGCCAGTTCGTGATCCTGGGCCACGAGCATTTTTTTCAGTTGCTGATAATCGTTACGTGAATACCGGTTGCGGAAAAAGCGTTTCAGTAAGTTAAGTTTATCGTCCATTTTTTAACTGCCTTTGTAAGTAATATCCCCCACAAAGAAATTACCCTTAGTCAATGAAAAATATTTTTTCTCTTCTGTTTTATGGCTGAGATTCCGGTCTGCCTGGGAATGAAGTCACTGGGCAGGAGCTTCCCTGCAAAATAAAGCCAGCAACACCAGTTTGTCGGGATCTTCGGCCTGGAGTTTTTCTTTCAGAAATTTCAGGGCGGCAGTTAAGTGAGCTTCGATGGTTTTTATCGACAAACCGAGCATTTCAGCGATTTCCTTCACCGAATAATCCTCCAGTTTCCGAAGTTCCAGGATTTGTTTCTGCCGGGGAGGCAGTTCACTGATCAGTTGGCTGATGTGTTCGAGCAGGAAATGATAATTGAGGGTATTGGCGGTATGGTCGTCAAAATCGGCCAGCTCACCGGCCAGGTCATGACGGAACTCATCTTCCCTGATCGTTCGGATCATCCGTTTGCGTATAAAGTTAAACGCTATTTGAAAGAGATAGGCCTGTATCGACAATTCGGGCTTAAGATCCTGCCGCCGTTCCCAAAGTTTGATGAAGGTTTCCTGAACGATTTCCTCTGCGTCCCTTTCTGATTTGAGATACCCCAGCGAGAAAAAGTATAATTTTTGGTGATACCGGCTAAAAATCTGATTGAATGCCGGCCGGCTCCCTTTCATGAGCTGCACTGCGACATCCCGGCTTATATGAATACGGTCTTCAGGCAAGGGAAACTGCTTTAGGTTTGTTTCGAAAAACTAGAGTAAGAAACGACCAAAAATAGGGATTACATTCGGCATTGAGAATAGGTTAGGCAGAGATATTTTAATCCGGCTGTCTACCTTCATAAAAAAACCCGGTGGCGTACCGGGTTCTTCTATGTCTGTAAGCTTGTCCTACAATTCCTGTACAATCAGATTTTTCCACTGTACCTTAATGCCGCCGCCGTCATGGATCTGAAGGGCGATCCGGCCGTTGGCTTCACCTATTTTGGGATCATTCAGTTTGGTCATTTCGGTGCCGTTGAGCCAGGTGGTGACTTCAGGACCGACCACTTTGATGCGCATGGTATTCCATTCACCGGGTTTCAGCACATTTTCCAGCGAATCCGGTATCTGGTGGATCCAGCCGCGTCCGTACGATTCATAAATGCCTCCGGAATCGTTTCCTTTGGGAGCCACTTCAACCTGCCAGCCCGCCACTTTTGTTCCGTCAACGGTTGAGCGGAAGAATATGCCGCTGTTGCCGTTGGCCAGTTGTTTAAAATCGGCGGTGAGATCAAAATCCTTGTAATACTTTTCGGTACCCAGGTAACCGTAGGCCTTATCAGGGCCGCTTTCGCACACCAGCAGGCTGTCTTCGACATACCACTTTTCAGTGCCATAGACAATCCAGCCGGTCAGGTCTTTTCCGTTGAACAGGTTTTCTGCAGCCTTTTCCTTTTTAGGCAGTTCCTTGATTTTGATGTTGCGGAACCAGGCGGGGTAACCGTGATCCTGCAAACAAATCAGTCCGGTCGAACTTAATCCGTATTCGGGTGCATTTTCCCATTTCCCGCTGTTTTTCCGGTTAAACCAGTCGCGGCTCCAGGCCTCAAATTCCAGAATCTTCTGACCGTTCATCCAGTATTCAACATGGCCGTTGTCGAAAACAATCTGCGAGTTGTTCCATTCTCCGGCCGGATTAATCTGCAGTTTGGCAGTATCGGGCAGGTACATCGCATAGTCGGCGCCACATTTTTGCCACTCTTCCAGCGGATCGGGGAAGCCGATGTTGTCGATCAACTGGTACTCAGGACCGGTAACATAAGGCACCTTGAAGTTTTCTCCTTCCAGGACATGGTACAGTACCCCGCTGTTGCCTCCTTCAGAGATCTTCCAGTCCCAGTTCAAAATAAAATTTTCATACTGACGATCGGTCACGATGTAACCATTGGCGTCGTCTCCGTGGCCTTCAGCTTTAATCGTGCCTTTCTCTACGGTCCACGGGCCGGTCAGGCTGTCGCCGTTAAAATCGCGCCAGCCCTCGAGGGTGGTACCGTCAAATAATAAGGTCCAGCCTTCCTGCTGTTCCTGTTCGGTCAGCACATTCTGTTTCTGCTGACAGCCTGCTGCAACCAGCAGGGTTAAAAAGAGTAATGGTAAAAAGGGTTGTTTCATGATGATGAGTATAAGTATTTAGTCGTAAGTCGTAAGAACGGAGACCGGAAAACGGTAGGGAGGTAATCATAAAATCCCTGCAACCCTCTTCCGGTGTGCGTGTTCCGTGTTCCTGTCTCCCTACATGGGTTTTCCGTTCATCGATACAATCGTTCCGGGTTTGAATACAGCAGAAAACGCAGCCGGCTTCGCCAGCACTTCCTTCGCTTTTTCAATGCCTTTGTCCGATTTGATTGTCGCCTGGATAGCCCCCTTCTGGTAATAGTACCGCGACACGATTTCGTCGGTCAGGATGTCGGTGGCTTCCTCCTTAAATTGCTCCAGGTCCTTGTCCAGTTTATGTTCCACCTTTGCTTCCAGGTTTTCAAATTCACTTTGGGCGATGTCGTAGTACTTCTCTTCTTTTGCCGTTTCGATCAGCTTTTCCAGTTCTTTTTCCGTATCAGATTTGTAGGTAAATTTCTGTTCCTTCACAAACCATTTAAATTCGTCATATAGCTGATCCGTGATTTCAAACTGCTCCGGAGCAGGAATCGATTTATGCGTATTGGCATACATCGTGGCAAAGTCGAAGTAAAGGAAATCATTGATCAGGTTAATGCTCAGACTGCTGATCCGGTCCAGATCGACTTTGATATCAGGAATAATGCCTCCGCCGTCGTAAACCTTCCTTCCCTTCTTCGTGGTGAATTCGGAGATCAGCGAGTCAGGTATCGTTCCAACGCTACCGTCTTCATTGCGGTTTGAATAATCCAGGGCCTGAATACACCTCCCGCTGGGTATATAATATTTGGCAGTGGTCACTTTCAGGCTGGATTTATAGCTTAACTCCCGTGTGGTTTGGACAAGGCCTTTCCCGAACGTCCGGCTGCCGACAATTACGGCGCGATCAAGATCCTGAAGAGCTCCCGCCACAATTTCAGATGCCGATGCCGAACCCCGGTTTACCAGCACGGCAATCGGCATCACCGTGTCGACCGGTTCCTGCGTAGCCTTGTACACTTTATCCCATTGTTTTACTTTGCCGCGCGTACTGACCACTTCCTCGCCTTTCGGGACAAACAGGTTGACCACGTTAACCGCCTCATTCAGCAGTCCGCCGGGATTCGAGCGCAGGTCCAGGATCAGTTTTTTGGCCCCCTGTTTTTCCTTCAGCTCCAGAAAAATCTTTTTTACCCGCTCGCCCGAATCGACCGTAAAGTTGGCAAAGCGGATATAGCCGGTCTCCCCGTCAAGCATCCCGTAATAAGGTACCGGATCGATCTGTATTTTTTCGCGGACAATATCCACATTAAAACTTTTCTTCTCACCGGGTCGTTGTATCTTTACCCGTACGGTTTCGTTTGCGGGCCCTTTCAGGAGGTTGCTGACATCTTCGGTCGACATTTTTGCTGTATTTTTCCCGGCTACCTCCAGTAAAATATCGCCTGCCTTTAAGCCTGATTTCTGGGCAGGAAACCCTTCATAAGGCTCGGCAATCATCACGGCGCTGTCGTGTTTGCTGATGAGCGCCCCGATACCGGCGTATTCTCCGGTTGTCATAAAGCGGAAGTCTTCCATTTCCGATTCCGGAATGTAGGTCGTGTAGGGATCAAGCGATTCGAGCATATCGTCAATACTCGTCCTGATGAGTTTTTCCGGATCGACTTCATCGACGTAAAACAGGTTCAACTCACGAACGAGAGAGTAATAGATATCCAGATTCTTATCGATCTGGAATAGCTTTTCATCACGGGTAAGCCCTGTGAATGTCAGGACAAGGATCAGCAGAATACCTGCAACCATCCATGTTTTTCTTTTGTTGTATCGCGTCATTCCTTTTAAAATTACGTTTTTAAAATGCAGGAAGCCGCCATTTGCTGCATACCAATCCTTCTTCATGGCTTTTCCCGCGTTAAAATTCATTACTTTTTGAAAGAGAAACAAAAATACATAAAGCTTTGCTTAAAATCAGGATTTGTTTCCAGGTATTTGGTTAATTATTCTTAAGAAGGGAGAAAACCCCTTCATTCAATCTGTTTACCGGTAAAAAACTTTCATTAGGCGAATATGGTGTGAGTCTGTGATGCCGGTTGCTTAAATTGCAGTAAAAACCGGATAGCCTGAAATATTAATATGGGATTAAAATGAAACGATATCAGCTAATCATCCTCCTGTTAAGCCTCCCGACTGTTCTCCTCAGCTCATGTATTTTTATGGGTCCGGCGATCAGGGGCGAAGGTGAAGTAAAACAGCAGACAAGGAATATAACAAATTTCGGGGAAGTGGAAGTCTCCCGGGGACTGGAAGTTTTTCTGATTCCCGACACACTGGAATATGTGGTGGTTGAAGCCGACGAAAACCTGCACGATGTGATCCTGACAGAACTAAAGGGAAAGACGCTTGATATTTACACCGACAAATTTATCCGATCGGCGAAGTCAAGGAAAATACATGTTCACTTTATCCATCTCAGTGCGGTCAGCTCAACATCGGGATCGATAATTCGTTCGGAAAACACGATTCAGTCGAAACGCCTCAACATTTCAGCATCCTCGGGCAGCCGGCAGACACTTGATGTGAATGCGGGCGAATTTGAGGGGAGTTGTTCTTCCGGAGCACATATTGAACTTTCGGGAAAGGCCAGAAAAGCGACGCTTCGGGCTTCGTCGGGAGCCCATTTAAAGGGCGACGATTTCTCTGCCGAAGTATGTGAGGCAAAGGCATCGAGTGGCGCTCATATCCGGACCGGCGTCAGGCAGGAATTTATAGCCGAAGCTTCGAGCGGCGGTCATATCTATTACAGCGGAGATCCTGAAAGCACGAGTTTTGATTCCTCTTCGGGAGGGTCAATAGAGAAACAATAAACAGAAACAATCAGAATAAGCCATGAACACAATTAAAGTTAGAAATTTACTTTTGCTCCTGCTGTTAACCGGAATAACAATCAGCGCCGGCGCTGCAAAGGAGAAGACGAAATCCGAGTCCCGCCATGTCGATACCTTCAACAGCATATTTGTCAGCAGCGGGATCGATCTGTATCTCACCCAGGGTAGCCGGCAAGATGTAAAGGTTGAAGCGGAACCGGAACTGATCGGTAAAATTATTACCCAGGTTGAAAACGGCGTTTTGAAAATCTCCATTCGCGATAAAATGAACTGGGATCTCGGATGGAACCTGACCCGCAAAGTATATGTGACGTTTGTTGACCTGCACGAACTCGACGCCTCGGCCGGATCGGATGTTTATGCTCAAAATCCTTTTAAACTCAGGGAGCTGAAAGTCTCCAGCAGCAGTGGATCGGACGTGAATATAGCCGACCTGACAGCCTCCTTTGTGAGCGTAGTGACAAGCAGCGGCGCAGATGCAACCATCTCGGGGAAGACTGAAAAAATGTTTGCCGACGCTTCGAGCGGGAGTGACCTGGATTGTGGCGGATTGGTGTCCGGCGATTGCGAAGCCAGGGCTTCGAGCGGATCGGATGCCACTGTTCACGTAACCGGATCACTAAAGGCAAGAGCCAGCAGCGGCGGAGATGTCCGCTATTTAGGGAAGCCCGTATCTAAAGATGTGGACGAATCGAGCGGAGGTGACATTGCCGCGAAATAGAAAATAGAAGGAAATCGGCAAAATCCAACGCAATTAGTTAATATTCAATCCGAAAAGCCTGAAGTCTTCACCGGTTTCAGGTTTTTTCTGTAAACCGCCATTCCATACTCACCCAGGGTTCGCCGGCATAGGCTATTCCGACACGCGGGGTGGCGCTGATATCCCTTACTTGCGGGCCATCTTCAACCCAAAGACGGGCCGAATCTTCCAGAGCCTCTCCATAGAACGACCGGTCGAGGCGTAGTTCCCGTCCCAGCTTTCCGGGACCGACGAAACCTTCCAATCCGCGGATTAAAACGGCGGCTGCCTCGTTTTCAGCACCCGAAACAAAATTCAGCATCCAGTACATGCCGTAAATCAGATAGACATAGATGTGTCCGCCCGGTTTGAACATGACCTCCGTTCGCTTCGTCCTTCCCTTGCTCGCATGGCAGGCCAGATCACTGGTACCGCAATAGGCTTCCGTTTCCGTAATGCGGTAGCGCTTTACCTCTCCCCCCGGAAATGCCCGGACCAGCGTTTTCCCCAGCAGTTCACGGGCAACCGTTACTGCATCACGCTGAAAAAATGATGCGGCTAGTCTGGTTCCTTCATTCGTCATAAAGCAAAAATAAAAAAAGTCGTCAGTCGTGAGTCATAAGTAGTAAGTAAAAATCAGGAACAGTTATGCGTAGTGAGTAGCGCGTTGCGGGCACAAATCCGGTCTTACGACTTACGACTTGAGACTTACGACTAGTTATCAAATCTTTGTCCTCAAAACGTTTGTAGTTTTGAAAAAAAGAAATACTTTTGCAGTCCCGATTATTGTCCGTACTTACAGTTCTTATAATTAGTTGATGAAGAAGGCATAATGTTATTGGCAAGCCCGAAGCCGGTTGCAGGAATCCTTTGGATGATGTAAGCTGTAAGTCATTGCAACTTTTAGTGTTAATTAAAAAAAATTGAGTAAGTGGATAATTTATCTTACAAAACCGTATCGGCCAACAAAGCCACGGTAAATAAAGCATGGGTTGTGGTAGACGCGACCAATGTTCCGCTCGGCCGGTTAGCCACCGCCGTAGCCAAGATGTTGCGGGGAAAACATAAACCCGATTTTACGCCTCATGTTGACTGCGGAGACAATGTCATTGTGATTAATGCAGAAAAGGTATATCTCACCGGCAACAAGATGACCGGACGTATATACCTCCGGCACACGGGTTATCCCGGCGGACAGCGTGAACAGACTCCGGCCGATATCCTGAAAAAATATCCCGAACGTCTGGTTGAACATGCCGTACGTGGCATGTTGCCGAAAAACCGTCTGGGACGTCAGATTTACAGCAATATGAAAGTATACATTGGTCCGGAGCACAAGCAGGAAGCTCAGAACCCGAAAGTATTAGATTTAAATAAGATTAAATTATAACAATGGAAGTAGTAAATACCTTAGGACGCAGGAAGACCGCTGTTGCTCGTATTTTTATCAGCGAAGGCAAGGGGAATATTACCATCAACAAAAGGGATATGAAAGAATATTTCCCTAACCTCACGCTACAGTATATTGTTATGCAGCCGTTGCAACTGATGGGCCTTACAGAAAAATTCGATATTAAGGTGAACCTTGACGGTGGTGGTATCAAAGGCCAGGCCGAAGCTTTACGTTTAGCTATTTCGAGAGCTTTGGTCGAAATGACTCCGGAATCTAAAACAGAACTGAAACGTGCAGGCTTCATGACACGTGACCCACGCGAAGTGGAACGTAAAAAGCCGGGACGTCCAAAAGCACGCAAACGCTTCCAGTTCTCCAAACGTTAATATAATTATAACTGTGGATCTGAAATCACTGAGACTCCCCGTTTTACGAGGGACTACTCAGGGGTTGCTTTTCGACATTTTATTAAAAAAGTAAAAAGATGCCAAGAACAAATTTTCAGGAATTATTGGATGCAGGTGTACATTTTGGACACCTGAAAAGAAAGTGGAATCCGGCAATGGCTCCGTATATCTTCATGGAAAAAAACGGAATCCACCTCATCGACTTGCAAAAAACGGTTGTAAAGATCGACGAGGCAGCAAATGCCATTAAACAAATAGCAAAATCGGGCCGTAAAGTTTTGTTTGTTGCAACAAAGAAACAGGCTAAGGAAATTGTTGCAGAAGCAGTAAGCAATGTAAACATGCCATACGTGACAGAGCGTTGGCCTGGAGGTATGCTGACTAACTTCCCAACCATCCGTAAAGCGGTGAAAAAAATGATCTCCATCGATAAAATGATGAAAGACAACAGTTGGGACAATCTGTCAAAACGCGAAAAGTTGCAAATCGGGCGTCAACGTGCAAAGCTGGAAAAAGTACTGGGAAGTATTGTAGACCTGACCCGCCTTCCGGCTGCCTTGTTTATCGTTGATGTAATGAAAGAAAAAATCGCTGTACGTGAAGCTCAGCGTTTGGGCATTCCCGTATTCGGAATGGTCGATACCAATTCCGATCCTGAAGGGATTGATTTTGTAATCCCGGCCAACGACGATGCCTCGCAGTCAATCCGCCTGGTTGTTAGTGTAATGTGCGACGCTATCGCTGAGGGATTGAACGAACGCAAAGTTGAACGCGACAAAGAAGATGATGAAGAGGCTCCCGCACCAAAACGGGTAAGGAAGGGCGATGCAAAGAAATCGGCTGCCAAACTTGAAGACGACGAAGAAGAAGTGGTAGATGTTGATGTTGCCGACGAAGAAGCCGAGGATGAAGAGGAAGATCTGGATGTGTCGGATGAAGACGAAGCCGAGGTTGAAGAATAATTGCTCATTTTAATATAAAAACAAACAATTATGGCAATTACTGCTGCAGATGTAATGAAGTTGCGTAAAGCAACAGGCGCCGGTATGATGGATTGCAAGAATGCCTTGAATGAGGCAAACGGCGATTTTGACCGCGCCGTTGAAATAATTCGTGAACGTGGAAAGCTGGTTGCAAGCAAACGCTCTGACCGCGAAAGCAATGAAGGTGTTGTACTTGCGAAGGTTAGCGAAGATAAAAAGTTCGGAGCTATCGTTGTTCTGAACTGTGAAACCGATTTCGTTGCAAAAAACGAAGGTTTTATTCAACTCACCACTAAGTTTCTGGACGCTGCCATCAACAACCGGGCAGCCGACCTGGACGCGCTGAAAGCGATCGTAATCGACGGTCGCCCCATTGGAGATCAGGTTGTGGAACAAATTGGCATTATCGGTGAAAAACTCGATCTGTCCTTCTACGGAAAGGTTGAAGCTGCATCGGTGGTCAGCTATATCCACCCGGGAAACAAGCTGGCTACAGTAGTTGGTTTTAGCAAGGAAGCAGATGCAACTGTCGGCAAAGATGTGGCCATGCAGGTGGCTGCTATGAGTCCGGTTGCAGTGAATGAAGCAGAAGTTCCTCAGAGCATTGTTGAAAAAGAACTTGAAATTGCCCGCGAAAAATTCCGTATGGAAGGAAAACCGGAAGCAATGCTTGACAAAATCGCTCAGGGAGCACTGCAAAAGTTCTTTAAAGACAGTACGCTGTTGAATCAGGCATTCGTGAAAGACGGCAAAATCACGGTGAAAGAATACCTGAAGTCGGCCGACAAGGACCTGACTGTTACCGCATTTGTCCGTTACGGACTGGGAGAATAAAGAAGTTTTCTTACGATAGAGCAAAAAGAGTCCTTTTCAGGGCTCTTTTTTTTAGGGGGGGTCACCCCCTATCCCCCGGTAACTCTTTTGCCTTGATGCAAAAGAGTCACCAGAAAAGTTCGCTTCGCGCAAGTTGCTCTCGCTCGACAGAGCTCAAACAAGTTTGGCTCTGTACTCACTTAATCGCAACTTTCAAGACTTGCTATGCTTTTGAAAGAAAACTGGCGGATCGCAAGTGCCACGCAACCCAAACTTTCCACCCGCAAGGCCCCCGCAGGCAAGGGGTTGCTTACCAGACCCACCCCGAACTTCCTCCCTGGTTTTCTAATCAAAATCCTTGCAGGTCGATCCGGTCCCAGAGCTTTCTATTCGTATAAAATTTCGCTGATCGTTGGCTACGCCGTCTTCGGTCCGCCTAAACTTCGAGGCGTTCTGGTGGCCTGGGTTTCGGAGCCGGGGTACCCATTTGGATTCAAAAGGATGTTCCGAAGGAAAAGAAAAGTCTGTCTGACGACCGAAGGGAGGAGTTTACTTTTCTTTAATCCTTGTATCCTTAATGGGTCGGTGAGAAAACCAAGCCTTGACTTTTTTTGATTACTTTTTTGTGTCAAGACAAAAAAGTAATTGGGGGTCAAAGGGGGTGAAACCCCCAATCCTTATCTCAGCGCTTCAGCGCCATTCGTGACCTCCAGAATTTCATTGGTAATCGCCGTCTGCCTGGCTTTGTTGAAAGTAATGGTGAGTTCACGGATCAGCTCAGTGGCATTATCCGTGGCCTGGTGCATGGCCGTCATCCTGGCGCCATGTTCCGCCGCGTTCGAGTCGAGCAGGGCTTTGTAAAACTGGATCTTCAGTGACCGGGGAATCAAATGACTGATGATTTCCTCCTTCGAAGGCTCAAAAATGAAATTCGTCTTTATATTTTTTTCGCCGTCATTTTCACCAGCCTTAACCGGAAGAAATTGCTCGGCCGAAGTAATTTGCACAGCCGCATTTTTAAACTGATTATAGACAAGTTCCACCCGGTCGTACTTCCCCGATGTAAAGTCTTCCATTATTTGTTCGGCAACCGGTGCAATGCTGCCGAAGGAAAGCTTTTCAAAAATCGCGTTTTCGACTCCTGCAAGTTTCATTTTGCGGCTTTTCAAAAACCGTTCACCCTGCCGGCCAATCGCCAGAAATTCCAGATGCCCCGCCTCCAGTTGGGCAGCGTATCGGGTATGGGTCAGTTCCACGGCCTTTTTGGCAACCAACGAGTTAAAGGCACCGCATAATCCGCGGTTTGAACTGATTAAAACAATAAGCACCTTTTCAGGTTCCCGCTGTTCGGTGTAGGGGGAATCGCCGGTTGCTTCCAGACTCTCCCCAAGCATGGTCATGATCTCATGGATTTTACCGGCATAAGGCCTGATCTGCAGGATCGCGTCCTGTGCTTTCTTAAGCTTGGCGGCCGATACCATCTTCATGGCAGCAGTCACCTGCCTGGTCGTCTTGACCGACGAAATCCGTGTGCGTATTTCTTTTAAGTTCGACATATCGTTGTCACAATTCAGACACAAGTATCAAGATTTAGAAAAATCCAAATTACACTTCATTCACAAAGCCCCGCTTATAACTCCCTCCCGGCGACTTCGGCTGCGGCTGCTTCAATCGCCGTCCTTCCTTCGTCGGTCAACAGCCCCTCCTTTAGCTCATCGAGCGTCGAACGGTACTGCATATCCATCAGATCAAGGAATTGCCTTTCAAATTTTTGTACCTTTTCCACGGGCACACGCCGCAGCAGCTCATTGGCACCGCAATAGATAATGGCGATCTGATGCTCGATTTTCATCGGAGCATACTGCCCTTGCTTCAGTATTTCAACGTTCTTAAGTCCCTTATCAAGTACCCGCATCGTGGCTGCATCCAGATCAGATCCGAATTTTGAGAATGCTTCGAGTTCACGGAACTGCGCCTGATCAAGTTTCAGCGTCCCGGCGATTTTTTTCATAGCTTTTACCTGCGCATTTCCGCCGACGCGTGACACGGAGATTCCCACATTAATAGCCGGCCGGATCCCCGAGTTAAACAGGTGCGACTCCAGGAAGATCTGACCGTCGGTAATAGAGATCACATTAGTGGGGATGTACGCCGATACGTCGCTTGCCTGGGTTTCAATGATGGGAAGCGCAGTCAGCGAACCTCCGCCTTTCACTCTTCCTTTCAGTGAGTCGGGAAGGTCGTTCATTTTCGCGGCAATCTCGTCCGAGTCGATGATCTTCGCAGCCCGCTCAAGCAGGCGTGAATGCAGGTAGAACACGTCGCCCGGATAGGCTTCACGGCCCGGCGGACGGCGCAGCAGCAGCGATACCTCGCGGTACGATACGGCCTGCTTCGAAAGGTCATCGTAAATGATCAGCGCATCGCGACCCGTGTCGCGGAAAAATTCGCCGATGGCAGCTCCTGCGTAAGGCGCGTAATACTGCAGGGCGGCAGGTTCGGCGGCGGTAGCCGCCACAATGCACGTGTAAGCCATGGCTCCGTGTTTTTCGAGCGTATTGGCGATCGAAGCAACCGTCGACCCTTTCTGGCCTATCGCCACGTAGATGCAAAATACAGGCTGTCCTTTTTCGAAGTTCTCCCGCTGGTTAATAATGGTGTCGATCGCCACAGCCGTTTTTCCGGTCTGGCGGTCGCCGATGATCAGCTCCCGCTGTCCTCTCCCAATCGGGATCATGGCATCAATTGCCTTGATTCCGGTTTGCAGCGGCTGGGTTACCGGCTTGCGGAAAATAACTCCGGGCGCCTTGCGCTCCAGGGGCATTTCAAACTTTTCACCCGCCACGGGGCCTTTCCCGTCAATGGGCAGGCCAAGGGTGTTGATCACCCGGCCCAGCAGTCCGTCGCCAACTTCGATCGATGCGATACGCCCCAGGCGTTTTACAATATCGCCTTCACGGGTGTCTTCCGAAGGACCCAGCAATACAGCGCCTGCATTATCTTCCTCCAGGTTGATTACGATCCCTTTCAGGCCACTGCCAAATTCGATCATCTCGTTTGCTTCCACATTCCACAGCCCGTGTATCCGGGCAATGCCGTCCCCGACGGTAAGGACCGTGCCAACTTCTTCAAGTTCGCTTTCCGTGCTAAACCCTTCCAGTTGTTGTTTCAGTATCGCTGAAACTTCAGCAGGTTTTATGTCAGTCATGTTCGTCTGTTTCTATTTTATATCTGATTGCAATAAAATTGTTTTTATTCTTTTCAGCCGGGCAGAAATGCTGGTATCAACCTGTTTGTCGTCAATACGCAGCACGAAACCGCCGATCAGGCCCGGCTCCACTTTCCGGCTTAACTCAACGGGCGAATTCAGTTCCTGTTCCAGAAGCGACCGGATTTTATCAACCAGGCTGTCACTTAAGGGCACAGCGCTGGTCAGGACCACTGTCCTTATCCCTTTGTCCCTGTTATACAGGCTCACAAAATTCCTGCAGATACTCACCAGATTTGATTCGCGTTTGTTATGCGTGATCAGCCGGATGAAGTTCTGTGTAAGCTTACTGACCTTCCCCTCCAGAACAGCGTCCATCAACTTCATTTTCAGACTTGTTTTGATAACCGGACTTTCAATCATCATCTTGAAGTCAGCGTTTTCATCACAAAGCTTGCGGATCTGGCCCATATCCTGCCTCAACTCATCCAACTGGCCTTTTTCTTTCGCGAGCTCAAAAAAGGCTTTGGCGTACCGCACGGCTAATTTACTTTGATCCATCTACTTCAGTTTAATATCTTTCAGCAGATCATTTACCAGTGTCTCCTGATCTGCTTTGTCCTTCAACTCCCTGCGGATCATTTTTTCGGCTATCTGAACCGACAACTCCACCATCTCTTTTTTCATTTCGCTAATGGCAGCTTCTTTTTCGGCCCTGATCTGAACACGGGCCGACTCAATCATTTTTCGTCCCTCGCCGGCGGCCTGTTCTTTGGCTTCGGCAAGCATACGATCTTTAATTTCTTTGGCCTCATTCAGAATTTCTTCCTTTGCTTTTCGCGCCTCCGCCATAATTCTTTCGTTCCCGGCCTTTAATTTTTCCATCTCTTTCCGGGCCCTTTCGGCTGAGGTCAATGCCTCGGCAATCGACGCTTCCCGTTCCTTCAGCGCGTGGAGGATTGGTTTCCAGGCGAATTTCTTCAGGATAAACAGCGCAATCGTGAAGATGATCAGCATCCAGAATATCGTTCCTATGTCGGGAGTAACAAATTCCATTGTTTTTGCTTTTACAGTTAATAACCGTCAGGGCTCCCGGCAATCCCGGGAGCTGACGGCGCTAAAAAAATGTTTTAAACAAAAAGAATCAGTGCACACACAATTACTGCAAAGAAGGCAACCCCTTCAATCAGTGCTGCAGACACGATCATGTTCGAGCGGATGTCACCGCTGGCTTCCGGCTGGCGGGCGATTGCCTCCATCGCGCTTGAGCCGATGCGGCCAATACCGACAGCGGCTGCAATTGCTGCCATTCCGGCACCCAGGGCGGCTCCTAGTTCGGCCACTCCAAGTCCGATTCCAATTTCCGCCAAAAGAATAAATAACGATGTCATAGTGTTGAATTTATAAATAAATGATTAATGATGTTCTGCTGTTGCCATACCGAAGTACAGGGCCGAGAGCAACGTAAAGACATAGGCCTGGATGAAGGAGACCAACACGTCGAGCAGGGTCATAAAGACCGAAAAGATGATGGAGATCACCGAAACACCGGCTCCGGCTCCCGGCCCCATCAGGCTCGAGAATATAAAGATCAGGCTTACAAAGACCATAATGATCATGTGCCCGGCCATCATGTTCGCGAATAACCGCACCATCAGCACAAAGGGCTTGGTAATCATGCCGGTCAGCTCAATAATGGGCATCAGCGGAAACGGAAATTTCAGCCACAGGGGTACGTCCGGATTATAAATCTCTTTCCAGTAGTGTTTATTCCCGCTGAACGTGGTTACCAAAAAAGTAAATAAGGCCAGAACCAGTGTAACGCCGATATTTCCCGTAACGTTGGCGCCAAAAGGAAAAATGGGGATCAAGCCAAGGAGATTATTGACCAGAATAAAGAAAAATAAGGTGAGCAAAAAAGGTAAAAAGCGTTCCGCCTTCGTTGATCCGATAGCCGGAACGGCCACTTCATCGCGGACAAACAAAATAACGGGCTCAAACATGTTCTGAAGTCCCGCGGGCGCTTTCCCGGCATTTCTGACGGCCGACCGGGCAATGGCCGTAAAGAGCCAGATCAGGATAATCACGCTGAAAAGAATGCCAAAAACAACCTTGGTCATCGACAGGTCGATGGGAAGGCTTTCGGTGCCCTGTGCATCCGTCTCCACAATCTTACCGGCATGTTTACCCGTTGCCGCGATACTGAAATTTTTATAGGATTCGTGTCCGTGATGGAACCGCGACGATAAGAAGACATGCCACCCGCTGTGTTTGCTGTACAGGATCACCGGCAGGGGAACGCTGACATGCGTATGATGATAGGTGAGGATGTGCCATTCAAAGGCATCGGAAACATGATCCATAACAAAATCGCCCGCTTTGAACTGTTTCGTGTCGGTTTCAGTTTGCGCTTCGTGCTGTAATCCGGCGATCGACACGGCCGGGAAAACGGTAAAGGTGATGGAGAGAAGAAATGCGAAGAAAATTAGCGCGATTCGCTTCATCCTGTTTTCCGATAACTCCCGTATCATTCGTCTTTTATAGAAAAATCTCATCAAGTCAGCAAATTTATTTCAGGCGATGTTTTCCTGTGTGTTAATTTAATTATCTTTTTTCACAAGCCGTAAGGTCGAAACAACCTCCAATACAGAAAAGGCAATATACATGACCAGAAAGCCAATCATGATTTCCTTTGCGTGTTCGCGTTGCAGCCAGGCTGAACCAACCACAACAACCAGGTAAATAAACATTTTTGCAACATTTAGGGCCATGAAAGTTGTTGTGAACCTTCGGTTATTTTTCTTCAAGGTAGTAAACAACCATGCGTAAACAATGTTTGTTACGACGAAGATAAAAAATAGCAGGAAAACCAGCACCGGCGTAAACAGACGGGGGATAACCAGGGTGAACAGCAGGTAACCGCCTGTTAGCAGGACCATGGCAAGGATAATTGAGTTTCTGAGGAAATGCTTCATTGATCTGTAGTCGTAAGTATTTAGTCGTAAGTATCAAGACATAGGAAGAAGCTATTAGCTGTTAGTTCCGTTCTCCGGTTTCCCGTCTCCGGTCTCCCGTTTCACTTCTTCAAAAAATTCCTGATGGCATAATAAATGGCGCCGGTCACGGAAAGGATCATCAGGGCAAGGGTGAATGCCGGAAAGCTCAGGTCGAGCCAGTGGTCAATTTTGTAGCCTGCAAAAACACCTGCAGCCATAATAGCCATCATTTCAAAGGCGAGACTGGAATACCGGATAAACTGGTCGAGCTTTTTTTTGGGCTTGTCAAATCCTGAGTTTTTCATGATTAACCTCTTCATTCATTTGGCATGAACCAATGAAAACAGAACCCGGTTCGATGCTAAGCTTGCCGGAGATGATGTCCCCTTTAACATGTGCTGAAGCTTTTAAGCCCAGGAGTTGTTCAATGCTGAGGTTTCCTTCAACCAACCCGGAGACTTCACAGTTTTTACAGGCGATGTTGCCTGTGATTTTTCCGGAGATACCAATGACTACCCGTCCGGTGCTTTGCAAGTTCCCTGCCAGTTCCCCGTCTATCCTGATATCTCCCTCAGAGTGAATGTCGCCGGTTATTTGAGTGCCTTTACCAATCAGATTGATTGCCTGCGCATCAATCTCATTAAAAGATTTTGCCATTGTTGATTTTTGTATGCGGGTAAAGATAGAAAAAAGACCCGGAAGCTGCAAGCGAGTAGTAGTCGTAAGTAGAAAGTCGTAAGACCGAAGAGGGTTGCAGGGTTACAGGGTTACACGATTCTTACCTTGTCACCTTGCCACCTTGTCACCTTGCCGCCATTTTCCTTGTCTTGTGTCTTGATATTTGATACTTACGACTTGCTACTTGTGTCTATTTATTAAAATGATACAGAAACGTGATTTCCCCTTCAAAGGCAGGTTTTTTATTTCCTTCAATTTCCATCTGAACCCGAAGCTGAACTTTGCTGATTCCTCTCAGATTTGCAAGCGACTGCAGCCAGACGTGGGTCCTGACCCGGCTGTTAACCAGTACCGGCTGTCCGAATTTGAAGCGATCAATTCCGTAATTAACGAGCATGCTGAAATTCTCGACCTGTACAGCCTGGCTCCACATGAGCGGGAGGAGCGAAAGCGTGAGATACCCATGGGCGATCGTATCGCCAAAAGCACCTTCTTTTTTTGCCCTTTCCGGATCGGTGTGTATCCACTGAAAATCGAGCGTTGCACCGGCAAATTGGTTGATTTGTTCCTGAGTCACGGTATGGTAATCAGAAACACCTAATTTCTGTCCTACGTATTTCTCAAACTCCTCGTGGCTCTTAATTACAGGTCGGGTCATGGTTTCCATGATATATAAATAGCTAAATGGTTAAATCGTTAAATGACACTAACAGCTCAAAGCTCAAAACTCAAAACTAACTATCATATGCCCATTTCAGGTACACTGCGCCCCAGGTAAATCCGGCGCCAAATGCAGCCAGGATCAGGTTGTCCCCTTTTCTCAGCCGTTTCTCGTAATCGTACAGGCACAAGGGGACGGTTGCCGCCGTGGTATTCCCGTATTTCTGAATATTGATCATGACCTGGTTCGGACTGATGTTCATTCGCCGTGCAACTGCATCGATAATCCGCATGTTTGCCTGGTGGGGAACCAGCCAGGCCAGATTTTCGGAGGTAATGTTGTGTTTACTCATCATCTCAACCGCTACGTCGGCCATCCGTGAAACAGCATGTTTATATACCGTAGGCCCGTCCTGATGAATGAAATGCTCCCTTTTTGCCACCGTCTCGGCCGACGCCGGATGTTTCGATCCGCCGGCTTTCACATACAGATAATTACGTCCTTTCCCGTCGGTATGGTTCTTAAAGTCGACAATTCCTTCTTCTCCGGTTGCCGGTTCAAGCAAGACAGCAGCCGCACCGTCGCCAAATAAGGGACAGGTTGTACGGTCGGTATAATCAGTGATCGCCGACATCATATCGGCAGCCACGATAATTACTTTTTTGTATCGCCCCGATTCGATGAATGAAACACCTGTTGAAAGCGCAAAAATAAAACCCGAGCAGGCGGCATTCAGGTCAAAACTCCAGGCATTGTGAAGCCGGGCCTTGTTGCAAATAATATTCGCCGTAGCGGGAAGTGGTTTATCAGGGGTAATGGTGGCACAGATGAGTAATTCAATGTCATCGTGCGGAGTCTTTGTTTTTTCCAGTAGTTGCAGCACGGCTGCCGTTCCCATATCAGAGGTCCCTTTGCCGGGCTCCTTAAATATTCTTCGTTCTTTAATTCCGATGCGTTGCATGATCCACTCATCAGAAGTATCGACCATCGTACTTATTTCATCATTTGTCAGCCTGTATTCAGGTAAAAATGCACCAATACCAGTTATTGCTGCACGAATGTCTCCCATAATCAATAGTTTAACAGCATGCGCGACAGCATGAAAACCTGTCACGCACGAAATATTTTAAAAAAATGTAGCCCGAAAGATAAAGGTAAAAAACTTAAGCGCCAAGGAAAAAGAATAAAAGTGTTTATTAACTCCTTTTAAAACAATTCATTGAATCGTTCAAAAATTTAAACACATAAAGGTGCAAAGAATTATTCTTTGCACCTTTATCGTGATATATCCTGCATTTCACGGCGGCCTTCAGACCCGTACCTGAGGTTCCTGGGCCGTAGTGTTAATCGTCTTAGACAGTAACTTCTTTCTCAATGGCGAGTTTGCCTCTGTAATATCCGCATTCGGGGCATACCGTGTGATATTTTACGGTTGCGCCGCAATTGGAGCAGCTTGCGAGCGTCGCCGGGATCGCCTTGTCGTGTGTTCTTCTCTTATCCCTTCTGGATTTGGAATGTCTGTGTTTTGGATGTGCCATTTTTAATAATCTTTATTCATTCGTTTCCTAATAATTTCTTTAAATCATCCCACCTGCTGTCAGCCGGTCCTTCCGTTCGGTCGGGAACCATCAGGCTATTCAGGCGTTCGAGCATTTCCGGGTCACAGGTACTGTTCCCGTTTCTGTCGTCGGGATGAACCTGCCTGATCGGAATTGAAAGAATGATGAAGTCGTAGATCAGTTTGGCTACATTGAGCTGATGGTCGGCCGGGCTGATCCAGATCACATCGTCTCCTTCATCAAAGGTTTCTTCGCCGTATTTTACAAATAATTTGTTTTCACTCTTCACGGGCTGGTCGTATAGCTCCAGGCATCTGTCACACTGTATTTTAACCGTTCCGTTTACGCTGAACCAAATAATCATCAATGAACTTTCTTTCTCCAGTTTCACCCTTACCGCAACGTCGCCGTCGTTGGCAATCCCACCGTCGAAATATTCAAAGAACTTTTTATCTATCTGATAATCAAATTCGTGTATACCCTGCCCGAGTCCTTTGAATGCAATGTTATATTTGCTCAGTTTTGCCATTGCTCCGAAAAAAGTGTTGCAAAAGTATAAAAAATATATACACGGTGAAAGTTTTGTAAATTTTAAAATGAAAAAAACAAAGGAGTCGTCTGCCGGGAATTGCCAGTTATAATTTCAGGATGATCCGGAAGGTAGAGCCTTCGCCGACTTCCGAATACTTCAGGAAGATTCTCCCCCGGTGGTAGTTCTCGATAATCCTTTTTACAAGCGGCAGGCCAAGCCCCCAGCCGCGTGATTTGGTGGTAAATCCCGGAATGAAGATGGTTTTATACTGCGATTTGGCAATGCCTTTGCCGTTATCGCTTACGTCGATAATCAGCTCGTCCTCTGTTTCAACCATCTCGATCGAAATGATACCGTCTCCACCGGTTGCATCGACTGAGTTTTTACAAAGGTTCTCGAATACCCAACTCATCAGCACCGGGTTGTGCGGCACCAGGTAGAGGCGCGACTGGTCGTATTTCAGGAGGAACTTTACTTTGGGCGATGTCCGGTTGCGCAGATATGAAATGGTGGAACTGATTACGGGAGCAAGGTCGGCGGTGATGAGTTCGGGTGCCGATCCGATCTTGGAGAAGCGGTCGGTTATCTTAATCAGGCGGCTGATATCCTTCTCAAGTTCCATAATCATCTCCTCCCTGACACCCTCTGGTTTCAACAGTTCTTTCCATGCCATAAGCGATGAGATGGGCGTTCCGAGCTGATGGGCTGTTTCTTTCGACAAGCCAAGCCATACCTGGTTTTGTTCGGCCCGCCTTGATGAGCTGAATGCCAGGTAAGCGACGAAAATGAAAAGGGTGATAATGATAATTTGTACGATCGGGAAAAACTTCAGGCGCCGCAGTACCAACGAATCACGGTAATACAGGAAGTGTGTTTCATCGTCGGAAACTTCGATCCGGATGGGCGCATGTTCGCGGATCATCTTTTTCAGTTTCCTTTTGAGTAACTGGTCCTTATTGTTTTCGGTGTAACTGATGTTGCTGCTCGAAATAATGTTCAGGGCATCGTCGGTCAGGATGATCGGGATGTCGGTATTGAGCTGGATGATTTTGAGCAGGAAATCCATGTTGTGTGTTTCGGAGCCGGCCGCCTGCGAAAGATGTCTGGTGGCTTCGGCCCAGGTGGCTACGCTCCTGCGCTCTTTTTCAGCCACGTTTTTTGCAAGCCAGCTCGTGTAAAGGAGCGAGGTGGCGCCAATCAGCAGCGCGAACACGTAAATGGCAGCTTTCAAAAGCCTTTTTTTCCGGTAGAATTTCAAGGTTAAAAGATTTTCAGATTTTACTAAAAGCTAACAGCTACCAACTCCTCCGCCGCTTTCAGGATGCCTTCTTCATCAAATCCGCACTCCCGGATCAGTTCATTGGGCGTGCCCTGTTCAATGAACCGGTCGGGAACGCCCAGGCGGACGATTGTGGCCACGTAGCGGTTGTCGGTCATAAACTCAGCAACGGCCGATCCGAATCCGCCCTGTACCACGCCATCTTCAATGGTCAGGATTCTGTCAAATTTTTTAAAGATCAGGTGCAGCAGATCGTGGTCGAGAGGTTTCACAAAGCGCATGTCGTAATGAGCTACCGAATACCCGTTACTGTTGAGCTTGCTGACCGCCTTTGCTGCGTTAACACCGGTTGTCCCGATGGTTAAAACAGCCAGTTGATCTCCCTGGGTCAGGATTCTTCCCCTGCCAACGGGAATAGCTTCAAAAGGCTGGTGCCAGTCGATGACCGAGCCGGATCCCCGGGGATACCGGATTGAGAAGGGTCCCATGTTGTTCTGCTGGGCGGTGTACATCAGGTTCCGGAGTTCCACTTCATCCATAGGGGCCGAAACGGTCATGTTGGGTATGTGGCGCATGTAGGCCAGATCGAAGACCCCGTGATGCGTTGGCCCGTCGGCACCAACCAATCCGCCGCGGTCGAGGCAAAACACCACGTTCAGGTTTTGCAGTGCCACGTCATGAATAATCTGGTCGTACGAGCGTTGCATGAACGTCGAATAAATGTTGCAAAATGGTACCAATCCCTGCGCGGCCATCCCGGCCGAGAAAGTAACGGCATGCGATTCGGCTATGCCCACATCAAATGCCCGGTGCGGCATCTTTTCCATCATGATGTTCATGGAGCAACCGGTGGGCATCGCCGGTGTGACCCCTACAATGCGGTCGTTCAGCTCCGCCAGCTCCAGCAGGCTTGTTCCGAAAACATGCTGGAATTTGGGAGGTTTGTTTTCCGCAGGCTCCGATTCCAGTCGCAGCCCCGATATCTTGTCGAACAGGCCGGGGGCATGGTAGGCCGTCTGGTTCAGCTCGGCAAGCTTAAAGCCTTTTCCTTTTTTTGTGATCACATGCAGGAGCTTGGGACCGGGAATATTGCGAAGATCGCGAAGAACACGGGTCAGGTATTTCACGTCATGCCCGTCTACCGGACCAAAGTAGCGGATCCCCAGGCTCTCGAACAGATTCGATTCTTTCAGCAGGGCGGCCTTAATGGCGCCTTCGGTTTTCTGAACGAGCCTCCGGGCGCGTGGTCCGAAGCCATTAAGTTTGCCCAGGCCTTCCCAGACTTCCCGTTTCAGCCGGTTGTAAGGTTTCGACCTGGAAATATTAAGCAGGTACTGGCTTACCCCGCCCACATTCGGGTCGATAGCCATGTTGTTGTCGTTCAGGATAATGAGTACATCCGAATTGTTCACGGCCGCATTATTCAGTCCTTCGAATGCCATCCCGCCGGTCATGGAGCCATCGCCGATCACGGCCACGATCTTGCGATCGGTTTCTTTTTTGAGCGAAGCGGCCACAGCCATTCCCAGGGCGGCCGATATCGAAGTACTGGCGTGCCCCGTGCCAAAGGTGTCGTAAATGCTTTCGGCGGTTTTTGGAAAACCGCTGATGCCTTTGTATTGCCGGTTGGTATGAAAAAGGCCTTTCCGGCCTGTGAGAATCTTATGGCCGTAAGCCTGATGGCCTACATCCCATACCAGCAGGTCGGACGGTGTATTATAAATATAATGGATCGCTACGGTCAGTTCCACCACTCCCAGACTGGCCCCAAAATGGCCCGGGTTATGAGAGACTTCGTCAATGATAAATTGTCTGAGTTCTTCACAAACGGCAGGCAGTTTGTCGATCGTTAATTTCCGAAGATCTGATGGATCATTAATCGTTTTCAACAGGCTTCCTTGAATATCTTCCATGTGTTGAAATTAAAAGTTCAAATATAGTGAATTTATAGGGGCTTTGCCCCCCGACCCAATCGTTATAGTCGCAGTATCCCCCGTTTGCGACCCCGGAACGTGGCCAGTTCCGTAAATCCGATTTCGCGGAGCAGGGCAACCGCCGGTTCAAAATGACGGGCAACATGCTCAACCTGATGGGCATCAGACGACAGGGTGACCGGAATATTAAGCCGCCGGCATTGCTTCAGAACCACCGCTCCCGGATTATAATCAGCGCAGGGCCGGTCAAGCCCTCCCGTGTTCATTTCAACGGTCAGCCCGTTTTCCGCAAGCGCTGACAGGGTGGTTTCAATCAGGCGCGACTGGTCCGATTCCGGGTAAACACTGAATTTTTTAATAATATCGAAATGTCCGATGATGTCAAAGAGCCTTGACTTTGCTGCCAGTTGTACGAGTTCGAAATAAATGTTGTACAGTTCGTCATTGGTCCATTTCCCGTAAAGTGACTGATCGCCGTCGAAGTTCCAGTCGCCGATAAAATGTACCGAGCCGATCACGTAGTCAAGGGGTAACGATTCGATAATGGCCTCCAGTTCTTCTTCCCTGCCCGGAAAATAATCCATTTCAATGCCATAACGGACCTTGATCCGGTCACGGTATTTTTCCCGGAGCTCCAGGATCTGGGCGGTCATGACCGGCATGTCGACAGGAGCGATTGCCCAGGGTACCGGTTTCAGGCAAACATGATCAGTCAGCCCGACTTCATCCAGGCCTTTTTCAATTGCCGTCAGGATCATTTCTTCGTAGGTATTCCTTCCGTCCGACAGGATGCTGTGCATATGATAATCAATCATTCCGGGCATAACTGGATCTGTTAAGTTTGCGGTTTAAAGATAACGTATTGCCGGAGAAAATGAGATGGGGGAGGGACAAAAAAAAGGCAGCTTCAACAAGCTGCCTCAAAGCCATGAAAACAATTAAACAATGTTCAGAAAACAGAAAACTAGAAACAATTATATGGTGAAAATCTCGTGATTTTTAGTCTCGAGCATTTTATCAACATTTTTGCTATAGCTGGTCGTCAACTCCTGCACCTGCTCTTCAGCGTCTTTCTCCAGGTCCTCCGCCAGGCCGGTTTTCAGCAATTTTTTCAACGCGTCGTTGGCGTCTTTGCGGGCCGAGCGGATACTCACTTTTGCGTTCTCGCCCAACTGGCTCACCTGTTTTGATAATAAATGACGTCTTTCTTCTGTAAGAGCCGGTACATTGATCCGGACAATTTCGCCATTATTTTCAGGATTAAATCCCAGGTTTGCATTCAATATCGCCTTTTCAATGGGACTGATCATGTTTTTTTCCCAGGGTTGAACAGCTATCGTGCGGGCATCGGGAGTACTGATATTCGACACCTGGTTTAAAGGAGTCATACTTCCGTAATAATCGACCATCACACTGTCAAGCATTCTTATTGAGGCTTTTCCTGCACGCACATGAATCAATTCTTTTTCGAGATGTGCAGTAGCCGTTGTCATTTTTTCCTTACAAAGCTCCAATATCAGTTCTACTTCCTCTTCCATAGAAAAAAACAAATCTGGTCAGTCTCTTTTTAGTGTTGTGACAAATATAGAAGAAAATTAAGGAAATTTAAAATTCTTTGACATTTTTAATAAAAAAATGTTCTGCAAAATGTTTTTCCCGGGGCATTTTTGGCCAAAGCGCTTTTGTTAATTATGTTTTCGCATACTCATCTGCCAGCCTGTTAATCTGTTCGGGGCTCAGATCCTCCGAAGCGATCACAATGCGGTATTTGAGGATCAGCAGATCATCTTTCTTCAGCATGAGGTTTAAAACTTCCTTCCCGTTCGAAAAAACACGTTGCCCGAGCGGATTTGCTGCAAAAAGACCGTAAGCCCGGGCATGCCAGTAGGTCGGATAGCCGGCATTCCCGGGATGGTCGATAATAACCAGGCTGACCTGCTCGTCGTTGATCTTCGCGCTTAATTTCATCCAGCGGCCCCGGGTACCCCACACGTTTTCACCTTCAATCCCTTCGCTACTCAGGTAGTTTCCATTGGCCACCGCGTTATCCATGACTTTAACGGTAGTCGCCACGCCGTGCGTGTCGGTCAGGGTGACCGGTTCGTTCGAGGGCAGTTCCAGTTCACGGGTTACCCGGATGCCCAGCACGCCTTCCTTGTTATCGGTAAACAGCACGGTGTCGGCCACGCCGGTCAAACGGCTTTCGCGGTCAATGATGCGCGTATCGCCAAAAACCGAAAAGCTGAAAATGGTATTTTCCCGCAGCAGGACTTCGCCAAAGGGCGACACCCAGTTGGAGAAGGTCGAAAGCACCGCGCCTCCTTCACCGTCGTTTGCACGTTCCACCGTATCATGTATAATCGTGCCGTATTTGCTTCTTTCGGCTTCGGGGATCGCTTCCGAGTTATTCCAGAAATCAAATCCGTTTACATCGCCGTAATTCAGCCAGATACCCACGTGATGCGGATGGTCGGTGCGTTCACCCGCCTTTTTCCCCAGCGGATAGGACCTGGTAAGTTCGTTTCCTCCCGCCGAAATAACCGGCCATAAGACCGGCTTTTTTATGCTTTCTGGATAAATATACGACGTGAACAGTTTGTCGCTGATCAGAACATCGATCTTTTTCTGCTGCTCATTCACGTCGAGGCGCACCACCCGCTGGGCATTCCCGCTAAACAGGAAGCCCAGGGTTATGATGCCTGATAAGATGATTAACCGGATTTTGGTCATGTTGTTTAATATTTAAATACCTTGCCCCCCGCCATTACCTGGCGGGTTTTCGGGTCAAAAACAGCACGTTGCCCGGTTCTCAGTGAAGCGGTAACCATGATGTTTGCAATAGAGTGGCTGTAACCGGCTTCCACCGGCGCGTTGGTCTTTGGATTGGCGTCGCGCACGCACTGCATCCAGTTTTGCATATGGGCGTTGGTCAGGCTGTCCGATCCGGTGTTCGCTTCGGCTTCCACCTTCATCTGCGGAAGGTCGTATGGCTCCAGCAGGAACGGTTTCATGCCCATGGCAGCGGCCTGCCGCTCTTCCAGTCCGCCTTCAGGGGTGACCTTGTTCAGGTCGAGGTCGAGTTTGCCGCCGTTGGAGAAGTACCACTCTTTCACGCCACCCGATGATTGGGTCTGGCGCGATGAATAGATGACCTGGAAGCCGTCGCCCTGCTCACCGATGGGGCCGTAGTCGAATACGGCGGTCATCGTGTCGAAGTTGGTGCGGCCGTCGTTCCACATATAGATCCCGCCGTTGGCTGCAACCGAGCGCGGGTAGGGCAGGTGGCTGAACCAGTGTACCGTATCGATCTGGTGGGCCATCCATTGTCCGGGGATACCCGACGAGTAGGGCCAGAACAAACGGTATTCCAAATATTTGCGGGCATTCCACGGTTCATGCGGACGGTTCATCAGGTAGCGTTTCCAGTCGGTATCCGACTCTTTGATCTCTTTTTCCAGTTCCGGCAGGCGCCAGCGGCCTGGCTGATTCACATTCCAGGTCATTTCCACGGCAATGATCTTTCCGAATTTTCCGGCCTGAATGTAATCGTGTGCGGCTTTGTAGTTTGTTCCGCTCCGCCGCTGGGAGCCGATCTGGATCACTTTACCCGTTTTTTTTGCGGCATCGAGCCCTGCGTTGGCGTCGTCCATCGTTTCGGCAAAAGGTTTTTCACAATAGACATCGCATCCGGCGTGCACTGCTTCGGCGGTCAGTAAGGCATGCTGAAAATCGGCCGTGCTCAGGATCACCGCATCGGGTTTTTGCCCCCAGAGCTCATCGGTGTTGCGGGCGACCAGCGCTTCCTTGCCCGATTTTTCCTTCACCCAGGCCTGTCCCTCATCGCGGCGGCGGTTCCAGATATCGCAAACCGTCATGAATTCAAAGTTCATGTCGTTGGCATATTTCAGGAAAGAAGGGCCAAGCGACGAACGGAAACGTCCGGAAAAGCCAAGGATTCCTACCCGGATCCGGTCGTTTGCCCCGATAATGCTGCCATAACTTTTGGCCGACATGCCCATGCCCCCGATAACCAGTCCGGCAGAACCTGCCACAGTCGTTTTTAAAAATGTACGTCTCGAATTTTCCATAAGCGTATAATTAGTATCAAGTATTTAGTATCAAGTATTTAGTATCAAGTATCAAGACATAGGACATAACAAGTTACTCATCTTACGACTTACGACCAGATACTTACGACTAATATTTTCCCGTTCTCCGCCTATAAAAGTACTAAATTCTGATAATTTTATTGTCTTTTATATCTTTGTTCTCCTGCAACAACCGGTTAAACCTTCATCCGCAAAACAAACGATTCATTTTAAGCTTTTATTTTATGCAGTTAAAGCCCCAAAATACAGCCGGCTATTCCAGAAATATCCTGCTGGTCATCATTATCCTCAATTCGTTTGCAAATCCATTTTTGGGTGCGGCGGTCAATATCGCGCTCCCGCAGATCGGTGAAGAATTCCGGATGAACGCCATCTCACTGAGCTGGGTGGCGATGGCCTTTCTGCTGTCGTCAGCAATCTTTCTGGTCCCTTTCGGGAAAATAGCCGACATGGCCGGGCGAAAGAAGGTTTTTTTATACGGGAACGCGATCATCACCCTCAGCGCCCTGCTCTGCGTTTTTTCTGCGTCAGGAACCATGCTCATCACATTCAGGGCCATCCAGGGTATCGGGAGCGCCATGACGTTCGGTACAGGCATCGCCATCATCACGTCCGCATTCCCCGCGCGCGAACGGGGCCGTGCCATCGGTATCAGCGTCACGGCGGTTTATCTGGGGCTGGCAGTTGCGCCCTTTCTGGGCGGCATCCTGACCCAGACCTTCGGTTGGCGCAGCCTCTTTCTGGTCACCATTCCCGCCGGTCTTGCCGTGATCGGACTCACCTGGTTCGCCATCCGGACCGAATGGGCGGAGGCCGGGAATGAAAAATTCGATTACCGCGGTTCCCTGGTCTACATGCTGGCTGTCTCGTCGTTGATGGCAGGTTTTTCCAAACTTCCCGACCCGACGGCCATTGTACTTACCGCACTCGGGATCGCCGGCGTCATTTTCTTTGTCAGGCTCGAACTGCGAACCGCCTTTCCTGTGCTGAACATGCAACTGTTCCGTAACAACCGGGTATTTGCCTGGTCCAACCTGGCAGCGTTCATAAACTATGCAGCCACTTTTGCCATTACCTTTCTGCTAAGCCTGTACCTGCAGTATATAAAGGGATTGAATCCACGCGAAGCCGGTGTGGTGCTGGTCACGCAACCCCTGCTGATGACTGTCTTCGCATCGGTGTCGGGCCGGATGTCCGATAAGTACGATTCGCGCCTGCTGTCGTCGGCCGGGATGAGCATTATTGTCGCCGGACTGATCCTGCTGTCTTTTTTGAATCCCTCCACGCCGCTTTCGTACCTGGTGGTCAGCCTGGCGATCCTGGGGTCAGGTTTCGGACTGTTCTCCTCGCCCAATACCAATGCGGTGATGAGCTCGGTCGAAACGCGGTATCTCGGGGTGGCGTCGGCTACGATCGGAACCATGAGGCTTACCGGACAGATGATGAGCATGGGCCTTGCCACCCTTATTATTCACGTGTTTATCGGTGATGCGCCGATTACACCCGCCAATCACAGCCTGTTCATGCAAAGTGTCGTTACGGTTTTTATCCTTTTCAGCGCCCTTTGTTTCCTTGGTGTGTTTGCATCCCTGGCCAGAGGGAAAAACAGATAATTATTAAATTTTATGTAATCAGTGAGGGCAAATTGACGAACACTTACTAACTTGCGTTTGTTTTACAGGTATTAGTATAAAAAACCTTGTTCAAAAAAAACCAATGAGTCAGTCCATCCGCGTTTTCGTCGATCCCTCGGGCAGGATGCTGTATTCATCATTCTACCTTCAGGGTCTGTACGATGAGTTCGGAAAAAGGAATGTTCGTTTTTCGTCCCGTCATTTCAGGGAACTAAACCGGAAATCCGATTCGAATTCGTTCGATCACTATATGGCCTTTGTCATTGTCAGCCCGTCGAATCACATCAACCGGATCATCATCGATTTTCGCGATAAGCCCGGTATTAAGCAAAACGCCTGGGATTGGTGCGACCTGTATGCGAAAATCAATTTCAACCCGGCGCTCACCGATCAGAAATACCTAAGCAAGATCATTTCTGTCGGCCCTTCGTTCGGGATCAGGATTTGGGACTTTTGGGAAACAGCCTGGTACTGCGTTTCCAATTTCATCCGGTGCGGATTCCTGCCTGTCGCTGCCTGGAAGAGGCATCTGTCCGATTATTACGGCCAGTATATCCGGCCCCGCATGGGTGAATATACCCGGCGGCAGCCGGTGTCGGGCGAAAGCGAACGCCCTTATGTGTTTATGCTCGCCCGGCTTTGGCCCGGCACTTCGGTAGACCAGACAAACCGGCTCCGTAAAGAATTTATGCAGTGCTGCAGGACCGCCGACTGCGATTTCGAAGGCGGTTTTTTTACCTCCGGCAATTCGTTGCCTGAGAAAGGCTATGAAAATGTATGGGCGAAAAGACCCTATACCACGAAGGAGTTCCTGAAAAATAACCAGGCTTCGGCTTTCGTATTCAATACACCCGCGGTCTACAACTGCCACGGGTGGAAGCTGGGTGAATTTCTTGCCATGCGAAAAGCGATCATCTCAAGCACCCTTGTCAATGAACTGCCCGAACCGCTTGTTCACGGGGTACATATCCACTATGTCCGAAATCGGGAAGAATTAGAGGCGGCGATCAACCTGCTTCTGACCGACCGCTCGTATCGCGCGAAACTCGAAGAGGGTGCGGCCGCATACTATCTCCGGTATATAGAGCCACGTTCGGTCATTCAAAACAGCATTCTTCCCTTGTGTAAATAATTTTTCTTTCACAATTTTTAGAGATTAATGAACTCTTCAATAAAAAAATTGTTTCAGTCTACAATAAAATTAAAAACACAACGTTGCATCGGCTTATTAAAACAAAACCAAAATGAAACGCATTGTCCCTGTTATTTTCGTCATGGCCCTCTTTTTTGCGGGCTGTCGCAGCAGCAAAGACCTGATCTATCTGAAGAACGCAACCGATAACGAGCTGATCACTGTTCTTCCCGAAGATCAAACCCAATACGTGATCAAAACCGGCGACATATTATATGTCAGCATTAAGTCGATGAACCCCGAGGTAAACGCCCTGTTCAACCCGGAAGAAGGAATGCAGTTGCAGGCGGGATCCTTCGGTTTTCAAAAATTTACGAGCCCTCAGGGTGCTTACCTCTACGGTTTTGAAGTCGACGGAGACGGAAATCTGAACGTGCCGTTACTCGGTCGTATTCATGTGGCGGGAAACCTGCAGGAGCAGGTTGAGAAAATCGTGCAGGACAAAGCGAACAAGTTTTTAAAAGATGCCACGGTCAAGGTGAAGTTGCTGAACTATAAGGTAACGGTTCTGGGCGAGGTCAAAATGCCTGGTGTCTACTATAATTACAATAACGATTTTACGGTATTCGAGGCCATTGCAATGGCTAACGGTAATACGGACTATGCAACTATTAAACGGGTTATGGTGGTGCGCCCCGAAACGGGAGGAAAAAGGACCTACGTCCTCGACCTGTCGGAGAAAAAGGTCTATCAGTCGCCCGCGTTCTATTTGCATCCAAACGATTATGTGTTCGTTGAACCCGACAAGAATAAGAATTTTCAGCTTAACAGCCAGTCCATTTCGGTATTTTTCTCCTCACTGGGGATGATGCTTGCCGTATTTGGTCTGATTATTAAATAAACGCATCGGCCGCCGGATCATTTGCCAGGCGCGGGAAATAGATTTAAATTATGAACATTTGTCATTAATTGATTTTGTTCATCCCGATCAGTTATTTTATGACAAAAGGATGCTTCATGCTATGAATGTGACCTTTATATAACTGAAGAACGACGCGGTTTTGCGGATTATTTTTTAAAATTGTTTGAAAAAAGATTGTATATTATTTGGTTTTTCTGAAAATTAGTTTGATATTTGTCAAGGGTTGGGAAAGGGAAGTTTCAGCCGTCTGCTTTACGAGACATGATAATGTGAAGCAAAAAAGAATCAAACAGGAAAATTTTAATCAGAGTTATGCTTGCACCATCCGGGTGTTAAGGAGCGAAGCTTTGTTAAGAGTACCCAAATCCTGGTTTCACATGTCCCTGCCTTTTTTTTTAATCACTTTTTTTTACTTGGAATGAGATTTTAGCTTCAGGTTTTTAAAAGCTTTAAGCTGAAGTTTTATTGCGGCCGGTGGTCAAACGACACGGTTGCTGCCTGTCGTCCACGGCTTTGCGGGCTTTCGCCCGGGGCCTGGTGACGTGATTCTCTAAATACCCGTTATTTAGCGTAAGTTAACATAATTGGCTCCCCGATGGGGCCAAGCGGGAGATTTTTTGCTTTTTTTTAAATGATTTATATAATTAGTGTATTGATTATTAATAGTTAAATATATGGAAAACAGAATTTTACCTCGCAATTTGCAACGGCCGTCCGCTGAAAAGGCCGATAATGAGCGGAATTTCTATCTCTTTTTACGTAACTGGTACTGGTTTGTCATAAGTATCAGCGTTTTTGTCGGACTGACATTCGTGTATAACACCTGGTTCCGGAGTCAGGGCTACTCGATCGACGCCAATATTCTGGTTACCGACGACAGTCGTAAGCTGGGCCTTGACGACCTGTTCCAAAAGTCACTGCTCAATACCGGCAAGGATATCGCCATTGGTAACGAGGTCGCCCTGCTCCGGTCGTATTCCCTGAATTACCGGGTCTTCGACAACCTGGGCTGGCGGACTTCCTGGTACCAGAAGCGGCTGTTAAACTGGGACGGCCTGTATACGCGTGAGCCTTTCCTGGTCGAAGAGGCCACGGATTTTGCCAACACCGAAGATGTCCGGATCGAAATCACCCCTTTGCGTGGTGATTCCTATAGCATTGCTGTCGACGGGATGGCCCTGGTTGGTAACAAACCGCAGAAAATCGAATTTTCGGCCTTCGGAAGATTCGGCATGCCCTTCAAAAATCAGTTTTTCCACTTTACCATTCATCAGGCCGCGAGCGAGTCGTTGATAGCGGGAGAAAAGTTTTCTTTCTGTTTCAACAATAAACACACCCTCACGCGGACTTATCTCAAGAAATTAAAGATCGGGCAAACGGAAAAGAAAAATGAGATTATTCATTTAATGACAGAGGGGAGTGAACCATTACGGGAAATCCATTTCCTCAACGGACTCATCGAGGCGTACACGAACTATAAGCTTGAATTCAGGACGCTGACCAACAAGCGCTCGCTCGACTTCATCGACAGCCAGTTAAGCGGGATTTCCGACTCCCTGAATGCCGCCGGGAACACGGTGAGCCAGTTCCGGGCGCGCAACCAGGTTGTGGACCTGAGTGCCGAAGGCGGACTGGTTATGGCGCAGTTGCGCGAAATAGAGCGGGAAAAATCGCAAAGCCAGATGCAACTGAAATATTTCCAGAACCTGCAAAACTATCTGGGGCATACCGACAGCATCAAAAAGATGGTCGTACCTTCAGTGATCGGCATCCAGGATGCCGCGCTGAATGCGGTGGTGCTCAAATTATCAGACCTCTACAGCAGGCGGGAGATCCTCTCGTTCAGCGCCCACGAAAGCAATCCCACGTTTTTGCTGCTCAACAAAGAAATCAGCCAGGTCACCAACCAGCTTCGCGAGAACCTGCACAACCTGATCGACAATGCCCGGCTTGCCATCGCTAACCTGCAGGAAAGGCGCGATGTGATTGCCGGTCAGTTAAACAGGCTGCCGGTTAAGGAACAAAAACTGATCGACATCAGGCGCCAGTACGAACTGACCAGCGAAATCTACACCTTCCTGCTGCAAAAGAGGGCCGAACTGGAGATTATGCTGGCTTCGACCATCTCGAACATTCAGATTATGGACCCGGCCAGCGCCGAGCGTGTCATGAAAAGCGGGATCCCTCCGAACATCCTCTATGTCCTGGCCCTGCTCCTGGGCGCGGGACTCCCCGCCTTTGTGGTCATGATGATCAGCAAGCTGAACAATACGATCGAACTGCAGGAGGACGTGCAAAGGCTTACCGCACTCACGGTCATAGGCAATATTCCGCATGGTAACGGGAAAAACGAAATGGTGGTCGTTAAAGACCCGCGGGCAGCGATTACCGAATCGTTCCGCACGGTTCGCACCAATCTGAAATATATGCTGAGCCAGGGCGATCAGAAGGTGATCGGGATCCATTCGGTCAGACCCGGTGAGGGAAAGACCTTTAATTCCCTCAATCTGGCTTGTATTCTGGCGTTGAACGACCGGAAAGTACTGCTTGTCGGAGCCGACATGCGCAGGCCTCATCTGCACAAGCCCCTGAATATGAAATCGGTCTGGGGACTTAGCACCTACCTGATCGGGCAGTCCACCTACGAAGAAATTGTGCTGGAGACCAGCATTAACAACCTGTCGTTCGTGGCTTCGGGTCCCATCCCGCCCAATCCGGCGGAGCTGCTCGAACGTCCGGCGTTTTCCGAGCTGATAGCCCGCGCCAGGGAAGAGTTTGATTATGTCATTATAGACAATGCCCCGATTTCGCTGGTTACCGACGGACTGATCACCTGCCGGGCTTCAGACCTGAATATCGTGATCCTGCGCTACGGGGTAAGCCGCAAAGACCAGATCAGCTTTATCAATGAGCTTTCCGACCGTGGACTGATGAAACATCTTTCGCTGGTGATCAACGATATCAAGGCCAGCCGGTTTGGCTACGGGTATAATTATTCTTATAAATACAACGATAAAAAAACAGCCGATTATTTCGGGAAACGGAAAGATGTCCCCGTTCAGCATCAGCCAAGGGTAAACGGAACCAAGGTCAATTTAAACAAAGTTCCGGTAAGCAGTTAAGGAGAAGAGAAAGAGGATTAAAATGAAGAATGCAAGCTCAACTCATTTTTCGGGGAGAATGCTGTTAACCGGCAGTATGATAGGTGGCAAGATGATTGCTTTACTTGCCACCTTTTCAATGCCTTTATTTCTGACGCGGTTTCTCACGCGCGATGAATACGGAATATTTGCCCAGTATTATGTGATCGTGTTTTTCTGCATCGAGTTCTTTAGTCTGACCATACATGCCAATCTGTATTATTTCTATCCCGGAAGTGACGACCGCCGAAAGAAGGCGTTGGTAACCAATACCTTTTTATTTCTGGTGATGGCGACGCTCATTGCCGTAACGATCATTTCGGTTCCCGAAATTTCGCGATACCTGATTGGCGAAGGTGAGTTGTACGAGTACCGGTATTATATTCTGGCAGGCGTGATCCTGCTGATGCCGGCTATGATGATCGAGCCCCTGTACGTGCTGCGGAAAGATCTGATCACCAGCCTGGCTTATCCTCCCGCCGAGATCCTGCTCAGGTTAACCCTGGTTGTCGTTTTGTTTTTGATCTTGCCGGGACTGAATTCGGTGTTTAACGCGATCATCTTTTCAGCTGCCGCCTCGCTGTTGTTTGTTTCTTTTTATGTATTCAGGGGCTTTCGGGGTGGCGGTCGGGGCCAAAAGCTCTTCGATACCGGCCTTGCTAAGGAGCAGTTGAAATACGGTCTGCCGTTCGGCGCGGCGGTGAGCCTGAACATCTTTTTCCAGCGGTTCGATAAAATAATCTGCATCTCCTTCCTGTCGACCACCGATTATGCCATCTACGCGATCGCCTTTTACGGCATCCCGGGCATTAATCAGATTTACGATTCCATCTCGCAGGTTTCGCTGGTCCACATGATTGAAAAGTACAAGTCCGGTAAGATGAAAGAGGTTGTTGAAGTTTACCGCTCGTTCGTAGCCCGAACCTATGCTTTCGCTTTGCCGGCTATCGCTGTTGTCATGCTCTATGCGGGCAAGATCATCTCCTTTCTTTTCACTGAAAATTATGCCGATGCGGTCCCTTTATTCCGGGTATACCTGTTATCGTTCCTCATCTTTATGCTGGGCACCGATGTCATTCTCCGCGCAACCGGAAATACGCGTACCAGTCTGCGTTCACATATCATCGGCGGATTGATCGTGGTTCCGTCTATTTATTTCCTGACTAAATTTTTTGGCATCTGGGGGGCGATGTCGGGCGCCCTCATCGGGGTCGCCGTTCCGAGGCTGCTTAATCTGGCGGCGCAGATCAGGCTGGTGAAAAGTAGCGTTTCCGGCTTCTTTCCCTTCGAAAAGTTTGCCGCGATCGCACTGATCACGCTTGCCTCGATCACTCCTTTCTTTTTGATTGAACGGTATTTCAGTTACGGGGTCTTCACAACCGCTTTGCTTGGCATCACCTATCTGATCCTGGTAGCTGCCCTGGAGATCAGGTTCGACCTGTTTCCGGTGGGGCGTTCCGTGATCAGGGGCTGGCTCGCGCAGCACACCAAACGACTATTCATTTTTTTTAAACTGATTTGAACGGATATACACATAACTCAGATAAACGATGTTAAAAAATTTACAAAGGATTGCGCTCTTCCTGGTCTTTTTTTCCCTGAACTTCGAAGTGTACGATCCGTTTTACACCGACGGGGCGTTCTCGATCGCCAAGCTGATGGCTTACATTTACGTCCTGTTCATGGCGCCTTCGATCCTCAGGTTCAGAACTCCCGTTGCCTTCAAGCCATTTTTGAGGACCGCAATGCTGTTCCTTATTTTGCTGACGCTGATCAATATATTCAATATGCGGTACGGGCATACCGATTTTTTTGAATTCAGCCTGTTGCAGAATATCCTGCTTTTCTGGATCCTGATCAATCACGAAGCGGAGGACCCGATGGTGCTCGAAAAAGGGCTGCTTGGATTTGCAGCCGGTTCGATAACCCTTTCGGTGCTGTACCCGCTGGGCATCGGTGTTGGTTTCAGCGACGACGGAAGGGTCAGCATTTTTGGCACGAACGAAAATGAAATTGGCATCCGGATGTGTGTTTCGCTGATCTACATCGTGTTGCTGGTGATACAGAACCGCGGCGGCTTTGGCTGGATGCGCTACCTGTTTCTGGCGGGCACCCCTTTTCTTTTCAGTCTGCTCATCGCGAGCGGGTCACGAATGGCCTTTGTCGCCTTCGTTGCTGCGTTTGTGTCGATCGTTGTGCTGTACAAGACAAAGCAGGTGTGGGTAAAAGGAGTCCTCGTGTTTGCCGGCATGGTGGGTCTTGTGCTGCTTTGGCAGTACCTGCTCCATTCAGAGGTGGTCGCGGAGCGCCTCATGGAAACCGTCGAGAACGGCGATCTTTCGCAACGCGACGAGATCTGGCGGACGGTTCTGCCGGTATGGACCGAAAACCCCATCTTTGGCGTTGGCCGCACCGGCTATGAATTCTTCAGCACCTGGCAGTACGGCGAGCTCATGAGCCCCCACAGTGTGATTATCGAAATCCTTTGTTTCTCGGGCGTCGCCGGATTGGCCATATACCTGGTATTTCTTTACCGTATTGTCATGCTCGGCTGGCAGACTTACCGCGAACAGGGTTATCTGCTCCAACTGCTTTTATTCCTTCCGATTGCCGGAATGCTTTTAAGCGGACATTTACTGTACGTGAAAATAGGCTGGGTCATCTTTGCCTATATCGCCGCCAGTGCCATTTACCTTCAAAAAGAATCAACCAACCTGCAAGAAGATGAAAATACCCTGCAAGAAGATGAAAATACTTTGTGTTATCGATAGCCTGTGCCTGGGTGGCGCTCAGCGGCAACTGATTGAACTGGCCGCTGCCTTCCGCGAAAAAGGGCATAACGTTTCATTTCTCACTTATCACCACCTGCCCTTTTTTAACCCTGAAGTGGAGCAGAGAGGGATCAGCATCACCTGTATTCAGGAAAGCAGCTACCTGAAACGCCTGCTGAAAATGAGACGCTTTATCCGGCGCGGGAACTACGATGCCGTGCTGTCGTTCCTCGAGGCCGCGAATTTTATCAGTGAGGTTTCCGGATTTCCTTTCCGCAAATGGAAGCTGGTGGTAGGTGAGCGCACGGCGAACCCCGGTATTGTAAAATCGCCCAAACTGAGGCTTTACCGCTGGTTCCATCTGTTCTCCGATGCGGTGGTGGCCAACTCCGGCGCCAACATGGAACTGGTCTACCAGGCCAACCCCCTTCTGCCGAAAACGAAAAGCCATGTGCTCTATAATATCATCGATTTCGGTCGGTTCCGGCCGCCCGAAAACTTCCTCTTCAGGCGAAATCCGCGGCTTTACCTGGTGGTGGCGGCCCGGATCAGCACCGAAAAAAATGTCATGGGACTCATCGAGGCGCTCTCCCTGCTGAGCAGCCAGGAGCGGAGCATGCTCCGGATCGACTGGTATGGCGAAGATGTGCAGCGCAAGGAGCTAAACCCGGTTTATACTAAGGCGGTGGCAGAAATTCAAAAAAGAGGATTGGAACAGGTCATCGGGTTTTATCCTGCGACCACCGATATCCTGCGGATTGTGCAGGAAGCTGATGCGGTTGGCCTGTTCAGTTTCCAGGAGGGATTTCCCAATACGATCTGCGAAGCCATGGCCTGCGCCAAACCGGTCGTTTGTTCCCGGGTTTCGGATGTGCCGGCTTTTTTAAGTCACAACCAAAACCTCCTGTGCGATGCCTCCGATCCTCAATCGATCAAGGCAGCCCTAAGCTACCTGCTCAAAATGGACCGCGAAAAACTCCGTGCAGCCGGCGAAAAAAACAGGAATGTGGTCATGAAAACCTTTAACCGCGAGGAAATCGTAAACGGATACCTTCGCCTCCTGGGAGCGCAAGGCGCATAGCGCAAGAACGGAAACCGGAGACCGGAGGACGGTGGCAGGGTTACAAGGTAACAAGGTTGCAAGGTAACAACGTAACAAGGAAACTTTTTTTCATTCTTACTCAAAGCTAACAGCTAATAGCTAACAGCTAATAGCTAACAGCTTCTTACGACTAATTCCATTTATATGACACCATCTATACATATTGCTGTGATCGGGCTGGGCTATGTGGGACTTCCGCTGGCCGTTGAATTTGCCCGGAAATACCGCGTAACCGGATTTGATATAAACAATGCCCGGGTGGAAGAGCTCAGGGCGGGGGAGGACCTCACCCTGGAAGTTGCCGCCCATGATCTGGAGGCCGTGCTTGTAAAGCCGGGGCAGAGCAGTTCCAGCGGACTGCATCTGACGACCCGGAAGGAAGACATCGCCTCGTGTAACTTTTATATTGTAACGGTGCCCACGCCTACCGATAAAAACAACCGGCCTGTGCTGACACCCTTGCTTCGGGCGTCCGAAACGGTTGGCTCAGTGCTGAAAAAGAATGACCTGGTCGTTTATGAATCGACGGTTTATCCCGGCGCCACCGAAGAAGACTGTGTGCCGGTACTCGAACAGTTTTCGGGTCTGACCTTCAACCGCGATTTCTTTGTGGGCTATTCGCCCGAACGGATCAACCCCGGCGACAAGGAGCATACGGTGACCCTGATCCGCAAGGTGACCTCGGGTTCAACGCCCGAAGCGGGCCGCCGGGTCGACGAGCTCTACCGCTCGGTGATCAGCGCCGGAACGTATCTCGCGCCGTCGATCCGTGTCGCCGAAGCGGCCAAAGTGATCGAAAACTCGCAGCGCGATATCAATATTGCTTTTGTAAACGAACTGTCAAAAATTTTCAGCAACCTGGGCATCGACACACAGGACGTGTTGGATGCGGCAGGTACAAAATGGAATTTCCTGCCTTTCCGGCCGGGACTGGTGGGAGGGCACTGCATCGGCGTCGACCCGTACTACCTCGCGCAGAAAGCGCAGGAAAGCGGATATATTCCCGAGATTATCCTGGCCGGACGCCGCATGAACGACGGGATGGGCGAATGGGTCGCTTCGCAGATTGTGAAGCTGATGATCAAAAAAGGTCATGCCGTGCGGGATAGTCGGGTACTGGTGCTTGGTGTCACGTTCAAGGAAAACTGCCCCGACATCCGCAACACGAAAGCGGTCGACCTGATCCGCGAACTGAAACAGTATGGCTGTACCGTCGATGTATACGACCCCTGGGCGAAAAAAGCAGAGGTGAAAGAAGAATACAAGCTGGACCTGGTCGACGATTACATCGGCAACCGGTACGATGCCGTGGTACTGGCTGTGGCGCACAAAAAGTTTGCCGCGATCGACCTGTCGAAACTCCGGAACGGACACAATGCCGTGATCTACGACCTCAAAGGCATGTGGGAACGCGAACTGGTCGACGGCCGCCTCTAAGCAGAGCCGGTCTTACGACTTACGACTAGCTACTTACGACTTACGACTAGATACTTACGACTTCTTATCATGGAAACAAAAATCAAAAACACACGTGTGCTGGTGACCGGCGGTGCCGGATTCATCGGCTCCAACCTGGTCGACCAGTTGCTTGAACAAGGCAACGAGGTGGTCTGCCTCGATAATTTCTCAACCGGCAGCTTGTCCAACCTGGAACAGGCCCTGAAGCATCCGCTCTTTGCACTGCTCGAAGGGGATATCCGGAATTACAGTGATTGTCTCCGGGCGGCCAAAGGTTGCCGCTATGTCCTGCACCAGGCGGCCCTGGGGAGCGTGCCGCGATCGGTGGCCGATCCGATGACAACCACCGATGTCAATGTGGGCGGATTCGTTAAGATGCTGTTTGCTGCCCAGGAAGCCGGTGTAAAACGGTTTGTGTATGCCGCCAGTTCGGCAGCCTATGGCGACGACCCGGGCATGCCCAAGGTGGAATACCGAACCGGAAATGCGCTGTCTCCTTATGCGATCACCAAGGTCGCCGATGAACAGTTCGCCCGTAACTTTTCTGACCTTTATGGGATCGAGACCATCGGGTTGCGCTATTTCAACGTGTTTGGGCGCCGTCAGGACCCCAACGGGGCATATGCTGCGGTAATTCCGAAGTTTGCACGCGCCCTGATCCGCTACGAAAGTCCCCGGATCTACGGTGACGGTTCCACCTCGCGCGACTTCACCTATATCGGGAACGTGCTTGAGGCCAATCAGCTTGCGGCCGTGACTCCGGCAGCGGTGATCCGGGAGCGGCAAAAGGTCTGGTACAGCGTCAACAAGGAGGCGGCAGCCGATTATATACCCGGCACGGTGGCCGAAGTGTTCAACGTGGCCTGCGGGAAGCGTACCTCGCTTAACCAGCTTGCACGGCAACTCCGGAAAAACCTGGCGGCTTTCGACCCCGAAATTGGCGGGGTTGTCTTTGAATACGGACCTCCGCGGCAGGGCGACATTGCCCATTCGCTGGCTTCGTACGAAAAAGGACGCAGCATCCTGGGGTACCGGCCACGGGTCGGAGTGGTACGCGGCCTGGAAGAAACCTGCGCGTGGTACTGGAAAACCCGGAAACAAGTGCTGAGCATATGATCCGGCTGTTAACGGGATTGGTTTACGGACTGATCCGGTACAGCGGACTGGCAGCACTGATCCGCTTCCTGACCCGGGACCGGGTTTCGGTGATCCTCTATCACGATCCCGATCCCATGACCTTCGAACAGCACCTGCAATACCTCACACGCAGGTACCGCCCCGTTTCCCTGGGCGACCTGGCCGGATACCTGTATGCTCCGGGTACGAAAAAATTACCGGATCATGCGCTGGTGGTGACCTTCGACGATGGCTGGAAAGGAAATTACAACCTGCTGCCCCTGTTTATCAAATACGGCATCAGGCCGGCCATCTTTCTGAGCACGGGTCTTATCGACACGGAACGCCATTTCTGGTGGACTGCCTGCAGCCCCAAAGAAGCAGGGCGGCTCAAGAAGGTACCAAATTCACAGCGGATCCGGGAACTGCGGAATAATTACCTCCACCGTCCCGAACGGAATTACCGCGGCATGCGGCAGGCGCTCAGCAAGCAGGAGATCCTTGAAATGAAAGAACACGTGGACTTCGGGCTCCATACCCGCTTTCATCCCATCCTGACCCAGTGTACCGTTGGCGAAATAGCAGAAGAGGTTGCCGGATGCAAAGCCGATGCCGAAAAGCTTTTAGGCGCTAAGGCCGAATACTTCGCCTATCCCAACGGCGATTACGACCACGAATGTGCGGAAATGCTGAAAGCCAGCGGAATAAAACTAGGCAGAACGACCGACGCGGGCTGGAACGATCGCTTTACCAATCCTTATAAATTGAAGGTAACCGGAGCGTCCGACAACAGCTCGATTACCAAACTCGCTGCCGAAATGACCGGAATCCCGCGCTACTTCCAGCACCTGTTGCTGGGGGGAAGTTTGCGGGGAGTCAAAAAACCATCCTGAATCAGATAAAACATGAAGCTATTATTAGTTGCACCGCTGCCTCCGCCTGTAGGAGGCATCCAGTCGGTGACGGTCAACATGATCAATTATGTCGAAGCCAACCAGACCGATGCGCGGCTCACGGTCTACAACACGTCGCACCGGCTCAGGCCGATCACTTCCGAATCGAAGCTCATGCGGCTGTACACGGGCATCAGCAATTCGCTGAAAACCTATTTCGACGTGGGCCGCATCATGAAGCGCGACATGCCCGACCTGGTTCACCTGGCCAGCAGTTCGTCGCTGGCCCTGATCAAGGACCTGCTCATCATCCGGGCCGGCAAACGGCGGAACGTTCCCGTTGTTGTCCACTGGCATTTCGGGCGGATCCCCGCTTTGCGCGCCAGGAAAAACTGGGAATGGAAAATGCTGATGCGCGTAATCAGGCAAAGCTCACGCTCCGTGGTCATCGACGACCCCTCCTATGGAGCATTGATCGACGAAGGATGCGCCAATGTGTCGTGTGTACCCAACCCGCTGTCGCAGGAAGTTGAGCGAAGAGCGCGCGAACTTCAGCAGGAAAAGCCCGGACGCCGGAAGGGAGGCGTACTCTATGTGGGCCACGTGCTCCGGAAGAAAGGCGTGTACGAACTGGTCGAGGCCTGCACTGCGACCAGCCTGGTCGAAGAACTGGTGCTGATCGGACCCTATGAAGAACAGGTGCGGAATGAACTCGCGAAAATCGCCGGTGCGCGCGACAACGGGCGTTGGTTGGTTTTTAAGGGACAACAGGGTCAGGATCAGGTGCTGGCGCATATGGCGCGTTTTCCGGTGTTGGCCTTGCCCAGCCACACCGAAGGCTTTCCGATGGTGGTGCTCGAGGCGATGGCCATGGGCTGCGCCGTGGTTGCCACCGATGTTGGAGCAATCCCCGATATGCTGGCGGTGAATACCGAAACACCCTGCGGGATCTGTGTGCCGGTTAAAGACCCGGCGACGCTGGGCGAGGCGGTTGTGAGCCTCATGTCCGGCACCGGTAAACGCGAACTTTTTTCGGCAAGAGCGACCGAACGGGTGCTTGAGCAGTACACCATGCAAAAAGTCTTCGCCGCCTACACCCGCGTCTGGAATCAAGTAGTAAGTAGTAAGTCGTAAGTCGTAAGTATCAAGACACAAGTATCAAGACTAATTACTTACGACTTACGACTAGCTACTTACGACTAATCTTTCCTCCTATGAAACTAAAATTTCGTTTACGTTGGCCCGGCTTAAAGCGGGTATTTGATATGGGTGTTTCACTGACTGCCCTGATCCTGTTGAGTCCGCTGTTTTTGATGATCGCCCTCCTGATCGTTCTGCACGACGGCGGACCGGTATTCTTCCGCCAGGAACGCATCGGGAAAAAAGGAAGGCCCTTCAGGCTTTATAAGTTCCGCTCCATGCGGGTGCTCGATGAGGCGGCGAAAGGCCGTTTCGATGCCGGCGACAGTTCCCGGGTCACCCGTGTGGGAAAGATCTTGCGGAAAACAAAACTCGACGAACTGCCGCAGTTGATCAACGTGCTGAAAGGCGAAATGTCGGTCGTGGGACCGCGTCCGGAGGTGCAAAAGTGGGTGATGGTCTATCCCGAGCGGTGGCGCCGGGTGCTGATGGTCACACCGGGGATCACCGATTATGCGGCTATCGAATTCCGCGGCGAGGAAGAGCTGCTGAGCCGGTCGGACGAACCGGAAAAAACCTACCGTGAGGAAGTCCTCCCGAAGAAACTCGAACTCTACGAAAAATACATCAACAACTATTCGTTCCTGCTCGATATGAAGCTCATCTGGGTGACGATGTACTCTGTGGTGTTTAAGTAGTATCAAGACACTTTAACCAGCTAAAAGCTGACAGCTAATAGCTAAAAGCTAAAAAAAATATGACAATCCCTTATTCAAAGGTGCCGATGGCGGGAAATGAAGCCCGGTACGTACAGGAAGTGCTCGACAGCGGATGGCTGACGACCTCCTCAAAAGCCCTTCAGTTTGAAAAACGCTTTGCCGAATTTGTCGGGGCAAAATACGCCTGTGCTGTCAATTCCTGCACGGCCGCCCTGCACCTGGCCGTCGAAGCGATCGGTTTAAAGGAAGGCGACCAGGTGGCCATACCCGTGATGACGTTTACGGCAACAGCCGAAATTGTACGCTACATGGGAGCAAATCCCGTGTTCACCGATGTGGATTACGAAACCAGCCTCATAACGCCGGCTATTTTGCGGCACACACTGGCAAAACACCCGCACATTAAGGCCGTCATCCCGGTCCATTTCGGCGGACAGTCGCCTGTCATGACAACCCCGGATGGCGAAGGCATCACCGACATTTGCCGCGCCCGCGGGATCCGCAGTATCGAAGATGCCGCCCACGCGTTCCCCACCAGGTTTGGTAACCGCTACGTCGGTTCCTTTGGCGACGTCACCTGTTTCAGCTTTTATGCCAACAAAACCATCACAACGGGCGAAGGCGGCATGCTGGTTACCGACGATGAAACCATTTACAACCGGGTCAAGATCATGCGTCTGCATGGCATCAACCGCGATATCTGGGAACGTTTCACCTCCACAAAATCGTCGTGGGAATACGATGTGGTGGCTCCCGGCTATAAGTACAACATGCCCGACGTGAATGCTGCCATCGGGCTGGCGCAACTTGAAAAAGCCGCCTGGTTCCGCGAACAGCGCCAGCGCTGCGCCATGGTCTATCTTCAGGAACTAAGCGGCGTGGAGGCCATCGACCTGCCGGTGTGCCAGGGTCCGGCCGAGAACCATTCATGGCACCTTTTCCCCATCGTCCTGAAACCGGGGGCTCCGGTTTCACGCAACCGGTTTATCGAGCTCATGGCCGAAAAAGGGATCGGCACCTCGGTGCATTATAAACCCCTTCACCGGATGTCTTATTACCGCGATGCCTACCAGCTCAGCGAACACGACTTTCCAAACGCCGAACGTATCTGGAACGGTACCGTATCGCTGCCGGTATACCCCGATTTAAGCGATGCAGACCTGCTCTATATCTGTAAAACAGTTAAAGAGTTATTATCCGTAAAGCAGCCACAAATGGCCGTTGTTAATGTACTGAAATGATGAACGATAAACTTCGGGTAGGATTAATCCTCGACAGTCAGACTGTGCCCCATTGGATTTACAAGACCATTGAAAAGATCATCCGTTCGGGAACCGCCGATATCCGGCTGGTGATGCTGAACAGCGACAAGCCCCATGAAAAAGTGCCGTCAGGTTCACTGATGTACCGCATTCATGAAATGCTCGACCGGTATGCCGTCGGGCACCGGATTTTTTATCACAGAACCTCCAGCCTCGCGAGGCTGCTGAAGGAAGTGCCCGAAACACACATTCAGAACGATTTTACCATAAGCCGCCGGGAGATAGCCGTCAGCAAGCTTGATCTGATCCTTAACCTGAGCTCCTTTGCAGTGCCCGGCACCGCCGTACCGCTCGCCCGTTACGGGGTCTGGCACTATAGCATTGAAAACGAAGAAGGAAGCGTTTGCGGTTTTTACCGGGAGACCATGGAGAAAGCACCCGTGCTGGCGGCGGTAGTCCGATGCTCTAACGGAGCGTTCGACGGCGAAGCCGTTATTCACCGCAACTGGTTTAAGGTCAACTACAATTCCATTCATGTTAACCGGAACCACGCGTTTCACCTGTGCGCGCTGATCCTGCCCCGCCTTTTGGGGGGCCTTTCGGCCGGCGGGCAGGATTTTTTCGACAGGGAGCGGTCACGGTTCCGGCAAAGCGCACAGTCGTTTGTTGAACCGGCCTTGCCGGGCAACACGCTGGCTTTCAGAAATCTGGTGGCTTTTTTGTCGTTTTACCTGTACCGGTTTGTTGTTTACCGGACCGAGTCGAGATGGTTTATCAAGTATCAGTACAACGGGAAGGAAAAGCTGTTGGTGCCGCCGTCCGACCGCTTTTGGGCCGATCCGTTTGTCGTGCGGCATCAGGATCGGGTGTTGCTGTTTGTTGAAGAATTTATTTACAAGAGAGGCAAAGCCCATATCACGCTTCTGGAACTCAACCGGCAGGGAACGCTGCTCGGTTCGCGGGTGGTGCTCGACAAGCCGTATCATTTATCCTATCCCTTTGTCTTTGAGCACGACGGTTGCTGGTATATGATCCCCGAAACAGCAGGCAACCGGACCATCGAACTATATAAGTGTACCGGTTTTCCGGACGAGTGGACATTTGTGATGAACCTGATGGAACAGATTAAAGCCACCGACACCACGGTATTTTTTCATGAGCAGAAATGGTGGCTGTTTACTTCGGTGAACGCTGCTCCCGGTTTTGAGGATCACAATGAGCTGTACCTGTTTTATTCGGACAACCTGCTGACGAACCAATGGACCCCCCACCCGGCCAACCCGCTCAACACCGATGTGCGGACCGCCCGGCCTGCCGGCAGGATCTTTATGCGCGACGGAGAGATCATCCGTCCTTCGCAGGACTGTTCGGTGCGTTACGGCAGGGCGTTCAACCTGAGCCGGATTACCAGGCTCACCGAAAACAGCTATGCCGAAGAACTATTATCGACCACCCGGGTCGACGCGAAATCGGGCTTTAAAGGCACCCATACATTTAATACAGATAAAAATATTATCGTAACCGATGTATATAAATACAACAGACGTTTGTCTATGTCGGGAATATGAGTTAGATTTGCGCCAAATCATGCGGATCTCATATTTCATCATATCATGTTGTCTGTTGGTGTTACTCGCGTGTAGCACCAGGGTTAATCAGGGACCCTTAAGCATAGAAGAAGACAAACTGCCCGACTCTTATCAGGAACCGGTGGTTGTACCTTCAGGACTATCGCTGTATTTTGTGGCACCCGACGGTAACGACAGTAATCCCGGTACGCCCGAGCGTCCGTGGGCGACCTGGCAAAAGGCATTTACTGCGGCCGAACCCGGCGACACCGTTTATATCCGCGGCGGAGTTTATTACGCCGGTAACGAAGATGAATTCGGGGTTTTCGTGGCACAGAAAAAAGGGTCGAAGACCTACCCGTTCAGTATTTTTAATTATCCCGGCGAAACGCCGATACTCGACTGTTCCCGGATCACCAGCACGAAGAATAATATCGGGATTAAACTGCAGTACTGTTCGTGGTTTCACCTCAAAGGACTCACCGTTACCGGCGTCAGCCAGCACGGGCGCAGTCTCAATACCGCGGGCTTCGCGCTCGACAAGGGCGTGAACCACAAGCTTGAACAATGTGTTTCGCGCGGCAATGAAGGACCGGGATTTCACGGATACAATGTCGACACGGTTTACCTGATCAATTGCGATGCTTACGATAATTACGACGTCTCAACCGAGGGGTATCCCGGTGGACAGGCCGACGGCTTTGTCTTCTGCTTCACCTCCTCACAATCCTATACCTACTATGAAGGATGCCGGTCGTGGTTTAATTCCGACGACGGCTTCGACTGCTGGGAAAATGAAGGCGTGGTCATCTTTAAGGAATGCTGGGCCTTCAAAAACGGCCGCGGCGGCGGCGACGGGGGCGGCTTCAAGCTGGGGCAGACCGTACAGCCTCCGCTTTCGGTATCACAGCGTATCCTGACCCATTGCCTGGCGTTCGACAACCGGTTTATCGGGTTTAACCAAAACGACGGAAACGTCAGGATGACCTTCTACAACAATACTGCCTACAGCAACGACCGTATCGGGTTCGACGTGGTCCAGTACAAAAACCCAATCATTCTGCGGAATAACGTCAGCTACCGCAACGGAAGCGTGGGAAACTTTACACCATACGGGATTAACGATCACAACAGTTGGAACGATTCGCCCGACGTGTCTGTAAGTATTAACGATTTTCTCGATGTGAACGCCGATCACGAAGCATTGTCCGGCAAACGGGGCGCCAACGGAGCCCTTCCATCCATTAACTTTCTTAAACTTGCCACCGGCAGCGACCTGATCGACAAAGGCGTCGATGTGGGACTGCCCTTCAAGGGAAAAGCGCCTGACCTGGGTGCCTACGAAAAATAGTTAACACAACTTCAACCAACATGGAACGAGTCATACTGATCTCGGCGGTTTTTCCGCCCGAGCCGGTTGTGTCTGCCTCTGTCTCAAGAGACATAGCCGAACATTTGTCAAAAAAATATCCGCTTACCGTTATTTGTCCCCGGCCTACGCGGCCTTTCGGTTTCCGCTTCGAACAATCCTTCCATTCGGCTTTCTGGCAAACCATCCGCGTAAACTCGTTCACCTACGCCCGTTCCGGTCTTTTCGGGCGCCTGCGCGAGAGCTACAGCTTCGGGAAACACTGTGCGGCCGCGATCCGCGGTCTGAGCGACGATACCGGCTGCATTTACCTGAACGCCTGGCCGCTGGCAGCCCAGTACCTGATCGTTCGGGCGGCCGTGAAGCTGAAAATTCCCTGCGTGGTCCATGTTCAGGATTTGTATCCCGAATCGCTGATCGCCAAACTGCCCTTTGCACGGAAGCTTTTTTACCGGATCCTGTTGCCCCTCGACCGGTACATTCTGCGACAATGCACGGCTGTGATCACGATATCGGAACAGATGAAGCAACGCCTGGCATCCACACGGGGTATCGGGCCGGATAAAATCACGGTTGCGGCAAACTGGCAAAACGATGAGCCGTTTACCCGCTTCCGTGAGGAGATGGCCTACCACGACCTTCCGCGGAACAAGCTGTTCACCTTTATGTACCTGGGGAACAACGGACCGCTGGCGGGGACAAGCCTGCTCATCAAAGCTTTCGTCAGGGCCGGTCTGCGCAACGCGCGGCTTGTTATTGCCGGATCGGGGTCGATGACCGCGGCCTGCAAGGATCTGGCACGCCAACATCCGGAACAGGTCATCGATTTCATACCGGTGCCCGAAGGCATGGTGCCGGCCGTCCAAAGCCAGGCCGATGTGCTGCTGCTGCCGGTGATGAAAAATGCAGCCATGAGCTCGGTACCCTCCAAGCTTCCGGCCTATATGTTTTCGTCAAAGCCGATCGTGGGCTGCCTCGATCCTGAAAGCGATACCGCCCGAGCCATCGTCGACTCGGGCTGCGGACTGGTGGTCGAACCCGAAAATGAAACCGAACTGGCCAAAGCGATGCACAAATGCATGTCGTGGAGCCCCGGTACGCGGGCCGACAAGGGAAATGCCGGCTTCGTCTATGCCATGAAACATTACACCCGAAAAGGGAATCTTAAGCAAATTGTAAGTGTTGTCGAAAACATCTTAAATCATGACCGTGAGCCTTATCCAACAAGAACATATCAACCAGGTCGTTTCCGTACACCGGAAGTCGTTCAGTAATTTTTTCCTGACCAGCCTTGGTGACCGCTTTCTGCGGGTGTATTACAAAAGTGTGTGCCGCGATCCCTTCGGGCTGATGCTCGGGTGCTTTGAACAGGACAAGTTGCTGGGTTTTTGCGCCGCCTCCACCCTGTCGGGCAACTTTAATACCGGACTGGTGGTGAAAAACTTCTTTGAGTTCCTGCGCGTGGGATTTATTTTACTGCTCAGCCGGCCCGCTGCACTGCTGCGGTTGCTGCTTAATTTTTCGAAAACCGACAAAAAAGCAGCCGACACCGAAGAGTTTGCCGAACTGTTGTCGATTGCTGTTCTGAAAGATCACCAGGGCGAAGGCATCGGGCAGAAGCTGCTCACCGAACTTGAAACCAGGCTCCGCGAGGAGGGGATCGAACGGTTATCGCTGACGACCGACTACCACAACAACGAACGGGCAATCGGCTTTTACAAAAGTATGGGCTACCGGGTGCATTCCGACTTCATAACCTATCCCCGACGCCGGATGTACAGAATGGTGAAAGATCTGAAAAGTCTCGGGTCGCGCGTCTCGAGTCGCGAATCATAAAATTTCTTCCGTTCTCCCGTCTCCGGTCTCCGGTCTCCGTTCGCCGCTATGCCCCATGCCCCTACTTCTTACTTACGACTTACTACTTACGACTTACTACTAATTGCTAAAAACTTCTTCAATGATTCAATCTTTATACAAGTACGTCAGGAACTACAGCCTGCCCAGAGGACTCGTGCTCGCCGGCGACCTGGGCATTACCGCGATAGCCTTTGTGATCGCCTACATGCTGAGATACAACCGGATCTCCGACCAGCTTGCTTTTTATGAGCTGTTGATCCAGCTTGCCGTGATCATTCTTCCGATGTACCTGTTCGCCTTTTTGCGGAGCGGGTCCTACCAGGGAATTATCAGGCATTCGAATATCGAGGATGCCGTGCGGTGCGCGCTGGGGGTGTTCCTGGCCGTGTCGGCTGTTTTGGTGATCGCCCTCATCACCCACTATAAGCCCATTCCGGGGGTAGCGGTTATCCCTTATGCGGTGGTCATTATCCACGGCGCCGTTACTTCGGCTGTTATGATCAGCTCCCGGCTCATTGTCAGGGGCCTGTATCACAGCCTGATCGATCCCCGGCCCGATTCGCATCCGGTTATTATTTTCGGTGCGGGCGAGATGGGAAAGATTGCGGCGGGCGTGCTGGAGCACGACCGTTACTCGAGGATCAGCGTTGCCGGGTTCATCGACGACAGTCCGGATCTCATCGGTAAGCGCCTGGAGGGGAAACCCATCTGGTCGCAGGAAACCGTCTTCCGGAAAATGCTCGCCGGCATGAAGGTTCACGAAGTGATCCTGGCTGTTGATGCACACAACATCACGCCCACCCGGAAAAAGGAACTTTTCAGCCATTGCCTGCTCTACAACGTGAAGCTGCGCGAAGTATCGCCTTTCAAAGACTGGATCGACGGAAAGCTGCGGCCCGAACAAATCCGCGAAGCGAACATCGAGGACCTCCTCGGCCGCGAACCCATCTGGCTGAACCTCGATCATGTTGCCGCCGGGCTGAAAGATACCGTCGTGCTGGTTACCGGCGCGGCAGGTTCAATCGGCTCCGAAATCGTACGCCAGCTCATGGCATTCGAATCGCGGAAAGTGATCCTGCTCGACCAGGCCGAATCGCCCCTGTACAACCTGCAGAACGAGCTGCTTAACACGTATCCTGCTTCCCGTTTCGAAGTGGTGATCGCCAGTGTGACCGACAGGCACCGGATGCGTCAGGTATTCGAAGCCTTCCGCCCGCAATATGTATTCAATGCCGCGGCCTATAAACATGTGCCGCTGATGGAAGACGCACCCTACCAGGCCATCCGGGTCAACATCGGGGGAACCCGGCTGCTCGCCGACCTGTCGGTACAATACGGTGTCAAAAAATTCGTCATGATCTCGACCGATAAGGCCGTTAATCCCACCAACGTGATGGGCGCTTCGAAGCGGATCTGTGAAATTTACATCCAGGCCCTTGCTCAGTCGGGCCTGACGCAAACCCAGTTTATCACCACCCGCTTCGGAAATGTGCTCGGCTCCAACGGGTCGGTCGTACCCCTGTTCCGCAAGCAGATCGCGGCAGGCGGACCGGTAACGGTTACCCATCCCGATATTATCAGGTATTTCATGACCATTCCCGAGGCCTGCCAGTTGGTGCTCGAAGCAGGGTTTATGGGTAACGGAGGGGAGATTTATGTTTTCGATATGGGTGAACCCGTCAAAATTTACGATCTGGCCGTGAAAATGATCTCGCTGGCGGGCTTGAAGCCGGGGGTAGACATTCCGATCACCTTCACAGGTCTTCGTCCCGGCGAAAAGCTCTACGAGGAACTGCTGGCCGATGAGGAAAGCACCATTCCGACCCGCCACCCCAAAATCAAGGCCGCCCACGTGCGTACGCATGGATTTCAGGAGGTGAAGCATGAAATCGATCAGTTGCTGCATGCATCGCAACGGGAAAACGAAGGGAAGCTGGTTTGCCGGATGAAGCGACTCGTTCCGGAATTCATCTCCCAAAATTCGGAATATTGCCAGTTCGACAGGCACGACCTCGCCGAACCCCGTCTCATCCCAGCCAAGGCCGGACTCTCCTGACTATTAGACACGAGTATCAAGATGAGGAAAATGGTTACAAGGTAACAAGGTATCAGGGTAACAAGGTAGGAAACCCTGCAACCCTGCAACCCTGCAACCGTCTTCTGCTCCTGGTCTTACGACTAGATACTTACGACTTACGACTAGATACTACCAGCGTCCCGATCGCTTCGCCGAGGATCACTTTCTCCAGGTTTCCGGGCACATCCATGTTAAAGACCACGATGGGCAGGTTGTTGTCGCGGCACATGGTAGCGGCTGTCAGGTCCATCACCTTGAGGCCGCGGCTGTAGATTTCGTCGAAGCTTATTTTTTCATATTTCACAGCCGAGGGATCCTTTTCCGGATCGGCGGTGTAGATGCCGTCCACGCGGGTCCCTTTCAGCATCACGTCGGCGCGGATTTCAATGCCGCGCAGCGCTGCGCCGGTGTCGGTCGTAAAATACGGGTTACCCGTTCCGGCCGAGAAGATCGCCACGTAACCCTGTTCCAGGGCGTCAAGCGCCCGGTCGGTTGAGAAGAATTCACCTACCGGTTCCATGCGGATCGCGGTGAACAGTTTGGAGCGGATGCCTGCCGCCTTCAGGGCCGAGTTGATCGCCAGGCTGTTGATCACGGTGGCCATCATCCCCATGTGGTCGCCCTTTACACGGTCAAAGCCGTTAGCCACCCCGTTGAGGCCGCGGAAAATGTTCCCGCCGCCGATTACGATCCCTACCTGTACTCCCATTTTCGAAATTTCGCCGATCTGCCGGGCATAGTCAGTCAGCTTTTGCGGATCGATGCCGCTGGTTTGTGTTCCCATGAGCGATTCGCCGCTCAGCTTCAGGAGTACACGTTTGTATGTCGTCATGCGCGTTTGTTTTCCGGGTTAAATTTCTGCAAAAGTAGAAAAATTAAGGGAATTGTCCTGTCACATGCTGCCCAATTTTGGCCGCATGTGACAGGACAATTTTTTTTCTCCCGCGATTTAAGTATTTCTTCTTATTTTCGTAAAAAAGTCGTTATGAACCGCTATTTGCTATCCGTACCTCCTTCATTGATCCCCTTTTTTCATACGCTGACCGGGAAGTCATCCGGTGAATGGATGGTCGACTGTGATCCGGGCGGCGCCCGGGTAGGTTCGGGAGGAGGCACGGCCTGGATGCTTTACAGGGCCTGGCAGAAGGAATCGCCGGAACTCGTTTTCGGGAGCTGGCTGACTCGCCAAAAACGCATGATCCTGCATGCAGGCGGACAAAGCCGCCGTTTACCCGCCTATGCGCCCGTGGGCAAGATCCTGACGCCCGTTCCTGTATTCCGCTGGCAGCGCGGACAACGGCTCGACCAGACCCTGCTCGACCTGCAGGCGCCGCTTTACGACCGCATTCTGCAACTGGCGCCTTCCGGGGTCAATACACTCGTTGCCAGCGGCGATGTACTCATCACGGCTGGTGAAACAATGGGCGTCCTGCCTCAGGCCGATGTTATTTGCTTCGGGCTCTGGATCAGTCCGGAGCAATCATCCAACCATGGCGTGTTTTTTTGCAACCGCCGGCAGCCCGAGCAATTGGAGTTCATGCTGCAAAAGCCGCCCGTGGAGCAGATCCGGGAACTGGCGCCCGACTATTATTTTATGATGGACATCGGCATCTGGCTGTTAAGCGACCGGGCCGTTCACCTGTTAATGGAACGCAGCGGGTATACCGGCGATCCAACCCGGTTTTGCCCGGCTAACTACGATTTGTATGGTTCCTTTGGCCCCTCCATGGGCCTGAACCCCCGCGACAGCGATCCCGGAATTCAGGAGCTCACCGTGAAGATCCTGCCGCTGGAGGGTGGCGCCTTTTATCATTTCGGCACCGGCAGCGATATGCTGAGTTCGATGCTGCAGATCCAGAACCGCGTGCTTGACCAGCGGGCCATCTGGAGCAGGAATATTAAGCCGCATGCATCCATTTTCGTTCAGAACGCCCTCACGGAGCGGCCGTTTTCCGAACAAAACCGGCAGATCTGGATTGAGAATTCCTGCGTGCCTGCAAGCTGGACGTTGCGCAGTCGCCATATTCTCACCGGTATTCCCGAGAACTCCTGGAAAATCGACCTGCCCGAGGGCATTTGCCTCGACCTCGTGCCGGTCGGCGGTAAGATTTGTTTACGGCCGTACGGCTTTAACGATTCCTTTAGCGGGAAAGCCGCCCGGGCCAACTGGATGGAACGCCCGCTGACGGAATGGCTCGACGCCCGCGGCATTTCCCTGACTGCTGTTGCGCGCGAAGATCAGGATATCCAGGAAGTCCCGCTTTTTCCGGTGCCCGACAAGTCCGGCCCGCTCGATGGCTGGATCAGGTGGATGACCGGCGACCTGCGCGAAAACGAAACGTACGCTGCTTTATGGCTGAACACCCCGCGACTGTCAGCCGGGCAGATCAGCAACGAGGCCGATCTGATGAAGCTGCAGCAGCAGCGCGAACACTTCCGCGCACGCTCGCTCGAAAAGCTGGCCGGCAATTACCGGAAGAGTGTTTTTTACCAGTCCGACCTCGACCATACGGCCCGCGAGTGGGCCTGCGCGGGCCCACTCGCGCTGCCGGCCTTGTTACCGGTTGCCGAAAGTCCGCTGCTGCAAATCCACAACCGGATGTTCCGCGACCGGGTTGCCGGTTACCGGGGCGATGCGGCGGGGGCGGAGGAGCGCGAAGCATTCCGGATCCTGCAACAGGCCATTCTGGAGCGGTTCCGCGCCAACCCGGTCTTCCCGCGAAAAAATGTATTGAGCGACCAGATCGTCTGGGGGCGCAGCCCGGCGCGGCTCGACCTGGCCGGAGGGTGGACCGATACCCCGCCTTACTGCCTCATCGAGGGCGGAGCCGTGGTCAACGTGGCCGTCGAACTGAACGGGCAGCCGCCCCTGCAGGCCTTCATCCGGCCCACCGAAAAGCCGACCCTGGTTTTGCGGTCGATCGATCTGGGCGAGCGCGAGGAAATTTCCACCTGGGAACAGCTTGCCTCCATCAGCCGCATCGGCTCGGCCTTTGCCATTCCCCGGGCGGCGCTGATGCTGGCCGGGTTTCATCCCCATTACTGTCAGGCGGCTTATGCCTCGCTCGAAGAACAGCTTCGCGATTTTGGCGGCGGACTGGAGATCAGCCTGCTGTCGGCTATCCCCAAAGGCTCGGGGCTCGGCACCAGTTCCATTCTGGCCGCCACCATCCTGGGTACGCTTTCCGACTTTGCATCGCTGAACTGGGACAAGAACGCGATCGGCAACCGGACCCTGGCCCTGGAGCAGTTGCTCACGACCGGCGGAGGCTGGCAGGACCAGTTCGGCGGACTGCTGCCGGGGATTAAATACCTCGAATCGGCGCCCGGGATCGATCAGGACCCGGTTGCCCGCTGGCTGCCCGATCCGCTGTTTACCCGCCCCGAAAACACGGGATCCATGTTATTATATTATACCGGCATCACACGGGTGGCCAAAAATATTCTGGCCGAAATTGTGCGGGGCATGTTCCTGAATTCGGGCAGGCACCTCCACATTTTGCGCGAAATGAAAGGACATGCCAAAAATACCTTCGAAGCCATTCAGGCCAACCGGTATGACTTACTGGCAGCGATGATCCGGCAATCATGGCAGTTAAACTGCCGCCTCGACGAGGGGACCAATACGCCCGAGGTGGCCGCCATTATCCGGAAATTCGAAGACCGGGCGCTGGCCTGGAAGCTTTTGGGCGCCGGGGGAGGAGGCTACCTGTTTATTATGGCTAAAGACCCCGAAGCCGCGGCCGGCATCCGTTCCGCACTGCAAAAAGACCCGCCGAACGCCCGGGCCCGCTTTGTCGATATGTCGCTTTCAGTCAGCGGATTCCAGTTCACCCGGTCTTGAACAAAATGAAGTTACCGACATTATTTCACAAAAAATGGCGTGTATTTATTCAAATGTCGTATTTTTGGTTCGGATTTTGATAAGCAAGATCCGGATTTTCGTTCTTTAAAAAATTGCTGTTAGATTAAAAAATCGGCTTTTTAATTAGAATAGGGTTTTTTATGTTGCAATTGCTAAAGATTTATTTATTATCTTTGGTTAATTAGAACATTTGTATGGATTTCCTGCATTAATATACTATGTACAATTAAAATGATGATTATGAAAAACAAATTTCTGTTGATTGCCTTAATGGGCCTTTTCCTCACCGGAGCCTATGCCCAGGAAAGCGAAAAACCGGCCTATAACAAATGGTCGATCGAGGGTGGTGTCGGTTTGAACAAACCTTACCGTAATTTCTCGCCCGGATATCGTTCACCCACCCCAGGTCTTTGGGGAGCCGAACTGGGCGTACGTTACATGATCAACGAGTATTTTGGTTTTAAGGGAAGCTTTATCTATGATTGTTTCTCGGAAGATGATGACTCTCCTGCATTCGACACCGATCTGTACTCCTTTAATGTACAGGGTGTGGCCAATATGGGACGGATCATGAAGTTTGAAAACTGGACCAATACCTTTAACTTACTGGCCCACGCCGGTGCCGGAGTCGGTACGATGAAGTATGATGTCGATGCGGGTGACGATTACACAGGTATCCTGCTTGCCGGTTTAACCGGTCAGGCTAAATTGTCACCCCGGGTAACCTTGTTTGGCGACGTCACCGCGATGGATAATATCCGTCCCAACCTGTCGTTTAATGGCGGGCCGCAGGTTAATAACATGGCCCTGATTATGAAAGGGACGATTGGCCTCTCGATTGCTTTAGGCAAAAACGCCGTGCATGCCGACTGGTACCTGAGCGACAAATCGATGTACGATGCACTCGACACCCGTGTTACAGCTGTAGAGAATGGATTGACTCAGAATACAAGCGCCGACAAACAACTCGAAAACCGCGTTGCCGAGCTGGGTACCAAAGTTGACAACCTCGACCAAAAAGTGTCAACGCTGCCCACAGGTGCTGCCGAAGTCGATCCCAACGAGCTGATCGCCAAATTGATCAACGACGGTTATGTCAATATTTACTTCGACTTCAACAGTTCGAAGGTAAAAGGTTCGGTTAACACGATCAACGTGCTGCGCACATACCTGATCAACAATCCTGGCGTGAATGTCGATTTGCTTGGTTATGCCGACGAACGCGGAACCGAAGAGTACAACGTCAAACTGTCGCAGAAACGTGCCGACGCTGTTGCTGAAATGCTGACCAAGGCAGGTGTTGACCCCAGCCGCCTGAATGCACAGGGTAAAGGTGAAGATGTAAGCATCAACACCGACTCACCCGAAGCTTATCAGTTGGCCAGAAGGGTTAGTTTCCAGATTAAATAACTATTCACCCATTTTACGGGAAGATTCTTATACAAGCCCCGGTGCAGTTCGCTGTACCGGGGCTTTTTCTTTTTTAATCCGGTATCTTTACTTTGATCCCGTTCCCGTTTATATATTTTTTACCGGCGGCGAGTGGGCTATGCTCATGCCCGTTAAAGCCATTCAGGCCTGTGGTGAGTTTCTGCAGTTCGAGTTTCATTCTTTTTTTCAGATGCAGGCGGGCCAGGGTGAAAACGCCCTGCGCTGCCGAAAAGCTAAGCGCCAGCATCAAAACAAATCCTAAGCTGATATTCAGGCGGAGGTAGTTAAACAGAAGGGCAATTGCCACGAAGGCTATTGTCCAGGCCAGCAGCCATCCGGCAGCGCCGGCGTGCGAGCAGCCTCCTTTTATGAGCAGGTGGTGCAAATGGTTCATATCGGGCGAGAAAGGAGATCGTCCTTTTCTGATCCTGACAACAATGACCCGCAGGGTGTCGGTTACCGGTACAATGAGCAGTGCCATGGCGATCAGCGGAGCCTGTGCAAACCGGAAAGGGCTGGTTGCCCAGGCGTTCAGTTCATTAAAACGGATGGCGATCGCCGCCAGGAAAACACCCAGTACCAGCGATCCCGTATCGCCCAGAAAGATTTTTTTCGGCGCCGGCGACAGGTTAAACATCAGGAACGCAGCGAGGCTGCCGCAAAGCGCCATACAGATCGTGGCATAACCCAGGTTGCCGGTCAGGTAAAACCAGCTTCCCAGCGCCAGTGAAACAAGAAGGGATAATCCGGCTGCGAGCCCGTCAATACCATCGATCAGGTTCACCGCGTTAATCACGAACAGGATCAGCAATACCGAAATCGGTATGCTGAACCAGTTATTCAGCACATCGATCCCCATCAGCCCATAGGCCCGGGTCACCTCGAAGCCGCCCATCACCACAAGGATCAGCGCTGCCCCTAGCTGGACCAGCAGTTTTTTCCAGGCGCGTATCACCAGCAGGTCGTCGATCAGTCCGATGCACAGCATAAGCATTACGGCAGTAAACAAGTACTGCCATTCGGGCATAAACCGGTCGCGCAGGAATAAGATCGAACCGACCGTAAGGCCTATAAAAACAGCAACACCGCCCATGGTAGGAACGGCGACCTTATTTAATTTCCTGCGGTTAGGCAGATCCAGTAATTTCTTTTTGCGGGAGATGCTGATAATGGAGGGAATAACCGCCCAGGCGATTACAAAGCTGGTTAACAGGGTGGCTAATGACGATAAACTCACCATACGCTTCGGGTTTTACTTTTGCACGAAAAGTAAAGATACGAAAAAGCTTCATCGAATGTGAAAAAATGTTAAACGATTTTCTTTCCTGTAAACCGGCTATTTTCCGGTTCCCTGGATAAGCTGTTCATCGCGTACGGGCATCGTTGTGGCATGGATCGAAATGCGGATTGAGGCTCTGTTTGCGGCCGGCTGGTTGTTCCTGATCACTTTCAGGTCGTACTTCTTCTGTTTTGCGGCCGTTTCAAGCAGACGCACACGGGCAAAGATAACCCCTGCCCCGGTAAAGCTTAAGGCGAGGAGAATAAAAAAGGCGGCGGTCAGATTTATCCCGGTCTGACTGAGCGAAATGGCCAGTGCCACGAAGGTGGCCGTGTAAAGCAGCAGAAAGGCCGACGCCTGCATATGCGACATTCTCAGTTTAAGGAGCAGGTGGTGCAGGTGATTCATATCGGGCGAAAACGGCGAACGCTTATTTTTGATTCGGATGGCGAATACCCGCAGGGTATCGGTAACCGGAACGATGAGCAGGGCCAGCGCGATAAGCGGGGCTTTCGAAAACCGGAGCGAATCCGGCGCTGTTGCATTCAATTCATTAAAGGCGATCACCATGGCGGCCAGGAATACACCCAGGACGAGCGAACCCGTGTCGCCCATAAAGATCTTGTTTTTCCCGCCAAACAGGTTGTATCGTAAGTAAGCAACGAGGCTGCCGCTTAAGGCGAGGCAAACAACGGCATAATTCAGATGCCCGGCCAGGTAGAACCAGACCCCGAGGAAGGTGGCAACCAGGAGGGCAAGCCCTGCGGCCAGTCCGTCGATCCCGTCTATCAGGTTAATGGCATTGATCAGGAAAAGGATCAGCAGCACCGAAAGCGGCACACTGAGCCAGTCGTTGAAAACAGTGGCCGAAAACATGCCGTACACGTGGGTGATCCTGAAATTTCCCAGCACAACCAGGATCAGGGCGGCCAGAAACTGGATCACCAGCTTTCTTCTCGCCGGCATAATCATAATATCGTCTTTAATACCGGTAAAGAACATCAGGATCAGCGCCGCCATCAGGTAGCGTAATTCAGGGTTTGCGCCGGTCTGCATAAAAAGAATGGGAGTGATGCTAAGCCCAATGAATATGCCAATGCCTCCCATGGTGGGAACCACGGTTTTATTGAGTTTCCGGTCGTCGGGAACATCGAAGAGTTTTTTCTCTTTCGATATGGTGACCACCGAAGGAATGGAAATCCAGGTTAACAGAAAACTTGTGACTAATGTTCCGATAAGTAAAACGATCACGGCTTTGGTTTTTTGTTCAATGCAAAAATAAGTTAAAACAGCGAATAAATAGCAAACTAAAAATTAAATAACACGAAGCTGCCGTTTTTTTACACGAACTTAACGTTGCAGCCAATGAAGCACGCGAAAAACAGTATGAAGCAAATCGGCTCCGGGTATCGATAACAGCATGTTTTTTATTTTTGGTCGGAAATTAATCTAAGAAACAGGTTATTTGCCTGTTAATTTTTTGACAACGGGAAGTGTGATCGTGTTTGACGGATAAAAAAAAGTAGTTAGATTTGCCCTGAGATTGCACATGAATACCTTATCTGTTCTCTCGATCCTTTTCCTTGCGAAACGGTTTTTCCCGCCGGTCGACGGCAGAAGGCGTAGCTGTGAAATAACCTGCACTATAAAGCAGGGATGCTCTTTGTTTGATCAGTCAATCCATACGTTTGATAAGCGGAAAACGGAAACCGCCTTTTCTCCTCAATAAAGCTGACAAAAATCATGATATTTGCATTCCAAATAATTTCGATAACGAGATTATACTTCGAAAAACTGCTTTGCACGGCAGGTAGCGTCGCTGTATCATAAAATTCACCATGAACATACAATTAAATACCGGCGAAGGCCCGTCAGCCTTGCATTGGTATGCTGTTTACACCCGTTCGCGAGCGGAGAAAAAAGCCGCGGAAGATTTCCGGAGGAAGGGTATCGAGTTTTATTTGCCGATAAAAAAGGTCAGGAAAGTCTGGACGACGCGGACGCGGGTGGTCGATTTTCCGCTGATCTCGTGTTATCTATTCGTGCGTGTTGACCACCGCCGGTACTATGATGTGCTGATGACGCCGGGAGTGATGTGGTATGTTTGTTTCAACGGGAAGCCCGCTATTATTCCAGATCGCCAAATCAGGAGCCTGATGGTGCTGGAGAAGGTATTGAATGAATCGTTGGTTGTTACATCTGAACACATCGAAAAAGATGATCTGATTGAGGTGTTGAGCGGCCCGCTGGCAGGTGTTCAGGGGGAGGTAGTGCGGATTAAAGGGAAGAGCCATCTTGTATTGCGGTTCCGAAGCCTGGGCTGCTGCATCCACGTGTCGCAGGAGGCCCTTCATTTCCGGAAAGTTTAGGAACAAAGCAGCCCGGCTTTTTAAGGCAGACTTAACTAAGCGATATTACCAACCAACCAGCCGTTAACATGCATTGGAACGACAATATCAGGAAGCGACAGGCTCTTAAAGGCATTTTATTGGAAAACAGGTTGGTCCGCTCGGTAAAAGACATTGAAAAAAACAGCCGCATCGATGTTTTTGGAACCGTGCCGCATACCACCTGGCAGCCTGACCGGGTTGATGCTCCCTTTTGTCCCGCGTTGGAGGAAGCCTTCCGGCGTATCAGTACTAATCTCCTTTTCTTTTTCAGCAAACCCGAACAAAAGGTTATCGGCATCCATTCGGTACGGCCGGGGGAGGGAAAAACGTTTGTGTCGGTTAGCTTTGCGTGGTATCTGGCCTTATGCGGGAAAAAGGTTCTTTTGGCCGGAACTAACCTGAGCAGTCCGGCTCTTTCACGGCTAACCGGAGCACCTCCCGGGCCGGGCCTAAGCTCATGTCTGGAAGGCCAACCCTTCGAAAGCTGTATCCGGGAAATTGGTCCCGGCGGGCTATGGCTGATGCCGGAGGGGCCGGCTGTGGACGACCCGGGCGGCCTGCTTGGAGGCGATCCGTTCAGGATGATGATCAGCCGCAGCAAGGAAGTGTTTGATTGTGTTATCCTCGACAATACTTCCGCCGTGGCGGCGCCAGACCGGCGTTTCGCCCCCCCGGCTTGTGTTCTGAACCAGGTTGTTGTGCGGGCAGGTCGAAGCCGGACAAATGAGGTCCGCTTTGTTCATCATCTTAGGAGGCACGACGCCGTCAGAAACCTCGCCTTCATCCTGAACGATCTGGTCTGAGTTTAAATCAGGAGTTTTAATCCCCAATTATTTTAGGCTTCTTTTTATTTATACTTAATAAACATAATACCATTTCGAGTGATAAGCAGCACGCGTAATCGTTTGTAAATAAAGGGGCAGCATGATAAGGGCACGCTTTTAATGAAAATGAAATCAGATTTGTATTTTTTTTTAAGTATAAAAATAGGATATTTGCGCTCTCTGATTATTAATTTGCGGTCGTGAGAAAGGATACCGGTGACACGCCAGGTAGCGTAGCTGTGAGAACCCCCCGGAATTCTGGCTTAAATAGTACAGAATATAATAGCAAGCAAAATCGTTTGGGCATGGAAAAAACAAAGTCATTTTCTGAAAAAAAACTATTCCTTGTACTCTTTTTTTTTCCTGCTACACAATAAAATCCGGCGAATTTCGTTGCGCCTCGTAATTGATCGAAAACGACCTATGAACTCTAAGTAAAATGAAACAAACCTTTTTAATACTAGCCCTTTTTATTTCCGTACTTTTCCCCGGATGCCGGAGCAGTGAAGACCTGATCTATCTCAGCGACATCTCGCAGGAAGAATGGATGAAGGGCCTTCCCGAGACTGAAACTGAATACCTGATTAAACCTGGCGACATCCTGTATGTCAGTATTAAATCGATGAACCCGGAGGTAAACGCCCTTTTTAATCCGGAGGAAGGGATGCAGGTACAATCATCAGGCTTCGGTTATCAAAAATATACTACGCCGCAGGGAGCTTACCTGTATGGTTTTGAGGTCGATGTAAATGGCCAGCTCAATTTGCCTCAATTGGGAAGTATCCCCGTGAAGGGGAATATTCTGGCGAAAATAGAAGAGATTGTGCAGGAACGGGCAAACCTGTTTCTGAAAGATGCTACCGTCAAGGTAAAGCTGCTCAATTATAAAGTCACGGTGCTTGGAGAAGTTAAATCACCTGGAGTTTATTACAATTACAACAACGATTTTACGATTTTCGAAGCCCTTGCCATGGCTAACGGGAATACCGATTATGCCAGTATTAAAAGGGTGATGGTGATGCGGCCCGAGGCAGGCGGAAAGCGGACCTATCTGCTCAACCTTTCCTCGAAGGATGTTTTTCGGTCACCGGCTTTTTACCTGCATCCGAACGATTATGTCTTTGTAGAGCCCGATAAGAATAAGAATTTTCAATTAAACAGTGCGGCCATTTCGGTCGTGTTCTCCTCGCTTAGCATGATGCTTGCCGTAATCGGGCTCATCATCCGGTAATGCAACAGCATAAAAACACCCTGGGGAAAGATTTGAATTTATACGTTTAACGCTGATATGGAAAAAAATTTTAATCCGAATACCTCTTTTCAGTTTGAAAATGAAGAGGCGACTGATTACAAGCGGATCCTGTTCCTCTTTGTACAAAACTGGCATTGGTTTACGATTTGCGTGGGGATAATGCTTGCGGCTACGTTTCTTTATACCCGTTATTACAAACAGGAGACTTACACGGTCAATACCAGTATTCTGATCACTGACGATAACAAGAGTGGTAATTTGGAAGACTTATTTGAAAAGTCATTGATGAATATGGGGTCGTCGGTTACGATCGACAATGAGGTGGAACTGCTGCGCTCGTATACGCTTTCGCACCGCGTTTTTGAAAATCTGAACTGGCGGGTATCGTGGTATAAAAAAGAATATTTCAGACTGATCGGGCTGTACCCAAATGATCCTTTTATATTACAGGAAGAGGAAAAGGCTGCAAACCTCGAAGGACTGTTACTCATGCTTGAGGTCGAAAAGGACAGTACGTATACGCTTTCTGCTGATGGGAACGCGTTTGTAGACGGAGAAGAAACAGCCATTGAGTTTGATCAAAAAGGAAAATTTGGCGAGTCTTTTCACAATGAATATTTCCATTTTACGATCCACCTAAATGGTAGTCATATACCGGAAACGGGCGATAAATATGGCTTGCGGTTTAGTAACGTCAACGCGCTAACCAGGTCCTACCTGAAGAAGCAGCAAATCGAGCCAACGGGTAAGAACAGCGATGTGATCAGATTGACGATTGAGGGAACACAACCCATGCGTGAAATTCATTATCTCAATGGTTTAGTTAATGAATACATCAACCAAAACCTCGAGTTTCGTACGGAAACACAGAAGCGGACACTTGAGTTTATCAACAAGCAATTAAGCGGTATGTCCGATTCGCTTAGCGCTGCCGAAACAACGGTAACCCGGTTCCGTTCCGAAAATCAGGTTCTGGATATTACGGCCGAAGGCGGAATGGTGATGCAACAAATGAGCGATATTGAGAAAGAGCGTTCGCAAAGCCAGATGCAGCTCGATTATTTTCAGAACCTGCTCAGTTACATGGGAAACACCGACAGTATTAAGAACATCATGATGCCATCAGTGGTTGGCATCCAGGATCCGTCGCTGAACGCAGTTGTGTTGAAACTCAGCGATCTTTACAGCAGGCGGGCCATTCTTTCGTTCAGTACCCACGAGAACAACCCCACCCTGATCTTGCTCGATAAGGAAATTGACCAGGTAACCCATCAGCTTCGGGAGAACCTGCTTAATCTGATCGATAATGCACGCGTGAGTATTCAAACTCTTCAGAGCCGTGAAGCGGCCATCAACCAGCAACTGAATAACCTGCCGGTCAAGGAACAGCAATTGATAAATATCACCAGGCAATACGACTTAACCAGCGAAATATACACGTATCTGCTCCAGAAGCAGGCCGAGACCGATATCGCCCTTGCCTCTGCTGTGTCAAACACGCAGGTCATCGATCCGGCCCGGGTTGAGCGGGTAGAGGAAAGTGGAACATCCGCCCGTCGCTTATATTTATTTGCATTTGTATTGGGACTTATTCTCCCTGCCTTGGCCATCATCGGCCTGGATACGCTAAATAATACGATTCATCTGCAGGAAGATGTTGAAAAGTTGACCCAGCTTACCATTATCGGGAATGTGCCTCATTCTTCAGTTGCGAGTGAACTGGCGGTTATCGAAAATCCACGCGCTCCCGTCACCGAGGCCTACCGTGCCATCCGGACCAACCTGCAGTATTTGATGAGCCAAAGCGGCCAGCAGGTCATTGGCATACATTCCATCAGGCCCGGTGAAGGAAAGTCATTTAGTTCCATTAATTTAGCCTGTATCCTGGCTCTAAACGATAAGAAGGTTCTGATGGTTGGCGCCGATATGCGAAAGCCCCGGTTACATCTGGTGACCAACACCTCAAATGGTTCGGGTTTAAGCACATTTCTGATAGGGCAGTCGAGCTATGAGGAAATTATACAGAAAACCAGCGTTCAGAACCTGTGGTTGGTTCCGTCGGGGCCTGTGCCTCCCAATCCGGCCGAGCTTCTTGAACGCAATCTGTATAAAATCTTCATTGAGCGGGCAAGGAAAGAATTCGATTTTATTGTCATCGATAATGCTCCGGTTTCGATGGTTACCGACGGGATGATCACAGCCAGACAATCCGATCTTAATATTTTTATTTTGCGATATGGCGTAAGTCAGAAAGATCAGCTAAAATTCATCAACGATATCGCAGCCAAAGAAGTCATGAAGCATCCTGCGCTGGTGATTAACGATATAAAAGGATCACGTTATGGCTATGGCTACAGTTCTTACTCCTATAATTATGGCTATTATGCAGAAGGAGACCGTGAAAGCTGGTATCGCAAACGGATGCGCCGGTTACTTGGCAAAGTGAATAAATTTAAAACGAGGAAATAAAGGATTCTATGCAAACTACAGGTTCCAGTTCTCAGTGATGTTTCCAAATCGTAAACGCTAAATTACGAGTATTACGTGTAAATCCAAGCGGGAAGTTTTATCCAAACCATCCAAAAGCGGACCGGCTTGAAAGTTGCTTTGTTGGAAGGCATTGCGAAAAATAAAGTATGGGTGGCTTCCCCTAACCTACTTCCAAGAAGGGGAGAAGAGAGCTCAACGATACGAATGGAGGTAATTCAAGTTGCGGACGGAAAGAAGAAAATGAAGAGAAAATGAGAATAAGGAATAAGTACAAAAAACGAAATAATGTCGTTTTTGATTTTTAGCTCTTCCTTTAAGGACAAGATTTCTAGCGTTTATGAACACGACAATAATTAGTACTTATTACTTAAGAAAGGGCCAGTAGCAAAAAATTCCAACATTAAATACGTAATAACCAATATCCAAACAAAAAAGCCCCAGAGGGGCGGCGTATTGGTAACCCGGGGTGAAACCCCGTGGATAGTGGATATTATAAAATACTGCCCACAGGAATAAGCACCCAAGCTGAAAAATAAAGAATATCGAACAAGAAAAGGGCATAAGGCAAGAAATAGCATACACTTATACATCTTACATTGCCGAAAAAAATTGCAAATAATCGATCATCATGCAAAGATCAACAAGCAAGAGGCTTACTTCTGCATCGGTTTTTAAAGCCATTATAAATTATACGGGTTACAAATCTTGACCAGCAGAGAGTTACAAACCCCAATGCTAAAAGGTGCGGATAATAGTTCCAGACTAGCAAAAACGAATAGAAAATAGATAAATTTAAATGTCATCATATAAAAGCATAATTAAATCTACAGGATTAATTGCAACTGTTCAAGTCGTTCAAATTATTTTTGGGCTGATCCGGAATAAAGTTGTGGCAGTAGTTATAGGCACAAAAGGTTTTGGGATTTGGGGATTATATAATACATACATTGAGATGGCTTCGGCTTTTTCGTCACTTGGGTTAGATCAAAGTGGAGTTCGTCAAATTGCAAAATCAAATGATGAAGTAACAATTGCAAAAACGATATGGATATTTAAACGTGCATTAATAGTCGTTTCATCTCTTACAGCACTCCTTTCCATATTGTTTTCAAAGGCGATAAGCATTTCATTATTTAGTACGCAAGATTATTATTGGGGTGTCATTATAGTATCTTTTGTAATTCTCTTTAATGGGATATCTAAGGGGCAAAAGGCGATATTAAACGGATTACGCAACTTGAGGTACCTCGCAATAAGTCAGATAATTGGCGCTGTTATTGGATCAATTGCTTGTATTGCCCTTGTTTATTTCTTTGGAGAGAAAGGTATTCCTTATTATTTATTGACAATTGGCTTAACTGCTGTTTTGTCTACTTGGTGGTTTGTGAGAAAAATGAACATAAAGTTGTTTAAACCTAATTTAAATGAAATCCAAAAAGAATTAAAACAACTTTTTTCATTAGGCATAGGGTTTAGTGCAGCCGGAGTAATTGCAGCTATAATGACATGGTTGTCACGGATATACCTGGCAAGAAATTATGATTTAAGTGCTGTCGGTATTTATCAGGCAAGTTGGACTATTTCAAACTTATATATTGGTACAATATTAACAGCAATGGGAGTGGATTTTATGCCCCGAATAATGACACTGATTAATGATCCGAAAAAGTTTAATGCTACAGTAAATGAACAAATTGAATTAGGCGTTTTAATATCATCTATTGGTGTAGTTGTTATTCTTATTTTCTCACCTCTTGTTCTGCATTTATTATATTCTTCTGAGTTTATGATTGGCGTAAATATAATTAGATGGCAGGTACTTGGTGTGAGTATGAGGATAATAGCCTTCCCTTTTTCGTATGTAATTATGGCGCATAATAAGGCTTTTACATATGCCATTGTTCAGACTATATTTTGGGTAACTGATTTTTTACTCCTTATATTGTTTTCAAATCTTTGGGGCTTTTATGGATTGGGAGTTAATTATTTCATTGCTTATTTTCTATATCTGTTTATGACATATATGGTTAGCTATAAAATGTTTGGGTTTAAGTTTTCTAAGTCCTCAATGAAAATAATCTACATTTCTTATGTTTTTATTTTCATTGCGTGGTTTTTATCTCAATTTATCGAGAAATATAATTATTTCTTGGAGGGGGTATTGGTAATAGCACATGGCTTATTTATTAAATTCTATCTCAAAAAATATATGGGTATTGATTTAGTTCATTTGGTTAGGTCTAAAGTTTCGGATAATGGGAAGAATAAAGAAAATGCTTAATTTTTTGATAAGACTAAATCTATTGCAAACTCTTAAATGCGGAATGCCGCAATATGGGGGACAAATTCAATTTCATATTTTTTTACAAGAAGAGTTCCGTCAGGATACATAAAACAGCTAAGATAATCTTAAAAAATGGGAATTTTCATTTTGGTCTCTCACGATATAAAGAATCTTTTGCAGAAATGCTTGAAATGAAAAGAAACTCTAAACTGCTTTTAATGGCACTTTTGCAATGCACACAGGAGTACATGTTATTATTACTGAAAACGCTTCTTTAGAGTTAGGTGATGGCGGATATACAAATAGGCATTCAAAAATTAAATGTTTTGATAAAATAAAAATAGGTGACGATGTCGTAAGCTCAGAGAATGTGACCATTTGGGATAGTGATGCTCATGAGATAATTGGATTAGAGAAGACAAAACCAGTTATTATTATTGGGAACCATGTCTGGATAGGGACAAATACAATCAAATTTAAAGGGGTAACCATAGGTGCTGGAGCAGTTATTGCGGCTGGGGCACTAATAAACAGGGATGTTCCGCCACGGTCTTTGGCAGGAGGTATTCCCGCCAAAATCTTAAAACAAAATATTGAATGGCAGAGATGAGCCCAAAATTGGCAAATAAATTTACTTGCACTGGATGCATGGTTTGTGTTGATGCTTGCACATTTTCAGCGTTGAAGTCTAAATGGGATGATGATGGTCATTTATATGTAGAATGCGACAACAGAAAATGCACAGGCTGCGGCAAATGCGAAAAGATATGCCCTGTTGTTGGAGAATTTTCTTACGAAAGAGAGATTTCGACTTCAGTACCTTATGTGGCGTGGGCAAATGAAGATGCAATCAGAATATTAAGTTCTTCAGGAGGTATATTTGCACCAATAGCATATCATACTATTAACAATGGGGGATATGTTGCAGGTGCAGTAATGGATGGCTTTTCGGTCAAGCATATTTTAACCAACAAATCCGAAGATATTGTTCGAATGCAAGGTTCTAAATACCAGCAAGGTGATTCGACCGGGGTTTATAATGCAGTAAAGGAAAAATTAATAGAAGGTAAGCCTGTTTTCTTTACGGGTGTTCCTTGCCAAGTTGCTGCATTGTATGCGTTTTTAGGTAAACATGGAAAGTTCGAATCGCTTTTAACGGCAGACCTTGCTTGTTCTGGTTTTCCAACTAGTCTTTTGCTTAAAAAATTTGCACAAGAAAAAATTGGGATAGATGTGGAAAATGAATCCCAAAAAATTTCCGTCACATACCGCTCAAAAAATGAAGGTTGGCGAAAATCCCAAAAAATTTCCGTCACCTATCGATCAAAAGATGAAGATTTGCGAAGATCTCAAAATCGTCCAGGGAAAGACTATGGCATCAACAATTTTGTATATAATGGTTTTTGTAGTGGAAATACACAGCGTTATAGTTGTAGCAATTGTAAGTTTGCCTTATTAAATAGAAAGGCGGACTTAACTTTGGCAGATTTCTGGAGTGACAAGAGATTCCGAGAGCAGCATTACAAAGGTGTTTCATGTGTGGTTGTTCATAGCGGAAAAGGCCAAACCATGTTAACACAAGCAGGTCTGTTTATTTATTATCAAGCTGAATGGAATGATTTTATTCCATATAATAAATTGATATATAATAAATTGACATTTTTAAAAATCCACCCCGCACGCGTGTTCATGGCTTGGAACTTTAAACATTTATCGTACCCAGTATTAGAAAAGTTATATGGTAAAAAGATCGATAAAAGTGATTTGATTTGGCTCCCGTACAAATTATTCAATTTTATTGTCTTTAAAATACGGTCAGAAAAAAGAAAAAAATACAATAGCCTATTTTTGAAAAAACTTACAAATGGCAAAAATTAAATTACTTACATTTTCTGCTTCTTACAGTTTTGGAGCAGTGCTGCAATGCTATGCATTATACAAGGTTTTGTCTGAAATGGGACATGATGTGGAATTATTAAGAATCCCATTGAAAAAATCTAATTGTGGTTTCATTGGGGATTTGAGTGGTCGTATAAATAAACTCTTTGTGGGGCAATTTAAAAGAAAAAGTTTGCCCCGCATGATAAGCTTGGAGAACGATCACATAAACGACGATGATATTTACATAGTTGGCAGTGACCAGGTATGGAACCCTGATATTACAAAAAATGTAGCTCTGGACTACTTCTTTAACTTTTTGCCCGATAACGTCAAGCGTATTTCTTATGCTGCGAGTTTTGGCAATTCAGAATGGTTGCATGATGAAATAAAACCAGATGTTTCCGAATGCTTACAAAAGTTTCTGGCAATCAGCGTCAGGGAAAGTTCCGGAGTAAATATTTGTAAAGAAGTATTCAATATTAATTCTGTTTTAACATTAGACCCCACGTTACTACTTGACAACTATGATGAATTATTGATATCAAAGAAACCCAAAAAAGTAGAACTCTTGGTTGTGTTCTCGTTTCTTAAAAACACTTCTGAGCGATTAAATTTTTTCCGTTATATAGGAGAAAAAACGAATACCCGTCCAATGTTGATGCACGAGAGGAGAATGCATAAAGGAATATCAAATATTCCTTGGGTAACAGTTGAACAGTGGGTTTCACAAATAGCGCATAGTTCGTTTGTAATTACCGACTCATTTCATTGTACTGTTTTCGCTATCATACATAGGAAACAGTTTATTGCTTTGCCTGCTGATAAAAAACGGGTGGGTAGGATACTCAACTTGCTCGATTCGTTAGGGCTTACCGACCGTTGGTTCCCGGACATAGAAAGTGTTTATAAAACAACGAATTGGTTAAAACCAATTCATTATGATGAGGTGTTTGAAAAAATTAAAGTATTAAGGTCAGCGTCTATTAATTTTTTAAACACAGCATTAAATCAATAAATACATGGACATAGCAATATTTATTTTTGCATTAGTTCAATTCGTTAGAAAAAAATATCATTGGGTATTTGTATCTATTTTTATTCTTGTGTCCAACTGGCTCGAAATTTGGTTTGGGATAAATGCATATGATTCATCATTTCCGTTTAGCCACAAAACGACCGATACAGGACTAATCTTATTTTTAATAATATTTGGTTTTTCAATAATAAAATTTGGTTTTTATAAAGCATCAATTCAAAAAGTCATAATTTATTTTTATATATTCCTTTTACTTAATGGTATTATTGACATAATTGACAATGTGCAGGTTGGAGATATAATTCGTTATTGCAGGGGATGGGTCTATTTATCTGTAATATGGATTGATCCTAAAATTTACGTCCAAAGTATAGACAAAATGCTACGGATACTGCTTTTTGTTATTTTGGGTACTACTATTATTATTATTTGGCAGAACTTAAATGGCAACTATACATTTGCACAACCAATTGATACTGAAAGGGGCATAAAACCATCTTTTTATGTCATCTTATTTATTCCAATTTTATTTTTTGATGCGATAAAATATTCGAAGTTTTCTAAATGGTTAATGATTTCCATATTCCTTATTTCAATTATAATAAACCTTAAGCAAACTTATTTGATAACTGTAGTGCTTACATTGTTATCTTATGTATTTATATATCAAAGAAAACAGATTTCTAAATTATTTGGTTACAGCTTACTAATTATAGTAGGAAGTTTAGCTTTATTATTTACGAATGATAAATTTAGAGATCGAATCGAAGAATCTCTTACAATTTCGAATAGTATTAAATATGAAACAAGAGATAGCAATGCTTCCTACAGATTATTGCATACTATTGAACGGTTCAATTATATAATGGAAAATCCCGAGACAATGATTAGAGGCATTGGTTTTATTCATGAAGAATCTTTTAATAAGCAAGTTTTTACAGTAGGAAATATGAATTTAAATACTGGAGAAAGAAGCCAATTAGATACGCCAGATATTGCATGGTCTAACTTTTTTATACGTTTTGGATTATTAGGCACAGCAGTTTTTATAATTATGTATATTTCTATTGTAATACAGCTCTATAAAAATTCAAAAGGCTCGGAATTATCAAAAGTCTTCGGTTCTTTTCTATTCATTTGTCTAATTTTCACTTCCTTTGGGAATGCGGTAATCAGCTATAGTTATTTTTATATATTTCCCTTAATGCTTATCTCTTCTATAAAACACAACAAATAATTTAATGTTGAATCATGAGAATAGTTCACTTAACCTTTACTTTTCGGCAAGGTGGGATACCGGCATTACTTGTTGACATTACAAATGAACAGGTAAAAGCAGATCCAACAAATATTGTTGTAATAAATAATCAAATACATGAGGAAATGTTGGTAGAAGTGAATCCCGATGTAAAGGTTTATAAAATAAATCGCTCGGAAGGAAATAAAAATCCATATTATGCTTTAAAACTTAACTATATATTATGGAGATTGAAACCCGATATTATTCATTGTCATGGAGAAAAATGTATAGAGTATTTATTACCGTTATTTCGAAAAAAAGCAGTATTAACTGTTCATGATACTTTAAAATTAAATCCTCTTTATTATTCAAAATATAAAAAACTATACGCTATTTCTAAAACAGTTCAACAAGATGTTTTGTCTCATTTTGAATTAAAATCTGAGATAGTATATAATGGAATCCAAACAAATAAAATTATTATAAAAACAAAAATAAAGAAAGCACAACAGGATGTTTTTAAAATGATACAGATTGGTAGACTTGTCACCGACATTAAAGGGCAACACTTATCAATAGAAGTTATTAAAATCCTTGTTTATAAATATAAAATCACCAATATACATCTTGATTTTATTGGTTGGGGGAAAGACTATGATCAACTTATTAAGATAATACAAGAATTCAATCTTGAAAATAACATTTCATTTCTCGGCTTGAAAGATCGGCCTTATATATACTCTAATCTATGTGAATATGATTTAATGGTTCATCCAAGTTTATATGAAGGTTTTGGATTAAATATTGTGGAAGCTATGGCCGCAAAAGTACCTGTGCTTGTTTCAGACACTGAAGGTCCAATGGAAGTGATAGAAAATGGGAAATTTGGTTATTTCTTTAAAACAGGTAATGTAAATGACTTTACAGAAAAGTTAATTCAAATATTAAATAAGAGTAATACTGAATTTCAAGATGAACTTATAGAGAATGCCTATTATCATGTTGTTAATAATTTTGATATAAAAGATACAGCTCAAGGATATGTCAAGGAGTATAAAATGTTGACAGAAAAGGCAGATTAACAATGAATATTAATTATACTATCAAGAATAACCTTTGCACAGGTTGTGGTATTTGTGAAGGAGCCTGTCCTACATCATCTATATCAATGTCTGTAAAAAATGGAATATTTATTCCTGTGTTAAATGGAGATAGCTGCATTAGTTCAAATGGATGTCATCGCTGTTACGATACATGTCCTGGTATTGGAATAGACTTGCAAAAAATGGCGGAAAAAAGCTTTTATTCACCTGAAATACAGGAAGATGAAAAAATAGGGAAATATATTAATTGTTATACCGGACATAGCAACGAATACGATATCCGCTATCATTGTGCTTCAGGCGGTGTATTGTCTCAATTTCTAATTTGGTTATTAGAAAAAAAAATTATTGATGGAGCTGTAGTTACCTCCTTTGATCCAAACTTTGAATTGTGGGTAAATAGTTATATTGCTAAAAGTAAGGAAGAAATTTTAGCTGCTAAAAGTTCAAAATATGCACCTGTGACTTTAAATCAAGCAATTGATGATATTAAAAAAGATGAAGGAAAAAAATTCGTAATTGTAGGGTTACCCTGTCATATACATGGATTCCGAAAGTATGAAGTTTTAGATAAAAAATTCAAAGATAAAATTCTAGGATATTTTGGCATTTATTGTTCAAGCGGAAGGAGTTTTAATATGACAGAGTATATCTTTAATAGCAGAAGTTTACCCTTGCAAAACTTATCATACTTCTCATATCGCGATGAAGGCTGTCTTGGTTCGATGAAAATTGTATATACTGATTCACTAGATATTTTTAAGGAAGAATATACCTCATATTATAAACTTCGATCAATCTTTGTGCCACATCGATGCATGTTTTGTATAGATCATTTTAACGAATTAAGCGATGTTTCATTTGGTGATATTCATATAAGTCCATATAAGGAGGATAAAATAGGTATAAATTCCATTGTCTCCCGAACGCCTTTTTTTGATAAATTATTAAACGACGCGGCTAAAGAAAATATAATATCATTGAACTTATTGGATAAAGATACTTTAATAGCCTCACAGATTATGTCAAAAAAAAAGGAGAGAAATGGAACGTTTATGAAAGTTGCCAACTTTTTAGGGCAAAAAACTCCTAGTTATGATTATAGATGTAATGATAAACAAAAGGTAAAATCAATAGTAGCATACTTTCATACAAAAATACAGATGTTTGTTGGCTTTCATAAAAGCCTATGGTTTTTAATTCCCTTAATAAAAAATAAATAGATGAAAAAAAAAATTGGCTATGTTATTTCTTATGCTGAGGGTCATAACAATTATGGTAGCTCCTTACAAGCTTATGCACTTTTAAGCAAATTGCTGATTTTAGGTTATGACGTTGAAATAATAAGATATATTAATCAACGTACACTTTTAGATCAGATCGTTTTGTTGTATAAAATGGTACAATGCTATGAAACGAAGCATAAATTCATGATTCTGAGGAAAAAACTCTTTTTGATGTTAAATAGGCACTATAAAAACAATGAGTGCATCAGAACCAGTTCAGTGAATCTATTTAAAGAGGAGTTTTTGATTCCTTATTTTCGAGTGTGTAATAGTTACAACGAATTGAGAAAGTGCTCAAAACGATATGATACCGTGATTGTTGGGAGTGACCAGGTATGGTCGCCCTTGAGTTTATATTCTAAATTTACAAATCTGCTTTTTGTTGATGATCAAATACCTCGTATTTCCTATGCCTCAAGTTTTGGTGTATCTAAAGTTCCCAAAATCCAGATTAAAGAAACTGCTTTTTATTTGAATCGATTTAATTATATAAGTACAAGGGAAACTTCAGGAAAAAAAATCATTGAGTCATTAACAGATAAAAAAGCTAAAGTTGTAGCTGACCCTACTTTATTAATGAGAGGTAGCGAATGGATTGATTTCATTAAGAATACAAAGATAGATGTTTCGGAGCCTTACATTTTTTGTTACTTACTGGGGAAGAATAAA
>JBCFBK010000023.1:50341-76913 GCA_038562555.1 Prolixibacteraceae bacterium | reverse complement strand
GCGGTGATATCGAGAACGGGGGTAATTTCCTCTCCCCCCTGAAAACGGATGATCCCTTCATTAATGACAAAGGTTTTTCCAAACAGGTCATATTGTCCCCTGACGATATCGGCCGTCCCAAAGAGTTCAAAAAATTCCTTGTTTTTGATCAGTTCGAGGTCGCCTGAAAGTTCGATGTGCATATCGTCGCTTTTGATCCAGGTATTCCTGGGAATTTTAAGTCTGATCTTTCCGGTGAGATTTTCGAAGTAAGCCGGACCCGCGGTATCTTTGGAAACTTCTGTCCGGGTCGGCCTGATCGTATCGGGTTGTTCCGACATCTTTTTCATTTCCCTGATAAGGATTGGCTCGGGGAGCTCAGCGGTATTCATTCTGCCCATCAGACTGAGTACTGCCGGCAAAAAGATTTCCGACCGGGGAACGTTCAGACTGCCGTCGAAAACAACTTTGCCTTTTTCTCCGCTGAGTCCGGCATTTCCCGAGAGCTGCATATTAAACTGGTCATGATCGAAGGGATTGAATTTATTGAAGTTGACCTTGATCTCAGACTGACTGACATCCCCGCTGTAAAAAGAAGAGTTAAAATCGATCCGGCCAGTTGCCGTCATTCGACCGTCGTCGGTTTCTATAAGGAAGGTGTCGAGCTCAATTTTTTGCGGCGAAAACCCTATATTAAAATCAATATCCCGGTAATCGATACCATATTCCCGCATTTTAAACGATCCGTTTTTCATTGCCAGATTACCTTTTGGATTGGGTGATTCACCAGGTCCGTCCAGGCTGATTTTTCCGTTTATCAGGCCATTAATTTCATCGGCCATAACAAAAGCATTAAGAACGGCCAGGGGGAACTGTCTGACTGTGACCAATGCGTTAACAGACCCTTGGGGATCAAAATTAAAGGTCATGCTGTCGAGCCGCAAATGCAGTGGAATTGTTCCGGTTAAATCAATTTGTCCGCTATCGCGGGGAATGATCTGCGATTCGACGTTCAACCTGCTGTCCTTGTAATTGACGGTGCCTTCCAGCTTCCGGATCGGGTAATCGTTGAACACAGCCCGGCGGAATCCCAAATCCGCTTTTAACAAAGGAGAGGCGGCGGCTCCGGTCAAGCTCAGGTTTAGATTTGCCAGGCCCGAAGCGTTTGTTCCAATTTGGAACAAGTCCATCAACCGGGCAAGATTAATATTGGCCAGTTCCATCTGAAAGTCTTCGTTTCCCGTACGACTCACCGTTCCGTTGGCCATGATATACTGGGAGCTGTCTGCTTTACCGGAGGCAATTTTAAAATCGCTGATCCGGTAGTTCGCCGAATCGATTTCAATGGTGGCGGGAGACCGGACCAGTGCCCAGCGTTCATTTTTATAATTGATCAGCCATCGGGTGATCAGAAACCTGAGTTTTTCTCCCGGTAGAATTCCGGATTGGATCTGGCTGGTCAGGTCTTTGCCGTGAAAGTTTGCAGCTACAAAAACAGAATCAAGGCTCCCCTCCATTCGCGCCGACACCGAGTCGAGCCCGAAAGACTGATTGCTCAGATTATTGACCTGCAGGTTTGCGGTCAGCAGGGTATCAGCAACGGTCAGAACCGTTCGGGTATTCAGTTGCAGATCTCCAAAAGAGAAATCCCCGTAGTTTGATTCATTGAGTTTAAGCGTTGCTGCGAGGTTTAGCGAATCTTTTTCTCCTGTCAGGCGCCCTTCGATTGACCCGCTTGTTTGGATGCTGTCGATGGGAAGAAAGGAACCAAATTCGTCGAGACTTTTAAAATTGGCCGCCAGCCGAACATCGGACGTTGCATGGAGACTATAATTTCCCGATGCAAAAAGAGTAAGATCACCGGTTTCGAGGCGTAGCGAATCTATCGTGATGTTTTCATCCCCATACTGCGCATTGGCAAACACGGTGTCGATATGAATTTGTTTGAACTGTGACCGGCTCATATTGAAAACGGCTTTTGCCACCGCTGATCTTGGGTCGAACCCTTTTCCGCTTGCCTTTACTTGCATGTTGATGTTTGACTTTAATGAGTCAACACCTGTCAGGGCGGCCAGATCGAGTTTTCTGGTCGTTATATCTACGAAATAGGCAGGTTCACTGTTTAAGCCGGTAATCTTCGGTCTGACCTGAAAGGCCCCAAAATCGCCGTAACCCTGGGCTGTGCCGTTTAGAGTTCCCTGATCAAACAAGAGGTTGACTTCCAGCATATCGAGAGGGTAGTCGGCCAGCCGGCTTTCCGTGAAGCGGCCGGTCAGTCTGGCCGTTGCTGTTTTTGTATCAACTCCCGTACCCTCCGCTGAAAGCTGGCCGTTAATCAGGTACTTAAGATCAGGTTTGCCAAGCCAATGGGCCAGATCGACTTTCTTCAGATCGCCGGTAAGCCGGTATTCAAGGATTGTTTTTCCCGGGTTGTATAAAAAGGTTGCAAAATTTTTCGATTTCAGATCCAGGTGAATGTGTTGTTCCTGATCTTTCAGATCGACTACCGCATGCAGGATTTCATCTTCCATGACAGCATCAATTTTCAGCAGCGGAGTTGCCGGAAGTGTCAATTTGGGCAGGAAAAAGCTGAATTCCTGTATCCGGATAGGGTCGCTTTCAAGATCCGCCGAGGATTTCCCGGATTTTTCACGGGCGTACGCTACTGATCCGCTCAACTGGTTCCGGGCGGTTCTGATTTTGAGGTCTGAAAGTTCAATACGATTGGTATTACGTCTGAACCTGAAGGTGAGTTGCCTGAGTTCGAGATCCGGACGGCTTGCTGACATTGAAAAGGAATCGATCGTTACCTGCTGTTTGTCGCCGGTCAGGAAAGCCGAAAGGCGGGTATTGATTTTATCAATGTTTCGGGGGAGAAGGGTGTCGGGCGATTCAATGCTTACAGACCCTTCTGTGATTTGGAGCGCCGCCAGACTGAGCATAAAATTCCCTGACGAATCCCCGCCGGCTTTTTTGGGCGCCGGTTTCATAATTTGCTGAACGTTCCAGGTCGAATCGTTGAGTTGTTTAAACTGAAGCCGGGGCCGGTTTACTCGGGCAGTATGAATTTGCAGTCTGCCTTTTGTCAGCGGCCATAAATCATAGTGCAGGCTGAGATTTGCAATCCGGGATACGGTGTCGCCCTGACAGGTCAGCAGCACATCATTCAGTTTTATATGGGAGAAGAAGTTGCCTTCAATTTCACCGATGCTGAGCTGTCCGTCAATATAATCGGGAGCATGCTGTTCAATAAAGAGCGCCAGCTTGTTCTTGACCGGACGCGTTTGAATCAGCAATCCTGCCAGGATGATGATCAAAGCAATAACTGCCAGGGTTAGCCCCAGGGGCAATAATGTATATTTTATCCATTTCGCCATTCACCATTGATATCAGACACAAAATGTCAGGTAAAAAGATTCCGGATAAAAGACAGAAAATTCCGGAGTCCCTTCTTCTCTATGCCCTTTGCTTTATGCAGTTTTACGTTTTAACCATTAAAATGCCTGCCCCACGCTTATAAACAATTGGGGACTCTTTTTTTCACTCCATAGCGGGAAACCCAGGTCGAGTCTCACTGGTCCGACGGGGGTTTCCACACGGAGACCTGTTCCGCCGGCATAGGCAAGCTCATTCAGTTTGTACGACCAGGACTCCGTCCACACGTTTCCCGTATCCATGAATACGGCACCGCTGAGCCTCCAGAACAAGGGAAACCTGAGCTCAAAACTTCCTTCGAGGATGCTTTTCCCTCCCAGTGGGGTACCGCTTTCCCGTTTGGGCCCCAGTTCAGAACGGTTCCAGCCGCGCACGGAATTACTTCCCCCGGAATAGAAGCGGTCCTCCACGGGAATAAAGCCGCCTTCGTCAGCCGACTTGATTCCTCCTGCCATCGTCCGGAAAGCCAGGGTGAGGCTGCGGATTTTCCGGTAAGTACGGAAATCACCCCATAACCGGGTATAATTAAAGTCACTTCCAAACATGTGCCCGTTCACTTTGAAGCCCATCGTCAGATTAATTCCTTCGGCCGGCGAGAACCTGGGCGCTGAGTTATTCAACAAGGCGCTGATTAAAATTCCCGACTTATAGTAGGGGAAATCCTCCTCTTCCCTGTCAGGGAACTCCTGGTCGCCTGCTTCGATCTGCTGTTTTACATCTTCCAGGTAATAGGTAAAGGAGCTCGATAGCCAGTCATTAAAGGCATATGAAAACGGAATATTTATTCCATGCGTGCGGGTTTCGTAACCCGGCTCCGAGTTCCGGCTGATAAACGGATTAAAAGAGATCGTGCTCCGGTGTACAGGGAATTGCGGAAAAATCCATTTGAGGCTGGCAAAGTAGGGTTCCAGATCTGAATGTTTTAAATAGAGGTTTAACCGGCTGGCGGTATTCAGAAAACTCAGGTAATTCAGGTCGAGAAAAGTCCGGAATTTATCTTCCGTGCCGTAACCGGCGCCAAAGCGGGCGGTTATCCGTGGTGCCTCTTCAAAATAAATGCTGACCGGTATCGGGCTTTTTTTTGTTTTGGCGTCCGATTCGGGCAATACCGAAACGATGCGGAAGAGCTGCAACCGATAAAGGTTCCGGCGCGTTTCGTCAAGCAATTCCTTATTATATTTTTCGCCGCGTTTGTATGCAAGCTGTTTTCGCAGAAAGGATTCCGATACGTGCTTCACGCCCGAAAGTGCTGTTTCGCCAAAATAACATACGGGACCTGTGTTAACGGAATAAAAGATGGAGACAAGCCGTTCGTCCGGCTTCAAATTCAGGTTATAATCGGCCGACGCATAAGCAAATCCCTGGTTCCGGTAGGCATCCTGAATGAATTGCAAATCGACCGACAGCGCGTCATCGCGGAAACGCATTCCTTTCAGAAGTTCCATCTTCCGGGAGGTTTTCTTTAACAGGGAATCCGTGTTAAAATTTGTGTTTCCGGTTGTTTCTATGAAAATGCTGTCAACCTTTACCGGCTTGCCTTCTTCAACATCGATTGTTATTTTGACGGTCCTTTTTTTTTCATTGATTTTCAGCGGACGGAGCTTCGCCGTGATATCCGGAAATCCCTCCCGTTGATAGATCCTGATCAGTCTTTCCATGTCCAGGTCTACCAGTTCACGGCTGTAAAGCGAGGGCTCCTTTTTTGTGATTAACTTTTCAAAATAGCTGACTTCTTCAAGTGCCATTCCTTCCAGCAGGAAATTTTCATCGAGCGTCTGATTCCCTGTAAAATTTACCTGGCGTACTTCGTAATTATCCTGTGCCGGGACGATTGAGAAAGTGCAGCAGACGATGATGAAGGTTACGATAGATGCCCGGACGGAGATGTTCATAAACTAACATTTAACTGAAATTAAATAAACGTTTCAGAATAAGAAATATGCTTCTGTTTTCTATTTTTATACGAATTTCATACCATCGCCGGGTTCTGCTTCAGAGGAATCGGATGACGGGTAGAATTCTCCACACTTTCCCCAAACGGAGAAACAACTTGTACATTCGGTAAGGCCTGTTTTTGCTCAGAAATCCGGTATTAAACAAATGGCACAATTCTTACGGAATTTGATTAAGTTTATAGAAGAAATCGGATTCAACGTTTAAAGTCACTTACATGAACAATCAGACACTTTTACGCATCACGCTGGTGCTGTTTATTCTTTCGGTTTTTGTTTTGGTCATTATTCTGGCAAAAGATGTGTTGATGCCTTTTGCCATCAGTATTTTTTTCGCGTATTTACTGTATCCGCTGGTATGGAAGATAGAACGGAAAAGGATTCCGCGGGTACTGGCGATATTGCTCGTTATGCTGATTGCCGTTCTGTTCTTTGGATCAATTACTTTAATTTTGTCGGCGAAGCTGTCCAATATGGATATTAATTTTTCGGCACTGAAAGACCAGTTTGACGCCCGCACCGATGCGATGATGGAGAGCCTGGAGGCAAGGCTTGGTATTGAAAGTGCCACGATTAACCGTTACCTGAACAAATTATCGGGTGCTTTATTCCCTTCAGGGCAGGGGGGAGCCGGCAAGTTTTTTACAGCCACTACAACTACCATTTTTCAAATTGGCCTGTTGCCGGTATACACGTTCCTCCTGCTTTTTTACCGTACAAAGGCTGCTTATTTTATACTTATGCTTGCCCGCAGGAAAAACAAGAAGAAAGTCCTGCATATCCTGCGTGAAATATCGACCGTAACGACCAAATATATGACGGGATTGTTAATCGTCGTTTTTATCCTGGCGATCTTAAATTCCGCAGGGCTTTATATCATCGGCGTCCCGCATGCTATGCTTTTTGGGACCTTTGCTGCGGTATTGAATCTGATTCCCTATATCGGAACGTTTATCGGAGGGTCCATCCCAATCCTTTTTGTTTTATTTACTTATCCGGACCCCTTTCAAACCATGTTTCAGGTCTTCATCCTGTTTCTTTCTGTGCAGTTTCTCGAAAATAATTTACTTACGCCCAATATTGTTGGAAATAACATTAAAATAAATCCGCTTGCCATTATTCTGGGCCTGTTAATGGCCAACATGGTGTGGGGCATGGGAGGTATGCTTATCGTGGTACCGATTCTGGCTATTCTGAAGATAATTATGCAAAATTTTGATGAGCTTAAACCTTTTGCTTTTTTGATCAGTGACAAAGGGGTGTCTACTCATAAGGTCAGCTTTGCCCCGCGCTGGAAATGGCTGATCAGAAGCCGGCACCAATTTAAACGCTTCAGAATAAAAGCGATCCGGAAATTTAAACGAAACCTGTAACCGATGAAAAAAAGCAAAATTAAGCAACTTCTGACTGATCAATGGAAGATACTGAAGCAGGCTGCTTCGCATTTTTCTACCAATAAGCCGATGGAATTAGCCGGCACCACCGCTTATTTTGCGGTTTTTTCGATGGCACCAATTATCATCATCATCATTTCCGTGTTTGGGTACTTTACCGGGAATATGGATATCCGGGACAAATTATTCAACGAAGTAGACAAGCTGATCGGGCCGGAAAGCAGCCAGTTGCTGCAGGAGGCTATTGATAACTATCAGATCGTTGAAAACAGCAGGATCGGCACACTGATCGGGATAACGGTTTTCCTGGTTTCTGCCACAACGCTTTTTAATATTATGCAGGATTCTATAAATTATATCTGGCGGGTCAAATTAAGAAAAAGGAACCTGCGGATAAGCGTGTTCAGGCTTATTCGCGACCGGCTTTTATCATTCGGTATAATTTTAAGTCTGGGATTTATTTTGCTTGTATCCCTGATCGTAGATGCTTCGATTACGTATATGCAGGATTTGATCAGCACCTATTTAAGTCAACATCTGATCTTCTTAGTGCGCCTGGCGAATGTCGTCCTGTCGGTTGGGGTTATCAGCCTGCTGTTTGCCCTGATCTATCATTTCCTGCCTGATGTTAACGTAAAATGGAGCGCCAGTTGGTATGGCGCTCTTCTCACGGCCGTGCTGTTTATGCTGGGACGGTTCGCTATCGGAATCGTGATCGGTACCAGTAATCTGGGAGCAGTTTACGGGGCAGCAGGTTCATTCATCGTCATTCTTACCTGGGTCTATTATGCTTCAGTCATTTTTTACTTTGGCGTAGAATTAACCCGCCAGTTTTCATTGTACTATAAGCACAGGAACAAACCGGTAAAATACGCTATTCCTTTTGAGATTACCTTGCTGAATGAAGAAACTGCCGAAGCCACTGAACAATTATCTCCCCCGGATCAGCGACACCAAAATAGAAATGACGGCAAAAACCAGCAGGATGTGGATAAGATGCCCCAGTGAGAACAGGAAAAATCCGAGGAGCCATCCGATGATCAGAATAACTGCGATAAGATAGAGTATGGTTCTCATAAACTTTGAATTAATGGGTTTAAGATATGTTATTGTTAGCTGCGTACCGACCTTTTTCCTGCAAATGTCAGGAAAATGCCGACCAGCATTACGACCACACTGAAAATCAGGGGTGTCCAGTTCGCTTCGCTGACAGCGACGTCAAGTCCGAAAATACTAAACGTTTCGGAGTCGTTCGCTGCCTGAATCCCGAAAACAATCGCGCCGATAATTCCGAGTGTAAATAAAATTATTCCTGCTATCTTCATTTTGAAATTTTGATTGGTTCGTCACTTCAGCCGGTCAAAACTGTGCCACGTTTAGAAATGAGCACTGCTTCCGTCGTCAAGGGACTTCCTTCCCCTTCTAAACGGCGGTTTGCGCATGATTCGCCAAACAACAGGATTTTTTGGTTATTGGATAGGATTATCCACAAGGTGGGGTGATCATTCCTCATCGTTATTTTGTTAAAAGGTTCAAAACGAATGCGGTTGGCCCTGTTCGAACCAATCGTTACGATCGGTTCGAACAGGGTTAAAGGCGGTGGCGCTACCGGAAATTTTTTATTAAATCTCGCAAACCGCATAATAAATCGGAGTTTTTTATGTTATATGATTAGCGTTGAGATTGGCGGTTCAGCCTCGATGGGTGAATCTCTTTAATACTTTTCATCTTTTTGTTATAACATTTCCTGTCGGAAGGCTTGATTTTTACATTTATTTAAAAACCGGAGTTCGTGGAGAATATCTCGTCCTGCCCGGGTCGATAACAGTACCGCAGATGTACGGTCAGTCAGCAGATACGCTTCCATAGGAACAAGGTGCAGAAAACGGTGTTCTGTGAATGGATTAACTGGTAAATTAATGGAAAACAAGCAATTACACGAGCAACTAAAGGAGCAGTTAAACGGCCTTTCAAAAGCTATTGAGCGGCTGATCGTGAATCGGGAAGATCATATGCTTCTCCTGAATGAGGTTGAAAGCTGGCTTAAGGCACAGTTTGAACGGCTCAGAATACATAAGCTAAAAGACAGTAAGGCAATTACCCGTCATGATGACAGTGGCTGGAGAGAGGATGCAATATTCATTTTCGATTCGTCCTTTAAGATCATTCACTATTCGGGACCGCGTAATTACTTTACCGGTGTTTCTCCACGACAGGCCTCCAACCCGAGCATACTTGATTTTATAGAGGAAGCGGAACACACCATTTTTTATGACGCTTTTCTGAAAGCAAGAGAACAAAGGCAGGCTGATATAGATTTGCATCTGAAAACGGGAACACACATGATAAACCGGTGCACGCTTTCACTCGATATGTTGTCTTCAAACGTACAGGCCGACCGTTACGTTGCCTGTGTCAAGCTGCCGGAGTATTTGGAATATCAATTGTCGGAATATCAATCTATTTTATTTGATAACCTGCCGGGGATGGACGTTTTTTTGTTTGACAGGGATTACCGGTATATTATTTCGGGAGGAAAGGAGAAAGAACGGCATCAACTGACAAATGACTACCTGACGGGGAAAACCATGTTCGAAGTCTATGACAAAAAAACACTGCGAAGTATTTTCCCGTTTTATAATAAGGCATTAAACGGAGAGCCTACGGAGGGAGAAGTGCGTTTCCGCAATGATATTTATTATCTGATTGCCACCCCGGTGAAAGATTTTGAAGGTAACACGATCGCTGCGATCCTGATTTCACAAAATGTAACCAACGACAAGTTGCTGGAAGAGCAGTTGAAGAAAGGTAAAGAAGAAGCCCAGCGGGCAGATCATGCCAAATCTATTTTTATTGCGAATATGAGCCATGAGATCAGGACGCCTTTAAGTGCGATAATCGGGTTTGCAGAACAGCTTGAAAAAACGGAACTCACGTCCGCGCAATCCCGGTATCTCTCGCTGATTCGAAAAGCCTCTGACCAACTCCTATATTTGGTTACAGAAGTTGTTTTTCTTTTTAAGCTGGGTATGGGCAAGGTATATATCGAGAAAAAGCCTTTCCCTTTAGACGAGTTGATCGGTGAGTTGAAGGAATTATTTTCAGCGCAGGCTGCTGAAAAAAATCTTTGTTTCCTTATTGAAAAAAGCGATCAGCTCCCTGGGGCGCTGGTCGGTGATCCGTTCCGTTTGCGGCAAATCTTAATGAATCTCCTTGTAAATGCGGTTAAGTACACGGAAAGTGGGACGGTTAAGTTGGTCTGTAGCCTTAAAAAGGAGACCAGGAGAAAAGTTAAGATAGCGTTCCGGGTGGAAGATACCGGCGTTGGGATTAGTGAAATCGATCTTCCAAATATTTTTAACGTATTTGAGCAGGGGAGAAAACTGACAGCCTCGATCCGGGGTGGAGCCGGACTCGGACTCGGCATTTGTCACCGTCTTGTCACGCTTTTGGGAGGCGAAATTTCTGTATCAAGCAGGCTTAATGAAGGTTCTGCTTTCACAGTCACGTTGCCTTTTGAGAAGACAGCCGAACCTGTCGTGACCAAGGATGAAAAGCAATTCAGTATCGATGGCGAATATCTGGCAGGGAAAAAAATCCTCCTGGCCGACGATGATGAGCATAATCGTTTATTGGGAGGCCTGATCCTGAAGAACTGGAAAACGGATTATGTCCTGGTGCCGGATGGTGCAGAAGCATTGGAAAAGATGGAGAGCGCGAAGTTTGATATCTTGTTGCTCGATATTCATATGGCCGGAATGAGCGGAGTCGAGGTGATTAAGACCCTTCGTTCCAGAAAGAAAGGGATCAACCATGCGACCCGGGCAATCGCTGTTACAGCAAACGCGATGAAAGGTGATATCTCAAAGTACCTGAAAGCCGGTTTTGATGATTACCTGATTAAACCGTACAGAGAGGCAGAGCTGTACAATAAACTTTGCAACATCCTTGCCCTGGAACCCGTGGGGAAAGGACAGGCCATACAGGTGCCCCACCCGAACGGGACTGAAGATACGTTTTATACCGGAGAGCTGGTACATACGGCCAACGGCGACCAGCAGTTTGTGGACATGATGATTAATAATTTTATCACCAACTCAAAAACTCTTAAGGATGTGCTGGAAATAAATCTTCTTTCCGGAAACTGGGAAGAGGTCGGGGAGCGTGTTCACAAAGCGATCCCTTCATTTAAATATTTCGGCCTGTCTCAAATAGCATCCAAACTTGAACTCATTGAGGACCTTGCTTTAAAGAAAAGGAGCTATACGGAATTGCCCCCGGTGATACAGGAGACAATCACTCAGATAGATCGTGTTGTGAATCAAGCGGTTTTATTATAACCGGTTTTAAATAAAGTGAAAATAAAAACACAAAAACTCATTGCGAAAGTAAATCTGATCTAAACCAGGATACAAAAATGAAACGAGCCATGAGAGTTAACCCTCTCACACAAGAAGCATGATCATCGATGGCAAGTTTCATGTGACGAAAACAAAAAAATATAAACACATGAACAAGATACTGATAATAGATGATGACAGTTTCATTTGTGGGATCTTAAAAAAGCATCTTCAGAATCATGATTACCAGGCTGAAATTGCTTTCTCCGGGAAAAGTGCCCTCGATCTGTTTAAAAAAAACAGTTTTGATCTTGTTATCTGCGATTTCAGGCTGCCGGATGATACCGGACTGGAACTGCTGCAAAAGATCCGTTCGTTAAAATCGAACATCCCGGTTATTATTATGACCGCTTATGCTGATGTCAGGATGGCCGTGAAGCTGATGAAGATGGGGGCCAGCGATTATATCACCAAACCGATTCAGCAAGAGGAACTGATTGTAGTGATAAAAAAACTGCTTAGCAAATCGGATGATCCTCTTCCGGAAAAAGGAGGTGCATTGTATTCGGATGGATCGTTTATCGTGGGCGAAAGCGATCAGATTAAAAGGGCTGTTGAACTTTCGCGGAAAGTCGCACCCACCAATATGTCTGTCATCATAGAAGGAGAAACCGGAACCGGGAAAGAGTATGTGGCCCGTTTTATTCATGAGAACAGTATACGCAGGGATAAACCTTTCGTTGCTATTGATTGCGGCGCCATTCCCAAAGATCTTTCCAACAGCGAACTCTTCGGACATGTGAAAGGATCATTTACCGGAGCTGTTTCAGATAAGGATGGTGTCTTTCAAAAGGCTGACAAGGGGACGCTTTTCCTGGACGAAATTGGCAACCTGAGCTATGACGTTCAGTTAAAATTGCTGCGTGCCATTCAGGAACGCATGGTGTCCCGGTTGGGCGACGACAAACTGAAGAAAGTAGATATCCGGATTATTACGGCAACCAATGAAGATTTACTGAATGAGGTGCGTAACGGCACTTTCAGGGAAGACCTTTACCACAGGCTCAACGAATTTCGGATTGTTTTGCCTCCTCTAAGGGAAAGAGGGAAAGATTTGCTGATTTTTACGGCTCATTTTATCCGGACTGCAAATGAAGAGTTGAACCGGAATATCACGGGTCTGACTCCGGATGCTGAAAAGATAATCCTGAATTATCCCTGGCACGGCAACTTACGGGAGTTAAAAAATGTAATCAAGAGGGCCGTGCTCATGTCGACAGGAGATGAAATAGACCGGGCGAGCCTTCCTTATGAAATTACCTACCAGGAGGGGGATCGTTTCGACCCGGGCAACCTGACTGAAGTCCGGTCCGATTCCATACTCAAGAATGCTTCGTCTGAAATAGAAAGGCAACTCATCGTAAAAACAATTCAGGAGGCCGGCTACAATAAATCAAAGGCGGCGAGAATACTTAAAATAGACCGGAAAACGCTTTATAACAAGATGAAACTTTACGAAATTGAACTCTAGTGCTTAATTCAGATATTAATGTCTTTTTTCTTTTTCTTTGGAACGGTAATTGAGCCGTATAAAAGAAAAAATGGGCGTTTAATGAGTAACAGGAAGTACAAAAGGGTCCTCTTTATTGATGAAGATAAAGATGTGGTAAACATATACCGGTCAATACTGGAAAGGAAGAAACTGTCCGGACAATTGATTCATATGGCGAACGCCGAAGAGGGGATCAACTATCTCAGGCAGCTTCGCAGGAAGGAACTCCCCGATTATATCTTGCTGGATGTGAGCCTTCAGGGGATGGGAGGATTAGACTTTCTCCGGCATTTTGAGGCATTAGGAAAATCAGGAAAGGCGATCGAAGTCTTTGTTTGTACATCAGAAAGCAGTAAGGATGACCGGAATAAAGTAATGAAATTTCCTTTCGTCAGCGCTTTTCTTGAAAAGCCGTTGCCAAGCGATTTTCTGGAACTGCTGATCCAGGACGGTATTCGTCCGGTGAATGGATAGTGTGCTTTAGCCGGTTTAGCTGCCGTGCCCATGAAACGAATGGTGAGGTTCCGGCCGGCCTGAAGTAAGATTTCTACATTCTGAGTAAATTAGTCTACATGGCGGTACTCGCCATGGATCAGCGTCAGTGTTAATAATAGTTATGGGTGAGATTTAAGGCGCTGATGCACACGGTTTTCATCTCAGCAGGCCTAATCCACGAATTTTTGGCATCATTTTACTTATTCCACTAATGAGCATGAAAACTGATTTCGGCTTGGAACGATGTGAGAATGCAGAATTAAAAATTAAGAATTTAAAATTTATACGGATGAAAACAAAATTTGTGGCCTTCGGAATTCCTGTTTTATTCGCCTTTGTGCTGAGTTCGTGTCAGCCTTCGGTAAAACAGAAGAATCCTGTTATAGAAAGAGCAGAGAATCAGCTGGAAGATTTCAGGAACAGCCTTGATGAGATTTCGGAAGATGACCCGCAATTTAGCCAGAAATTAAAGCATGAACTGGCTGAATTTAATGAAACGATGGATACGCTTGGACAGAACCTCGAAATGCAGGGCGATACAGCCGACTCAGAAATAAGAAACGCGATCACCAACATTCGCCAGGAGACTATGGAACTCGACCAGAAACTGGCCATGTGGGAAAGCCAGGCTCAACAAGCGGTGGACAGTCTTCGATCCGAGGCGAAAAAAGACAGTGTAGACAGTTTGGATAGTCTGGGCGTTGAAATACGTAAGGATTTCCGTGAGCTGAAGACAGCGTTACGCGAACAAATCCGTTCCGAAAATAGTCCCGAAACGGATGATAATTTAGAAATGGATGATAAATTAAACAACTAAAATTAAAAGAAATATGAGGCCGTTCATTAGTCCTTATCTTCTGTCCGGCCCTTCCGACAAAGTTCGATTGTTTCATGTTTTGTAAGGTTTAGTTGGATTTTTAGACAGACGGGCACCAGGAGGGTGTCCGTCTGTTGCTTCTTATTGAGGAGTGCAGCCTGATCGTCAGGTACTTTTTTTTAGCTTGTGAAATTGGTGAATGCAGTGCGATGACCGGAAAACGGTTTTCATAGCTCGTTTCATACTATCGGCGGTTTTCTTCCGTTTATAGCATGTACCTGCTCAGGAAAGCTATTTTAGGTCCTGTTTATCGGGCAGAAACTTACTCCTTGGTGTGGATGAGATCATGCTGAGGCCGGAGATAAAACCAATCAAGACACAGAAAGAAGGTTCCGTCAAGCTAAACCTGCCGTGTTGCTTATGAAAAAATGGTTAATGTTCTTTAATGCTTCATTGTGAGGCAGGGAGCGAAGCTGTGAGAAGGAGCGATGTAAAGATCTGCTTTTGGTATATTTAATCCGGACTTATATTGATGATCAGCACAAACTTTATATCTTTGATTATCCGGTTTTAAAGAACAAAATACAGAGTCTTATATACTAAAAAACATGATTCAATCAATTTGTTGTATTGGCGCGGGTTACGTTGGTGGTCCCACGATGGCCGTAATTGCGCAAAAGTGTCCAGAGATTAAAGTGACTGTTGTCGATATCAATAAAGCGCGTATCGATGCGTGGAACCAGGAGAATCAGGAAGATCTGCCTGTCTACGAACCAGGTTTAGATGAGGTGGTTGCCGAGGCGAGGGGCAGAAACTTGTTTTTCTCGACCGATGTGGGAAAAGGGATCCGGGAAGCCCAGATGATTTTTATATCGGTGAATACCCCTACCAAGACTTATGGAATTGGTAAAGGTATGGCTGCCGATCTGAAATACGTGGAATTATGTGCCCGGCAGATTGCAGAGCTGGCTAATGAAGATAAAATAGTTGTGGAAAAGTCGACTCTGCCGGTGCGGACAGCTCAGTCGATCAAGACCATCCTTGGCAACAACGGGAATGGATATCATTTCGAAGTGTTGTCAAATCCCGAATTTCTTGCAGAAGGAACTGCGATCAGGGATTTACACAATCCGGATCGTGTGCTCATCGGCGGCGAGCAGACCACCGAAGGGCTGCGGGCAATTGAATCGTTAGCTTCCGTTTATGAACACTGGGTGCCGCGTGAACGTATCCTGCAAACCAAGGTCTGGAGCAGCGAGTTGTCAAAACTTACAGCAAATGCCTTTCTGGCTCAGCGTATTTCCAGTATTAATTCCATTTCTGCCTTGTGCGAGCGAACCGGTGCCGACGTTGACGAAATTGCCCGTGCCATCGGGACGGATTCGCGCATAGGTCCCAAGTTTCTGAAAGCTTCGGTTGGCTTCGGAGGAAGTTGCTTTCAGAAGGATATCCTGAACCTGGTTTATCTTTGTCATCATTTTAACTTACCGGAAGTAGCCGATTACTGGGAACAGGTGATAAAGATGAATGATTATCAGAAACACAGATTCTCCAAGCAAATCATTGACACTTTGTTCAATACCGTATCCGGGAAAAAAATTGCTTTTCTGGGATGGGCTTTTAAGAAGGATACCAACGATACCCGTGAGTCGGCTGCTATTTATGTGGCGCATGAACTGTTGCAGGATAAAGCCGAAATTCATGTGTACGACCCGAAGGTTTCGAAAGAACAAATTGAAAGAGACCTTAAATCGCTCATCCTTGATAAAAGTTCCCATATTCCGGAAGGAGGCTCGGTTCACGTTCATACCGATCCTTATGCAGCCATGGATAAAGCGCATGCCATTGCCGTATTAACCGAATGGGATGAATTCAGAGGTTTTGACTGGGAGCAGATCTATGAAAATGTGTATAAACCGGCCTTCATTTTTGACGGGCGCAACATCCTGGACGCAACCAGACTTAAAGCAATAGGATTTGGATTAAAGAGCATTGGCAAAGGGTAAGCGGATTTACTGCCAGTCTGGGGTAAACTAAAAAATGCCCGTCGATTTGCAACCACAGCTTTGTGTAAATTACATAAAGCTGATAGAAAATTTAAACAAATGACTGATATTTTTCCTGTATTCGACCGTAGCGTTCCAAGAGAGGCGAAAGAAATGAAGTTGGGACAGAAAGCAAAGGTGTTGTGGTTTACCGGCCTCTCCGGCTCAGGGAAAACTACGCTGGCCGCGGCATTAGAGAAGCAACTCTTTGACAAAGGATACCTGACGCAGTTTTTGGACGGGGATAACATCCGTTCAGGAATTAACAGTAACCTGCGATTTTCGCCTGAAGACCGGATGGAAAACATTCGCCGGATCGCAGAGGTCAGCAAGCTTTTCCTTGATTGCGGCGTTATCACGATCTGTGCCTTCATCAGTCCGGCGCAAAGCATGAGGCAGGTTGTTAAGAAAATCGTGGGAGAAGACGATTTTTATGAAATCTATCTCAACACCCCTCTTGATACTTGCGAGAGCCGTGATGTAAAAGGGCTTTATGCAAAAGCCAGGGCTGGGCTTATTAAGGATTTCACGGGGGTAAATGCTCCCTACGATATCCCGCAACATGCCAACCTCACGATCGACACCTCAGCACATACCGTTGAGGAATGTATTGCTGTTTTAATGGAAAACATCCTGCCCGTTATCGCTTTCGTTCCGGTAAGGGACGAGGAAAAGAAATAATCACGCTACCTAATACCGGTTCCCGGTTTCGTTCTGATCATGCTGTCATCCCTGAGAAAAGTCTTTAAGACAGATATCCACACCTTGGAGGTAATAAGAAAGTCTTCTGCTTCTGTGTTGGTTAAAGTAGGCGGGATGGGAGCAGGGCTTGTGGTAAGTATTTTCCTGGGGCGGATACTGGGACCCAGTGGTCTGGGGATTATCAGCCTCTCCAATCAGTTTGTAAACCTGTTGCTTGTTCTGTCGATGTTCGGGATGGAGAACGTCCTGATCAAATATCTGGCGATAGCATCCGACAGAGGTGACTGGCAGCGCGTGGCAAACAGTGTGTATACCGCAGTGTTGTTTAATGGTGCATTGGCGCTGATTATATCGGCAACCGGAGTTTTGCTGGCACCCTTTCTCGCTAATGACCTGTTTAAGGAGCCGGAGCTTGAAGTTCCCTTGCTGATCGCGTTGATGATGGTTGTTCCGCAGACGTTTTCGCGGATATTGGCGTCGGCTCTTAACGGATTTCGCAAGATTTGGCAGAGCAGCCTGGTGAACGAAGCCCTCAGCACCTGGATTGTCGGGATCGGGCTCATTCTTTTTCTTATCCTGGATGTGCCAATAACGGTGGTCAGCGTGGCTCTTTTATATGCTGCCGGACGCCTGGTCGTCACAACTGCCATCTTTACCTATTGGAAAAGACTTTTTCGGTTTCGCGGAAAGCGACGGCCGATTGCCGCGCCCATGTTAAGAATGGCCACGCCTTTGGCTGTTGTCTCTGCAACCTACGTGATCTCATCGAATGCAGATGTAGTGATGCTTGGATGGCTGAGCAATTCGTACGAAGTTGGTATTTATAGCGTTGCAGCCCGTCTGGCCTTGTTGGTTAGTTTTTTTCAGGTAGTCACTAATGCTGCAATCTCGCCTAAACTGGCTGCCCTTTATGCGGCGGGGAAAAAGGATGAACTGAATAAGATGGTGCGCCGGGTAACCGGAATGCTTATCGTTATTGCAACTGTTTTCCTGGTCGTTTTTATTTTCGGCGGAAGTCACATCCTTGGATTATGGGGTCAGGAATTCAGGCAGGCACACCTGACCTTGATCATCCTGGGTATCGGACAGTTCTTCAACATATCGAGCGGCTGCTCAGGCGGACTGCTCATCATGTGCGGCTATGAAAAAGCACACGGGTATATCTCGATGGTTTTTGTTGTCATTAATCTGATCCTGAACTATTTTCTCATCAGTCGCTTCGGGGCGGAAGGCGCTGCCGTTGCAACAGCAGTCGCCGTAAGCGGTGTAAATATCGTTAAAATGATTGTTGCAGCTAACAAAACGGGAGTCCTTACTAACCCACTGTTCAAAAACAAGAGATAAGTCAAGATTTTAGTAGAAACAGGCTAAGAATATCATAATGGGTATCTTAAATAATTCAGCTTTAAAGAAGATTGAAAGCAGTAAAACGTTATTATCTGCTTATCATCTTTACCAGGATCTGACGGGTAACGCCGGTACAGGCTCCGTGAACCACGAACGAAAACTGGTTTTTGTGCATAATCCGAAGGTGGCAGGAACTTCTTTTCGCGATTTATTGGGACTGAAAGGGAACGTTTCTCACCTGACGCCGGGACTGCTGGTCAACAAAAAGATCTGGAAGAAATATTTTGTGATCGTTGCGGTGCGGGAGCCCCTGGAAAGGTTCGTCAGTTCTTACAATTATCACACGGCCGACAGATACGATGGGTTTTACCTGAAAAAGTATCCGGATATGAAATTATGGTCCATTGAGAAATATTTTGAAATTTTCAGCCGGGAGCCTTTCGGGATCATTCCGCAAGTCAATTACCTGAGACATCCTCTGTCGCCCAAGAAACCCAATTTCATTGTTCGTTATGAAAGCCTGGACCGCGATGTGAATAGGCTTGCCGCCCTGCTGAAACTTGACGGGCAAGTTCTGCCGCGCCTGAACGACTCGAAGAAAAAGACAGACAGGAACCAATTGCCTGCCGACAGGAAATTCAGGTCAAAACTTATTGAATTTTACCGGGAAGACTATGTGGAACTTGGATACCCGCTACCAAATGTATAACGATATGACCAGTCTTGAGTTCCGGGTTTTCCTACTCACGACTCATTACTCACGACTAAAAACTCATTCATATGAAGCAACCAAAGATAATCGCTGAAATCGGATGTAATCACAAAGGAGATATGTCCATCGCAAAAGAGATGATTGTCACTGCTGCCTTGTTCTGCAAGGCTGATGTGGTCAAATTTCAAAAGAGGAACAACAGGGAACTGCTCACAGAAGAGGAATTCAATGCCCCACACCCGGATCCGGCCAATTCGTACGGGGCCACCTATGGGGCGCACCGCGAGATACTGGAGTTTGATCTGGAACAGCATAAGCAGTTGAAAGCATGGTGTGAAGAGAATCAGGTGGTTTATTCCACTTCGGTTTGGGACTTAAGCTCGGCAAAGGAAATCGCGTCCATCAATCCGGAACTGATAAAAATTCCTTCGGCCTGTAATTTGAACCAGGAATTGCTTGGTTACCTGTGCGATCACTATGAAGGGGAGATCCACGTTTCCCTCGGAATGACAACCCGGCAGGAAGAAGAGCAGATTATCCGTTTTTTTGAATCGAAGAAGCGGAACACGGACCTGGTACTTTACAGTTGTACATCGGGCTATCCTGTTCCGTTCGATGATATCAGCCTGCTTGAAATAACACGCCTTCGCGAAGCGTATCAGAAACGGGTCAAAGCGATCGGTTTTTCAGGACATCACCTGGGAATTGCTGTCGATTCGGCCGCAGTTGCTCTTGGCGCTGAATGGATTGAGCGGCACTTTACGCTCGACCGTACCTGGAAAGGTACCGATCATGCCGCCTCGCTTGAGCCGGATGGCATGCGTAAGCTTGCGCGCGATTGCCGGGCTGTTGCCAGATCGCTGACATTTAAGGAAGCCGAAATTCTTAGTATCGAGGAGGTTCAGCGAAATAAACTGAAAAAAAATCAGATCAAATGGGAAAAGTAATCGCTTTTATTCCCGTCAGGGGAGGGAGTAAGTCAATACCTTCGAAGAATATTAAGTTATTATGTGGCAAGCCTCTGGTTTACTGGAACCTTGCGGCTTTGCAGGAAGCAGCGGAGGTGCAGGAAATCATTGTCGCAACAGACTCGGACGAAATCGATGCCGTAGTTCGCGGATTTTATTTCAGCAAAGTCAGTGTATTCCGGCGTTCAGCCGGGAACGCAAGTGATGAAGCCAGCACGGAGAGTGTTATGCTTGAGTACCTAAGCAAGGTGACGCTGAACGAGGATGACGTTTTTATGCTGGTGCAGGCGACGTCGCCGCTGACAAAAACCGTTCATTTTGAGGAAGCATTGAAGCAGTTCAGCGAACAAAACTATGATTCCATGCTTTCGTGTGTCAGGATCAGGCGCTTTTTATGGAATGCCGACGGGACCTCCAAAAACTACGATTTCAGGGAGCGGCCGCGTCGTCAGAATTTTGACGGAGAGCTGATGGAGAACGGGGCATTTTATATCACAACCGTTGGGCAAATCCTTCGTTCCGAGAACCGACTCGGAGGGAGGATCGGGATTTATGAAATGCCGGAGTATACGGCTATGGAACTTGATGAACCGCACGACTGGATCATTATGGAGCAACTCATGCTGGCACACCAGGCATATCCTGTATGAACTGTAATGCTACGGAGGCTTCTGAACTTCAACATGAGGAAATTGTTCGTAAAGCGTAGTATTTTCTAATTTGTAAAAAATGAATTTTCTTCGGTCCCTGTTTTATTCCATTTACTGGGTCTTAAAAATGGCCGTCCATTTTTATCAGTTGCAGCACTTCAACCGACTGAATGGCCTTGAAAAAAAAAGATCGAATTCGGTTTTGCGGATACTGGGAAACGGTAAATCATTAAACGAGGTCATCGATCGGCTGGAGAGTAATCTGGTGGATTATATGGTAGTGAACCGCCATATTTTGTCGGATTCCTACCGGCTGTTGAAACCTAAATACTATGTCATTGTTGACCCTCATTTTTTTGATCATCCTGAAGGACTGGAAATTCTTGAGAAAATAAAGCGGGAAACTGTCTGGCCGATGATCCTGTTTATCCCTTCCTGGTGGAAGGTTGCCCGGAAAGTACGACGAGCCTTTGCGGGCTCGTCAACCATTACGGTTATGCCTTTCAATGCTCATGAATACCGGGGCTTTAATCCGGTTAAGTATTTTTTATACCGGCATAACCTGTCGTGCCCGAAAATACAAAACGTGCTCGCAGGGGCTATTTATAATGGTATCTGCATGCGATACAGTACCATTGAATTGTACGGAGTAGAGCATTCCTGGACAAAGTTCCTTTCGGTAAATGGTTCGAACGAGGTTTGCCTGGAAAATCCCCATTTTTTTGATAAGAAGGAAGCGCGGCCCAAAACGTGGAAGGAGCTTTTCCATGAAGATAAACGACTTTATGAGGTGCTGAGGACTTACGCTGAAATGTTCGAGGCATACCTCGAACTGGAGGAGTTTTCGAAGCAGATGCAGGTTGAGGTACTGAATTGCACAAGAGGGTCATTTATCGACGCCTTTAAGCGCAGATGAACATGTTCATTGGAGACAGGAGGGCTTTCCCGGTTTCACTGCGCTTGCAGTGAAGCGGTAAAAAACAAACAAAATTACCGGAATGGTTGAAATTATCGCTTTTTTGGCAATAACCCTGTTTTGTTTACTTCAGGATGATGAGCAGCGGGTATTAACACTGTTCTTACTTTTACTCCCTTTTCATACCTTTTTAAAGAATAGCCTTGAGTATTTTCTTGAAGGTGGCGAACTTTTCTCGACCTGGAAAGAAGCCGTGATCCTTATTTTGGCATTTAAGGTTTTTAGCAGGCCACACATGGCGCTGAACCGATTGGTTTTTATCCTGCTGCTGTTTTTTTTCGTTGTGGCGATTGTTTACTTTTTTATCTCAAAAGCTCATGCCGATGCCTTGCCTGCACTGCGGGATCATTTGTTTCCGGCAGTCCTGTTTCTTACGGCGATGGCGATGAAGCTCGATTTGCGGTTGATAAAAAAGATGGTCATCATCCTCGCCGTTTCTATTCTTATTTCCGGTCTGGCAGGATTTGTCCAGTATTTTTTCTTAAATATTCCGGTCGCGAAAATCATGGGAACGGCTGCCTATATTGATCCGGCAGGTTACATCCTTTACAAAATATCATCTTACCGGATCATGGGTATGGAACGCATGGCAGGAATAACCGGGAGCCCAAATATATTCGGCCTGTTTAACGCTTTTGCCATCATTTTGTTGTTTGGGGTCACGCTTTTTAAAAAGTGGTTTCGGTTTTCCGCAAAACATTTGCTGTTTATCCGGATCACCCTGTTTTTGTCGGTAATCTGTATTATTTTTTCGTTTTCAAGAGCGGGTTGGGTTATTGCGCTGTTGGGAACCGGGATCATGCTGCTCTACAAGGATTTTCATACCCGGCTGAAGTATGCGCTGGGATCATTTCTGATCCTGTTGGTACTGCTTACCCTTGTGGCGGTGTTGTATCCCGGAGCGGCCGATATCATTGAGGGTTCGCTAACCGGCCGTGAAGCGAGTGCTGCCGCACGGGGAAGCAGTGTGATGAAAGGAATTAACATGCTCCTGGATGAACCCTGGGGCCACGGACTGGGCACGACCGATAACCGGAAGGAATCGGTTCTGTTTTTTGTGGAGTCGGCCTGGATGAATATTGGCTATGAAATAGGAGTTGCAGGTGTTCTGTATTTAATTACGATACATATGCTGATCCTTTACTACCTGTTTAAAAAAGCTGAGCAAAGCGCATTATCCAGAATTGCGGTGGCGATTTCACTTTCGACTCTTGTAGCTTGTATGGTTTCGGTGAACCCCTTCGGGATGCCTTATATTTATTTGTGGTGGCTCGTTTTAGGACTTGGAATGAACCGTTCCGGGGCGGAAAACAGCGCATTTTACTCAAATTTAAACGAATGGTTACCGTCAGAAAAATAAACAGGACCGGCGGCGGTCCGCTTGTATCGGTTATCACTGTAGTACTAAATGGTGAACAGACAATAGAAAGGACGATTCGAAGCGTGTTGGATCAAAGTTACACCCATTTGGAGTATATCGTCGTTGATGGCGGTTCGACTGACAAAACACTGGAAATCATCAGAAAGTTTGAACGGACGAACCGCGGGCGTCTTCGTTTTATCAGCGAGCCCGACGAAGGTATTTCCGACGCCTGGAATAAAGGTATCAGAATGGCTTCAGGCGAATTGATTGGGTTGATCAATGCAGACGACTGGTATGAGAAGGATGCTATTGCAAAGATTGTTTCCTGTAAAACAGACAATCATACCATTGTATGCGGAAACGTTAAGCTTTGGAACAGCAGTTATCGGTACAACGTAAAGCGAAGTTCACTTACGCGGATTGAATCGAAAATGACGATTTGGCATCCCGGCATGTTTTGCCCCCGTGAAGTTTATAAACAGGTGGGCCTTTATGATAGCCACCTGAAGATCCTGATGGATTACGACTTTGTGGTGAGGTGTTACCTCCGGGATGTCAGTTTTCGTTTCATTGACGAAGAGATTGCCAATATGAAGTTTGGCGGCGTAAGTAACCGTTTGATTTCAAAATCGATGAGTGAAGCCCTGTCTGTTAAAAACAAGTATTTTGGAGTGAAGATCAGGCATTTTTGCGAATATGCTTTTTATCAGGCCTATTTTCATGCTGTCATAATCTTGAAAAAAGTTATTTATGAACGCGTTTCCGCCTGTTGAAATCCTGCTGGCTACCTATAACGGAGAGAAATACCTGGAAGATCTGATTGGCTCCTTGTTTAGCCAGACCTACACCGACTGGAAACTCACGATTCGTGACGACGGTTCGTCTGACAGGACGTTACAAATCATAAACAAACTCGCAGCATCATATCCGGAGAAGATCAGGATTTTTGATGGTGGGAAATCGCATCTGGGATCTACCTTGTCGTTTTCGTCACTGCTGGAAAATGCCACTGGCAATTACCTGATGCTTTGTGATCAGGATGATGTTTGGTTTAAGAATAAAATTGAGCAAACACGGCGGATGATGCAAGAGATGGAACAGGAATCGGGAAATGTCCCGCTGATGGTTTTTACCGATCTGACCGAAGTTGATCAGGACCTGAATATTATTGCAGAATCTTTTATGGCGAGCCAGAAACTCGATCCTTCTGTGGCTTCGGACCCGGTTAAGGTTGCGGCACTCAATGTCGTGGCGGGCTGTACAAGCATGATCAACAGAAGAGCACTGGATTATGTCGTTCCTATACCGTCCCGGTATATCGTCCATGACCAGTGGATGGCCGTCAACATTTCCAAATATGGCCGCATTGGGTATTTGCCGGCTTCTACAATTTTTTACAGACAGCACGCGTCGAACGTTCTTGGATCGAACAAGATCGGGTTCAGCTATTTTTACAATAAATTAAAGGCGCCCGTAAAGCAGTTCAGAATTTATTATTCGCTGCTTTCAGGGCTCCGTTTCAGGATCAGTTTGATAAAATATGCTTTTTATAAGGTTTTTTTTACAATAAAAAGACTGTTCCGTTAGTTTCTTAATAAACACCTTCTCCGCAGAAGCGGAAATCTCAGTCACAAGAGAGAGATAAATTCCTGTTTCGACGGGAATAAGTTGAAAATTGCAGGAACGCCTGCATAGAAAAATCAATATGAAAATTGCTATTATTGGAACGAGGGGAATACCCAACAATTATGGTGGATTTGAGCAATTTGCAGAATATCTTTCACGTGGACTGACAAAAAGAGGGCATGACGTTACCGTATATAATTCGCACAATCACCCCTATCCGGAAGACGAGTGGAATGGCGTTAATATCATCCATTGTTACGATCCGGAATACCTGTGGGGCACATTCGGACAATTTATTTATGATTTTAATTGTATCCGGGATACACGAAAACGAGATTTTGACGTCATACTGCAATTAGGCTACACAAGCAACTCTGTTTGGGGATGGTTATTGCCGCGGAAACGGAGTTTAATTTCCACGAACATGGATGGTCTGGAGTGGAAACGGATCAAGTACTCAAAAAATGTCCGGCGTTTTTTACGTTTTGCAGAAAAGCTGGCCGTGAAAACAAGTGACTCTCTGATATCCGATTCCTTGGGAATTCAGAAATATCTTTACGACAAGTATGAAGAAGAATCGGCATATATTCCTTATGGTGCTGACTTGTTTACCGATTTCGAACAAACGGTTCTCGACCGGTACGGACTGTCTCCATACAGGTATAACATGTTAATTGCCAGACTGGAACCGGAGAACAGTATCGAAATCATACTCGATGGTATTGTCCAGTCGGGTCAGGATACGCCCTTCCTGGTTGTTGGCAACCACCGGACGAGGTACGGACACTACCTGAAAGCGAAGTATAAAAAGCAGCGCAATATCCGGTTTCTCGGTGGTATTTATGATATAAATGAACTGAATAATCTGCGTCATTTTTCAAACCTTTATTTTCACGGGCATACCGTAGGAGGAACAAACCCTTCGCTGCTGGAGGCGATGGCTTCGCAGGCGCTGATTTGTGCTCACAACAACATTTTTAACCGGTCGATTGTAGGGAACGACGGTTTTTATTTTGAAAGCGCAGAGGAAGTTGCAGAATTGCTACGGTACGAAGCAAAACCGGTTCATATGGAGAAGATCGAAGCAAATACCCGGAAGATTCGGACCATTTATTCATGGCCTGTGATTATTAATCAGTATTTGGCTCATTTTGAAGAAGCCCTGCGCCGGAAAGAAAGCCTGGTTAATGAAGTTCAGTCAGTAGAAAGCCGAACCTGGTTATAAGAGTACAGAATAAAACATACAAACCGATGGAACAAAAGAATGAGGAGATAGCCCGGTTCCTCGCACGAAGAGAAGAGGGAGAGGCTGTTAACCTGAGGGCTTTTTTCTATAAATTAATCGGTTATTGGTATTTGTTTATACCTGCCGTTCTGATTGGGGTAGGGTGTGCCGTAGCCTATAACTGGTATGCCCGGCCTGCCTACGCCGTAACAGGATCACTGTTTGTCAAGGAAAAGGATGAAGAGAGCATCAGTCTGGACGACCTTTTTAATAACCTCCAACTGAAATCGGACGTGAAGATTCCCAATCATTTGGGCATTCTTGCTTCTTTTCATGTAAACAGAAAGGTTATTGAGAATCTCGGCTGGCATGTCACCTGGTTTGCCGGCGGTGAGTTGCGCGGAGCAAGGCATCGGGGAGAGGACCCGTATCTGGTGATTACCGATTCGATCGATGGGAATCCGGCAAATGTCCCGCTTCATGTGAAAAAGACGGGTCCGGGGAAATATGTGATCCATGCAAATTCAAGACCCGTTATTGACGGGGAAAGGACAACTGTTAAATTCAGGGAAGAGGGTATGTTTGGCAAGCCATTTAGAAACAAGTTTTTCAGCTTTACCCTGCAGGAAACCGCACCTGCCACCAAAGGGAGTTTCTATTTTGTTTTCAATGATCAGGACGGGTTGACCCTTGATTATATGAAACGGCTGGAAGTAACCCGGCTCGATAAGAACATGGATTTGATCGGCATCAGGTTGATCACGGACAATCCTGAAAAGGATATCAGTTATGTGAATGAACTGGAGAACGTTTATATTGAATACGGAATTGAAGCCAAAAACCGTGCTGCGGAAAACGCGATCCTGTTTATCGACCGGCAATTATCGGCAATCGCAGATTCGATGGGCAAAGACAGCGATCTGTATTCTTTTTTGCTGGAACGACGTTCTGAGGCCGAAGTGAAAAAGGCTTCTGCAGTTTCTGAAGTAGAAAT
>JBCFBK010000023.1:0-50331 GCA_038562555.1 Prolixibacteraceae bacterium | reverse complement strand
GGCCCGTGAGTCAACTGTCGAGGATGTAGGCCCCCGGAAAATGATTAACCTGCTGGCTGGCTTATTTCTCGGATTGGCGATCCCTTTTTTGATTGTAGTGTTGAAGGAGTTCTTTGATGAAACCGTGCGATGCAAAGAAGATATTGAAAAGCGGACGCCGATTCCGGTTACCGGGAATATCAGGCATAGCCCCTTTCCCGGGAAGATGCCTGTTTTTGAACATCCAGGATCTGCTTTGGCAGAATCGTTCAGGGAGTTGAGGATCTATCTTGATGCATACACCGATGAACAACCGATGGCCGCCGGCATTCATTCGATGAGCCCGCGGGAAGGAAGGACGTTTGTTGCCCTGAATCTCGCCTGCATCATCGCGATGAACTATAAAAAAGTTGTGCTCGTCGATGCGAACCTGAGAAAACCGGCTTTGCACCGGTGGCTGGATTTAAAAAATGATCGTGGCCTCAGTTCTTTTTTGGAAGGAAGTGATTCCATAGACCAGATTATGTTTGCGGCGGGAACAGCCGGCATGTATCTCATACCGGCAGGTCCGGTTCCGGGTAATCCCGCAGAATTGTTAGGAACCAAAGCATTTGCCGAGCTCGTCAAAGAGCTGAAACAACGCTTCGATTTCGTTATTATCGATAACGCCCCTGCTGACGTGGTAACCGAAGGTGCCATCGTCTGCCGTCACACCGATATTGACCTGTTCGTGGTCAGACAAGGACATAGCCGGAAAAATAGCCTGGACGCGTTGACACAGCGGATAGCCTGGCAGACAAAAAACAGGGCGATTGTTTTTAACGATATTCGCGAAAATTCATCGAAGGGTCTGTTTCAGCGGGAACACTCCGAAGAAGGCTATTTTTCATAACCGTGTCTTGCATTCAAAGCCAATAATCCGGGTCCGGCGCCTTTCATTTTTTAGTGAAAGCTTGCGGGACCCGGATTATTATTTTTCAGGGAATCAGTGCGGCGCTGTCGGCATCCAGAAAAAGTTCTGCCGAAGCGTGTGTACGCAGGATGGTTGACGGGTACTTTTCGATAACCGGCTGATTCAGCGTGTTGAACACGGCCTGTGCCTTGGTTGTAGCTGGTACAATGCAAAAGATTTTTTCGGCTCGCATCAGGGCAGGGATGGTAAGCGTTAATGCCCGGTGTGGAACCTCGTTTAGATTACTGAAACAACCGTCATGCACCTGCTGCACCCTGGAAACCAGATCGAGATCGACAATTTTTATGCTCTCTGGGTCATTAAACAGAGCAACGTGAGGATCGTTAAAAGCGATATGTCCGTTTTCACCGATACCCATAAAGACCATGTCGGGTGGAAAGGTCTGCAGTAGCTTTGAATAACGGACGCATTCTCCTTCCGGCGCTGACTTTTGCCCATTAATCAGATGAACGGATTTGAAAGGTACTTTCGTGAAAATACGTTCGTTCAGAAAAGCACCGAAGCTTTGCGGCGCATTTTCGGACAGGCCGATATATTCATCCATGTGAAAGGCATTAATCCGTTGCCATTCTATTTCCGGCTGCCCGGTGAGCGCTTCCAAAAATTCGTTCTGCGACGGAGCTGCTGCAAAAATGATATTTAAAGTCTTTTTGGACTGAAGCATGGAAATAATTGCTTTTCCTGCTTTTAGTGCTGCATGTTCTGCCATTTCCAAGCGGGTATCAGAGGCGTATACATGCAATTGGTCAACATAAAACTCTTTCTTCATTATTCAATTACGCTGAGTAAATAATATTTCCGTTGATTTCTTTTAGTCTGGTCATGTTCGTTTTTTTAAGCCTTTACCGGCAACCAGTGCTTTAGTTTATAGCCGTACGCCGCAAAAAACACCAGGTACAGATAACAAGGCAGCAAAATGATGTACGCGTCATGCACACTCCTGATATCAGCCAGGTAGCCGTAAATGAGAGGCGTTACGGCATTTCCGCAAAGGCCCATGACTAGCAGGGAAGACCCCAGTTTTGTAAAACGACCCAGCCCTTTGATCGCAAGTGGCCAGATATTGGCGTAAATAAGCGAATTTGCCAACCCGAGTGCTATCAGAAACCAGATCGAAATATCAACCCGGTGGCCCAGAAAAACTACTTCTCCCTTGACCAGTAAAACGGCGGTGGACAAAACAGTCCCCAGAATGGTCACTGTTAACAGCGCATTTCGCTGATTAATAAACCGGGGTATGGTAATGATACCGACGATATAGCCGACCATGGTCGCGCCCAGGGTATACGATGGAAATACTTTTGCCTCCAGCAAGGTCAGTCCCATTGACTGGGCATAGCCAATGATGGTGTCAATGGCGATGATTTGTGATCCTACGTGAAAGAAAATGGCAAAGGCACCCAGAATTAAGTTTGGAAACTGGAGAATGCTTGTCTTTCCGGTGTTTCCGTCACCTTCTTCCTCCTTATTGGCCTGAGTGGTGTTAATCTCCGGCAGGGGAGAGAAAAAAACCAGCAAACCGGTTACAAGCAGCAATACACCCAGAATACTGTAAGGAATGATCACCCGCCTGATGAGGTTTTCGAGCGCAATGTTCTTGTCTAAATCGGATAAGGAGCCTTCCTTTAGTGCATTAAACAACTCGTTGTCTGTTACTTTTAGCACGACTGCCGCAAAAACCAGGGGGGCAATAATGCCTGCCAGTTTGTTACATACGCCCATGATGCTCATTCGCTGGGCTGCCCGGTCTATGGGGCCTACAATCGTAATGTAAGGGTTGGCGGCCGTTTGCAGGATCGCCAGTCCGGTGCCGATCGAAAAAAGTCCGAGAAGGAACACACTGTAAGTCCTGGTGAGAGCCGCCGGCACAAAGAGAAAGGCACCCAAAGCCATAACGAAAAAGCCGAACATCATTCCTTTTTTGAAGCCAAATTTTTCGAGGATAACCGACGAAGGTACCGACATCACAAAATAGGCGATGTAAAAGGCAAAGGCAACCAGGTATGACTGAAAGTTGGTCAGTTCGAGCGACAACTTAAAGTAAGGGATCAGGATTGCGTTCACCCAGGATACGAAGCCGAAAACAAAGAACATAAAGCCGATAATGGCTATCGATATACCTGAAGTCTTTTTATCCATGTGATGGTGTCTTTACTACCGATAGCTGATTAATTTCGGTTTTTTTTGTTCTTTTTCCTATATTCCCGTTTTCAGGTCTCCCTTTTTCATTCTCCGTCATAGTACCATTTCCCATCCTTTTTCGTATTGGCGGCTCCATAATTTTCCGGCTTCCTTATCTTTGACAATATGTCCGTTCGTGGGGTCAATCTGAAGCGATCTTCCTACCCGTTGGGCGATATTTCCTAGCTGGACCAGCAGGGTGCTTTTATGCCCTGAGTCAATATCGGATCGGAGGCCGGCGCCTTTGGTGATCCCGTCGAAGAAATTTTGGATATGCAGGCCATCGAGCTGCTGTGCCGGGCTCGCGGCATTGCGGGGATCAATTTTCTCTTTATCCTGTACCGTTTTAATTTCCTTTCCGGCCACATCAAAGACGGTATAACCATTACCTCCAGCGATGAGCACAGATCCTTTGTCCCCGAAAAACTGAGCGCCTACCGACGATCCTTCAATGTTCCGGGCGTTGCAGCTGCGGCCTTCCCAGGTCATGGTAAACCCTTCCTGAAAATCCATGCTGATTACCTGGGTATCGGGGGTTTCCCAGTCATCCCGGAAGTGAAATCTTCCTCCGTTTGAACTGACCTTGACGGGAAATTCAACGCCGGCGCCCCAACGGAGCAGGTCAACCATGTGTGTGCCGTTATTTAATGCTTCGCCTGTTCCCCAGTGCCAGAACCAATGCCAGTTGTAATGGACGTAATTATCTTTGAACGCCATTCTGGGGGCAGGTCCCTGCCAAAGGTCCCAATTCAGCCACTCCGGCACCGCAGTTTCTTTTCCGACACCAATCGAAGGTCGTTGATTGGTATACCAGCTTTTCCCGAAATAGGGCTTACCTATGGCTCCTGTTTTTATCTCTTCAATTGCTTTGATCACGTTTGGCCATGAGCGGCGCTGATTGCCCATTTGCAGCACCCGGTTGTATTTTGATGCTGCCTTTACGAGTATTTCGCCTTCCTGCGGACTGTGGCTGCATGGTTTTTCGAGATAAACGTGTTTCCCGGCTTTCATGGCCAGCAGGGCGGCCGGAGCATGCCAGTGATCAGGTGTTGCCACGATGATGCCATCCATTTCCTTATCTTCGAGTGCTTTGCGGAAATCAAGTGCTGCCTTGGGCCGGCTGCCGGTGATATCGGCGATTTTGGCGATGCATTTTTCTGCCGCCCGGGAATCAACGTCACTGACGCAAATTAGTTTGCAGTTATGCTGTGATGCAAAGTTGGCCGCCAGTGCCAACCCGCGCGAATTGACTCCCATAACGCCCATATTGATGCGTTCGTTGGCTCCGACGATATTTCTGTAGCTTTTAGCGCTGAATCCGTGTATAATACCGCCAACCGACAATGCAGCAGTCCCCAGAACGGTTTTTTTGATAAAATCTCTTCTGTTATTTTCCATGGGTATCGCAACGTTAAATTTTAAATGCTTTTTCACTTTCTTTCTTTGCTTTCTCCATGACTTCTTTTAAGGAGACGGGTCTGCCGCCTTTGTTCCTGCTTTCATCGGCCGCTTCCATAAAGGCCATGATTTCGATGGTTTCCTGAGGCTGAACCGGGACGATGCCTGTCTGGAAAAATTTCACAATTTCAGCCAGCAGCGGATCATACCCGTTATATGTTCCCAGGGTAACAATAGCCTTTTCCCCGTATATGGTTCCTCCATATCCTGTTTTCCCTGCCCTAAGCCCGCGGAACGATCCGATCCGTCCGCCATTCCATGTTCCCACGGCCACGTCTGTATCGGCCGTGGTGATACGAACAACGGTCTCACAGCCTGTCCCCATAGCCGTAAAAAGAGTTTCAACGCCATGGATGCCATACCAGGTGAAATCGGTATGCGTTTTTTCAAGTTTACAGGGACTGAAGGTTTCAGCTCCAAGCACTTTCCCGGCTGTACCTTTCAAAACCTCGTCCATCCCCTTGATGTAGCGAAGCGATGAGGATGAGAAAACCGGTACTCCATAGTGTTTGGCTGCGTTATAAATGGCTATGGCATCTGACAGCTTAGCTGCCACCGGTTTGTCAATAAACAGGGGTTTTCGGGCTTTCATAACCGGTAAGGCCTGTTCCAGATGACGGCGGCCGTCGTTGGTTTCGAGCAGAACAACATCCACCTTCGGGAGAAGTGCTTCTATCGAATCAACGATCTCCACACCGTACTGCTGAACTTCCTTGATGTAACCATCGATGCGTTCCACGCTCGACTGAATATCGAGGCTTCCTTTCGGATAAGCCGCGACGATCCTGTAGCCGCCAAAGTTATCATTGGCAGCGGGGCCATTCAATGCTTTTGTAAATGCTGCACTGTGGGAGGTGTCGAGACCAATAATCCCGACCCTTTTTTGCTCCTGGGTACCGGCCAGTACAGAAGACCCGAATGTGATTCCTGCGCCGGCAAGGCCGCTTGTTTTGATAAAGTTCCGTCTGTTAATCATATCGATTGTTGTTTAATTTATTTCTCAGGTTTCACTGAATTTTAGTGCTTATTCCTTTTTGTCGGTTGTCGCCCGGACTTAAAAAATGGTTGAAAAACTGATAAATCTGTTCGTTCGATTCTTCATTAGGCGAATGATCTTTCCGGTTGGTCATGGACACCCGTTTTTGGCATCCGAGCAAATGATTGACCCGGGTTGCATGGTTGAGGGCAATCCATCGTTCGGGTGGATCTTCCGATCCGCCCGAAACCAAAAAGGGGCGCGGAGCCATGAGGGCATGCAGCTCGGTCAGATCATAGCCTTCCTTCCTTAATTTGGGATACAGGCCTTTAGCTGGATTATCCGGGGTAACTAACCCACGGGGCCGCCAGGGCTTTGGGTGATAACCCAGATACCAGGGTTCCCAGTAATTAATGTTTGGGCGTGATTCGTCAAAAACTATCCCCGGATCGGACCAGACGGCGCAGGCAAATTTTTCATAGAGGCAGGAGGCAAACATCGCCCATTTGCCGCCAAAGGAGTGGCCCATAATTCCAATGCGGGTCGAGTCGACGCCTTCGGTTTGCGCCAGAACCTGCCACGCATTGGCTGCTGCATAAGCCAGGAGCGACAATGGCTGAACCGATGAATTTTCAAGGGAAGGGTAGAAGAGCGCATATTCCTGCCTTTGTGAAGCTTCACGTGTACCCAGCGATAAGGTAATAAAACCCCGTTTTGCAAGCTGATAAGCAAAATCACGGTGAGGCTTTCCCGCTACGCCGATAGCCGTCTCCGGCTCATAAAAGACCGTGATTACCGCAGGTTTGGGCCCTTTCCCTTCCGGAATGAGCAGATAACCATCTGTTTTCTCATCCGGGAGCCAGTAAAAGCTGATATGATATTGCATGAAATTTTCCCTCCTCACTGAATCCAGGTATTCAATCTGTTGATTGCCAATCACGGGTGGCCAGGGACCCATCAGTTCATGCCAGCGGGTGAGGATCTCTTTGCGCCTTTTCACCCAGTCGCCGGGTGTTTTCACGGAATCGCCGTTGTAGAATTGCAGGGGAGAACAGAATTTGCCATAGCTATCGTTGAATTCGGCGGGAGGGGAGAAAAAAGCAGCTAACGGAGAAGAAACGCCTTCACACGCAGGCGGATTGCCAACCGACTGCGCGGATAGGGCGCCGGCTGCTGCAATCAGGAGCGTTATGGCTACAATAAATCGTTTCACCAGCTTAGAAATTTAATATTTGGTTTCCGTTACGGGCAAAGTAAAGAATAAATTTCTATTTACGCAATCGTTTGTTTAAAATTCAGCGTTTTCCACCTTTCCCTCTATACCAGGAATACAGCCTTCGTCTGTTGAGCGTCAAAACAATTTGGCAATAAAATACCAGGTCATCAGACCGGAAGCAATCAGTTTCAGCAGAGTTCCCGCCAGAAAGCCGACAAAAGAACCAAAACCTGCCCGCAAGGCGTCGCGATGATTTTTACCACCCGACAGCTCGGCCATTACAGCTCCGGCTATCGGTCCCAGAATGATGCCGAAAGGCGGAAAAAAAAACATCCCGACAATCAATCCGGCGATGCTTCCCCAAATACCCCGCTTGCTCCCTCCAAATCGTTTTGTTCCCCACACCGGGATGAGATAATCAAGTACTGTGACTACAAGCGTAATCAGCGCCCATACGATCAGAAAACGCGTGGAGAAATCATATTTGCCGGTAAAATGGAGCAGCAGGAGCGCCGCATAACTTAAAGGGGGGCCCGGTAATGCGGGGAGAATACATCCTGATATTCCAAGCAACAGAAAGAAGATTCCGAATCCGATTAACAAAAAATCCATATGATTCTTTTTTGGTTCCTGCTATATATCACGATTTTGATCTCTTTGTCGAATCTCTGACGATTAAATCATTTCGAATAACGATTGTTTCGGTCGCCATATCTTCTCCCGATTTTTCGATTTGACGGATCAGCAGTCTTGCTGCCGCCTGCCCCATTTCGAAGGCATGGTCATCGACGGTAGTCAGTGTGGGTTCTATGATCAGCGATTGCGGCGTATTGCTGAACCCTATTACAGCAACGTCTTCAGGCACGCTAAGCCCGGCTTTTTTTATGGTTTGGATGGCGCTGATGGCACTGGTGTCGTTGGCACAGAAAATGCCGTCGGGGCGGTCCTTCATTTTCAGAAACATGGCAGTTGCTTTTTGACCCTCTGCAATACTCAGGTCTTCCGTATAACAGATCAACTGCTCATTGATCTGCATGTTGTTTTTGAACAGGCTTTCCCGATATCCTTTTAGGCGGTCCCGGAAAATGGCCATATGCTGATTCCCGGCGATATGGGCGATTCGCCGGCAACCAATCGATAACAGGTGTTCTGTGGCTTTCATTGAAGCTCCGAAATCATCAATGATGACTTTGTGGGTATCAATTTCGTTACAGATCCGGTCGAAAAATACAAGCGGAATATTGTTTTCCTTGAACATAGCCAGATGGTCGTAGTGATTGGTCTCCATCGCCAGACAGGCAATAATGCCGTCGGCCTGGCTTGCCAGCAACATCCGGGCGTTTTCCTTTTCACGCTGATAAGAATTATTCGATTGAAAGATGATCACATAATATCCTGCTTTGCTTGCAACTTCTTCGATTCCCGCGATAGCCGACGATTGAAAATAACGATCTATCCGCGGAATGATCACACCGATCAGGTTTGTTTTGTTCCTGCGAAGGTTGGATGCCACTGAATTAGGGTAATAACCAAGTTGCTTCGCCGTCTTGTGAACTTCGGCGGTCATTTTTTTCCCGATGCTTGGGTGGTTTTGCAGGGCCCTTGAAATCGTTGACGGCGAAACCTTCAGCCGTTCAGCCATCTCCTTGATCGTTATTTTTGATTTTCTCATCTTTAACCGGATTCGCGATCAGTAAAACAATCGTTTTACTGAAACATTATACAAAGTAAAAGAAAAAAATTATACAAGGTCAATTTGGTTAAAACAACAGTATCTTTTGTATCCACGGGCAATGATCAAAATTCTCCGGAACTTATCATGGAGGCGGTTTCCTTAACCGTGTTGTACCAGTCATCGGCCGATTGACAGCAAGGAAACGGGTGTCCGCGCAACCAATCGCCCTGGACGTAATATACCAGGGGTTTACTTTTTTCGCAACGCAGTACCACCCGATGCTCTTCGGGCAGGGTGTCAACACGGACAAACTGATCAGCAGGATATGTTACTGCCATTCCGATCCAACCTATTGCAGGGTCCTGAAATCCCCATGAACAAAGAATGCCATTTTTTTGGTCCGTAATAAATGTTTCATCGTCCATCCGGGTAATCCCGATGCCGAGTTCAAGTTTAGCACCTTGTTTCCCACCTTCAACAATGACCTCGATTGGCGAATCTGCACGATCTGCAAGTGCCGAAGGCCGCCATTTTACCGTATAGGGGGCATCAGTGGGGCCAACTCCCGCCGCCAACAATTCAATGGTTATTTTGTCGTCGGTTTCTTCCAGTACTCGTCCGGTAAATGTTGGGTCTCCGGGAGCTTTTTCATTCCGGACCGGATAAGGCACACCATTGACATACAGTGTCAAACCGCCGCAACCTGAAGTTTTGTTGACATGTAAAATATCCATTCCCCAGGTCTGATCGGTATGGTAGCTAACCCCTTTCTTAAAAAGAGGCAGGACCAGTTGTTCCCTGCGTTTTCCAAATATGTCCAAATGACCGTCATAAAGCCGAAAGGCTGATTTTTTTGATTCCCAAATCCAACTGGGGGGAACCCACCGGTTATCCCATGCAACCATCGGACCTGCGTTTTTTTTGCGCAAGGCTGTGATCCAGTTCTCATAATCCCCGACAGGCGGATCAAGCTTAAACGTTTTGACCAGCAAACTGGTCATCGCTTTACTGTCGTCTTTACTTCTTATTGTTTCAAAATTCTTCCAGAATGATTTGTTCCCGGTATAGAGTTCTTTAAGGCGGGCGATTTGCCGGTCACGTACCAGGCGAAGATAATACATCACCGTTTCGTCGCTGTTGATGAGCCGATCGGCCATGTCATCAGAAATCCAGTCCCCGCCACGCATCCTTTGATTGAGTAACTCCCATATTGGTTCCGGATTACTGTTTTTGTCAATTGATTCCAATGCTGCGCGCAGTGATCGATTCAAGAGGTAAAGTTGTTGAGGTTCGGTCTTTACCACAGCTCCGAAAACAGCATTAATTTCCCGGAATACCCAGTCCACCGATTGTACGTTTGCAACATCAAGCTGACAGGAATCATCGGCGTTGTTGTCGCCGTCAACGTCAATGGTAAGCCTGTCGAGTAGTCCGTCTTTATTGGTATCATACCAGTTGTAATGCATATCAGGGACAGAGTCGTAATCGAAGTCAACCCGGATAAAAGCCCGGTCGGCGTTCCTAAGGTGTATCCGGTTGTCTGCAGGGCTGAAATAGTATTCATTCGGCCCTTCCGGGGAGAGAACGATCTCTGTCCGTTTATTAAACACGCTGCAAACAGGACCACCTATCTGGGGAAAATAAAACCCGGGTTCTTTGTTTTCGGGGGCAATGATCCCTTCCCATCGTTCGAATGTATCAACGGCAATTGCAGCCCTGTTCAGGTCGTTTTCGTCCCAGGTCATCTGTACACGGGCCCAGGTTACATCGTTCAAAAAATCGGACGCGATTGACCTTTTCAATATAGGCGGAGTTTTTTTTCCACGGATAGTCAGAACGTCGCCGGTTTCATCATTCACAATCAGGTTAAAATCGCTTTCTCTCTTTTTTTCTTCAGTCCACCCGGGGCCACAGGCCGCTATTGTGACATCGAAATCGCGCGGCTGACTGATCGTGGCGTCTTTATCGGCATCAAAACTCCAGCGCAGATAGTGGATGGTATCGCCAACGCCCTCTATGCGGACAACGTCTTCGGTAACCCCGTCTTTATCATGGTCATAAAACAGAAATGGGTTTTCAAAAACAGGCATTATCATGTCTGCCTTTTGCGTCAAATACATATAATTGAAAGTTTCGTCACCACCAAAGTGAGAAAGATTTTGACAGGGTCGCTGATAATATTGATAATTAATAGTATACCAAAGGAGATTGTCATCGCCGTCATCTCTGGCCCACCAAATTCTCAAGCAATCTTCCTTTCCGAATTTGCCATAAAAATACAGTTCCATCTCATCAACATCCTGATCGCCGTCCATATCCCTGTGGTCAACTGCGGCGTCGACCAGTCCGTCGGCATTCCAATCGGCAATATACAGGTCGCTGTCCAGATCGGGTTCTTTTCCCACCGATAAATCACCGTCTTCATCAAATGCACGAACCAACAATGGCCTTTTGTCGGCATGATGACGGGGATCAGTATCAATGAACCACACCTCTTCAGGTTTACCATCTCCATCAGCATCTACATAATGGCGTTTACCATGAACATCGGCTTTTACCCTTCGTACCATGGCCGTATCGAGATGAACCTGATCGCCGAACATTTTTTCGAACAGTTGTTGCTTAACGAGAGCTCCTGCGGGTTGGGATTTTACATTCATCGAAGTCAGGATCATAACCAAAAAAGGAAAAATGGCTTTTGTCATGGCTGTATTCATTTGGAAATTTTTCATTGTGGTTGGTTTAGATAGTGGTTACAGCATATATTGTGGATTTAGTCCCTTCAGAAGCCTCCATTATTCTGAAAGTACGGCCCGCATTTGCATTAATATCTTGTTATTAACATCAATCAAATGCTCAACTGAGCCTGCTTTGGGCCAATCCATAATGCGGTCCTGATGATAGAATGGCTCCGGGGTTAGAAGCTCGTTCTCCAGTGAAGCAATGACATTGGAAAGAGATCTCTTACTTTCGGCCTCAAGTATCATTTTGGCTTTCAGTATGTTGAATTCTTTAATTTGTTGATTTATCGTTTTTACAGCCATGGCAGGATGATAACCTGAGGCATCGTACTGCTGCATGAGTTCTTTTACCGGTTTTCCGCAACCACCATCATTATTGGGAGGGCTTACCTCTAAAATCCAGGCGATGGTCGGAGCGATATCTGTGTGTTCGAGATAGGGCAACTCCCGTCCTTTGGCAATTCCGGATCCGGCAACGACAAAAGGAGTTATCCAGCTGTCTTCGTCAAATAACGGATGCCAGCCGATTTTACTCTGCCCATGGTCGGAAGTTACAATTAATACCGTATGTTCCCATCTCCCGGATTCCTTCAAAAAATCGATTAACTCGCCCAGCAATTTGTCGGCATGTTCAACCGAATTGACATAGGGTGAACCACTACCAAAAATATTTTGGTAATAAGGTTTATCCGAAGTACTTCCGTACACGCCAACACGTCCCTGCACCCCGGAAGTCTGAAGGTGTATCCGGGTAAAAACCGGATCCTGTTTTTTTAGCAGTTCAATGGACTGTTCCACCACCTGATCATCGCTAAGGGTTGGGTCCATTATGCTTGCAGTAAACCCCCCGCTTATCGTGCGATAATCTGTTGCATTGACCACAAACGCTGTTTGATGTCCGGGAGATAGTACTTCCTGAATCATCCTGTTGTCAGCTTTTATAAAAATAGACCCTGTATGAAGCATCGGGTTGGGAAAAGAACAGCTGTTGAATTTGCTGTAATCTCCGATCGTGGGATGATGTGGGATAATCATATATGACTTTCGTACATATGTCCCTTCCCGGATCAAGGAATTGAAAGCCGGCATGTTTAGCTTTTGAGGGGCTTCCCAATGCAGGCCGTCAATCACAAAAAGAATTACACGCTTCGGGCAGTCGGCCCCATTCAATAACGCGACGCCCGACATCTGTATTCCTAATGCCAAAATAATTTTTAAAAAAAATCTCATGTGATTTTTGGATTTATTGATGAAAAGGTATTTTCACCAAATCCTCAACAACCTTCCCTTCATGTTCAAAACGGGCAAGGGTATATACATGGCCTTCTTTATCAATCGCAATTGAGTTCACATAGGTAGGCCGGGAACCATCTTCATAGAAAATCGGACCGTGATCGGTATATTTTCCCGAGGGAATATGGTAGGTGATCAGGTGCAGGTTTTCCAACCCACGGGCAGCGCCCATCGCTATTTCGTCAAGCCCTTTCACCCTTTTCCCGTCAACATAGATCGGGCCGCCGGTCAGGTAATGCAGGGTCTCCTTGTCATTTCCCAGATCGAAACCCAGGTAGCCGTAACTGAACTGGTCGAACATCCCGCTTTTTTTCGATGGCTCGGAAGTGATGCGGTCAACAATTTCTATTTTCTTTTCTTTTGGATCGAACCGGAAAAGGTAGCCTGAATTTCCGTGTACCCCATAAATCGCATTTTCCTCCGGATACCATACAACGGAACGCCAGTTGTAGCCCATATTGCCGGGGCGGGTCGGATCATATTTTCCGAAATAATCGAGTTTCAGGGAAACTTCTTCCATTTTTTGTAATGAACCCATCTGTGGGTTGTAGGAAAATATTTCTCCTTCAGAAGTCGAATAATAGACCACACCATCGCGCGGGTCAACGACCATGGAACGGCACAACACCCGGTAATCTTCTCCGACTTTGCCACCTTCTCCGTTGGCCGAAACAAGGCCCAGGTTACTCAGTTTTTTCGTATTAAGATCGTAATGTACAAAATATCCCTTTGGCCAGGTGATTGCAAATAGTTGTTTCCGTGTGGTGTCCATGGTCATCGTCAGTACCCCTTCGCCATGAGGCGCAATAGCCAGGTCTTCAAACGCTCCGGTTTTCAGGTCGTAGCTCAAAAAATGGCCCCCGGTATATAACGAATAGCCTTCAGGGGCATTTACCGGCAGGCATTCCATGCCGTCAATCATTTCGTAATAACCGATATGGGTTGAAAAGTATAATTTGCCGTCGCTTTCGTAAAAACGAACGTGGCTTTTCCCCTGGGCGATTACTTTTTTATCTTTTTCTCCGCAAATTTCGCTCAGGTCGGCCACAAAGCTGGTCTGATCCAGTTTCGGATCATACCTGTACATTTGCCCGGCCACGTCATGGGGCTGCGACGAAAGTACGTAGTAAATGTTTCCGTCACTGGCTGCAGAAATTGCATTGTAGGTATCGTGGGCGATTTCAAAACCGGAATAGTACGGTTTAGCAATCAGTTGCCCGCGTGTTTTTGCTTCCGACCCTGTTTTCTCTTTTTCCCCTGAACCGGAACAACCGGCTGTCAATACGACTAATGAAATCAGCATAATAAATAAAAATGGACGTTTCATAAATATACCTTTCCTGATTTAGTTGAATAATTCGTTTTTTGTTTTAATGGTATAGCAGCATCCGCTGCACACGTTTGGGTTGTTATTCCGAAGAAGACTTGATCATTTGCACCTGTTTCAGCACTTCCCCGATAATTTTTTCTTCGAGCCCGGTTTTCCAGGTGGAAGGCATGCCATAAACCATCGGAGCGGATTCCACCTCGTAACCGCCTCTCCGTATTTCATCCTCCGAAGGAATATAAGTCATCACGTCGTTCGAGTAGCCCAACACGAAAAGCCCGCTGCCGAGGATACGTTTTAACTGAATCGAATAACTTACCAGCACTTCTCCTCCCAGCGCTGTCAGCAACTGGTCGCCTATTCGCCATACCTGGACCGGATAGGGATAGGACGCGGGCAGTTTTCCATGCCGGTCAAGTTCCGTTAGCATCCTTTCGGCCCACTTGCTTTTGTATGCGAGATATCCTTTTTCGGTTTTTTCCATGCTTTTTAACCGTTCCAGTTCGTCTTTTGAAAACGCCGGGTTCAGTTCCAGGTCAATTTCCGAATAAGCGGTAGCCAGTTCCGGGTCCAACGCTTTCATCTCTTCATTCAATACCCGGACTACAGCCGCTGCCAGTTCCTGTCCGAATTGCTGAGCCAGGGCAACCGTATGTCTCGGCATCGGGTTCATATCGGCGCCTGCGCCCTGAAAAAACAGCGCTGTTGCCCCTCTGTATTTCTTTTCAAGTTCGATCTGGGCAAATCCAGCGTAGTCGCCCGACCATTGATAAAGACCCAATACCGTCGGGTGACATGCATATCCAAAAGCCAGCGCTTTGATCTTTCCTTTTTTATCCGTGATTTTTAAGACAGGAACAGCAAAATCATTGGGCCCGCTCAAGGCGGTTTGTGCCGTCACATTCTTTTCCGTATTATGACGTCGGTTGACCTGAAAACGGACAACTCCATTTTGGGAATAGATCGTAACACCCTCTGCATCTTTCTGCGCTTTCTGCCCCAGGGCTACAATTTGCCCGGCGAGCCAGTCCGTATATTGTTCAACCTGCTGCTTCTGAGAATCATCCATCGGGTAGATATCAGTCAGCGCTTCGGACAAGACAGGCCCCGAATGCGTGTGGGAACTGTTCAGGATAATTTGTGCCCTGGACAGACCCATTTTGGCCTGCAAACCATCACGGATGCGATCTGAAACCACTTTCGGGAAAGCCACCAGGTCGGCCGTAATGAGCAAAGCCTTATTCCCGGATGCATCTTCAAGGAAAAGCGCTTTCGCCCATAAGTCGTGTAATTTTCCATCAGCCGGTTTGTCCCTGACTGCATAACCTCCCATCCATAATGGTTCTTTGGGCGTAATGACCATTTTGGCCACGCCGGCTTTCCACCCCGCCTGGCCGGGTCTGTTGCCTGCCCAGCCATACATCCCGGCTATCAGGAGAAAAACGATGCAAATTCGAAGTTTCATCCGTTAGAATTTTAAATTTATTTTCAAACTATTCCTGAAAATCAGGTTCCTATCACGCCTGGATTTTCTTTTTTATCGGATCCGCATTTTTTCTTACTTTTTCTATTGCATTTGCAATGTCGTCCATGTCGGTTTTCGGGCCAAGCAATAGGTTTTGGGTAAGCCAGACCGCCTGCCGGTTGCATAGTAAATCGTTATTTGGGCACTGATTGTTTGCCAGGTACCTGTCGAAGTTCAGCATTTTCTTCGGATACATTTTTTGAAAGTTTTTTGTTTGGAAAGCATGGTCCAGATAAGGCATGTTGTTCAGGGTCGCATATCCGCCTGAACACGGAACGCCTTCGGCACGAAGCGCCTTGAGAAATACCTCCCGCGACATTCCTTCAAATTCATCCTGGTCAAACCTGAAGGGAAACAAATGAAATGCAGCTTTCGTTACATGATCGTACAATTTGTAGGGAATAATTCCCTGAATAGCCTGTATCTTCGATTTCAGATAAGCGGCATTTTCACTTCTTGTCTCAGTCTGTTTTTTCAGGTGTTTCAGTTGCAATAATCCTATTGCCGACTGGTATTCGGTAGTCCGGATCTTTGTGCCCAGCATTAAGGTCCCGGCTCCAACCTCACCCACTACCGAACCATACGGATTCCCGTAATTATTATAAGAGAAACAGCGATCGATAAATTCATCGTTATTACTGACAATAGCGCCACCCTCGCCGATCGGCAGGTTTTTTGAATTCTGAAAACTGAAGCAACCGGCATCGCCAATGGTTCCAACTTTCTGATGGTTTATTTCAGCCAGGTGCGCCTGACAGGCATCTTCCAGTACAAGCAGCTTGTGTTTTTTGGCAATCTCCATGATCCGGGGCATATCGGCGGGGAGTCCCAGTATATGGACCGGAAGAATTGCCCTGGTGCGGGATGTGATTTTAGCTTCAATTTTTGCAGGGTCTATCTGGAAAGTTTCCGGATCAACGTCTACAAAAACGGGCATGGCGCCCGTATTTAGCACCGCAGCAACTGTGGCAATGAAGGTATAGGGGGGAACCAGGACTTCGTCTCCGCCGCCGATTCCTAACTGAACCAAAGCGGCGATCAAGGCATTGGTGCCATTTACCACAGACAGACACCGCTTTACTCCCAGCATTTCGGCCCATTGCTTTTCAAATTCAGTCGTCACATCAGCACGTGACCAAACTCCGCTGCGAACCACTTTCAAAATTTCCTGATCCATGGCAGACGGATCCCAGTAAGGCCATTTTGTCCATCCTTTTTCCCGGACAGCCTTGCCCCCGAGTATCGCCGGAGTTAATGATTCGGAACTATTGAGTGTTTGTGCGAAAACTCCCTGTACAGTACTCAGCCCCAATACGGTTCCTGCTCCTATGAGTGAATTCTTTTTGATGAATTCGCGTCTTGAATAATCTTGCTTTGAAATTTTCATAGTTTTACTTTAATCGTTATTCGTTTTATTTTTTAGTGTCCGATCCATGAACCGATATGCTTCTTCACGGGCTTCCGGAGAAAAGTAATGTTTTGCATCGGGGTATATAACCTTAAAGTTGTTTTCAGCATTGAAAAGACGGTATACTTTCAGCACATTGGCAGCACCTTTAACCACTCCGTTGACATCGAAATTCGAGTCGCCCAACGGGGAGTTGGAGAAAAAGGCCCTCGGCGCTATCGCCGCGATAATTTCATCGAAATCAAAAGGTATTTTTTCAGGATCAAACCCGAACTTTGTGCGAAGTAAGGGCATATACCGGTCCTGGGCCCAGGGGCCGAGGCGGTTGCCATACTTTTTAACAGCAGCTTCGCCAATATCGTAGTAATCCATTAATGTCCATCCGCAACTGGATACAATCACTTTAAACCTTGTATCGAATGCCCCTGCAAAAATGGCGTTATGTCCTCCCAGCGAATGGCCGATAACCCCGATACGTTCCCGGTCGACGCAAGCCAGCGATTGCAACAAATCAACACACCGGATATGGTTAAAAATCCCTTTCATCGTGCCCGACTCGTAACGGTCGGTTTCAAAATCGTGATCTGCTGCTTCGCCCATGCTGGGATAATCGGGGGCAATAACAACATATCCCCTTTGAGCCAGTTCTTTTGCATAAGCGTAGTCTTTGCCGGGTATCTCACCGTCTATGTACCTTTTCCCTTCAGGTCCTGTTCCGTGCAAAGCAACAACAGCCGGAAACCTTCTCCCTTTATCTGCCCCAAAGGGCAGGTAAAGGTATGCGTAAACCTGCTCTTTTTCAGCAACGGTGAAACGAATCGTCAGCCGGGTATGGTTATCGCGCCGCACACTATCGGTTACAATAAGATTAAAATTATCCGTCTCGGGGCTTTCAGGCAGTTTTCCCATCGCTTCCTGCATGGCCTCTAATATCCGGGAACGTTCTTTTTGCCAGTCAGCCAACGATTTTACAGGTCTTATCCGTTCCCCGCTTTCAGAAATACCGGGGAATTCCTTCGCGCCATCTGTAAATCCGGGGGAAAGCATACCCGAAAGGAGGATGAAAATGATCAATGAAAGAAATTGTTTCATATACTACCTTTAGTTTGTACACCCATTGCTGATGCAGGATATAAATCACTGAACCAAAAGAGGAATATTACCCCGGCCATGAGTTTTCTCTGCGATAATTTCACTTGTCAAATTGACTTAAATCCAATTTCGGATCAGTTTTTCCGGATGTGGAAAGCAATTCATCCCAGGTCACAATTTTCTGTTGCAACGCGGCTTCCCGTCCCAGTACAGCGCTCAGCGTAGTTTCACAACCTGAAACAAGCTGATTCAGATAGTTACCTGTTTCAATGCTGTTGATAAACGATATGCCTTTATTTTTGTCAGCATCGTCAAGTGACGAGAGTGACGTGCCTAAAGCAATTTGCTGTGGACTGAGATCAGCGCCTGATTTCACAATTCCGGAATCCCACTCATTTTTACCTTTGATAAAGACACCGCCGGAATAATGGGCTTCGGCTATTCCTTCTGTTCCTACAAAGCGGGCGCAAACATCGCCAAAGGCCGGACCGATTTTTGAAGACTGAACACCCACATTCACCTCATTCGGATATTTGTAAATAACCTGATAGTTGGTCCAGGCATTTCCAAAATCCAAATGCCCTTTTCTTCCTCCTGAACCGAAAGCCTGCAACGGTTTACTTTGCAAAGCCCAGTTGCAAACATCAATCATGTGAATGGCCTGATCCAGGTAAATTCCGCCCGACAATTCGTTGAAAACAAAATGGTTCCTGATACGGGCTTCATCGTTCGACATACCTTTGTATGGCAGAATGGGAGTGCCCGATGAAAAATAGTACAACTGGACGCAAACCATTTCGCCGATGTCACCGCGTTGAATACGCCTGACCATTTCCACATAAGGCGTTGCATAGCGGATTTGGAATCCGAGCACAACACTCAGTTTGCGGTTTACCGTTTCGCTTATTTTCAGAACCTGTCTGCAACCGTGCACATCAATCGCCGCAGGCTTTTCGCAATAGACATGTTTACCGGCCGTAACGGCTGCTTCAAGAATTCCGGGATGGGCATAGGCCGGAGTCGAAATCAGCACCGCATCAACATTTTTGTTTTCAAGCAACCGGAGATAGGCCTTTGACCCCTGGTACATATTTTCTTTCTGAATGTCTGCAAATCCTTTATCGGTATTGCATTTCCCCAGATTTTTACGGGCGGTTGCCAGTTTGTCGTCAAAAATATCGGCCAAAGCAATAATATGGCTATTGGTGTTTTTTGACATGGCGGTAAGTACACCGGTACCCCTGTTCCCACATCCGATCATACCAATCCGGATCGCTGAATTGTTTTGTGTGCCAAATGCAATTCGCGGAGATAAAATCGTAAACGCCGAAGCGGCTGCTGCGCTCTTCAAAAATGTTCTTCGCTCTATTTTTTTCATCTCGTATCAGTTAACGATTAACGCTTAATGCTCAATTTTTAGTTTTCAGCAATTTTTCAATTGCAGAAAGCAAGATATTTTCCACATCTGCTGTAACAGGACTCGCTTTAATTTCATATCCACCTTGTCTGTATGCCTCTTTCGTGCCGATATAAAAAGGGCCATAATCACCGTACGCAGCCATAGCTACTGTCAAATCGGGGCGCATGGCTTTGGCGGCAAGCTGATATTCAACGAACAATTCACCGGGCATGAACAAGATCCGGATATGGCCAAGCCCCAGACAGGCAATGTCTGTTTTTTTACCCGCCTGCTGACGTTTCCACCATGCCAGTTTGCCCATGTTATTGGTAAGCTGACGTGGATTCATGGTTCGTATCCTTTTTTCAATAGCGGCGAGCGAATCTTTTGCCGGCGGTAACTGAACCGGGACCACGTCCCAACTTAAACCGGCAGGTGCAATCGGAAATTTTTCAGCCGATTCCCACGCTTGCTTCATCCCCCCGGCGAGTCGCCTGGCCAAAATTTCCCGGTTTACATGGGAGCCATTATTGTATTTCCCTGCCGCAATGTTTCCGCCGGCCCCGTTGAAATGAATATGCAGGGCATCGGGAACTTCCAGTTGCCGGTAAAAACGGGCCAGTCCGGGAAAATCGGGGTTGGCCACTTTTGTCAGATAATAGCTTTGCGGATGGACGGCATAATAACTCATCACGGCCAGCGGTTCCTGCTGGTTCCAGAAACTGATTACCGTAACAATTGAATCGATAAGCCCCTCGGGTTGGGCGAGCAGATACGGATCCCGGGTTGATGACCCTCTCATGGTGCCCGCTTTTCCCTGTTCATTGAGTATCCTTCTGTTTGAAGCGACTTGCCTGACAGGGGCCTCACCAACTCCTACATGCGTTACCGGCTGAGCTTTTGCCAGGGAATTTTGCACGGCCACCTTCAATTCCTTTAAGAGGTTTCGTGCAAAACGGCCATCGAAGCTATAGGTTTCCATTCCTGCATCCATCAAAATTTTTTCCGCCCCAAAATCACAAATAGGGGCGTCATGCTGATGGATGGTATGCACCACCACCCGCCCGGGAGTGGTGTTGGCTGCTTCGGCAAGTGCTTCTTTGAAAACATCCTGGCTATCATTAGCGATCCCGATCCAGTCAACAGCACACAAAACGACAGGCTTTCCGGCTCCTGAAATCACAATTCCTTTTGCCCTTAAACCCAAATCCCAACGGTTTTCCATACGGTCATACGCGAGCATACTCCCGACCGGCGGTGTTGCATCAATATCAAAAACGGACAATCTCAGGCCCGAAGTTTTCTCTCTGGCTGCAACTTCCTTTTCTGAACCTTCCGCTGCTTTCCCGCCTCCCTGAAACAAACAGAACAGGAGGAAGAAACACCATACCCGACAGTGAGCTGATCTGTACATACCGTTATCAGATTGTATTCAGTTTATCACGATTTTCGTATACTTTCGTGAGAGCGTTGATCACATCGTCCATATCTTCTTTGGTGCCAAGCAACGGTCCCGATGCCCATAACATCAACATTTCTTCGTTACAGATCAGGTCACATACCGGGCAGTCCATTTCTTCCTTAAATTGTTGTAACCTGTCCTTTCCATACATCTGCTGATATTCTTTCCTGCTTACAATGTTGTCGATCCACAGTTCTTTGTGCAGGCCGTTCTTTATGTAAGGGCTCAGTGAGATACCCTCGGCTGCAAGTGCTTTAAAGTATTTTTCCCTGGGAGCTCCATGATATTCTTCTTTGTTGTAATTCATTGTATACAAGTAAAATGACCCTTCTTCCGTGCCATCATACAATTTCTGGGGAGTAATTCCCGGAATATCTTTAATTTTTGACGTAAGATAGTTTGCATTTCTGTTGCGTATCGCATGGCGCTCAAGAGCAGTGGGAAGCTGGCCGACTAATATTGCTCCTTCAAATTCGTTCATCCGGTATTTTGGCCCGATCGTTTCAGTGCTGCCTTTCCGGGATGTTCCATGGTTCTGAACGGTGTAACACTGTTCAATTAACCCGGCATTATTGCTAACGATACTGCCCCCCTCGCCACATGCCACGACCTTGGAAGTCTGATGGCTAAAGCAACCGATGTCGCCTAAAGTCCCCAGCATTTTACCCCTGAATTTTGCAAAATGGGCCTGACAGGCATCTTCAATGAGATAAAGCTTATATTTACGGGCAATTTCAAGGAAACGGTCCATGTCGGCAGGTTGCCCCATCATGTGCACCGGCATAATGGCTTTGGTGTTTTTATTAATCCTGCGCTCTACATCGTCCGGATTGACCTGGAAGGAATAACGGTCGATGTCGGCAAGCACAGGAAGCGCCCTGGCCGACAGGATGGCTGCAATGGTGCCGGGGTCGGTATAGGGAGAAGTAATGACTTCGTCGCCGGGGCCCAATCCAAGCGCTTCGACTGACGTATGGAGTGCCTGGGTGCCGGACCCGACAGCAACACAACTTTTTACGCCGATCATTTTTGCATACTCCTCTTCAAAGCGGGCGACAGTCCCGTTTTTCGGATTATTAATACGTCCCCACAAACCACTTTTGGCCGTTTCGGTTAGCTGGGCAATCATTTTGTCATCAATGTGCGGCCATTGTGGCCAGCTTTTGTTTTTGCGTACAGGCTCACCTCCAAGAATAGCCAGCTTACCTGAATTGCCGGTTGTGTTTCCAATAACCGGTATTGCACCCGATGCGGCCATGCCAACTGTACTTAATGATACTGCTCCGATGAAATGGCGACGTGATAAGTTATTTTTTTTCATAGTAACGATTATTAGGTAATGATGATTTATAATTGCTTATCTAAATTATATATTACCAGGCTCTTTGCCAATGCGAACCCGTAAGAATCTGTATCCTGCAGCCTGTTTTTATTCGTTTTGAGCAACTGCATATATTTTTACTTGATCGAGGTTCACATGAATGGTCGAACCCCCATGTTTTGCACTACGAATTATCACGTTCCTCGTATTCTCTCCGAGTTCGGGACTCTTAACCGACATGCCGGACAACGTTATTCCCGTCATATGAAGTTCGTAAACAAGATTGTTGTCTTTGCTAGCCGAATCAATATCCTTTAAAATCGGGTTATTTGAATAATCTTTCAAAGAGGGGTGCGGCATTGCAACAAGAGCCGTATTCATAAAATGAAAAACGGCTTTTCCGTCGTGGAACCTGATCCTCACGGCCCATCGCTCATCACCCGAAAGCTGTTTTATAACCGGTTTAAAACTTCCATCACGAATAAGTTTGGCTAATGGATCCGAACTAATTACGCTTTCGATCAGAAAAAGGTTCTTAGGCTTTATCTTCAGTAACTCTGCCGATAATGGCATAGCCCTTTTACATCCTTTTTCGTCATGCGTGCCAAAAGGCAATGATAACCATGCTGTTCCTCCTTTCGAAAGATATGTTTTAACAGCCTGAAACTGGGCTTCAGATACACATCCGATGCCATCCAGGATCAGCGGTGTATGTTCGCTGGACAGCGTATCAGCATCGGCAAGTTCTTCACAACGAACAAAACGATAACCGATATTTGTTCTCACCAGTTTCTCCGACCATGCCGCAGCTTTGTTCCATTGTTCATATCCATCTGCTCCTCTCCATCCGTTATCACGGCAATAGCGACTGTTTACAATCCTGACCTCCACCAGGTCGGAACCATTTCTGTAATCGAGGTTGCCATTCTTAATTTCCCAATTATTCAGAGGGCCGACAATATCTTCTATTTCCATCAGATCTTCGGGGTCTTCTTCAATTCTTCCGTTGAGGGTACTGCTCCAGTTTGCTACTCCCCAAAAACGACTTAGTCCCCAGCCCAGGTAACCACCCTTTTCGTAGATGGTATAACTGCATGCCATTGCGGGAGCGTTACCTCTTTTATGAGCGATGTCTTTCTGATGCATCGCCTCAGCATCTGCTCTCACCCATGATACGCTTTTTACATTTATACCGCAGTTCTCGAGCATAAATAAGTCGAGATGGGGCGACATCCGCTCCAGATTCAGTGTGATCGCATTTAAAGACATGGGGCCGGAGGAAGAACAGCAGGTCATCAATGGTTTGTCTTTAATGATCCCTTTGATTATTTTCAAATGATCTGTAACCGAATCGGCCCTCATGTTAATCCAGTTCCTGAATGCGGGATTTTCATAATTTCCCCATGCCGATACATTTTTTATTTTCGTATCGCCCCAAAAAGAAACATCGTCCAGTGCAGGAAGCTCCAGTCCGTACTCCTGTTTAAACCGGTCGCGGCAATACTTGCACCCACAGGTTGCAAGACCGGCATAATCACACATGTCATCAATTTGAAAAGCATCAAACGGAACTTCGCGGACAAGCCGCTGCAGATACTTTGTGTGCATATCGAGAAAAGCCGGATTATTGTGGCAAAATGCCTCCAACTGATATTGCGGTGCATAACCCCGGTTGCCGTCACGTAAGTCCACCTGGCAGATGTCTTTGAAGAAATGTCCCTCGTATGACGCATGTTCGGCAGCAACCGGATCGTGGAACAACAATACATGGTGACGGTGGTTGCGGTGTAATTTTCTGAATTCAGATTCTCCTCTGGGTCTCTCCACGTGGTTACATGAATAGTGATCCATGAATTTTATACCCCGATTGTGCAGTTCGTCGCAAACGTTGGCATAGTACCCGTGCAGCTGACCAAAGTAATTGGAATAATCGAATCGGATGTGAAACCCGAAATTGATTGCCGTATCGATTTTTGCATTTGCAAACCCGTCGGCTCTGCGTTTTACTTTGTCAACAATTTTCTTCTGTGGCCAAAGAAGATCTTCGAGGGTACACCACCAACTGGCAACACGATTGGGAATAAAGGCCTCATTACCGCTAAAACCACTACTCATCCCGTCGTTATTATCATGAACGAAAAGAATTTGTCCAAGCGCCGGCAAGCTGCCTGCAATTCCGATTGTACTTATTGCTGATGCTTTTACAAAATGGCGACGGGATAAGTAATGACTTTCCATATTAGCGGTTTATGGCATTTTAGTTAAATCCTTTTTTGATCACCTTATATTTTGCCGGTGATTTTTTAGGATCCTGATGACAGTATATAAACACACCATCAGCGAATTGACGCCCTGCCTGTATGACTTCGCCGACATACTCCGGGGTAGAATCTCCCAGGCGACTGTGGGCAGTGGCATAAATGTCGAGAAATACCGGACAACCTGGCCCAAACAGCTTTCGCAGGTTACCTATCTCCCGTTCAACATATTCCGAATCCTGTAAATTTGCACTGTGAGACTCGGCCCGGTACGGGAACAGTATCCCATGGAGCAGATGGCCATAGTTTTCCGCAAATGAGGGGGTAACCTGCTTATAATAACAACACGGAATAAAGGCCAGCTTCGGGTTTACCGACGACGCGCTGCCCAATATCTTTTGCAGATACTCGGGGGTATAAAATTTCAGGTTGTGTACAAAATCGTCGATGCTCCAGGCAACCAGGTTGGGATATTCCATACTCAGTAATGCGATTTCCCTGGCCCAGCGTTCGTAATCCAATTCAAACGGTTCGGAAGAGTATTTAGCAATCGGCTTTGATTCCGTCGGAGGAACAAGGGTTACCCATACCCGGATGTTTTCTTTCTCTGCCAAAGGAAGAAAAAGTTTCAGGTCATCCCAGTCGGTCTGTCTTGTCCAGACCAGCCAGTTGTAGGTATTGGCATGAATGTCGCGAAGTTCCCGGAGAAGCTTTTTCGCATCGACACGGTTGTTTGACTGAAGCGGCGGATTGGCATAGGTGCCAAGCACTCCCTGAGTATCCGGTTCACTCGTACCAACAGCAATCTCTTTTTGGGCATAAGCAATATTCCAGACGAGGGAAGTGAAAACCAACAGAAAAGCGAGAAAATATTTCATACGTATTATTCAGTTACCGTGATCTCAAACTTTTTAACTAACTCTTTGGTAAAATCAATTGAACTATTTGATATAATGAAGTATGCCTGGTAAGTACCCGGTGCCGAATAGGTGTAACTATACGCTTCGGATTGAGTTTCCTTGCTTTTTATAGCTGTGGCTTTATCGGGGCCCAAGTCAATTTTATCAATGTTAATAGGCGCGCTGACCGCCCAGTTTTCGCTCAACGGATCGTTATACGGACTACTGTGATCGTATGGAACAAAAACGGGCAATACTGCATTCGGATCGTAGTCGTCACTTTCAGGATCATAGATGGGATTTTCCGGGTCGTAAATGGGGTTTTCCGGATCGTAGATGGGATCAGCGGGATCTTTATAAATATTACCCAACAAGGTAACCCTTGAGGTGGTAATCACTGATCGGGCCGGGGCATTCTCCGGGTTTTCGTCGACAATGCGGAATCCGGCATATACCTGGCTGCTAACGGTGAGGTTTGTGGTCCCCAGTTTTTCCTTGCTCAGTACCGTAAAATTCTGAATCATCCAGGTACGTGCCCAGCCGTTTTCAACCTGAGGCCTGTTAACGTATTTAAAGGCAAAATAAATGGGTTTACCAGGTACGATTAACGCTGAAATATCGAGTGAACCTGATGCCAGAAAGGTGGCGCTTGTTCCTAATACAAAATTACCGGTTATATCAACCCAGGTTGCCGTCTTTACGCTGGCAAGATCAGTATAATTCCCGTTGAAATCGGTTGAATACAATACGGACAACTGGTTTGCCTGGGTGCCATCGCTTACAGCCGACGTAAAAGAAACCAGTGCCCCCTTGTTGGCAACATCGATGATCCTTCCATTTTTAAAAGCATAATCTTTAAATAGTTCGCCCGAATAGAAAGAGATGTTATCCGCCTGGCCTGTAAAGCCGAAAACGATTTCCTGACCTGCCTGAACAGTGGTAGATTCTACCGATACGTCAATGGTGGGTATATCAACCTCCAGGTCCATAGTACAACCTGCACTCAGGATCAAGCCTGTAAATAAACTGAATATTTTGTTTTTCATTATCCTGCGTTTTAAGAATTCAATACTGAGATTACTCCCATCCCGGGTTTTGTTTAATTGCCTCATTTACGGTCAATTCAGCACTTGGTATTGGCATTAAAAGGTGCTTGGGTTCTGCATTAGCATAAGCTCTTTTATAGACAGCAGTGGGAGCCTGTACCGCAATAACATTTCCGACATCCTGCATGGTTTCAACAAAGATACCCCAGCGGATCAGGTCCGATTTACGCATCCCTTCGAAACTCAGTTCGCGCATCCGTTCATTCATAATCAGCGTTCGGAAACTTTCTTTGGAAGCGTAATCGGAAGGTTTAAGGTTGGCCTCTTCTTTCATGTATACTTCAGTTACAGCCTCAGCTCCACTGCCGCCACCCCCGGTTATTGAAACAGTCGGGGGAGACGGGTAATTGCCCAGTTTATAAAATGTACCTGCATCGCGGATCAGGGTAATTGCTGTAACGACACCGCCGGCAACTGTGGCTGTAGCCTCGGCTCCTCCATCCCCTGAAAAAGTAACTGTCGGGGCGCTCGTGTATCCCGAACCTCCATTGGTGACGGTAATACTCTTTATTCCGGAAGCCCATGCCCGTTGCCGTACCTGGTTAACAGCGGCAATAGCCGATGGGGTCGGCCCGTTCAGCTCATTCTCTGCTTCGGCATACATTAGCAACACGTCGGAATAGCGTAATAACGGAAAATTCTGGGGCGTCGTCGTGGCATGTTTCGGCAATAAGACTTCATGTTCTCTTCTCCATTTGGCCGGATACCGGGTAAATTTATGCGCTTCATTTGGCGATTCAGCCGTAAATGTTTTAGCCCCATTGGGTCCTGACGAATTGTAGGTAAAAAATGCTATACTCCAGAACTTTCGCAAATCGCCGGGTTCGAAGATATTATACAGCTTTGATGTAATCATCATATATGCGTCTGCCCTGCCTGTATTGGTTTGGGCTGAAGAAACAGCCGGGCCGTTGATCCATCCGATGTTACTTGTTTCAACATAACTGTCCAGGCGGTTGCCCCAAAATTCAACTTCCCAGATGCTCTCTTTAATATCATAAGCATCGGCAGAATAATTAATAAAAACCTTTGAAAAATCGGGATTTAGCGAGTGACCCGCTACTGCGTCGTCCATCACCATTTGCGCCCATTTTTTTGCTTCGGCATATCGTGAAACCTCATTAGCAGGCTTTCCTGCCATATACAGGTTCACCCGGGCTAAAAGCCCCCTTACTGCAGATTTGCTAACCTGGCCGCCGTGGCCAATCTCCGGAATATCTTTCACCAGTTTTTCAGCCTCCGTCATATCCTCTATGATCTGTTCATAGATCGTTTTGACATCCACATTGGGGCTGTCGACATCTTCAACTGATACAGTGGGGCCTGTTTTTAAAGGAACCGCGCCGTAGTGTTGCACAAGAAGGAAATAGTAATATCCCCGAAGAAACAATACTTCGCCCCGTACCTGGTCGCGAAACGACTGGCTTAATTCCTGATTGTTATCGACATTGGCCAAAACCACATTGGCCCGGTTTATCCCATAGTAGAGGTTCCTCCAGAAACGCAGATTATAGGCGTCCGTAGGTACGTGATTGAGGTTCCATGGTCCAATATTTAGCGACGACCGGTTCATATATCCCTCATCGGCGGAAAAGCCCAATAAATAGTTTGCAATTGTACCCCACAAATCAGAAGTTCCAAGATGATGGTAAACGCCGGCTTTGGCAAAGGTCAACTGCTCTTCCGTCTGATAATAGGTTTCAGGCGCCAAAGAATCATACGGAACCGTCTCCAGAAAATCCTTGGTACAGGAAAAGAGGAGTGTTGCCGTCAGAATCAAACAATATATTTTTTTCATATGTTTATATTTTCAAATTAACTGTGTATAATTCCCGTATTAAACTTCATCTATTTTTTAGTGAACATCGACGTATGGAACTTGCCAATCATAATCATCATCCTGTGTGGTAGTTACAACTCTCATGGCTCGTTTCATCTGTATACAGTTTTAGATCTTGTGATTAGAATGTTGCTTTTACTCCAAACACGATGGTCTGGGGTTGAGGATAGGCTGAGAAATCAAAACCCGGACCCAGAGTTTTGTTCCCGCTGACAGATACTTCAGGATCAAGTCCGGAATAATTGGTCAGGGTGTACAAATTCTGTGCTGAGACATTCACGGTCAGATCTGTCATAAACAGTTTGCTGCAAATTGAACGGGGAAGAGAATAATCGAGCGATACCGTTTTTAACCTCAGGAAGGAGCCGTCTTCCACGACGCGGGAGGAATGGTACCCAACAGGACCAGGACCGCCGGCCCTGAAGTTCTCACTGTCCTGGTTATCCGGCGACCACCGGTCGACATAACTGGCAAACTGATTCATGTTGAGCCGTCCGTTGCTGTTTCCTTCCAGGGCAAGCCGGTTGGCATTGTAAATATGATTCCCGTACGACCATTGCAGAAATATATTCAGCGAAAATTGTTTAAAAACCAGGTTATTCATGAACCCGCCAATATGAATAGGCTGGCCCCTGCCGATAACGGTTTTATCATAGGTATTAACAACCAAGTCTCCGTTCGTATCCTTATACTTGATGTCGCCGGGTTGAATGGATTCCCGTGCCATTCCATTGGTCGTCACTGAATTTTTGAGAAGATATACTCCCGGCGACGGATTATCGAAATCATCGTACTGATAGTTCCCATCCCAGACATAGCCATACATCATCCCGGAGGGATTGCCAATTTCAGAAATGTACAGGGGGGTGTTGTATTGTGACTCGTATGCCGCCACATAAGTTAAATTCTGTTGTCCTCTGGTCAGTTCAATGATTTTGTTTTTATTAAAGCTGATATTAAAATTACTGGTCCACCGGAATGAACGCCTTTGTATGTTAACGGTATTCAGGGTTATCTCCACCCCTTCATTTTTTAGACTTCCAACATTTTTGATTGTTGAACTAAATCCGGTAGTGGGGGGCAGGGGCGAGTTTAGCAAGAGGTCGGTGGTCGTATTCCGGTACAAATCAATTTCCAGGTTGACCCGTTTATCAAACAGTCCGATCTCATACCCGATATCGATCTTTGTTGTTTTTTCCCATTTTAAATCATTGTTTGCCATGGCAGAGACATATACTGCTCCCGTAGGGGTTTGATTGTTGTAGGAATAGCCGTCGAGGCTTTGCGTGAGCCTGGCAAAGCGGGCGAAATCTCCCACCCGGTTGTTCCCGTTGCTCCCGTAGCTGAAACGTATTTTGGAATTACTGATAAAAGGAAATACCGTTTTAAAAAACCCCTCCTGATCCATATTCCATGCTGCTGAAACGCCGGGGAAATACCCCCATTTATTGTTGTCGGCAAATTTGGAGGAACCGTCGGCCCGGTAGGTCACACTGAAAAGGTATTTCGATTTATAACTGTAATCCCAACGGGTTGCATATGAGCTGAGTGAACTTTCCGAGGTAGTTGAAACAGGATCGAATGCTACGCCTTCGTCCATTCCGCTGATACCCAGCGATTCATTGGGAAGCATTTTGCTGGAATAGCCGTTACTGTCCGATTTATATCTGTTCAGACCAAACAAAGCCAGACCGGTTAATGCATGATCACTGGCAAAGGTCTTATTATAGGTAAGGATATATTCATTCATCCAGGCGTTTGCATTGGCCGTCGACAGACTTCCCCATATTCCGTTTACATTATTGGGATTAGCCGGGTTTCCCTGGGCCGTTTTTGAATTGTAGAAACGTTCGGCTTGTGTCACCTGCCGCCTGACGCCTCCGGTAATTTTTAAGTTAAGTCCTTTTATAATTTCGTAGTTAAGGTATCCGTTAGCTTCCAGCAGCCCCACGTCGGTAACCTGGTGCTGGTTCTCAAGGTCGACAAAAGGGTTAACCCTGACGTCGCCGCTATAAATGGCGTCCTCATCCACATCTTCATACAAAATGTCGGTTGAGAGATCCGGGGTAACGGGACGGTATACCCAGGTCCGGAACAAAACGGTACTCGATACACTATTGGCAGAGGAAAAGGCAGAAACGGATTGACCATAAGAGTTAACGCCGCTATAATTGGCCGTTAAGCCAGTTTTTAATTTCGGGGAAATTTCCTGATCGAGCGTAACCCTTCCGTTGTAACGTTTCAACCCTGTATTGATGATAATCCCTTCCTGATCATGAACCGAGCCTGAAATCGAATATCTGGTTTCTTGGGTACCGCCGCGAATCGACAAGTTGTATGTCTTTACAGCACCGGTACGAAATACCAGGTCACCAACATAAATCCCTTCCACATCCCGGTAATCTTCAAGTGTCTTGTCATTTAAAAAGTAATCTTTCACATATTGCTGTGTAGGATGAAGTTCACTGATATACTTAACAAAGTCATATGGTCCCATTAAATCCATCTTTTTCCGGTTATTCTGGATACCCACTGAAGCATTGAACGTAATAACAGGCTTGCTTACCATCCCTCTCTTTGTGTTGATCAGGATAACACCGTTGGCTGCCCTGGAACCGTAGATGGCTGTAGAAGAAGCATCTTTAAGGACGGTCATTGTTTCAATTTCTTCAAGATTGAGTGTCGAAGGATCCAGGTTTTCAACGGGAAAGCCATCAACTACAAAAAGAGGGGAGGTACTTTGAGTCAGCGAACTGGTACCCCTTATTAAAATATTCATGTCTTCTCCGGGTTGTCCTGAGCTTGCCGAAACCTGCAAGCCGGCTACGCGGCCGGCCAGGGCCTCTGCAAATGAGCCCACCGGAGCTTTTGCCATGGATTTCACTTCTACATTTCCGACAGAACCGGTCAGGTCGCTTTTCTTAACCGAACCATATCCGATGGCAATTACTTCTTCTATTCCAACCGTTTCTTCCTCAAGAGCCACATCAATCACGGTTCTTCCTGAAACTGATGTTTCAAATCGTTTCATTCCTACAAAAGTAAAGACAAGAGTAGCATTTGAAGATACCCCCGACAGGACATAATTTCCGTTTGAATCGGTAATAACACCTTTTGCAGTGGTTTTAACGAGAACAGTAACCCCGGGTAATGGAAGCTGATCAACAGCATCAATCACCCGGCCTCTCACCGTCACCTCCTGAGCCGTCAGGCTAAAGGGTAACAGGAAAAAAAACAGGATCACACTGATCCGGTTTTTCACTTTTCGTTTCAAGAATTCATCATTCATAAATTTCAGAATAGTTTATTAGTTAACTTAGTGTATACAAACTTAAGAAATAAAAATTAAATACGCAATCGTTTGTGTGATTATTTTCATTATATTTTACTCGCTGAAAGCGATACCCTGCTAAAAGAAGAAAATTGAAGACCGGCAGAAACCGACCTGGTGACGACAAAGCTATATGTATCTGTATTACATGAATATAATTAATTATGCGCACAAATGAAGGAGGAAATAGAATAATTTTAGCCGGCACAAGGCAGGATAATAACCCAGAAGGAAGTGTTAACCTGAGTAAATAAATCGAGTCAACAATTCATCCCATAAGGAGTAATAAATGCAATCGTTTGCTCGATACCATACTTTTAAGGACAGACCCTTCCGGCTATGCTCAGTACATTTTTCTAATACCGCAAAAAGCAAATAAGGCGATCAGCCTGATCATCCCATCCTATTAAATTCCTGTTAAAAAGGTTGCCTGCCCGATGGCAGAATAAAAGAATTACTATTTTTACCCTATGCTTCTGACCGATAACATAGGGGAACCGGAATTGACCGAGCGCATCTGCAAAGGAGACCGGGTGGCCTTCGATGTTGCTTTTCGCCGTTATTATCCGGGGCTGGTGATTTTTGCTTCTCAATTTACCGCCGAACAATCGGTAGCTGAAGAAATTGTCCAGGATTTTTTCGTAAGACTCTGGGAAAAAAGAATGGATCTGGTTTTTACCGATTCGATGAAATCCTATTTTTTTACTTCAGTTAAAAACCGGTGTTTCAATTACCTGAAACACCGGAAAATTGAGATGGAAGTCATTGAAAGGCTTAAAGTAATTTCCCGGCAATCGCTCCTCTTCGAACCGGATGTCTATCTTGATTCTGAATTGCAGGAAAAGATAACCAGGGCGGTCAATGCCCTTCCTGAAAGGTGCCGTGAAGTGTTTATCATGAGCCGTTTCAAGGGGATGAAAAATGACGAAATAGCAGAGCAACTGAACCTGTCCAAACGTACGGTCGAAACCCATATCTCCAATGCTATTGCCTCCCTCCGCCGCGATTTAAAGGAATATGCAGGTCTGGTTATCCTGATCTGGTTCCTGAGCTAAGATGCCTGTGATTTTTTTGGAAAAAAAATCACTTTTACTTACGTGTATGATTCTCCCCGGTTGTCTTATTCTCAAATTTCAATAAATGCGTGAACTCACAAACCGGCGAACTGCAGAAAAATTAAAACAGCATATCCAAAAGCTTGAACAGTTTTCGGATGATCAGGAAATCATGGAAGCTTATCTGTCCATGCAAAAAATAAAAGAGGTCGGTACGGAGACTGCCCGTGGAAAGGTCTGGTCCCGGATTGGAAGAGAAAGCCGGTCCCGCCAGGTTTATACCTGGTTCAGCCGGGCGGCCGCCATCCTCGTTTTTCCGTTATTGCTGCTTGCCATCTGGAGTATTACCCGGCAGAAACCTGTATCGGGAACAGAGATGGTGACCCAGGAGATCACCGTTCCCATGGGTATTCGTTCCCGGATTGTTCTTCCTGACAGCACCCGCGTTTGGCTGAATTCTGGCAGTTCGATCCGGTATCGGCTGCCGTTTACCAATGGTTCCAGGGAGATTAATCTTTCGGGAGAAGCCTATTTTGAGGTCACCCATGATCAGTCCAATCCTTTTTCGGTTCACACCGGAAGGAGTAAGGTTGAAGTGCTGGGTACGTCCTTCAATATCAAAGCTTATGAAGAGGAACCGGAGGTAGAGGTAGTCCTCATAGAAGGGAAGCTCCGGTTCAAGGCAGGAATGAAGGAAGAAGAGGTGGTGCTGAGTCCGGGAGAGCGTGCTGTTTTTGAAAAGGACAAGGGAATTACCGTTCGCCGCGAGCCGCTTGAAAAATATGCCGCATGGCGATTCGGCAAACTGGTCTTTGATGAAACGCCCATGAAAGATGTTGCCCGCGATTTGGAAAGATGGTTTGGGATAAAGGTGATCCTGACCGACCCCCGGTTAAACGAATACCGGTTTACGACCACCTTCGAAAACCAGTCGCTGCAACAGGTTCTGGAACTTCTGGAGTTAAGTTCGCCGATAAAATCGAGCTATGTACCCGCTACGGTCAATATGGATAACCAGCCAGGAGAACCCGCTAAAGTCTATTTCAGTTTCGAAACCCAAAAAAATGATCCAATGACAAGATAGTTCGTCAAAAAAAAAGAGGAAGATGCGCCAACACCTTCCTCTGCGCCCTGAGGGCTAAAAATGTAATTAATACTTAAAACATTTCAAATTTATGCAAAAAAACATGAAACTGCTATGCCTGTTCGGTAACCGGCATAGGAAAATCTTAAGAATTATGCGTGTGACACTTTTTGTTTTATTTGTCTGTACGTTTCAGGCGATAGCCGGATCAGGCTATTCACAAAATGCCCGTTTGAGTCTGCACTTCAGGGATGTTTCAGTAAGGGACGTACTCGGGGCGATCGAAGAGCAGAGTGAATATTATTTTTTGTATAACAGTGAACTGATCGATGTACAGCGGAAAGTGAACCTTAATGTGGAGAATGAAACCATCGACCAGATACTGAACCGGCTGTTCCGGGAGGGAGAAGTGAAGGTAGTTGTCCGTGACCGGCACATTATTCTTACCCCAACCGGAAAAATCATCCGGCAGTCCAATAAGCCTCTTCAGGGCACAGTCAAAGCTTCTTCCGGTGAACCGCTTCCAGGGGTAAGCATTTTAATAAAGGGAACCGGAAGCGGAACCATTACCGACACTGACGGAAATTTTTCCCTGAACAACGTGCGGTCTGACGCAGTGCTGATCATCTCCTTTATCGGCATGCAAACACAGGAGATCGTCGTAGGCGAAAAGACGGTTTTAAATGTGATCATGGAAGAGGAAAGCATTGGTATTGAAGAAGTCGTTGCCGTGGGCTACGGTGTTCAGAAAAAGGTTAATCTGACAGGGTCGGTGGCCGCGGTTCAGGGTGAGATCCTGAAAAGCAGACCTGTAGGTGCTGTCGGATCTGGTCTGCAGGGGTTGCTGCCCGGGGTAACAGTCACTTCGTCTTCGGGACAGCCCGGAAGTCCGGGAGTCAATATCCTGGTAAGAGGTGTCAACACAATCAACAGTCAGACCAACCCTTTAATATTGATCGATGGTATTGCCGGAGGGGATATCAATCTGGTGAATCCCGACGACATTGAGAGTGTGACGGTGCTCAAAGATGCAGCTTCGTCGGCCATATATGGCGCCCGTGCTGCAAACGGTGTTATTCTGATCACGACCAAAAAAGGGAAAAGTGAAGGCAAAGCCGCATTTAGTTATTCAGGGTATTACGGGATACAGAAACCTGTTTCATTGCCTGAGCTGGTTAACGGACGCCAGTTTATGACCCTGGAGAATGAAGCGCGAAGTGCGAGGGGAGTGGCAATTCCTTACTCGGATGAAGCATTTATGAAGTACGACTCCCGAAATTTCCCGAACGACTATTCCAATACTGACTGGGTCGACGAAACTTTCAAGGATTACGCCACCCAACAGAGCCATAATTTTAACGTAAACGGCAGCTCTGACCGGTCTTCCTATTATATGTCGTATGGTTACCTGGAACAAACGGGACTTATCGTCGGCGATCCCTATTCTTCCAACCGGCACAACGTCAGGTTGCGTCTGGATTCGAAAATTACCGACCGGCTGAAGGTTGACGGGAATATTAGTTTTATCGATTTTTACAGGCAGGATGCCGGAGGCTCAGGTACGGGAGGGGTTTTTCGGCTGGTTCAGCGCATTTCGCCTTTGCTTCCTGTGAAATGGCAGCTCCCGGCTGAAGACGGCAATTGGAAAGATTCTCCTTACTGGTCGTACGGTTCGGTCTCCAATCCGGTCCGCACGGCATATGAATCGGGTTACACGAAGAATTACTCGAGGACATTTAATGGCAATTTCAATGCGACCCTTGACCTGATCAAGGGAATGCAGGTTAACGGTCAGTACGCGTATAATTACTATACGCGCGATGTGAAAGACTGGACCCCGACCATGCCCCGGTTTCTCGCCGACGGTACACCGCATCCTGCAAACGACAACGTTGAAAATCGGATATCGGAATCGCACAGAAGCATCTTAACCCAGACTTTTGTGACGACCTTGAATTATCAGAAGACACTCAAAAAACACGGATTCAATTTCCTGGCAGGATTTTCACAGGAATGGGCTTACATGCCCGAACTCTCCGCTTCGAGGAAGAAGATACTCCTTGACGGAGTGGAAGAAATTGACGGGGGTACGGAAGATATTACCAATAGCGGTACCGCCGAGCACTGGGCTTTACGCTCTTATTTCGGCAGGATCAATTATGATTTCAACGAGAGATACTTATTCGAGGCAAACGTGAGGTACGACGGGACATCGCGCTTTGCCAAAGAGAACAGATGGGGCGTGTTTCCATCTTTTTCTGCAGGTTGGAAATTTTCGCAGGAAGAATTTATGCGCTTTTTAAACCCGGTATTAACCGTGGGGAAAATAAGGGCCTCATGGGGTGAACTGGGAAACCAGAACATCAGCGACAGCTATTATCCTTACCTGACGGAAATTGAGCGCTATACGAAAGCGTATCCGATAGGGAACAAAGAAAATGTCGGCTTCAAACAATATTCACTGGCCAACGAAGATATCAAGTGGGAAACGATCAGGATGTTTAACGTCGGAATTGATCTCCAATTACTTAGTAACAGGCTGGATCTGTCATTTGACTGGTTTGAAAAGAATAATGTGAATGCCCTGCTTAAACCAATTTATCCATCCGTGATTGGGATCACAGCATCCGACAATCTTCCGCTGGAAAATATTGGTTCAATTGAAAACAAAGGATGGGAATTGAGCATCGGCTGGCGTGACCAGATCGGTCAAGTCCATTACGGTTTTACTGCCAACCTGTCGGATGCCCGGAATAAGATCACGGATCTTGGTTCCAGCGCTCCGTCACTGGGTGATAAAATCCGCCGGGTTGGTGACCCGATTAATGCTTACTATGGATACCTGACTGACGGACTTGCACAAATTGATGATTTTGAGTCGTATAACGAAACCACCGGGAAATATGTCAATCCGGAATTCGCACTGATCAGCAGCTATGCGAATATTATTCAGCCGGGAGATGTCGTTTACAGGGATATCAGCGGTGAAAACGGCGAACCGGACGGCAAGATTGACAATAATGACAAAGTAGTGTTCGGAGATCCGTATGCCCGTTATACGTATTCGCTGAGAGGCTTCATGGAGTGGAAAAATTTTGACTTTACGTTCTATCTTCAGGGGGTAGGGAAGGTCAATGGTTATTTATCGGAAGAAGCCCGTCATGCCTTTATCAATGACTATTCCGTTCCCAAGACAGCGCATCTGGACCGGTGGACCCCAAACAACCCGGGTGCTTCCTATCCCCGCATGTATTATCAACCCAGCCATAACATTGTTTTTTCAGATTACTGGACCGAAGATGCGTCCTACCTGCGGCTGAAGAATATTCAACTGGGTTATACCCTGCCCAAACGTCTTACCGATAAGATCAAGGCGGACCGCCTGAAGATTTATGTGTCGGTTGATAACCTGCTTACGCTGACAAATTATTTCGGCGGATTCGACCCTGAAGTAAGAGAAACTTCAGGTGATTCTTACCCACAGTTAAAGACATTTGCATTGGGTGTACAATTTGGATTTTAACTTTTAACTGCTTAAAAAATGAAGAATATTAAATATACCATCTTATTGATCCTTTTGACGGCCGGTTGTGATGATGCATTTCTGGATAAATACCCGTTGGATACCGTGACACATGCCACTTACTGGAAAACCGAAGATCAGTTAAAAGCAGCACTTTACCCATGCTATGACGGTTTTCAGTATGAACTGATCATGTATCCCAATGTGTTTGGCGATGATGCCGTGTGGGGTGATCTGTCGAGCGGATTGAGCAAGGTTCCCGGAGGAAGACATACAGCGATGGATGGATTCCCCTTCTCGACTTTTTGGGGAAATGCTTACGGTCACATATTCAACTGTAATAATTTTCTGGAGCATTACAATGCGGCGGAAATTGATCAGGATGTGAAAGATACCTATGCTGCTGAGGTCAGGGTGATCAGGGCATTGCAGTATTTCTGGCTGACTTCATACTGGGGTGATGTGCCGCTGATCGACAAGGTGATCACATCGTCCGAAGCCTACGGTCCCCGCACACCCAAAAGCGAAGTGGTGCAGTTCATCCTGGATGATCTGGACTGGGCAGCGGGAAAACTGGGAACGGCGATCCCTTCGGGTGACAACCTGGGCAGGATAAACCGCTGGGGAGCGCTGGCGCTGAAAGCCCGCGTTGCCCTGCAAAACGAAATGTGGGACGTGGCTGCAACCACAGCAAAGGAGATCATAGATAACAGCCCGTATGAACTCTATGCCGATTACGCGGCATTATATCATCTGGAGGGTAACGCCGAAACGAACCCGGCAAACAAGGAAGCCATCATCTACAGCCTTTATGTGGAAGATCTTCGCATGAATAACCTGACCAACTACACCTGTACAACCGTTGATTATATCCGCTTCAACGCATCAAAACGGCTTGTGGATGCCTACCTGTGCGCCGATGGAAAGCCGGCAAAAACAGGCTTGGAGTATTACCACCAGACGGATGTAACCCTTTCTGACCTGTATCCTTATCCCGAGCAGCACTATGTGGATTATTTTACCGCCCGTGATCCGCGAATGACGATGACACTTTATACTCCCGGTGATGCATGGCCCGGCGGAGACGATGGAGACGCGGACGTGGATGTTGCCAATCCTGTTTTTAATTTACCCCGTTTTGCAGTACTGCAAAACAATAACAGGTTGGGGGCCAATGGCCTGACCGGATTCTATTTCAAGAAGTACAATACGCCCGAGCTCGCAGGATTAACCAGCCGTGATCATAATAATATCAATGTGATCCGTTATGCCGAAGTCCTGCTGATTTATGCGGAAGCGTTGTTCAACATACAGGGCGGAACATTAACACAGGGACAAATAGACCAAACCGTCAATCAGCTTCGTGGGCGGGTAGGCATGCACCCGATGGTCCTGACCGAACTGGAAGCATGGGGAATGGACCTCAAAACGGAGCTTCACCGCGAACGGCGGGTCGAAATGGCCATGGACGGCATGCGCTACTTCGATGTTTTAAGATGGAAAGAGGGCGGGAAAATGTTGGGCAAGGCCATGGTCGGACCTGCATTAACGGTGTGCGCGAATGATTTGGGCAGAAATCCGTTTACCAATAACGGCACGGATGAGTTTGGCGACATCGTTTATGAGAAGTCGACTGCAGAAGGCGGCATTGACCATTTTGACCCGGCCAAACACTATTTGTGGCCTGTGCCTTATGCCGAACGGGTTAAAAACCCTGATTTGGGCCAGAATCCGGGTTGGGAGGAATAATTTAGCTGAACATCGAAAAATATTGAAGATATGAAAAAGATAGGATATCTGTTGTTTTTACTTGCAGCGACACTTAATTGTCAAACGGAATACCGCGATATTGAAGACCCGGGGTGGAAAGAGAAGGATGCGACGAAGACGATAGCGGTGATGAGTTATAATGTAAAGTATTGCTCTCCGTATAACAGTTCAACACCGGATGTGGATGCCGTTGCAGAAGTCATCAAACAGGCAAAACCCGATGTTGTGTTCCTTCAGGAACTGGACCGGAACACCACCAGGAGCGGGAAGGTTGATCAACTGGCCCAGTTATCGGCGAAAACCAATATGCCTTATACCTATTACGGAAAGGCAATTGACTACCAGGGAGGAGAATCAGGATTGGGTATCCTCTCCCGATATTCTTTATCGGATCCGCAGACTTTCCATTTGCCACGCGTCGAGCTGGGTGATACCTATGTCAGTTACCGGATCCTGGTCCGGGCAAACATTACGGTAAACGAAAAGAAAATCACCGTTGCAGGCACGCATCTCGAATTAACACAGGAGAACCGCGATTTGCAGGTGCCTGAGATCAACCGGATTTTGTCATCATCAAATTACCCCACGATCCTGGCAGGTGATTTTAATGCAACACCCGATAATAATACGATGCAGACTTTTTTTGGCTATGGTTTTAAGAAAACCTGTACAACAGGCTGCAATACAATCACCTCAAATGCGCCAAACAGGGAGATCGATTATGTCATCTATCGTCCGGAAGTCAAATTCAGGATTGTTTCTCACGATGTCATCCAAACCCTGGCTTCCGATCATTTACCCATTGTCTCTGTTTTGGAACTGAATTAATCCGATCATTTAAATGACAATAAAGACACCATCATGATAAAGAGCGTTTTATTATTTTTAGCTGCTGCCGCAACAATTCTTTGGGGTTGCGAGGAGCAGGCAGGCGACCCTCAAATAGCATTTGAGAACGGACTTGACAGTATCTCCGAAATCTTTCCGGGAGATCTGTTCTACGTGAAAGGTAAAATCCTGGCGGACGAACCGCTTTCCGGGGCTTTCTATTTTCATCAGAAGAAAGATGCTGCCGGGAAGCTGGATGAGTCGGGCGACCGGTTGGAACTGGGCCTGGATGGGACACCCGGTTCCTTTTCTCTCGGTTTCCTGGTCGAAGCAGCAACCGTTGGCGTAAAAATCATTGCCGAAGATGTCAAAGGGAACAGGTCGGTCAGGATCTTCAAAGTGATCCAGGGGGTTGACGGCCTGGAAATCGCATTGGAGGAACCCGGATTTATTGACGACATTGACTCGGGTGAAACATTTCATGTGAAAGGCACGGTGACTTCAAAAACGAAAATAACCGGTCTGAACTACCGGATCATAAAGGGGGATATTACAGAGGAGCCTGTTAATATTGACATTACCAGCGATTTGGAAACAAGTTTTGACATTCCGTTAATTGCCCGCAATGGCATGACCGGGATCAGGATCGCAGCGGAAAACAGAGGTCAGATGACAGTCAGTAAGCTGTTTGAGATCAAGCATGTGACTGCCATAGGTCCGGTGATCCTTTTTGATAAGGAGTTGATCGAAGTTAAACCCGATTCGATGTTTACCGTCACCGGAAGGGTCACTTCCAACCTCGATGTGGCATCGGTGTCGTATGTGGTTCTAAAAGGCGGAACTTCCGGTACTGCAGAAACGACCACGCTTACCGATAACCGGTTCAGCTTTGAGGTCAATGCAGGCGAAGATGTAACCGGGGTGGTCGTTACGGCTACCGATATCAGGGAGAATGAAGGCATGGAAACGATACCTGTGACCGTCTTGCTGCCGGGTGCAACCATCGGAAACGTGATGATCCATTATAAATATATCATCCTGACCGACGAAAAATTTCCAAAATGCTATTTCAGTTTCTCCATGGCTCCTTACGTATTGAATGGGGTGCAGGCGAAAGCCAATCAAAGCAGCGTAAACCTGATGTACTCGAACTGTTTTATTTCGGATGGACATGCGAGCAACGGCCCGGATATTTTCGGTCCGAACGTAAGCACCGCGACGACAATTAGAGCGAATGACCTGGTTACAGATTGGGCAATCTCCTATAACCTGACGCGCTTACCTTCAGCCTCCGACTTCTATAGTACCGTAGGCAAAACATTTGATGAAGTTGGTGATACACAGGAGGACTGGGACCTTGTTGATGCTTATGTGAAAAAGAAAATAGGCGGTTCGAGTGTCGTCAGGCAATCCAATATGTCGGTGGGCTATATGTTTGCCATTGGCTATGGCGGGACCGTCGCGGGAGACATCAATAAGTATGCGATCGCGATCGTCAGAGGTTTCGGCGGCGAGAAGGCAACTTCGGCCGGCCAGTCGACCGGGGCATGGGTGGAACTCGAGATTAAGATGAGGAAATAACGTTAAAATATTAAATTTGAAGGTTTCCGGCAGAACGAAAAATCCTGACGGAAACCTTAATTTTAAAGAAAGAGAAGATGAGACTGAATATTATATTCCTGTTTTTTTTCGCACTTGCGTCTGTGTCTCAGGCGCAGGAAGAGCCAGTCCATTTAAAGGTACTGTGTTACAATATCCGTTTTGGCGAATTAGCCTCGCTGGAAGAGCTGGCCGGTTTTATTAAATGCCAGGATCCGGATATTGTTGCTTTGCAGGAGGTGGACGTGAAAACGTTCCGCGATCGCGCTCCGCACCAGCATGGGAAGGATTTTATCACGGAACTGGGCTATCGTACGGGAATGCTTACGGCTTATGCCAAAACGATCCCTCATGCAGGCGGGTACTATGGGATCGGGATTTTATCGAAATACCCGCTCGCCGAAACCAAACGGATCATGCTCCCCATGCCGGAAGGGGCGAAGGAACAGCGGGCCATGCTCCTGGCGAATGTGGAACTGCCTGACGGAAAGTTGTTCACGTTTGTAAGCACGCACCTGGACTATCCGTCATCGCCGGTGAGGCAGGTGCAGGTTGAGGCGCTGACAACTGCGCTTAAAGGAAATCCGTATCCGATGATCGTGGCCGGCGATTTTAATGCTCACCCCGATGCTCCGGAAATCAGCAAGGGAATGGCGGAATGGAAGCAAGTGAGCTCACCTGATTTTACCATTCCCGCGTCAGCTCCGAAGGCAAAAATCGATTATATTTTCTGTTATCCGGCACAGGCATGGACGGTACTGTCTGCGTCTACCCCCAAAGTGACGCTGTCTGATCATTTACCGCTAAATGCAGTGCTTAAGCCTGAATTCTGAAAAACTACATTTGTGCCACCTAAAAAGAGCAGTTCCGACGACTGCTCTTTTTATTTGAATTTAATCGGTGCCAAATAAAATATTTCCGGCTTCACCACCGTAACTTTGTATATATCCATCATTAAAACAGAATAGTATGAAATACAGGAAACTTGGTGAAACGAATGAAAAATTATCGGCAATCGGACTGGGATGCATGGGCATGAGCTTCGCCTATGGTAAGCCTGACGAACGCGAATCCCTGAAAACGCTGGAACACGCCCTTGACTTGGGCATCAATTTCTGGGACACGGCCGATGTATACGGGCAGGGCCATAACGAGACGCTGATCGGAAAAGTGCTCCGGACGAAACGGGACAAAGTTTTTCTGGCCAGCAAATTCGGGTTTCGCTATGAGGATGGTTTTGATCAGAACGACATGAAGACCTACAAAACCTATTTTGACGGACGGCCCGAGTATGTCAGAATGGCCTGCGATGCCAGCCTGAAACGGCTGGGTGTGGAAACCATCGATTTGTACTATAGTCACCGGGTCGATCCGAATATTCCCATAGAGGAGACCGTCGATGCGATGTCCGATTTGATTAAGCAGGGAAAAGTCCGCTACCTGGGATTGTCCGAGGCCTCGGCCGAGTCGTTGAAGAAAGCGCATGCCATTCATCCGATCCGCGCATTGCAGTCAGAGTATTCGCTGTTTACGCGGGACATTGAAAAAGAAGTTCTCCCGGTGTGCCGTGAACTGGGTATTACACTTGTTCCATACAGTCCGCTGGGAAGGGGAATGCTTACTGGCACCATCAACGAAGTGCCAAAAGCGGCTGACGATTTCCGGACCACCTTGCCCCGTTTTCAGGCAGAGACATTCGAACACAATAAAAAGCTGGTCGACAAGCTGGAGGAAATTGCAAAAAGAAAGAACTGCACCCCGGCCCAGTTGGCGCTGGCCTGGCTGCTGCACCAGGGCGAAGACATCATCCCGATCCCCGGTACAAAGAAGATCAAATATCTGGAAGAAAATGCTGCGGCGGTGGCGGTTAAACTTACGGCCGATGAGTTAAAAGTAATTACGGCTCTTTCGGATGAAATTAAGGTAATGGGTGCGCGTTATACCGACCCGGGGATGAGACTGGTCAATAATTAACTGGTTCTGCCGGCATAGTCATCAGGTGATCGCGGAGAATAGCTATCTTTACCAGATAGCACTATAAAAATATGGAAGGCATGTGGCATACGATGTCCGGGGAAGAAGCCTTAAAAGAGCTTCGGGTTGACCCCGCAAAAGGATTGACCGAGCAGGAAGCGGAAAAGCGCCTGGCGGAAAAGGGACCCAACAGGTTGAAAGCCCAAAAGCGTAAAAATATTTTGCAGTTGTTTCTGGCGCAGCTCAGAGACTGGCTGATCTATGTCCTGTTTGCGGCCGTGGTTATCACCCTTTTTATGGGCGAATATATCGATGCGGTCATTATCCTGATGGTCATCATCCTGAATGCCGTGCTGGGCGTGGTTCAGGAAGTCAAAGCCGGGAATGCCATTGAAGCGCTTCAGAAAATGTCTTCGCCCAAAGCGCTTGTGCGCAGGGATGGCGAAGTGCGCGAAATTGATTCGGAAAAGCTGGTGCCGGGAGATATCCTGATCCTGGACGCCGGGCGTTACATCGCGGCCGACATCAGGCTGATCGAAACAGCCAGCCTTCATGTTGAGGAGTCGGCCATGACCGGCGAATCAGTCCCCTCCGAGAAAGATGCCGGCCTGATCCTCGACAAGAAGACACCCCTGGGCGACCGGGAAAACCTGGCGTTTATGACCAGCCTGGTTTCGAAAGGCCGTGGAGCCGGCGTGGTGATTGGAACCGGGATGGATACTGAAGTCGGTAAAATTGCCGACATCATCGACGGGGAGGTGGAGGGCAGGACGCCCCTTGAGATTAGGCTGAATGAGCTTGGGAAAGTGTTAGGCAAGCTTGCTATCGGAATCTGCGTTTTTATATTTATCATATCCTTGCTGCAGGGGCGCGACCTGGCCGAGATGTTTCTGACGTCAGTGTCGCTGGCTGTGGCATCCATACCTGAGGGACTGGCCGCTATTGTGGCCGTGGTGCTTTCGGTTGGCGTCACAACCATGTCGAAGCGGAACGCGATTATCAGGCGCTTACCGGCGGTAGAGACGCTGGGCTCGGTCAACATCGTGTGTTCTGACAAAACAGGCACGCTCACGCAGAACAAAATGACTGTTGTTAAATATTTCACCATCGGGGAGGAGGCAGATGTTGCCCGGGATCAGGACAATGAATCGAATGAGCAGACCCGCTTTTTGAGTAAAGCCATGATCCTCTGCTCCGATGCGACCTGGGAAGGCGGAAAGGGTACCGGCGATCCAACCGAAATTGCTTTGCTCCTGTTTGGTGATGACCTGGGAATTGAACGAAAAAAACTGGACAAGGAAACCAAACGGGTGGGCGAATTTGCCTTTGATTCGGAGCGAAAACTGATGTCGACGCTGGTTGATGAAGACGGTAAGCTGACTGTTTACACCAAGGGCGCGATCGATAACTTGCTGAAGCTTTCAACACGCATTCTTGTTAACGGAGAAGCCACCGCGCTTACGGATGAACATCGCGAAATGTTTGGCCGCGCTACCGAACGCATGTCAGACGAAGCCCTGCGAACCCTCGGCGTCGCCTATAAACCAGTTGAAAAGCAGATCGCACCGGAAGAAATGGAGAAAGACCTTATCCTGATCGGGTTGGTAGGAATGATCGACCCGCCCCGGGCCGAGGTGAAAGATTCGATTAAACTGGCTAAAAACGCAGGAATCACTCCCATCATGATCACCGGCGACCATAAAAACACAGCCTTTGCCATTGCTCAGGAACTGGGCATTGCTGAAGATCGTGAGCAGGCTATTACCGGACAGGAAATGGATGAACTCCCGGAAGAGGAACTGAAGGCCGGAATAAGCCGATATAAAGTGTTCGCGCGGGTTTCTCCGGAGCATAAGGTAAAAATTGTGCGTGCACTAAAAGCGCAGGGCAACATTGTTTCGATGACCGGCGACGGAGTGAACGATGCGCCCTCACTCAATGCTGCCGACATCGGCGTCGCTATGGGGATCACAGGCACAGATGTTGCCAAGGGAGCATCGGATATGATCCTGATCGACGACAACTTTGCAACAATTGTTTCGGCCATAGAACAGGGACGAAACATTTATAATAATATAAAAAAGTCAGTCCTTTTCCTGCTGACGAGTAACCTCGGTGAGGTCATTTCGATGTTTGTCGCCCTCATGTTGGGTATGGCCGCTCCTTTTCTCGCGACTCAGCTCCTTTGGATCAACCTGCTTACCGATTCTTTGCCCGCTGTGGCTCTGGGGATGGACCCCGGCGATCCGGATGTGATGAAAGATAAGCCCCGCGATCCGAAAGAGAATTTCTTCGCTCACGGAGCAGGATGGCGTACAATGGCCGGCGGATTCATTATCGGGATAGTAACCCTTGCCGCATTCTGGTATGGATATCATGAGAACGGATATAGCCCGTTCGACGAAAACGTGCCGGAAGATGCCGTTTCCTATGCCCGTACCCTGGCATTTATGACCATTATTGCATGTCAGCTTTTTTATTCACTTGCTCTAAGGAACAGCAGAAAATCAATTTTCACGATCGGCGTTTTCTCAAACCGCTATTTGTTTGGCGCCATTGTCCTCGGACTTGCATTACAACTGGTCGTCATTGCTATTCCTTTTATGCAGGAAGCATTTAAACTGCAAATGCTGGATCTGCGCGGTTGGATCATGGTGCTTATCCTTGGACTGGTTCCTCTTTTCTTAAGCGAAATCTATAAATTGTTCGTCAGGTCATCTTCTAAAAAACAGCCTTCTTAAAGTCTTTTGATAGAGGTGAAGTGTCTGTAATACTGGTAACTGCGACTGCGACTGGTAACTGATTTTCACCTTTGTGCTATAGAACACATTTTCTTACTCAGTTTGTTTAAACGATTAAGCATATCTTTGTTTTTGCATTCCGGCAGGAAGCTTCACGTAATTAGCTTGAAGAATGGCGAAGAAAGTTTCATTAAAAGATATTGCCAATAAGGTGGGCGTGTCGACAGCACTGGTTTCCTATGTGCTGAACGGCCTTGAAAAGGAAAAAAGGGTCGGACAGGAGGTGGTAACCCGGATCCGGGAAGCCGCGCGTGACCTGAACTATCAGCCTAATCAGATTGCCCGCAGTCTCCGGAAAGGTTCGACCAATACGATTGGCCTGATCGTTGCCGACATTGCCAATCCGTTTTTTGCTCATCTGGCCCGTATTATTGAAGATGAAGCGATTAAATACAACTACGTGGTAATCATCGGCAGTTCCGACGAGAATGCTTCCAAATCCGAATCGCTGGTGGAAACACTTCTTAACCGACAGGTCGACGGTTTTATCATTGTTCCGGCTGAAGGCTGTAACCGCCAGGTAGAATCCCTCTTGCAGAAGGAGTTGCCGGTTATTTTGATCGACCGGTACTTCCCGGAATTGGCCACTAATTTCGTAATCCTCGACAACTATCAGGCAACTTACGAAGCGACTACTTACCTGATTGGCAGGGGATGCCGGAAAATAGAGATGATTGCCTATAAGTCGCCGCTCATCCATATGCAGGAGCGTATGCGTGGTTACCGGGAGGCCATGGCGGCCAAAGGGATTGACGAAAACGACATTTGCATCCACGAAATCGATTACCATCAGGTAGGTGCGCAGATGGGCAAAATAATGGGTGAACTAAAGAGGAATAAAGATACGGACGCCATTCTTTTTGCAACCAATGCGCTGTCAATAGCCGGTTTATACGCGATTCGGGAAAACAAGATCCGCATACCTGAAGAATTGTCGGTTATCGGTTTTGACGGGAATGAGGCTTTTGATTTTTTTGATCCGCCGCTGACTTTTATTCAGCAACCGCTCGAGGAGATGGGGAAGGAGTCGGTCCGGGTATTGCTCGAACAAATTAAAGGGACCGGTAAGGCGGCACAGGTCAAGCTAAAACACGAGCTGATCAGGCGGGGTTCATGCCGATGATTTTTTTCCAAGTTAGCTTAAACGTTTAAATCTATAAATCTGTTAAACCATGAAGAGAATTTTTGTTTTAGTTGCAGCATGTTTGTTATCGCTGGCGGGCTTTCCGCAAGCCGGCTTTAATGGTCTGGATATGAATATGGGTAACCTCTACCGGTTATCAAATGCACAGACCCGTTCCATCAGTCCGGAAAATTTCACCGGCGAAAAAGGAAAGGGCGGAATGGCCACGCCATCCGAAAAGGATAATTTGAATACCGCTAACGCTTCTCACGCCGCCCGTGACCTGGGACAAGGCTGGAAAGTGAATCCGTTTGTCATTATCAAGCCCGGACAGACCTTCACGCTGGCCGAGATTGACGGACCGGGCGCCATTCAGCATATCTGGATGACCCCAACGGGCAACTGGAAGTTTTCCATCATCCGGATCTATTGGGACGACGAAAAGGAACCGTCGGTTGAATGTCCGGTTGGAAGCTTCTTTGCCATGGGCTGGAACGAATATGCTCCCCTGACTTCACTGGCGGTTTGCGTGAACCCCGGAAGTGCTTTCAACTGCTACTGGCCAATGCCTTTTCGCAAAAAATGCCGGATCACCATGGAAAACGTGAATGATCAGGACGAGATGAGGCTTTATTATCAGGTCGATTATACGCTGACCGATGTACCTGCCGACGCTGCTTACTTTCATGCTCAGTACAGGAGAACAAACCCCAACACAACCTCCGATTACACTATTGTTGACAATATCAAAGGGAAAGGGCATTTTGTGGGCGTTTACCTGGCCTGGGGAGTTAATAATAATGGCTGGTGGGGCGAAGGAGAGATCAAGTTCTTCATTGACGGAGACAGCAAATTCCCGACTATCTGCGGAACCGGTACCGAAGATTATTTCTGCGGTTCATACAATTTTGACCGGAACGGGCAGTACAAAGAGTTTTGCACACCCTATGCCGGCCTGCACCAGGTGATCAGACCCGACGGCAGCTACAAGGCGCAGCAACGCTTCGGTCTTTACCGTTGGCACATTATGGACCCGGTGCGCTTTGAAAAAGACCTGAAAATAACGATTCAGGATCTGGGATGGCGGCATGGCGGCCGTTATTTGCCCCAGCAATCTGATATTTCATCAGTGGCGTTCTGGTATCAGTCCGACCCGCATGCCAAATTTCCGCAGTTACCGGAATGGGAACAACTGGAAGTGAACTAAAGAGACACAAGACACAAGATGGAACAGGGAACAGGGAAACCGGAAGAATTTTTCATTCTCCGGCCTTCCTTCTCCGGTCTCCCGTTTCCGGTGTCCGGTCTCCTGTACAATTTAGGAAAAATGCATTTAAATTAAGAAAATGAATAACAGACTAATAGGGCGATTGCCCAAAGTAGGGATCCGCCCCGTCATTGATGGCCGTGAAAACGGTGTCCGCGAATCGCTCGAAGAGCAGACCATGGCTATGGCCAGATCCGCAGCGCGCTTAATTGAGGAACACCTGCGTTTCCCCTCCGGCGAAAAGGTGCAGTGCGTGGTGTCAGACACCACGATCGGCGGTGTTGCCGATGCTGCTTATTGTGCCGATCAGTTTGTACGCGAAGGCGTGGAAGTGTCGCTCACCGTAACCCCCTGTTGGTGTTACGGCACGGAAGTGATGGATTCGAATCCCTGGATCCCGAAGGCCATCTGGGGCTTTAACGGCTCGGAACGTCCCGGAGCCGTTTACCTGGCCGCCGCCCTTGCCGGCTATACCCAAAAGGGCCTGCCTACCTTCAGCATTTACGGACGCGACGTTCAGGATGCCGGCGATACAGCCATTCCTGACGATGTCAAAGAAAAAATACTTCGCTTTGTCAAAGCCGGACTGGCGGTTGCTCAGATGAAAGGCAAATCGTACCTGGCTATTGGCTACACCTCCATGGGGATTGCCGGCTCGATGGTTAATCCCGATTTCTTTCAGGATTACCTGGGAATGCGGACTGAATTCGTGGAGTCGGTCGAAATGATCCGTCGTATTGATCTGGGAATTTATGATCCGGACGAATACAAAAGGGCGCTGGCCTGGGTGAAGGAAAACTGTAAGGAGGGATTCGATATTAACGCAAAGCCATACAGCCGGGAAGAAAAAGACAGACAATGGGAAATGGTGGTCAAGATGACCATCATCGCCAAAGACCTGATGCACGGAAACCCGAAACTCAAGGAACTGGGCTTCGGTGAAGAAGCAAAAGGACACAATGCCATTGCTGCGGGATTCCAGGGACAGCGGCAGTGGACCGATCATTACCCGGACGGCGATTTTATGGAGGCGATGCTGAATTCTTCGTTCGACTGGAACGGGATCCGGCAGGCCTATGTTTTTGCCACCGAAAACGACAGCCTGAACGGAGTCTCCATGCTCTTCGGTCATTTGCTGACCAACACGGCGCAATTGTTCTCGGATGTCCGCACCTTCTGGAGCCCCGAAGCCGTTAAACGGGTAACGGGCAAAGAGCTTACGGGACTTGCATCAAAGGGGATCATTCACCTGATCAACTCCGGATCGACAACCCTGGATGCTACGGCACAACAGCGTGATCGCGACGGGAACCCCGTCATGAAGCCATATTGGGAGATCACAGAGGAGGAAGCAAGGAAATGCCTGGAAAATACGCAATGGTGTCCGTCAAATCTCGGATACATGCGGGGCGGAGGCTTTTCTTCCCTGTTCCGCACGGCCGGGCAGATGCCGGTAACCATGTGCCGGGTGAACCTGGTCAAGGGACTGGGACCGGTGCTTCAGCTGGCCGAGGGCTGGACGGTTGAGTTGCCCGAGGAGATCCATTCCGTACTGGACAAGCGCACCGACCCGATCTGGCCCACCACCTGGTTTGTTCCGCGTACGTCCGGAACAGGTAAGTTCAAAGATGTTTATTCGGTAATGGCTAACTGGGGTGCCAATCACGGCGCCATTTCGTACGGGCATATCGGGGCCGACCTGATCACGCTCGCATCGATGCTTCGGATCCCCGTTTGCATGCACAATGTTCCGGAAGAGGAGCTGTTCCGGCCCAGCGCCTGGAATTCATTTGGCAGCGATCCGGAAGGCGCCGATTACCAGGCGTGCAAAAATTACGGTCCCATTT
>JBCFBK010000099.1:0-6186 GCA_038562555.1 Prolixibacteraceae bacterium | reverse complement strand
GAACAATATATTCAAACAAAAAGACCAAAAGATTCAAGAAAGTTTTCAACAATAACATGTTGAACAGCTGTTATTTGTAGGTTTTCTTAGAGGCACTATATAGCGCTTGGCTTGTTTGAAGATCAGGAAGAAATCGATAACAGCCCGGTACAAACCTGGACCGAAGTTATGCCTGGAGATATAAAATACAAGGATATTAACGGGGATGGAGTTATAAGCGGCGAAGACCGTATTTGGCTTGGGAATGTTTTTCCCAAATGGACCTATTCGCTGGCAATTGATTTGTCATACAAAAATTGGACGTTTTCGGCGCGTGCTGCTGGTAAAGGCAATATGTTCCGTACTATTGGCGGAGGACGTATCCCTTTCAATTCCGGAACTAATGGCGGAGCTATATATCGCAGGGCGGTTGAAGATCATTGGACCCCTGCATCTTACTCCGGTACAACAGCTACTGAAAATCCGAATGCCGAGTATCCGCGTCTGGGGCTGGGAACGTTTAACAGCAACAACAATCAGCAATCGACTTTTTGGTTGCGTGAGGCATCTTATTTGAGACTCGCCAACGTCGAACTTGGTTATACTTATATTCCTAAAAATACAGACTCTGGAATCAAAAGCATTTATTTTTATGGAAGAGGTGATAATCTACTGACTTTCTCGAAATTTAAAGACTGGGATCCGGAGTTGACTGACTCAAATGCTTACCCCTTAAAGCAAACCATCACTTTTGGAATCGAATTGGGATTTAAACTTTAATTCATAAGAACAATGAAAAAGATTATTAGAAGAATCATATTTGCAGGAATCTTGCTTGGAGGGATGCTGATCAGTGCCTCGTGCAAATACTTAGACTCCGATTCCTACATTGAAGAGGTAAACCACTTAAACGAAATTTGGGGAAGCCGCAAGGACATTCGCGCCGCTTGGGCAACCTGCTTCGGGTTTATCCCCCACTTTAGCAATATGGCTAATATTAATTGGGAAAATGGCAAACAAAACCCGGGGTCTGGATGGATTTTTTCAGGCACAGGAGATGAAGGCTATGCTGGCCGTGATCAATATACCTGTCTGGCTTTTGCTCAGGGGAAAATGGATGCAGATCTCCAATGGGGTTTAAATTACTGGGAATATTTTTATCGAGCTATCCGGGTGTGCAATACTTTTCTTGAAAAATCGGGACAGGCCAACGATAGACAATTGGCTGAAGGCGAGGTAGAAGGTTATCAAAATGACGTTCATTTTATTCGTGCTTACTATTATTCGCTGATGTTGGAGCTATATGGTCCTTTCGTAATTATCGATCAAACCATCGATTATTCGTCAATTGATTTGCCAACTACCCGTGCAACCTATGACGAATGTGTAAAATTTATTGTAACTGAGTTGGATGGAATAATCAGTCAATTGCCAGATCTTGAAGATCAGCTAAATAGCGATTTTGGACGTCCTAATAAAGCTGTAGCCATGGCTGTAAAAGCTCGAGTATTGCTGGTCGCCGCCAGTCCTCAGGTCAATGGGAATACCGATTACCTCGATTTTAAAACTTTGGAGGGTACCCCTTTCTTTAATTCCGTTTACGATGTAAACAGATGGAAACTAGCTGCCGATGCCTATAAAGCCATCATCGATTTGAATCAATACGAACTGTTTACCGTTCCTGCGGAGGCAGGTGTAACTGTACCTTTGGGTGATTTTGAGGGAAACGATGTATTATGGCCCAATGGCCCTGCAGGTATTGACCCATATCAGTCATACAAAAACCTGTTCGCGGCCCAAAAAGGCAATTACTGGAACTGCGAAGCCATTTGGCAGGTTAATTTTGCCAACCAGACACAGGCGCTTACACAGCTCGGTTTCCCTCGTGGACACAAGCAATCTGATGCTACTCAAATTACTCAGATCTGCGCTTCGCAGGAATTGGTAGATGCTTTTTTTATGAACAACGGAAACACAATTACCGAAGAAGATCACCTGTTGTACAACGACCTTGGCCCCGCTCTGACGAGCGATGGTTACTATGTTCTGGGGGATGGTGCCTCGGATTTATCGCCAATCCACACGAATTGGCTCAAAGGACAGGCTGTTCCTGCGCCGCCAGCCCGATGCTTAAATCGTGAGGCTCGATTTTATGCTACCATCGGCTTTCACGGAAAGGGCTATAAACAAGACGATAACGGCATCCCATATTATTATGTGGATTACCGTGCCCAAACTGCTGACGGCTATATCCAAACCGACCGACCATCGGTGCGCACGGGATACAGTGTTTCAAAATGGGTTGGCGAAGACGATACCCGTTCATGGGGTAATAGCGCTAAGCAATTTCCGGTTGTTCGTTTGGCCGAGGTCTATTTGGGCTATGCCGAAGCTTTGAACGAGTTACAACCTGGAAATGCCGACATTTTAAAGTACCTGAACATGGTGCGTTTCCGTGCCGGATTACCTGGATATAAATCGGGTTCGCAGGATGAAATCCGCAATCGGATTAAACAAGAACGATTTGTGGAGTTTGCTTTTGAAGGAGGCAAACGTCACTTCGATTCACGCCGCTGGAAAGATGCCGACAACTTCCAACGCGACTCTTGGGGAAATACGATTGGTATGAGTGGAGCACTTATGGGCTGTAATTTTCAATCTACCGATGGTGGTTTTTACGACCGCTATGCCGTGGATGGCTACATCTTTAAAAAGAGAAACTATTTTCTCCCTCTGCCGTATGGAGAGGTGGCTAACCACTGGGGTAAATTAGTCCAAAACCCTGGGTGGTAATAAGTAAAGCAATTGTTATATTTTAAGAACAACACTATGCAAAATAAATTAACTAAACATCTGTTTCTCATTCTTTTTATCGGAATGGCTTTCGGTTGTGGCGAGCTTGACTACGAGAACAAGGAGTTTTTCAAGCAGGAAGTATATATTATCAACTCTGAATCAACGTCGGCTGCCAGTCGCGATATTTATGGCGTTGACGCATATGTATTCGTGGATACCCTAAGGGTGGTTAATGACAGTTACGATACGGAATATATAATCAACAACGAACCAGGGGAAACAAAAGTGAAATTCAAGATTGGCATTGGTGGATCGTTGGTCGCATCGCAGAATATCGAAGTAAAGGTGATTTTCGATGAAGAGGCTTTAATTGACTTAAACCTGAGCAAGAATCTGGAATGTTATATTCCTGATGCGTCAAAATATTCTACCAACGTCCCTTTCGACCCGACAAACAAAGCGTTCTCCGTTGTTATTCCAAAAGGGTTGGCTTCGGCCTCTCTGATTTTTACCATCCCAGTACTTCGGGAAGATATTGCAGAATACAAAAATTATGCATTCCCGCTGAAAGTGGCTAGCGCGGAAGGTGCGCCTCTCAGCCGTACTTTTACTTCATTTTTGGTTGCTAGTTTGGTTGTTGGTACCGATAAGACTGTCGATTGGTCCGGATTCCCGATTCCGAAGCTTCCTTTGGGTAAATACCATTCGGCTCGCCTACAGGGAAACGGAGCCGAAAATACTCCTGGAGATGGAATTCACAGATCGTACAAGTTTGTGACCAAGCTGGGCGATACCCCTGATTTGGCCGATCAGTATATAGTTTGGGGCACCGGCGTATGGAGTTTTGAAGTATATGGATTACATAGCATTGGATGGATGTATAACAAATTGACTTTGAACAATCAGGTCAGTGGAACGTATACACTGGAGCCAATTCTTGATGGTAATCCAAATTTCCCTTTCCGAACATTCAACTACTCAACAACACAAATAGCTACTGACAATAATAAGTACGATCCGAAAACCCAAACACTGACCCTATATTATAAAAATGTGATTGGGCAGGATTATCCTGATATTTTGACATTTATTGAGGAAGATTTCACCATACGTTATTATAGCGATCCGGCACCTCATAGTTGGGATGAAGTACGTACAAAAGGTTTCAAATACTGGCTGCCTATTGATGGGAAATGACAAAATACGTGCAGTAAAGCGTTGCTCAAATTTGGTAATTCTTTAAATTCCTGAATAAAATTAGATCAGAGCAAGCTTCCTATTGAGGTTGCTCTGATTTTCTCAGTAATCAGATTCTAGAAATAATTATCCAATGAATGTAAGTAGAAGATTCTCTCTTTTTTTTATTCTTATAGGATTCTGGTCCTGCCATAAAAACGAAACGATAAAACTGGAGGGACTTATTGAGGGTTGCCCAGCCACAGACATTTTTCTTTACAGCGGGCAGACAAGACTCGATTCCAGCTCGGTTAGGAATGGACATTTTGAATTTAGCGAATTACCAGTGCCATCAAAACGGATGCAATTGTATATTCGGAATGATCATTTCTGGTCACCAATCACGATTTACCCGGAGCAAGGCATTACAAAGCTGGAAATCGATTTCGAAAAGTCAACACCATTGGTCCCTGTTTTTAATGTTTCTAATAATTCCAATCATGTGATTTTCGATAATTATATTGACTCAATACGCACCAATTTGAATGTTACATACGGACAAGAGACCGAAATAAAAGTTGATATGGCTTTACGCCTATTGAGGCAAAATAAAAATAGAGCTATAAATGAAGATATTTGCCTAATGTTGGCCCAATTTCTCGACCCGTTACACACGGGCGAATCGGCATTTAATAAATTGAAACGCTATTGCCAAATGGAAAACGATAGCAATTCGCTATATATAATTGACGAAAAAATGCGTATGAGAGAAAAACTGAATCAACAGAAAACAATTAAATAAAAGAGTTTTACTCCATCTTGTTTTCTGATAATCAACACAGAGTTAAGAAAGTGCTATCGATGATTATCTATTCCTTTAAGAACTAATGATTAACTGCTTTAAAGGACATTCTTTGATGTAAAAAGAATGCCCTCCAGCAAGTAATGCTTGAGATCTGTCGGTTTTGAATCAGGTTATAGATCAATACAGAGGGCTAAAATTATCATTTGTACGCAAACAAAAGAAAATCCATAAACTAGCAAAATGAAGCAAAAACTCCTTTTAATGTGCTACTTAATTAGCAGCTATACAGCATTTGCTCAGCAAGTGACGAATTGGCCTGTATTAAAGCATTACGATCAGTACCATTTATTGAATGTAGCTTTACCACTAGGAGGTATCGGAACAGGAACCGTTTCGCTGGGCGGACGTGGTGAACTGCGCGACTGGCAGATCATGAACCGTCCCGGAATTAAATTCAGTACCGTAACCAAAGGGAACAATGCACCCTTCTTTTCGGTGTACGTGAAACCGGAAGGGCAAAAGGCAATGACCAAGGCATTGATCGGACCACTTCATCCCAGCGAATACCAACACTACGAGGGCCGCCCTGTCAATCATCATGGGATGCCACGCTTTTCCAATGCCTCGTTCGATGCAGCATACCCGTTCGGACAGGTTAATCTGACCGACGATGTGTTACCGGTTTCCGTCAGAATCAAGGGATTTAATCCGTTTATCCCGGGAAACAGCGGTGCTTCAGGCATTCCGATTGCCATTCTGAAATATGAACTCACCAACAATACGGATCAATCCATGGAAGTTGCCGTATGCGGAACCATGCGGAATTTTATCGGTATGGACGGGAGTAAGGTCAGGCGTGACTGGAAAGGCGATTTCATTCCCTTCGGTGCGATAAACAATGTTAATGCCTACCGCGAAAACAATCAGTTGAAAGGGATTTACATGACCAGCGAAGGCGTTGATCAGGCCGATCCGGCATGGGGCACCATCGCCCTGACTACTCCCGATCGTGATCAGGTTTCCTATCGTCGCTCATCGACCCGTAATGACTGGGAAAATGCCACGCTCGATTTTTGGGATGATTTCCGCGATGATGGCATACTGACCGACAAAATCGAAATGTTGGATGACAACCCAATGGCATCGCTGGCCGTGAAAAAATTGATTCCGGCCAATGCAACACAAACCTTCACATTTTACATTACCTGGCATTTCCCGAACCGCCAAGACTGGATCGGGGAGCAAACTGTCGGTAACTATTATACCACGCAATACGCCGATGCCTGGAATGTGATCGAAAAAGAAGCAGACAACCTGGATGATTATGAAATACAGACGATCCGGTTTGCCAACGCATTTCTGAATACTTCGGTTCCCGATGTGGTAAAAGAGGCTGCCTTGTTTAATCTTTCCACCCTTCGTTCGCAAAC
>JBCFBK010000022.1:32067-80946 GCA_038562555.1 Prolixibacteraceae bacterium | reverse complement strand
ACGAGCTCATCCCGGGTCAGTTGTTTGCCTCCTTCCAGCGCATGCAATAAAAGATCATTGCTTCGGCTAAACGTCTCTTCGTCCAGTTCAAGTTGCCTGTTCCGTGTCACTCCTGCTTTGATCTGACGAGGACCCAGCAGCCTGAGCATCCAGCGGATATCGGCTGCAGTTGCCAGGTGAAGGGTTCCTCTCATCAGCCAGTTCCGGATTATCCGGAACTCGCGCATAGCTTTTTCCATTTTTTCTTCGGTCGATCCCGGAAGCCGTACCCCGACAGCCCATTGGGAACTGATATAATCCTGCCCCTGCAGCGCACCCATCCACGATACCACTTCCTCTTCGCTCTTTTTCCCCCAGGGAATCAGGTGCTGAATAATCATTCTTGCTTCGGTCAGTTCATTTGATGTCATAATTACCGGATTAGCTGTTTTGCTAACAAACAATTTGAACGGTGTTCAGTTGAAACGAACGCTGTCATTCTTTTCCGTGCATAGCAAATTCGTTAAACCGGACATTTTTACAATTGGTTATGCGTCGCGTATTTGCTATCTTGTAGGTTGTTCGGAATTGTATGAGTAAAATAACAGGATATGCGTACTGGCGTCAGAATAATTTTAACTGTTTTTGTTTTTTTATCCTGCCGGACGCAGGATGGCCCGGAGCCCGTTTGGCCCGAAGCAGGACAGGAAACAAGACCCTGGACCAGATGGTGGTGGCACGGGAGTGCCGTGGATCGGGCAGGATTGACATCGAACCTGGAAGAAATTACAAAGGCTGGTTTCGGAGGTGTCGAAATTACGCCCATTTACGGTGTAAGGGGTTATGAAGAACAGTCAATCAGTTTTTTATCACCTGAATGGATGAAGATGCTGGGACATACGCTGAAAGAAGGCAAAAGGCTGAAACTGGGCGTGGACCTGGCGAATGCTTCAGGATGGCCGTTTGGAGGGTCCTGGATAACCGATGAGCATGCCTGCAGGAACGTCCACTATAAGCGATATAACCTGAAAGGCGGCGAGTCGCTCCGCGAAAAAATCGAATTGATCCAGGAACCTTATGTGCGTGCCGTTGGCCATCGGGTGAATATCCGGGACATCCTTTATCCTGTCAGCAGTAATGCCAACTTACAGGAGCTGGCGCTCGATCAGGTCCGCTTCGGAAAGCCGCTGCCGCTTCAGGCACTGGTAGCCTACGGCGACGGTGCCCAGGTGATTGAACTGACAGACCGAGTAGGTCCCGACGGTACGTTAAACTGGAAGGCTCCCGCCGGAGAGTGGCGGTTATACGCGGTTTTCCAGGGTTGGCACGGCAAGCAGGTTGAACGTGCCGGAAAGGGCGGTGAAGGTCACGTGATCGATCATTTTTCGGAAGACGCAACGCGGAAATTTCTGAATTTTTTTGATGAGCATAGAGGCAATACCGATATTTCAGGGCTTCGTGCGTTCTTTAACGATTCCTATGAAGTGGATGATGCCAATGGGGAATCGGACTGGACTCCTCTATTTTTTGAGGAATTCAGAAAGCGCCGGGATTACGACCTGAAACGTTATTTGCCTGCTTTATTTGGAAATGATTCTGAAGAAGTAAACAGCCGGGTGTTGTGCGACTATCGCGAAACAATTTCTGATCTGCTGCTCGACCGTTTTACAAGAGTATGGGATGAGTGGGCTGAAAAACATCAGGCACAGACCCGCAACCAGGCTCATGGTTCGCCGGCCAATATCCTTGACTTATATGCGGCAAGTGATATTCCGGAGACCGAGGGAACTGAGCTGATGCGTATCAAAATGGCCTCCTCTGCCGGGCATGTCACCGGGAAGCCCCTGATTGCCTGCGAAGCGGCAACCTGGCTGAACGAACACTTTCGTGCCACCCTGGCGGAAGTCAAGCAAAATGCAGACCGTTATCTGGTAAACGGGGTCAACCATATCGTCTATCACGGGACACCTTATTCGCCGGCAGGCGAAGCCTGGCCTGGGTGGTTGTTCTACGCGGCGGTGCATTTTGCTCCCACTAACCCCTGGTGGAATGACCTGAAAGTGATCAATGACTATATCGCACGCTGTCAGTCGTTCATGCAAAAAGCCATACCGGCAAACGATATTCTGGTATACTTCCCGATTTACGACAGCTGGTCGGAAAAGGGCAAAAGCCAACTGGTGCATTTTGGAAAACCGCATGAACCGTTGACAGAAGACCTGAGTCAAATGCTGGTCAGCCAGGGTTATACCTTCGATTATATTTCAGACCGGCAGATCTTGCAGCTTTCGGCCGGCAATGCCTATATTAAATCAAAAGGAGCGAATTACCGGACCATTCTGGTCCCTTCCTGCAAATATATGCCTCTCGAAACCATGCAAAAACTGATTGCTCTCACTGAATCAGGAGCGAACATCATCTTCCAGGACCAATTACCCGCCGATGTGCCGGGTCTCGGGCGCTTAAAAGAGCGGCAGAGGGCCTGGCGGGCCCTGATTAACCCGGCGAAGTTCAAAAAGGTTGCCGATATTTCGGTATTCAGTACGGGGGACGGTCAAATGCTGGTCGGCAGCGACGTGGCCAACCTGTTATCTGTGCTGGATATTTTCCCGGAAGAAATGGCACAACTTGGACTGTGGTTCAACCGCGTAAAACGTGTTCAGGGTACCTGTTACCTGATCTGTAACTGGTCGGAAAAGACGGTGGACCAGTGGGTGACCATTTGTTCCGGTGAAAAATACGCGGCGTGGTTCAACCCCATCACCGGTCATATCACAAAAGCGCATATCGAAAAATCCGGTGACCGTGGGTCGCGTGTTTATCTGCAGCTTAAGCCTGGTGAAACCCTGATCCTCCAGGCTTATCCTTATTCGATTCGTCTGCCGGAGCAGCCGCTTTACAGGGAACCTGCGTCCGGGACGGCCCTGGAAGGGGAATGGCAGGTTGAATTTACAGCAGGTGGACCGGTATTGCCGGCACCCTATAAAACCAATGATCTGGGGTCCTGGACCACACGATCGGAGGAACTGAGTAAATTTTCCGGAACGGCAAGCTATAAAATCAGCTTTGAAAAGCCGGCAGCAGAAGCTTTCGCCTGGGTGCTGGACCTGGGAAAAGTATGTTCATCGGCGGCGGTATTTCTGAACGGTGAGAAGCTGGGCTCCCTGGTCGGACCAGGCTGGAAACTGGTCATTGAGCCGGAAAGACTGAAAAAGGTCAACAAACTGGAAGTCCGCGTGACCAATTTAATGGCCAACCGGATTATTAATATGGACAAAGAGGGCGTAAATTATAAGAAATTCTATAACATCAACTTTGCTCCGCAGTTGCGTGAAAACGCGGGTAAAGACGGATTATTCACGGCCGCAGGCTGGGATCCCCTGGAATCGGGGCTCATAGGCCCGGTAAGCCTGAGTCCGCTGGAAGAGATTAGTCTTGAGCAGTGAGTAGCGAGTCGCGAGTTTCGGTTTTCCATTTTTTTACTCACGACTCGCTACTCGTGGCTCATGACTCCTTGATATTTGTGTGTAAATTGTAATATATTGAATATGAGATATTTTGCGCTGATCCTGATCGTTCTTTTTGGCTGCGGCGCCTCCGAAAAAAAGGCAAAAATCGACCGGTATGCTTTAGTGAGCCGGAATAACGTGCTGGTCGAAGGCTTTGATTCGCTCGCTTCCTTGTCGGTGGGGAACGGGAACTTTGCATTTACCACCGACCTGACTGGTTTGCAAACGTTTTATGAAGAATATGAAAACGGTGTGACACTGGGAACCCAGTCTAACTGGGGCTGGCACAGCTTTCCCAATGCCAGGGATTACCGGCTCGAAGAAACGCTGAAGTATTTTGATGTACAGGGGAGAAAGGTTCCGTACCGTCATCAGTTAAACGATAGCCCGCGGGCAAGGGACGCCGGCGACTATTTTCGCGAAAATCCGCAACGCCTTCATCTGGGTATGATCGGGCTGGTGCTCACTAAATCTGATGGGACCAGGGCCTTACTGACCGATATCAGGAATGCCCGGCACAGGCTGGACATGTGGACCGGAAAAATATCGAGTGAATTTGATTTGGAGGGGGAGCATGTCCGGGTCGAAGTCTTTTGTCATCAGGATGAGGATCTGATTGCCGCCCGGATCGAATCACCGCTGGTGGCAGCGGGCAAGCTGTCCGTTCAATGGAAGTTTGGCGCTGCGGTCCCTGAAAACACCCATGCCGGCTATGACTTTAATTCTCCGCAGGCACACCAGTCGGTCGGCGAACAGCTATCCGGCCATCAGATGCTGGTAAAACGAACGCTCGACCAGGATCAGTACCAGGTAGCCATTGCATGGGCGCAGGAAGCATCCCTGCAAAAGACTGCCGAACATACCTTTGTGCTTTATCCTCAAAAAGGTGAAACCATCGAGTTTAGCTGTCTTTTTACTCCTGATTCTGCAGCAACCGTTTTGCCCGATTTTGAAACAACCCGCTTCAATAATGAACAGGCATGGAAAAATTTCTGGGAAAACGGGGGCGTAGTCGATTTTTCGGCCTGCACCGATCCCCGTGCAAAAGAGATTGAACGCCGCACGGTCTTGTCGCAGTATCTGACAAAAATACAAAGCTCGGGAACCTTGCCGCCTGCAGAAACAGGACTGACCTATAACAGTTGGTATGGTAAATACCATCTCGAAATGCACTGGTGGCACATTGTCCACTTTGCTCAATGGCAGCGTCCACAGTTTATGGAAAAGCAACTGGATTACTACAATACCCTGTTTGATCAGGCGCGCAAAACAGCTTCCGACCAGGGGTATCCAGGCGTGAGGTGGCCCAAAATGATTGGTCCCGACGGCGAAAACAGTCCGTCGTCGGTTGGCTCTTACCTGATCTGGCAGCAACCGCACCTGATCTGGATGGCAGAACAAATGTACCGGCAAAATCCCTGCGAAGAGCAGCTTGTCCGATATAGCAGGCTGGTCTTCGCAACGGCTGGTTTTATGGCGGCCTTACCTGTTTTCGATCAGCAACAAGATTGTTATAACCTTGAACCACCGCTTATTCCGGCTCAGGAACATTGGGATCGGGAGACTACTGCGAACCCGCCTTTTGAACTGGCTTACTGGTATTGGGGATTGACCACTGCCCAGCAATGGCGCGAAAGGCTCCGGTTGCCAAAAGATACGCTCTGGGAGAAAGTCCGGCTTAAGCTTGCTGCTCCCGACCAGGCCGAAGGCGTTTACCTGGGGGTAAAAGGGGCTGGCGATTCATACACCAGTCCGGAATTGATGCGTGATCATCCGGTCGTGCTTGGCGCTTACGGATTGTTGCCGGCCTGGGATAAGATCGACCCGGAAGTCATGCGAAAAACGATGCACGTGATTGCCGAACGGTGGGATTGGCCTTCTACCTGGGGCTGGGATTACCCCATGGCAGCCATGGCGGCAATCCGGTTGGGAGAGCCGGAGTTGGCTCTCGATTTTCTGCTGAAGGATGTACAAAAAAACCGCTACCTGAAAAACGGGCATAACTACCAAAGTCCGCGTTTACGGATTTATCTTCCCGGCAACGGCGGATTGCTGACAACGGTAGCGATGATGTGTGCCGGTTGGGAGGGTTGTACTACAGAAAACCCGGGATTTCCAAAGGAGGGGAAATGGGATATACGCTGGGAAAATCTGTCGCCGGCATTCTGATACCGGCGTGCCTTTGACCGGATTGGAAAGACAGAACCGGGGGATAACCTGCCTGGATTTACGCAAATTTCATAAAAATTTGCATGAAGGTTTGCTTTTCATAAATTTTGATCTATCTTTGCATCCGCATTTAAGGCAAACGTGCCGCACAAATAAGATAAAAAGAACAAAAGATATATTGCGGGGTGGAGCAGTTGGTAGCTCGTTGGGCTCATAACCCAAAGGTCGTCAGTTCGAGTCTGGCCCCCGCTACAGAAGAAGGAGAGCCGAGAGATCAGCTCTCCTTTTTTATGCTGGTTAAAAAGTATTAATTTCGGTTTTTGTGTCAGTGGGTATGCTAATTCTTTATAATTTTGAAACTTCCAAAGATTGGGAATGAGAAATAAGGAAAAAAAGGAAAAGATCATACAACGGCTGAAAAACCGGTATCGGTTGATAATTTATAACGACTCGACTTTCCAGACGATCTGGAGTACAAAACTCACGAGAGCCAATCTTTTTATAATTGGAGGATTAGGTGGATTTGCGCTTATTTTTATTACCGTCCTTATTATTGCATACACACCCGCGCGTCAGTTGATCCCTGGTTACCCCACACGTGATGTCAGGAAAATGATGGTTAGAAATTCGATCCTGGCCGACTCGCTGGAACAGCAAATCCGGATACGCGACAGTTATTTTGAAAACATCAAAGCGATCATTCAGGGCGAAATTCCCAGTGAGCCTGAATATGTAACAGACACGGTTGTTCAACCGGTCGATATGGAATTTAAAAGCTATAATCATGACTCCTTATTCCGGCAAAATCTGCTTGAAGAGCAACTTGATTTATCGCTGCAGGGCAGGGAGGTAAAACAAGGGAGCATTGCCGGCATTCATTTTTTCACACCGTTAAAAGGTATGGTATCGCAGAAGTTCGACAAGACCATTGATCATTTCGCGGTCGATGTGGTTGGCCTGCCGCAGTCCAGGATTTCGGCCGTCATGGAGGGAACGGTGATCTTTGCCGCCTGGACCGTTGAAACAGGGTATGTGATCTGCATTCAGCATGAGAATAACCTTGTTTCCGTTTATAAACACAATTCGGAACTTTTAAAAAAGATGGGCGATCATGCAAATGCGGGCGAGGTGATCGCTTTTATGGGCAATACCGGTGAACTGACGACCGGGCCACACCTGCATTTTGAGTTGTGGCATAAAGGTACTCCACTCGATCCGGAACAATATATTGATTTTTAACCTGCATGAAAAAACGAATTGCCATTCTTGGTTCTACCGGGTCAATTGGTACGCAGACACTGGAAGTGATTGAACAAAATCCTGACCATTTCGAAGTAGAAGTCCTGACAGCAAACAATAACGTTGAACTGCTTGTACAGCAGGCCGTCAGGTTTAAGCCTAATATGGTGGTTGTGACCAACGAATGCCGTTATGATTTTGTTAAGGATGCGCTAAAGAATGAACCGGTGAAGGTTTTTGCTGGCAGGGAGACGATGAGCCAGGTTGTACAGCTCGATTCGGTCGATATGGTCATGTCGGCGCTCGTGGGATACGCAGGATTGCTTCCGACGTTACAGGCCATCCGGGCAGGAAAACAGATTGCGCTGGCCAATAAGGAGACGCTGGTGGTAGCCGGCGAGATCATCACCCAGGAAGCAGTGAAGCATAACGTAAGTATTTATCCGGTCGATTCGGAACATTCGGCAATCTTTCAATGCCTGGCAGGCGAACACATGAACGAAATCGAAAAGATTTACCTGACGGCTTCCGGTGGCCCGTTCAGGGGATTCAGTGAGGAGCAACTGGCTAAGGTGACAACTGCTGACGCACTCCGGCATCCGAACTGGAACATGGGGGCCAAGATTACCATCGATTCGGCCAGCATGATGAACAAGGGATTTGAGGTAATTGAAGCAAAATGGCTTTTTGATCTGAAACCGGAGCAAATTGACGTTGTTGTTCATCCGCAGAGTATTGTTCATTCGCTGGTGCAGTTTCGGGATGGTTCCATAAAGGCACAGATGGGGCTCCCCGATATGAAAGTCCCTATTCAGTATGCCCTTCATTTTCCCCGCAGATTGCCGTCGAAATTTAAGCGTTTCAGCTTTCTTGATTACCCCTCGCTGACGTTCGAACAAACAAATACCAAAATTTTTCGTAATCTTGCACTTGCGTTTGAGGCTTTAAGCCGGGGTGGAAACATGCCATGTATCCTAAATGCCGCCAATGAAGTGGTGGTTCAGGCTTTTTTGAAGGGAAAAGTCCGTTTTATCTGTATGCCCGATATCATTGGTGAAGTCATGCAAAAAATGAATTTCACGAAAAATCCGGTTTTGGACGATTATATCGAAACCGATAAGGAGACACGATTGTTAACAGCTTCATTCCTTAAACAAAAAGTATAAAAAGTTATTTTCGGTGAAATCAAGTTATTTAACGACATAGAAAAAGATGGAACAAATTTTTATAAAAGCAGCCCAACTTATTGTGAGTCTCTCAATTCTTGTAATTCTTCACGAATTTGGGCATTTTGCCTTTGCCCGTCTGTTTAAGACCCGGGTGGAGAAATTTTATCTTTTCTTCGATCCCTGGTTTTCGCTTTTCAAAACCAAAAGAGGTGATACCGAGTACGGAATTGGCTGGCTGCCGCTGGGTGGTTATGTGAAGATATCAGGCATGATCGATGAGTCGATGGACAAGGAAGCCATGGCACTTCCTCCGCAGCCCTGGGAATTCCGGTCAAAAAAGCCCTATCAGCGTTTACTGATCATGATCGGAGGAGTGACGATGAATTTCATCTTCGCATTCCTCATTTATATCGCTGTCATGTATGCCTGGGGTACGAGTTATTTGCCTACGGAGAATGTAAAATACGGAATTGCGGCAAATGAAACCGGAGAGAAGATCGGTCTGCAGGATGGCGACCGGATTCTTTCAGTTGATCACCAGTACGTGGATGATTTTCACAAGATCATCCCGACTGTGGTTCTTGACAATGCCAAAACAATTCAGGTGTTACGCAATGGTCGGCAGACCGATGTGGAGATTTCGACCGAAGATCTGGCGCTGCTCATAAAAAGCAAAGAGGTTATTACTTATCGGATCCCGTTTAGCGTTAAAATAGGAAAGGTCTCGGATGGGTTTCCTGCCGCGAAAGCGGGTCTTAAAAAAGGCGATGTTTTTCTGGGATTGGACGGGCAGAAGTTCGAATTTTATGACCAGTTTGAGGAATATCTGCTGGCTCACAGGGGAAATGCTGTAGCCGCTGACATCGAACGTGACGGACAGGTCATGGCGATTCCCGTTATTCCCAATGAGGATGGAAAACTTGGATTCCAACGCGAATTGGCTGATGAAACGCTGGATTTTCTGAAGCTGGAAACAACGAAATATAGTTTTTTAGAGTCTATCCCTGCCGGCATTAACCGGGGGGTTAATACAATAAAAGATTATCTGAAGCAATTTAAGTTGTTTTTTTCTCCCGAAACCAAAGCATATGAATCGTTAGGGGGCTTTATCGCCATCGGCAATATTTTCCCGGGTGCATGGGACTGGTATTCGTTCTGGAACATGACGGCATTTTTATCCATTATTCTGGCCGTGATGAACCTGTTGCCGATTCCGGCGTTGGACGGAGGTCATGTGATGTTCCTGCTGTTTGAGATGGTGAGCGGACGTAAACCGGGTGACAAATTTCTGGAATATGCGCAGATTACAGGCATGGTCCTTTTGTTGGCACTTGTACTGTATGCCAATGCCAATGATATAATTAAACTCTTTAATTAGAGAAGCGATTGTTTTTTTTCTAATTTTGCAGAAACCATAAAACCAGAGCATATGTACTTAGCAATTATTGCCGGATTCCTGGGCGGACAAGAGCTCATCATTATACTGATCGTCGTTCTCTTGTTATTTGGAGGACGAAAAATCCCTGAATTAATGAAGGGACTTGGAAAAGGAATGAAGGAATTCAAGAAAGCCTCTGCGGGAGACCCGGATGAGGACGAGCAGCCAAAGAAAGACACAGACAGGATCACAGAGTAATCTCTTCCGACATAAGAATCCCACAGGAATGATGGGATTTTTTTTATGTCTTAACACCGGTTACGGGACGTAAGCGATCCGGAAAGTTAATTTTCCGTGCCGGAATTCAAGTATAACTGTACGTCAATCGTTTTGGTAAGGTTTTTGTTGGTTATGAACAAAAAATCAACCTATGGCACGAGTTAAAATCTTTTCGGTATTGTCTATTATTCTTTTTACGTTTAGCCTTTTTTCCTGCAAGGATGATACGGTCACGCGAAGGAAAATATCCGGGAAAGCAGGGGAGTTGATTATTGTCGTTCCAAAAGAAACCTGGAACGGGAGGGCAGGGGAAGCGATGAAAAAGGTTTTGATGCAGCCGCAGATAGGTCTGCCGCAAAACGAGCCTTTGTTTTCCGCAATCAACATTCCTCCGGCTGCCTTCAAAGAGATTTTTAAAACTCACAGGAATATCATTAATGTGTACATTTCTCCTACCCTCGATTCGGCCAGAGTCGAGTTCAAGGAAGACGTGTGGGCCTGGCCGCAGGCCGTGGTTAATATCCACGCCAAATCAACGGATGAATTTATTGAACTGTTTAATGCTCATTCGGACCGGGTTCTGGCGTTTATGCTAAAAGCGGAACGTGACCGGTTGCAATTAAACTATGCGAAATATAACGATAAGAAAATAAAGGCAATCCTGCGCGAGAAATTCGATATCGCTTTTTCTGTGCCCACAGGATTCAACGTGGCCGTCAACAAAGAGAATTTTTTGTGGGTTCGTTATGACACGCCTGAAATCACCCAGGGCATTGCGGTCTATAGCTTCCCTTATAAATCTGACAGCACGTTTACCGCAGATTATCTGCTCAACATACGTGATTCGGTTTTAAAGGAACATATTGCGGGTCCTTTGGCCGGCAGTTACATGTCGACCGAGCATCAGGTACCCCCTTTTTTCAAAATCATGAGATACAAAAAAAATTATGCGGCTGAAATGCGGGGCCTCTGGAAGACGGAAAAGGATTTCATGGGCGGACCTTTTATCAACCTGACGGTTTTGGATATAGCCAATAACCGTGTCATTGTATTGGACGGCTTTGTATACGCCCCGCGGTTTGACAAGCGAAATTACCTCAGGCAGGTTGAAGCTATGATCTATTCGCTTGAACTCGCTGATCAGGCGAAAAACGATAAAATTAACAGTGAAATCCAGATGGGGAACTGATTATAAAAAAGCGGATGTTTCACCCGCTTTTATTATAATTTATTGCTGAAAGGCCAGGTTTTGGTCCGATGTTACCAGGTTACGGACCCAGGCAGGATCGAAGTTGCTGTTAATTGTAGTGGTTGACCCGTCAGGGTACGTAAGTTGATAAGAAAGAACTTTGCCGTCTTTCATGGTCACCTCAACCAGCTTTTGATATTTGTTTCCCTTTTTAACATACCAACTGTTGTCTTCGTCGCGAAATACCATTTCGGTAGCAGCGTCAGGCGACCCCAACTCCTCAATTTTCATTTTGTGTTTTTCGGATGAGAGCCGGTAAATTTTTCCTTCGATTTCAACCAGTTTCTGTTCCGATTTTCCTTCTTTCATCGTCATCGGATTATTACCCGACCAGAATTCAATGCTGTTGAGTACCAGTCCGTCAACCAGCAAAGCGACTTCATAAACCGGGACGATCACGGCAGCCAGAAAGACAACCTCGTTGACAAATTTATCACCAACGCCTTTGTTCCATTCGTAAACCGAATTGGTCAGGTTAAAGCTCCCGATACAACTGCTTAATAGCAAGACTGCTGATAGCATAATCATTGCAGAAATTCTTTTAACTTCTTTCATAATAATTACTTTTTAGCGATTCATATTTAAAAATAATACATTATTACAGCGCAATCATGTTAAAGTTTATCATTAACAGATAAAAGAGGCGGATAATTTGTTTCATTTGATATAAATTGTTTTTTAAGTCAAAATGGAATAGTCATGAACGGCAGTTCATGCTCAATTATAGTTGTTGTTGCAACATCATGGCTATTTCACTATTTTTGGATCATGACAAGACAAGCGACCTATTTCCCGGCAGAGTGGGAAGATCAAAGTGGTATACAGCTTACGTGGCCAGATGCACAGACCGATTGGGCCGATGTGCTGGATGAAGTTGTGCCGGTTTATGAAGAGATTTCGAGGGAGATCCTGAGGCGGGAACATTTGCTCATTGTTTGCCGGTCGAAAAAGGCCCTTCCGCCTTTTTTACAGGAAGACAGAGCCGGGCTGATTGTCCGGGAGATGCCGGTGAATGATACCTGGGCACGTGACCATGGGGCAATTACGGTTATCGAGGACGGAAAGCCTGTTCTTCTGAATTTTTGTTTCAACGGCTGGGGAATGAAGTTTGCGGCCTGCCATGACAATCAGATTACGGCTAATTTATATCGTTCAGGGGCGTTCCGGAACGGAGCCATACTTCGCGATTACAGTTGGTTTATATTTGAAGGGGGAGCGATTGAGAGTAATCAGAAGGGATGCTTATTGACAACCGGTAAATGCTTGCTCTCCAAAAACAGAAATGAACATCTAAGCCGGGAAGAGATTGACGGTCTGCTTAGAAAAGCGCTTTATGCAGACAAGGTGATCTGGCTTGATCACGGGTTCCTGGAAGGTGATGATACCGACAGCCATATCGACACGCTCGCCCGGTTCTGCAGTCCCGACACGATTGCCTACGTGCAGTGTAACGATCCGGACGATATTCATTACGAGGAATTGAAAAGGATGGAACAGGAACTTCGGCAGGCCACGGACCAGTATGGCGAACCGTTTAAGCTGGTTCCCCTTCCGTTTCCTGATCCGGTGCATGATGCGGATGGTCACCGCCTGCCGGCGACTTATGCCAATTTCCTGATTTTGAATGGTGCGGTGCTGCTGCCGGTATACGGCGTAGTGCAGGATGCTGAGGCCCGGGCAGTGCTGAGTTCACTTTTCCCTGACCGGGAAATTATCGGTATTAACAGTGTTCCGCTGATCAGCGAACATGGGTCCATTCATTGCATCAGTATGCAATTTCCGGAGGGAGTCCTGTAGAAGGGAGGCCGGAAACGGGAAACCGACGACCGGAAAGGGAACTGAACTAAAATCAATAATTTGCAGCAGTATGAGTAAAAAAGAAATAACGATTGGTTTGGTTCAGCAAAGCAACACGGGCGATGTTGAGGAAAATAAGCATAAGCTGGCCCTCAATATTGCAGACTGTGCCGCACGCGGTGCTGAGCTTATTGTTTTGCAGGAATTGCATAACAGTTTGTATTTTTGCCAGACAGAAGATGTCCATGCATTTGATCTGGCCGAACCTATACCCGGTCCGTCAACCTCTCTTTACGGCGGCCTGGCAAAAGAACACGGAATTGTGCTGGTATGCTCACTTTTTGAGAAGCGCGCGGCCGGCTTATATCACAACACTGCCATTGTTTTTGACAAAGACGGAAGTCTTGCCGGGAAATACAGGAAAATGCATATCCCGGACGACCCGGGCTTTTATGAGAAATTTTATTTCACACCCGGAGATTTAGGCTTTGTTCCGGTTCAGACCTCGTTGGGAAAACTCGGTGTGCTGGTGTGCTGGGACCAATGGTATCCCGAAGCTGCCCGGCTTATGGCCATGAGAGGGGCAGAGCTGCTGATTTATCCCACCGCAATAGGCTGGGATCCAGGCGATGAAAAAGAAGAAAAAAACCGCCAGCAGGATGCATGGGTAACCATCCAGCGCTCCCATGCCGTCGCAAACGGCATACCGGTAGTGAGCGTGAACCGCGTCGGATTTGAAGCTGACCCGGCGGATGATTCAAAAGGGATCCTGTTCTGGGGAACGAGCTTTATCAGCGGGCCGCAGGGAGAAATCCTTGCCCAGGCCGGCAGTCACGCTGAACAGAATCTGGTAGCGAGGGTCGATATGGGTCGAAGCGAGTCTGTCAGGCGTATCTGGCCTTTTCTCCGTGACCGGCGTATTGACGATTACCAGGGCCTGTCAAAACGTTTCCTGGATTAGCTTCGCGCAAAGAGGCATAATCTTCGTGTCGCATCTTTGTGTTCGGTTTAGAAAAAGTCTTCGAAGTCGGAGCTATTCGGACGGCTGGTTTTTTCGTCGTCGCAATCGAGGTTGATAATAAAGTTTTCCGGTTTTTCGAATTCGGCATCAGGCTTGTATTCCAGAGTCGGGTCGTCATATACCTTTTTCAGGAACAGGCCGTAAATCGGTAAGGCCATATTGGATCCCTGTCCGAGCCGTATGCTTTCAAAATGGATGCTTCGAAGCTGCGCTCCGGTCCAGGCACCGGCTACCAGTTGCGGGGTTATTCCCATAAACCAGCCATCTGAGTGATTTTGGGTGGTACCGGTCTTTCCGGCGATCGGCCCTGTGAGACCTCCATATACCTTGTGCCAGCGCAGCCTTCCCCCCGTTCCGTTGTCGATGACTCCCTGCAACAGGTTAATCATCAGGTAGGCCGTTTGTTCATCAATGGCGTCATGGCGCCGGGGCTGGAAGGTGGCGATCACATTTCCATGTTTGTCTTCAATCCGGGTAACAAAGAGGGGTTGGGTATAGATTCCTTTATTGACAAAAGTTCCGTATGCGCCAATCATCTCGTAAAGTGAAATATCGGATGTGCCAAGGAACATGGAAGGAACCGGATCAATTTCGCTCTGTATGCCCAGCTTCCGCATTACTTCGGTCATCGCCTGGGGGTTAAATTGTTTCATCACCCAGGCAGAGATCTGGTTCACTGAATTGGCAAGCCCCCATTTAAGCGTGACCATCTTTCCGTCCATATCGGTGCGGTCGGAGTTTTTGGCTTCATAAATCCGCCCGTCGGGCATGATAAACTGCTGTTTCACATTTGGGACCTTGGTGCAGGGTGAAAACCCGTTTTGCATGGCCAGCGTATACAGAAAAGGCTTCACGGTCGACCCCACCTGTCGCCTGCCTCCGGTAGCCATGTCATACATAAAATATTTGTAGTTCGGACCGCCGACATAGGCTCTTACTTCCCCGGTAGGAATATCCATGGCCATGAATGACGAACGGATATATTTCAGGGAATGCTTAATGGAATCAAGTGGCGAAAGCACCGTGTCCCGTTCACCCTTCCAGGTGAATACACTCATTTCGACGGGGGTGTTGAAGTTTTTTCGGATGCCGTCGGAACTGAGTCCCTGTTGACGCAGGTTTCTGTAACGTTCGCTCTGGCGCATGCTCAGGTCGAGCAGACTGGCCACTTCGGTCTTATTCATATCGCCCGAGAAAGGCGGATCGGCAAGCTTGCCGAGGTGCTTGTCGAAAGCAGGCTGCAGATCAAGTTTCAGGTGTTCTTCGAGAGCCTGTTCGGCATAATCCTGCATGCGTGAGTCAATCGTCGTGTATATCCTGAGTCCGTCTTCATAGAGGCGGTAATTGGTGCCGTCCTGCTTGGTATTTTTTTTGCACCAGCCGTACAGAGGGTTTGTTTCCCAGGCAATTGAGTCTTCCCTGAATTTCTGCGACTGCCAGGCCGCATACCTTGACCGGTCGGGTTTGTCTGCCCCCATCGTGATACGAAGATATTCCCTGAAATAAGGCGCCAGCCCGCTCTTAAAATCTTCCTTGTGAAAATCAAGATCCAGCGGAAGAGCTGCCGTTGTCTTGTAAAGCGATTTATCGATGTAACCGTATTTAGCCATTTGTTTCAGCACGACATTTCTTCGCTGCTCAGTCAGCTCAGGCCTGCGGACCGGATTGTAAAGCGAGGAATTTTTTGCCATGCCGATCAGCATAGCCGACTGGTGAAGTTTCAGTGAATCAGGTTCGGTGTTGAAATAAATGCGGGCTGCCGACTTAACACCAACTGCAAGGTTGAGAAAATCATATTTGTTGAGGTACATGGTGATGATCTCTTCTTTGGTGTAGCTTCGTTCGAGCTTTACTGCGATTATCCATTCCTTGAATTTGCGAAGTATCAGTTGCAATTTGCTCTCAAAGTGCTCGCGGGGGAAAAGCATTTTCGCCAGTTGCTGACTGATGGTGCTTCCGCCTCCGGAACTGCTGTCGCCGGTCAGAATCCCCTTTAATACCCGGAATAACCCACGCAGGTCAATGCCCGAGTGTTCATAAAAACGGACGTCTTCGGTGGCGATCAGCGCATGAATCAGATCTTTGGGCAGGTTTTCATAGGAGACATACGTGCGGTTTTCACGGAAATAGCGGCCGAGGACCACTCCGTTGCGTGCAATAACTTCAGACGCCAGCAGGCTTTGCGGATTTTCAAGTTCCTCGAACGATGGCATTTCACCGAGCTTTCCTTCGGCAATTGAAAAAAAGATGATAAAGGTTACGATAATCCCCGCCAAATACAATCCCCAAAATCCAAGTATGTATTTTTTGAAGTTATTTTTCTTTTGTTCCATCATTTTGTTTTTTAATTTCGTACACCGGCCGTCTTTTTAGGTAGTTGTTTCTGCTGCCCGATAAAACTTATGAACGGCGTTCCGGCGACAAAGATAGCGAAAGGATTAAAATTTTTGTTTCCGGGGTCATTCCCTGTTTTAAATTTACGCTTGCTACAGCCATTTACGACTTCTTGCCTGCCGGTGATCGTCATCCGGTTTCTGTTCGCTGAACAGGCATTCACCGGATGTAATTTAAATAAAATAATCATTTTCAAAGAAATATGTTTCGAAATTTATTCATTTAAAATTTGAAGTTGGTCCGACATTTTCCTTTATTTGCAAAAATTTTACCAAAACAGGAGGTTTTATGAGTGTGAATCTGGTTATTGTTGAGTCCCCGGCCAAAGCAAAGACGATTGGGAAGTTTTTAGGAAAAGACTTCGCTGTTACTTCGAGCATGGGACATATCAGAGACCTCGAGAAAAAGGATTTCGGGATTGATATTGCGAATAATTTTACACCGAAGTATATTGTTTCAGCAGATAAAAAGAAAATTGTCAGTGAACTGAAAAAGCAGGCGAAGGAAGCGCAAACGGTATGGATCGCGTCCGACGAGGACCGCGAGGGAGAAGCGATTGCCTGGCATTTGAAGGAAGTCTTAAACCTGGATGAGGGGAAGACCAGGCGAATTGTTTTTCATGAGATTACAAAAGAGGCCATCCTGAATGCGGTTAATCATCCAAGGCCGATCGATATTAATCTGGTTAATGCCCAACAGGCGCGTCGGGTATTGGACCGCATAGTCGGATTTGAGGTGTCGCCTGTTTTGTGGAAAAAGGTGAAGCCCTCACTTTCGGCAGGTCGTGTGCAGTCGGTCGCTGTCAGACTCATTGTTGAACGGGAGCGTGAGATTTTCAATTTTCAGAGTCAGTCGGCATTTCGCGTTTCCGCCGTATTTTTGGTTCCCGATGCAACCGGGAATGTGGTCGAATTGAAGGCTGAATTGAATAAGCGTTTTGATACGAAGAATGAGGCTGCAGCATTCCTGGAGAGATGCCGCACGGCTGAATTTACGATCGGCGATATCGTTAACAAGCCATCGAAGCGGTCACCTGCGGCACCGTTTACCACATCCACCCTGCAGCAGGAAGCCAGCAGGAAACTTGGTTTTTCAGTTTCACAAACCATGTCAGTTGCCCAGCGTCTGTATGAAGAAGGGAAGATCACCTATATGCGTACCGACTCTGTTAATTTATCGTCGCTTGCCTTAAATACGGCCAAAGCTAAAATTATCAGTCTGCACGGTGAAAAGTATGTGAAGATCCGCCAGTACAAAACAAAGTCAAAAGGCGCACAGGAAGCACATGAGGCTATCCGCCCGACCTACATTGACCAGGAGGAAGTTGGCGGGTCGGCCCAGGAGAAACGGTTGTACGATCTCATTTGGAAACGGACGATCGCCTCGCAGATGGCCGACGCCGAATTGGAACGTACCACCATCAGCATCAAGGTTTCCAACTCGCCGGAAGTTTTTCAGGCAACCGGCGAGGTGATCAGGTTTGACGGTTTTCTTAAGGTGTACACGGAATCGACCGACAACGAGGAAGAAAACGGCGATTCAAAAACGTTGCTTCCCAAGGTAAATGTGAATCAGGAACTGAGGGCTGATTCGATTCTTGCAACCGAACGCTTCAGCCAGAAACCTCCGCGGTACACAGAGGCCAGCCTGGTTAAAAAACTTGAAGAACAAGGGATCGGGCGCCCGTCGACTTATGCACCGATTATTACCACCATTCAAAACCGGGGTTATGTGGTCAGGGAAGACCGTCCCGGGATTGAACGTGAATATATACAGCTCGCCTTAAAGCATAATAAGGTATCGGAAAAGATAAAAACTGAAAATACGGGAGCTGAAAAATCGAAATTATTTCCAACCGATATTGGCATGATTGTCAATGATTTTCTTGTCAAGTATTTTAAGAAGATCATGGATTACAATTTTACCGCCCGCGTTGAAGTAAACCTGGACGAGATTGCTGATGGCAAAAGGATCTGGAATGAGGTGATCGAAGAGTTTTACCGCCCGTTCCATAAAAGCGTTGAAAGCGCCCTGGAGCTGTCGGAGCGCACCAAGGGCGAACGTTTGCTTGGGGATGACCCGGTAAGCGGAAAGCCGGTTTATGTAAAGATTGGACGTTTTGGTCCGGTGGCTCAATTGGGAGAATCGACTGAAAATGGCGAAAAACCGCAGTTTGCCAGCATGCGTTCGGGACAGATCCTGGAAACCATCACGCTTGAAGAGGCGTTGGAATTGTTTAAACTTCCGCGTGAGATCGGGGAATACGAGAATAAAAAAGTCTCCGTTGCAATTGGTCGCTTCGGTCCGTACATCAGGCACGACAATCAATTTGTTTCGCTTCAAAAGGAAGATGATCCTTACTCGGTCGATCTGGAACGGGCTATTGAACTGATCGGTTTGAAGCGCGAAAAGGACAGTAAGGCGTTGGTTAAAACCTTTGATGAGGAACCGGAATTAAAGATACTGAACGGGCGATGGGGGCCGTACCTTTCGTACAAGAAGAAGAATTTTAAGCTTCCTAAAGGAACAGATGCAGAAAAAATGACTCTGGAAGACTGCATGAAAGTAATCAAAGACACTGCACCGGCAAAAAAAGGGCGGAAAAAATAAACGTGTAAATGGAACTGGACCTTTATCTGAAACCTGTCGATTTTTCGCGTTTTAAATTAGCCCCCTGGACGCAGAAGAAATTTACACTGGGACCGCTGCTTGAAAAAAACAGGGAGAAGCTTCCGCTGAATAAAGCCCGTATTGTGATCATCGGTGTGGAAGAGGACCGCAATTCCGTTGTACCTGGCAGTTGCGAGTCGCCCGACAAAATCAGGGAATACCTGTATAGTCTGAACCGGATCGCTCCGCGCTTTAAAATACTCGATCTGGGTAACATCAATTGTGGCAGTACGCCCAACGATACCTACTTTGCATTAAGAGATGTTTGTCGTGAACTGATCGACATGGGGATCACCGTGGTAGTGTTGGGTGGAAGTCAGGATCTGACCTTTGGCATCACCAAAGCTTTTGAAGACCGGCTCTTCAGCCTCGTAAACATCGATCCGATGCTGGATTTCCGCAAAGGCGACAAGGCTATAGATTCGGAAAACTATCTCAATTTCGTATTCAAAAGGCCGTCAACCCTTTATTCACACGCGACGTTGGGTTACCAGAATTATTTTGTCGACAGTCTGGAGCTGCAGCACGCATCGGATCTGGATACCGAAACTAAACGTCTGGGCCAGTTGCGTTACAACATGGGAATTATTGAGCCTTATATGCGCTCGGCTGATATTGTGAGTTTTGACCTGAATGCTGTGAGACAGTTGGAAGCTCCGGCACAATACTTTGTTTCACCGAACGGTTTTTATGCAGAAGAAGCCTGCCAGGTGGCGCATTATGCCGGTATTGGCGATCACGTGAAGATCGGCGGTTTTTTTAACCTGATACCGCGACTGGATTCCGGTGATCTGAGCAGTAAGCTGATGGCGCAGATCGTATGGCATTTTATTGAAGGATTCTTTTGCAGGATTGTTGAGGATCCCGTTGAGGGCAATAGCGAGTTCAAGGAGTTCATCGTCGATCTGGATGACGTTGATATGGAGCTGCATTTTTATCAAAGCCGCAGAACCGGTCGTTGGTGGATGAAGATCTTCAATGAACACAATGATACCGATCTGATGGTCCCCTGCACGCAGGAAGATTATGATATGGCCGCCCGCTATGAAGTCCCCGACCGCTGGTGGCGCAACGTCCGCAAGCTAAGCCGGAGAACCAGGTAAATACTGGCAGACCCCGGAAGGGATCAATACCGCAGGATCGCATTTACCGGAGTTATGTTCTCCGGTAGATATTCCGGCTTTTCGACGAATACCTTCCCACCTTTCAGAAAAGTGGCCTGAGCAGCCAGGTCGAGGAGACAATTGTCCAACAGCTTTTTGTCTTCATGCCGGCGAAGCACGCCTGTGCCCGGATCGAAATTTCCCCAGACATGTGCCCCTTTTCCGATGAACAAGGTATCGACTTTTCCTTCATATGCGGCTCTGATCACCTCATTTACGTTCGATGTGACTTTGCCCGGCGAGTCCCGAAACTTTTCCTTCCCTTCATTCTTAACCTGCTCAAAATAAGGTTTTAGCAGTTCCAGTGCCTTCTCGTGAAGGACATGGTCTTTCACATGATCGTAATTCCCTGCGATGCAATGCGGATAAACGTTCTTGTAGCTGGTTGTGCTTTTGAAAACGGAGAACAGATGTTCTACCGAAACAACAACCAGGGGCAGGGAGAAATCATCAAGAACTTTTGTCAGACCATTGTCGATATCCTGGAGGTATTTTCTGATCTCACGTTCTTTCAGGTCCTTTCCCGGCCCGATGCCGGCGTAAAGGCCGAGGCCGTCTCCGGTTTGTCCGCCCCTGAATTGCAGCGACGATTTTTCGTTGTCGACGCCTACCGAATCCTGCATGTTTTCGGGGAAAAAATCACCGACCAGTATTTCTGAAATATCTTCAGTCGTAGCTTTGTACAGACTGTTCCCGTTCAGGCTAAGCCTCAGGATCAGAAACCGGTGGTTGTTATTAAAGACACTCAGTAAAGGTAAAAGATGAAACCGGTTTGAAACCAATCCCAGTTCGTCAACTTCGAAGGGGAGCGTCGTGTAAAAAAATTTATCCGGGCTTCTGAATATACACAAGCTGTCAGATAGGAAACGCCACATCCCCGTACTTCCTGTCAGCTCACGCATTGGCTCCAGGTATCTCTCGGTTTCGCCTGTACTCATCCCCAGTTCCAGTAACTGATTGCTGATCCGGGATAACTGGTTTTTTAACGCGAGAATGCTTTCCCTGTTCTCTCCGACACGCTGGGTGGAGATATAAATCGACGTGCAGTAGTTGCTTCTTTCGCTTGCCAGTTCCTGAAATTTCTCTTTATCAAATGATGCCATAATGAATGGAAATTAAGATTTATCAATAACGCTTCGCGATTAAAAGACGGGCAATGCTCACCTGTCTAACACTTCAGTTTTCTATTAAGGCTTCCGCAACATTTGTACCTAAACAGACCGAAAATAACCAGAGGCAAATCTAATTTACTGAAAGGGAGAGGAGTGGTGGGTAAGATTTTTGTCAGCCGGCGATATCTTCGACAGGCATACAAATGAAATTCGTGAATTTTTTCCACAGCCGCCAAATTTGTTGCATCTTTCTATTTTTTACCTTAAACTTGTGCAACCGATTGCTCAATACGCTGGTGCAGCCGGTGTCTTTGAAATCCGGGAGTCTTCTCCTATACCAATTAGATCAACATGAACAGGAAAGAATTTGCAAAAAGTACAGGCTTATTGGTTGTTGCGCTTTGTTTGTCATATACAGTCAACGCACAAAAGAACGTATTGCTCGACCACTTTTATAACCAGGAAGTCAGTCCGAAAACCGGAAAACCGTTTCATTATACCTGGGATGACCAGGCCGACAGCGGGTTCTCCCAATTCGGAGAGCTCTTCCGGGAGCAGGGTGCGGAGATTGCCATGCTCGATGCGGAACCTGACGCATTAAACCTGAAAGCTGCCGCTGTATATATTATTGTTGATCCCGACACGCCTGCCGAAACGAAAACACCAAATTATATGAACGCTGAAGCCGCGGCTACGATTGCCAGATGGGTAAAAAAAGGAGGGGTGCTGCTGATGATGAGCAACGACAAGAATAATGCGGAGTTCGATTATTTCAACCTGCTTGCCGGAAAGTTCGGAATGCGCTTCAATAAGGAATTGCTTCACCCGGTTGAAGGGAAAAAATACGAGATGGGCGCCAGTGTCGCTTTCCCGGCTCACCCTTTATTCGACGGATTGAAAAAGATCTATATGAAGGAAGTCTCCTCCATCAGTTGTTCCGGAAAAGCAAAACCCGTTCTCGCCGAAAACGGTAAAAACCTGATGGCTGAAGCCAGGTACGGGAAAGGCTATGTGCTGGCAGTGGGCGATCCCTGGATTTACAACGAATACATCGGTCACAGCCGGCTTCCTGAAGATTTTGAAAATATGCAGGCCGCCAAAAACCTGGTACGCCTGTTGCTGACAGGGGGGATGAAAAACTGATTCTGTCCGGGTCTTTAGCAATGGTTTGCGGATTATCGCCGTGGGCGGGATTTATATTTAAATAGCTGGAATGGAAAAAATTGAATTGGGGCATACCGGTGAACTCATTAGCTGCATGGGTTTGGGGACCATGTTTTTTGGCTCAAAGACAGACGAAAAGGTCTCCTGTGAGTTACTTGATCAATACCTTGAATTTGGCGGTTCGTTTTTAGACTCAGCCAATAAATATGCCAGTTGGGTACCTGGATTTCAGGGCGGTGAAAGCGAAAAACTGATTGGAAAGTGGATGAAACAAAGGGGCAACAGGCAAAAAATGTTCATTTCTTCGAAAGTCGGGTTTCCCTATGGGAATATTCCGCGTTCACTGAAAAAAGATCTTATCATTTCAGAATGCGAAAGGAGCCTGAAACGGCTGGAGGTTGAAACGATCGATCTGTATTTTGCGCATGCTCACGATCCTGCTACCCCTTTGGAAGAATCTATGGAAGCCTTTTTTGTGCTCAGGAGGGCAGGAAAGATTCGTTTCGCCGGCGCAAGTAATTTCTACGCATGGCAGCTTTCTGAAGCCAATGTCGCAGCCAGCCTGAAGGGTTGGGAAGGTTTTGCCTGCATCCAGCAAAGACATACGTATCTCAAGCCGGTACCGGGTGCAGATTTCGGTACTCAGCTTTTACTGACACCTGAGATCCACGATTTTTGTATGAAAGAGAATTTGGGAATAATGGCTTATTCTCCTTTACTTGGAGGCGTTTACTCCCGGGATGACCGGCCGGTGCCGGTTCAGTATCAAAGTCCAGTCAATGAATACCGGATGAAAGTACTGAAAGAAGTAGCCCATGAATCGAATGTATCGCCCAATGCGATTGTACTGGCATGGATGATGCAAAGTTCACCTGGGGTTATCCCGGTTGTTGCTGGCAGCTCGGTGGAACAACTGAAGGAAAACCTGCAGGCCCTGCACGTTCGGTTATCAGCACAGCAAATGGTAAGGTTGAATCAGGATTTTTCGCGTGTGGGTGATGTTTCAAAAGATGAATGATGACGACAATAACCGACAGCCTTTGGTCGGTAACACCTTTTGCACGGTTTGGAAAAGATCAGGTTTTAGTTTTTCTTTATGTCAAAAAACAGCGGCTAAGTGGATAATCACCAAAAGAAAATAATTTCGGTTGCCGGATGGGAGGAGATTTGGAATAAATTTAAATCGGGTGACAAGGAAGCTTTTGAACTTATTTACAACGAGCATGTCGATTTCTTGTTTAGCTATGGAACAAAAGTTACGGTGAACACTGAGCTGGTGGAAGATGCAATCCAGGATCTCTTTCTTTATTTGTTATCGCATCGTGATCACATCACGACACCTCATTTCATCAGATATTACTTATTGAAAGCTTTTAAACGGATTTTGCTTGGAAAGATCAAATTGGAGAGGTTTTACGTGACTCCGGACAATGGTGGACCGTATAATTTTGATTTCTCCGTTGTGATTGACGAGACCGTTGAAACGGAATTGAGGGAAAAAAAGCTTGAGTTGGTTGAAGCTTTGATTGGTCAACTGGATTCACAAAAAAGAGAAGTTTTATTTTTGAAATTTCACAGTGGTTTGAGTTATGCTGAAATTGCCGATATCGTCGGAATTAAGGCCTCTTCTGTGAAAAAGCTTGTTTACCGGACAATTTTTTCATTCCGGGAGATCCTTAATGGGATATCGCTTGAATTGTTCTTCCTTTTCTCGAAAAAAATTCGATAACTAATATGCCGGGAGCCGCCTATCCTGGTTTTTTTCGTCTTCACTTAAAGATATTATTTTTTCCCTGTCCACCTTTTTAAAAATCTCCTACTATATAGGTGAATCAATAAATAGATTAATGCGGGAAATTGCAAAGTATATTGATAATTCCTTATTTATCAAGTGGGTTTATGAGCCGGATGATAATTTGAGTGAATACTGGAACTACTATCTGAAGAAACATCCCGAGGAGCGATTGGTAATCAGTTCTCTTAAAAAAGAATTGGGAAGCATCCGGATTTCCAATCAAAAACTGTCAGAAGAACAAAAAGGTCGCCTGGCATTGAAAATTATTGAAAAAATGCAGCACCGGCATAGAACCCCGGCTGTTGACTGGTTTAGTAAGGTTTTTTTGAGGTATGCAGCATTCGCTATTCTTTTCTTCTGTCTGGGAGGAACAATCGTCTATTTAAGTCAGGAGAGAAAATTTGTCTTCAGCGAAGAACAGTATCTGGAAATTCCCGATATGGCAAAAAATCCGGTTTTGGTGTTGGCGGACGGCAACATGATCGATCTTCGCAGGAATGAATCTGAAGTAGATTATACGGATAGAAATCAGATAGTAATTAATAAGGATAGTATTGTTCCCTTAAAAAGTACGGGTGAAGACGAAGCGGTTTTTCAGGATCAGATTTTGGTTCCTTACGGAACAAGAGCCCGGGTGACTTTGAGTGATCAGTCTGTCGTATGGTTAAATGCGGGTAGCAGGTTGATTTATCCCTCAGCGTTCCGCGGTAAAGAAAGGGAGGTGATTTTATTTGGAGAAGCATTTTTTGAGGTGGAGAAGAATCCGGAGCAACCATTTATTGTTAAGACTTCCGGTTACAGGATCAAAGTATTAGGTACCCGCTTCAATGTTTCAGCTTACCCCGGCGATGAAATTAGCCAGACTGTTCTGACAGAAGGAAGCGTTGAAGTGACATTGGCGAAGGACAACTGGTTTGACAAGAATATTGTATTGAAGCCCAACGAGCTTTTCGCCTATAACAAAGTGTCTGATTCGTCAACGATTGAAAAAGTTAAGCCGGAAATGTATGTGTTGTGGAAAGACGGAATCTTACAATTTGAGAAAGAAGATTTGAGCCGGATCCTGAAAAAACTGGAACGGTTTTACAATATTCGGATTGAGTTGAAAAATCCGACGGATGGAGCAGTGAAGCTGGACGGAAAATTAAATCTGAAAGAAGATACCTATGAAGTGCTGCATTATCTGTGCCGGGTTGCAGATAAGGATTTTAAACCAATAAACGGGAAACATTTTGTGATAGAATAAAAAATTAGCAGGAAATGCGTCAACATTTCCCGCTAATGGTTTTACCAACTGATTGTCAGATCAGTTAAGGTTTTATTAATAAATTAACGAAGTAAATTTATGAAAAAAAACACGGACCATCACTCCCTGTACGGGAGATGGTGCAAAAAAATGTTAAGGATTGTGAAACTAACTTTAGTAATGCTTTTTTGTTTGGTACTTTCTACCCAGGGGAGCGTTTATTCCCAGACTACCAAATTGAGTTTAAATGCCAGGGATCTGACACTTCTGAAGTTATTTCAGGAGATTGAATCCCAAAGCCGGTTTGTTTTTCTTTACCGGGCAGATGATCTTGATCTGAACCGGAGGCTGGACAAAGATTTTAAAGATGCATCCATTGATGAAATCCTGAGAGAAGCATTGAGAGGAGAACGGGTAAGCTATGAGATTTTTGACCGCCAAATACTGATTTCTAAAGTCGGATCCCAGCCTTCCGGGCTTGAAACTGAGCAGAAGCTGAAGGTTGCCGGGGCGGTCACGGATGAAAGGGGAGGTCCTCTTCCGGGAGTTTCAGTCGTGATTGAAGGAAGTACAAAAGGCACGGTTACGGATGCTAACGGGAGTTATGTTTTGGTGGATGTTGTCCCTAATGCTACCCTGGTTTTCTCGTTTGTAGGCATGCAATCACAGAAGATCGCAATAGCCGGGAAAACGGTTATTAATGTGGTCATGCTGGAAGATGCAATCGGAATCGAAGAGGTTGTTGCGATCGGGTATGGCGTTCAGAAGAAAGTAAACCTGACAGGGGCGGTTGGTTCAGTAAAGGTTGATGAGCAACTGGCCAGCCGTTCTATTGGAAATGTATCCGTAGCGCTTGCGGGTTTAGTGCCGGGACTGGCGGTCAACCAAAACACGGGGATGGCAGGGAAGAACTCGGCGTCACTGATGATCAGGGGACTCGGAACCGTTAACTCGGCAGCCCCCCTGATCGTTGTCGACGGGATGCCCGATGTGGATATTAACCGGATCAGTCCGGGGGATATCGAAAGTATTTCAGTACTGAAAGATGCTTCTTCCTCTGCGGTTTATGGTTCAAGGGGTGCAAATGGTGTCATTTTGGTACAAACAAAAAGCGGCAGCCGGCTCGCGGGGCAGACAAAAATCAAATTCACCGGTACTTATGCCTTTGAAGAACCAATCAAAACGATCGATTTAATGCCGGATTATGCCCGCGTTACCAGTGCGATGCTGCTGGCGGCGGAAGCCGGAGGAAATACGTCTCAGTACAGATGGGGCGCCATTGAAGAGTGGGCGGCAAAGTCCCACCTGGACCCCCTTCGTTATCCCAATACCGACTGGATCGATCTGACGACCCGCACCGGTCAGCTTCAGAATTATAATCTTTCTGCAACGGGAGGCAACGAAAAGACAACGTTTTATATTTCCGGAAGTATTATGGATGAGGAAGGGATGCAGTTTACCAACGATTTTACCCGGTACGGTACCCGTTTTAACTATACCTATAAAATGCGGGAAAATATTCAGGTGGGAGCGAAATTTGCGGGAAACTGGTCCAAATGGAATTACGCGCTGGAGGATGGCTGGTTTGACAATAATGCCAGCGGAGGTTTGATTAGTGCCATTGCGGGAATTACTCCATACGACCCGAATACAGACAAATATGGCGGTTCGATGATGTATGGAGAGGATGCCACAATTTTTAATCCTTACAGGCAATATAAAACATCGTTTAATAAACAAAACCGTCAGGATGCGTTTGCCGGCGCGAATATTGACTGGGAACTCTTCAAAGGCCTAAAGGCGACCGTTGATTATACGTTGACCTATAACAACCAGTTGATGAAAACATATTCGATGCCCCATTCCGAATGGAATTTTCAGACTGGAAACGAGATCCGGGTGCTGGTGGGAAACAATGCGGGAGTGACGGATACAAACGGCACTTCCTGGAGGACCTTGCTGAACGGCCGTTTAAATTTTGAAAGAACTTTTGGGAAACATGCTATCGGAGCTTTGTTTGTATACAGCGAAGAATATGCCTTTTCACGCACCCTCAGGGGGAGTCGCCAGACCCGGATACATCCGAGTCTTACGGAGATCGATGCCGCATTGACTGAAGTTCAGGCAGCAGGCGGCAATTCGGCATCCTGGGGATTACGGTCCCATATTGGCCGTCTAAATTACGGCTTTCAGGATAAATACCTGTTGGAGGTGAGCTTCCGCCATGACGGATCCTCCAAATTTTATCCGGGTTATCAATATGGCTTTTTCCCTTCCATGTCGGTTGGATGGCGCTTTACGGAAGAAAATTTTTTAAATTCACTGAATTCATGGCTTTCTCACGGGAAGTTCCGTTTTTCTTACGGAGGGTTGGGAAATAATTCGGGCGTGGGGAATTTCGAACAGAAGGAGACCCTGGCAACATCGAATTATACGGCAAACGGAAACGTGGCAATGGGTTTGGTGAACAGCAAAATGATCAACCAGAACTTGTCGTGGGAAGTAACCAAAGTGTTTAATCTGGGGCTGGATCTTGGATTTCTGGACAGCCGTCTTACGGCTGAGATTGACTATTACAACCGTTGTACAACCGGAATGCTGCGTCCCGACGAGTTGTCGAGTCTGTTGTCGGGAGCGTATAATGCTCCCCGGAAGAATATTGGTACGATGCGTAACCAGGGGATCGAATTAAACATGAACTGGCATGACCGTATTGAGGATTTTAAATACAGTGTGAATCTGAATGGATCGTACAATACAAACAAGTTGAAAAGATGGAACAGCTATCTTGGCCGGGGCAATGTTTTTATTGACATGCCTTACCAATTTGTTTACCCGCAGGTTAACCTGGGTGGAGTGATTCAAAACTGGCAGCAAATTTATGATGCACCCTGGCAGAGTGCAGGCTCTGCTCCCGGAGATATGCTGCTTGAAGATTTAAACGGAGACGGGGTTGTTAACGGAGATGACAGGAAGGCTATGCCTAAAGCACAACAGATCCGTCCGACCGCCAACTTTGGATTGAATATAAGCGCATCCTGGAAGGGGTTTGACTTTGCAGCATACTGGTCAGCATCTGTCGGCAGGAAGGACTATTGGACGAATCATTTCAATAATGTGACGTTGATGGCTGTCACGCAGAGCCTGACCTATACCCAATACTATGATTCCTGGAATTATGACAACCGCGATGCCATGTTGCCACGGCTGGTTTATGGTGCCAGAGGGAACAACAAAGCCTCTTCAACCTATTGGCTGGACGACATGTCGTTTATCCGGCTGAAGAATCTTCAATTGGGATACAGTCTTCCTAGGAAGATGACCGATCGGCTGAAAATAAATGACTTGCGTATCTATGTGACCGGTGAGAATTTTTGGACCATTACGAAATACCGCGGGATCGATCCTGAAAAGGCCCTGACAGGCAGTGGCGATGAAAATGATATTTATCCCATACCGCGTACCATTGGTTTTGGATTTAATTTAGGAATATAAAATTAGGATTGTGATGAAACGTATTGAACGAAAATTTTTCAGTGTGATCATGGCGGTCACATTACTAATCGCGATAACTTCCTGTGTTGAAAATCTCCTCGAGCAAACACCGGCGGGAGAGCCTTCCACTGATATCTTCTGGAAGTCGGAAGGAGATGCCGTGTATGCCATCAACGGGGCTTACGCAAGCATCCGTCCTTTCTTTAGTTTTGAATATGATTTTGACGGGATGACTGAAATTGCATGGACCAGAGGTCCCGGAGCTGCCAATGGGATCATCAATAACGCATTTAATCCTCCAAACGGAGGATTTGCGCCCTTGTGGCAGGGATTATACGGCGGGGTCAACCGGGCCAACTATGTGATTGACGGGGTGAAAAATATGCTTGTCAATGCAAAGCCGTCTTCCGTCCCGGCTCTGGAAAGGGTTTTGGGTGAAGCTCATTTTTTACGGGGCCTCTGTTATTTCCGGCTGATCAGCATGTGGGGAGATGTTCCTTATATCTATAAGACGGTTCAGGATAAATCTGAAGTGGAACGATTATCGCGATTGCCCATCACGCAAATCAAAGATTCAATTTTGATGGATTTTTCATATGCCTATGAAAAACTTCCTGCTCAACTTACGGCATCGGAGATCGGAAGGGCATCCAAGGTGGCTGCTTTGGCATTCCGGGGTAAAATGCAGCTATACTGGGCCTCCTGGAATAAGTTCGGCTGGCCTGAACTCGAAGGCTTTACTCCGCAGGCAGGCGCAGCCGATGCTGCTTATACGGCAGCATCGAACGACTTTCACGAAGTAATCACGAATTACGGGCTTGACCTGTTCCGGGGAGGCGATCCCGGATTACCCGGTGAACCGGGGAAATGCGATGTGCTGCCGAACTACTTTCATCTGTTCACGCCGGATTTTGACAACCCGGTCGTTAATTCCGAAATTATTTTCGCATTTGCCTATTCAGGACCGAATTTAGGACAAGGGAGCAAATTAATGAACGACCTGGGAAACCGCCAGACGGAAAACAGCCAGAGCTACGTTTCTCCCACGATGGATTTAGCGAACTGTTACCAGTTAACGGCGACCGGCGAGTTTGCACCGCCGCTGATTCCGATGAACGGCAATGCAGCCGGAGCAAGAACGGCATTAAATTCGGCTGTTAATCCGGCGTCGTATGAAGGGCGGGATTACCGGGCACGTTCAACGATCCTCTGGGACTATGAATCCATGGTTAAGCTGGAGGCGCTTCAGGAGAAAGGAACGGCAACATGGCTTTATAAAGCCAGTGCTCCCTACATCCAAGCTTCCGCGATGCAGACCGGTTACGTTCCACGTAAATGGATTAGAGATAAATCGATGGGGTGTTCAAGGGATGATACGCCACAGGATTATTATCTGATGCGTCTGGCTGATGTCTTCCTCATGTATGCCGAAGCCACCAACTTTTTGAATGGGCCGCAGGCAGATGCCATAGCCCTGGTAAACCGGGTCCGGACCAGGGGCGGGTTGCCTGCACTCAGTCCTGCAAAGACGGCTAGTGCCGACGAATTTTTCAAAGCGATAGAGCAGGAGCGTAAAGTGGAATTGGTACTGGAAGGTCAACGCTATTTCGATATCCGCCGGTGGAGAAGATTCGAGGATGTATGGGGAGCGCCCGGAACAGGGCGTTCTATCCGGAATACCTGGAATGAGATCCGCAGAAATGATTTTCTGAATTACGTCCAACAGTCCCAGGAGCGGTATTATATTATGAATATCCCGGAATCGGAACGGAATCTTAATCCGAACCTGACACAAAATAAACCCTGGTTATGAATTTAAATGAAATCTTTAATACTGGTAGTATGAAACGGTACAATGATATTATTTTTTTACTTTTCATATTGATCATAGGAAGTATGGTTGCGTGCGAAAGTGACTTTCCTGTGGATGAAAATGATTTGCTCATTACCGATCGAAGCGAATGTGCATTGACCTCCTTTGAGCTGTTGGGATCAGACCACAGGACTGTTTTTATTTCTGCAGCCCAGATCGATACCGTTGCTCAGTCCGTGACAGGCACGGTAAAGTACGGGACCAACCTGGCAAAACTAAAGCCTAGTTGCGGGCATTCTATCGATGCCATCATAACACCTGAATTGGGTGTCTGGACCGATTTTTCCGATCTGGCAAACCCAAGGGAATATACCGTTGTATCCGGTAATCGTAAAATCAGGAAAACCTATAAAATTTTCTTAACTGTTCAAACTAAACCCTAAAGAGGAATATATGAAACGCAGATATTTTATCCTAATGACTTTTTTTATGGGGCTAAGTTTCATCATAAGCTCCTGTTCGGAAGAAGATGAGACTACACTCATAAACGACTTAATAAAAAAGTCTGTCGGCCCCAATATTGCCGGCAATGAAATACAATTCGCATACGTGGTGGTCGCTCCCTATTCCGGTTTGGACGCTGCCTATGTGGAAGCTTCGATTCCGGGGGCTGATGGTTCCGGGTTCGAACCTTATTCTTATCATACCAATTCATCAGGCCAGGATATAGGCGTTACTGTCGCCAGTGATTGCCTGACTACCGGCGGAAAATCACAGGCTATTTTTATTGATACGCTGGCCGCTACCCTTCGTTATCATTACATTATTCCCGAAGAGGCAAGAGGTAAATCCGTATCTTTCAGATTCTCCTGCAAGGGGAAGGATGGCACAATGGTGACCTATCAGGCCCAGGATCAGAAAATCGCTAAAATCCAGATGCGTAAAGGGATCGTTGTCAGTTCGGGAAATCGTTGCTATGTGTCAATTAAAAACATGGCGGCTTATACCTTGCAGGAAGTCCAGGAGCAGGGGCTAATGGAAGAGATTGATCTGATCTACAACTATAAGGTTGTGCCTGGTGTAAACTATGGGCATTCATTTCTTTCTCCCGGCAGTCCTTCCGAATTCATGGAAGGCGCTATTGTACCTGCAGGGGCAAACAACGTTTCAAAAGTAGAGAAGCAGGTTTACACCTTCGATCGCCAGCTGGTGATCGATCCTTCCAGGGAACCTTCCTCGGGTGGATATTCATTCGTTGATGATATCGATTTTGATACCTATGAGCCCGGAGCGGCTTTGTCGTATGTGCTCAACATGGCCAGAGGTGAAAGTATATGGGCAGTAAGCGCCGACGGGAAGAAGAAAGCATTTGTCCAGGTCAACAGTCTTGCTGCAGGCACCATGACTGTCAGCCTTAAAAGTTATGAGAAATAATCGAATATAACGGGTAAAGAGTTCCGGTCTCCTGACCGGAACTCTTTCATTTAATTTTCAATTATGCCGGGAAAATCAATAGTTGGTATATTTATACTTTTGCTCGTATTGCTGGCAACTTCTGTTCGGTCGGATGAGATAAAAAAGAGAAATCTTTTAACAAGTAGCTATTCGAGGAAGCTCATCTACAATTCGTTATCAGCAACCCATGTCTGGGCCGGTTATCCTGCTTATGACAACAGGAGGGCCTGGGCGGAGATTCCCGAAAACCTGAGGAAAAAGACAATTACAAACGCCGAAAAGTACCGGGGCTATAACTGGCCGGCTACCAGGGCAACCACGTATCTGGAGTTTACGCGAACAGGTAACCGCGCGGTAGTTGACCAGGCAATCAGTACCCGGTTGGGAATATTCCGGTCGTTGGTGATGGCCGAATTAATGGAAGGCGAAGGCAGGTTTATGGATGATATCATCAATGGCGTCTTTTCGTTTTGTGAACAGACTTATTGGGGAATGTCGGCCACTTTTTATATGTATAAAACCGGTTTCAACGGCCATGACAAACCCAATACGGTACTTCCTGACCTTGATGATCCGATTGTCGACCTTTTTGCGGCCGATACGGCTTCTGACCTGGCGTGGGCGTGGTATTTTCTTCATGACGAATTTGACAAAATAAGCCCCGTAATTTCAAAACGGCTGAAAAGTGAATTGCAAAGGAAAATTCTTGATCCGTATTATGAGCGTTATGACTTCTGGTGGATAACCGGTTGGGATGTGGGAATAGCAAACAACTGGAATCCCTGGTGTAATTTCAATATGCTTACCTGTATTGCGCTTATGGAGAGTGACCCGGTAAAAAAAAAGGTGGGTATTTACAAGACCATGACATCTGTCGATCTTTTTATTAATGCATATCCCGGTGATGGCGGCTGCGATGAGGGGCCAAGCTACTGGGCCGTTGCAGGAGGCAAGTTATTTGATTATTTAGATCTTTTAAAGAAATTAACCGGAGGCCATGCCGACCTGTTTAACCAGGAGATCATAAAAAATATTGGACGTTATATTTACCGGGTTTATATCAGTAAAAGTGATGGAGGCCAATATTATGTGAATTATTCGGACTCACCTGCGAAAATAAATCAGGATCCCGGATTAATCTATCGGTTCGGTCGCGCTATCGAAGATTCCATGATGACGTCTTTTGGTGCTTTTCTGCTTGCCGACTCCAGGTACGGAGAAGAACAAATTGCGGGAAGAATGGGTGATATGCTGGAGAATTTGTTCAATCTGAAAGGCTGGAGGGACATTCCGGCGGCCGAACCGGTGATCACAGAATTTTATTTCCCGGATCGGGATATTGCAGTTGCGAGAGATCAAAGCACATCGAAAGGCTTTTATTTTGCGGCAAAAGGCGGTCGCAATAATGAAGGGCATAATCACAACGATGTGGGATCTTTTATGTTCTATTGTGACGGTGAGCCGGTGTTAGTCGATGTGGGAGTCGGCACTTATACCAGGGAAACATTCAGTTCGCAGCGCTATAATATCTGGACGATGCAGTCAAACTATCATAACCTTCCATTTGTCAATGGACATGGACAAAGCGCGGGCGGTAATTTCAAAGCGCGGGATTCAAAGTTCAGATCCGACAAAAATGAAGTGTCTTTTTCCGCTGATATTGCCGGTGCTTATTCCCCGGAGGCCAGGCTAGACAAATGGGTGCGCAGCTATACGCTCAAAAGAGGAAGGAGTTTTGTTATTCGTGACCAGTATCGGGTGACAGACCATGTTGCTGAAACAGCCCTTCATTTTATGACGCCCCTGCCATGCAAAATTTCGGAACCGGGAATTCTGCGACTGACCGGCAACAGCTTTATTCTTCATATGATTTTTGATCCGGAAATGCTGACCGTGAAGATTGAACCCGCGGATACCGATGATCCAAAAATTCATCGTGTCTGGGAAAATGGTCTGAGTCGTATTGTTCTTCAGATTCAAAGCAAAAACCTTTCGAACGACCTGTCTGTAAAAATAGTCAAGATGAACACAGGTAAAACAGGCAGGTAAAAGCTAACCAATATCAGTATGGTAACAAAAAAAAATTAATCACGATGAAGAAGATAACTACACTGGCTCTGCTCATTTTTTGTCTGTTTTTTGCTGCTTCAGGGCAACCAAAAAATAAACGGAATTTGTTGTCGGACTTTCATACCCGGAAATTGGTGAATGAAGCGATAACCAGGGATTTTAGCTGGATTTCTTACCCGGTTTACCGGGACAGGGCGGCCTGGTCAAAACTTCCTGACGGAATCAGAAAAAAGACCATCGGGCAGGCCGAGAAGTATTTGGAGTATGACTGGCCAACTGTTACGTTAAGCATGTATCTTGAGTTTAGCCGGAACGGTGACAGAACAGCGGTTGATAACCTGAATGGGGAACGTGGCAGAGCGTTACAGTCACTGGTCCTTGCCGAACTCATGGAAGGTCGGGGGCGCTTTATGGATGACATCGTCAACGGCGTTTTCTCCTTTTGCGAGCAAACGTATTGGGGATCATCCGCTCATTTCTACATGTATGGGGGAGCAGTATCAGAGCCAACCACGGTTGTTCCCGATTTAGATAATCCGATTGTTGATCTGTTTGCCGGAGACAGGGCCGCCGATTTGTCGTGGGTTTGGTATTTTTTCCACGAAGAATTTGACAAAATAAGTCCCGTTATTTCCCGGAGGCTGAAAAGCGAGATTAAACGGAAGGTATTGGACCCGTTTTATGCCCGATACGACTATTGGTGGATCACCGGTTGGGATGAAGGAAAGGTAAATAATTGGAATCCATGGTGTAACTTTAATATTCTGACCAGTATTCTGCTCATTGAAGATAATCCTGAAAAAAAGGAAGATGCTGTTTATAAGACCATGGAATCGGTCGACTTATTTATAAATTCTTATCCGGAAGATGGAGCATGTAACGAAGGCCCAAGTTACTGGGGGGTGGCCGGAGGCAAAATGTTCGATTACCTGAACCTGTTGAAAATCAATACAGCGGGGAAAATAGATATTTTTGAAAATGAACTGATAAAGAACATGGGGCGCTATATTGCCAGGGCGTACATCAGTAACGGGAATTATTACATCAATTTTGCTGATGCCCCATTCCGGATTGGACAGGACGGAGGGAAAATCTATCGCTTCGGAAAGAATATTAATGATCCGGTGTTGGCAGGATTTGGAGCATATCTGCTTGACAAATCCGGGTTTAATGAAACCGGAATGGCCGGCAAAATCGGTGAAACGCTCGAGAATTTATTTAATCTGGAAGGATGGGAATCGCATCAGAAAACAGAACCCCTGCTGGCAGAATTCTATTTTCCGGATCTGGATGTTGCTCTTGCCCGTGATCAGGCAAACTCGACTGATGGCTTTTATTTTGCAGCAAAAGGGGGAACCAATGGCGAAGGACACAATCACAACGATGTGGGATCTTTTATGCTTTATTATAATGGGTTTCCCGTCCTGATTGATGTTGGCGTAGGAACCTATACCCGGGAAACATTCAGTTCCCGGCGATACAGTATTTGGACGATGCAATCCAATTATCATAATCTTCCCGTGATTAACGGACACGGACAAAGCCCTGGCGGAAACTTTAAGGCGCAGCACTCCTCTTTTTTAACCGGTACCAGTAAAGTATCCTTTTCTACCGATATTGCTTTGGCGTACGCTTCCGGAGCCAATGTGTCAAAATGGGAGCGAAGCTACACGCTGGAGCGCGGGAAAAGATTTGTGATCAGGGATAATTTTCGTCTTACAGCCAACAACGGGGACAGCAAAGTCCATTTTATGACAAGTGTGCCCTGCCAGGTCATTGAGCCGGGCCTGATCCGGTTCAATGATGAAAACTTCACGTTGTCGATGAAGTACAATTCCACGCAGATGACTGCAGAAATCGAAAAAATTAAAATTGAGGATAACCGCCTCCGGGGTGTTTTCGGAGAGAATGTGTCAAGGCTGGTATTTCAGTTAACAGGCGATAGTCTCGTCGGCCAGCTGTCTTTTGAAATTACACCAGCGAAGTAATACGTACAAAACAGATCGATTATGTATAGACTCATTTTGCCCATTCTGTTCCTGTGTATGAATACGGTATGGGCACAAAATGGCCACCCGGAAGCATTCACAATTGACCAGGTTAAAAGGATTGTCAACGACGCGGCTCAGTGGCAAACTGAAAATATGCCCCGGGCCGGAAGAACAGTGGAGTACAACCCGCAATTTACCGGTTGGGCTGACGGCGTTTTTATGAGCGCTTTAGCAGATTGGGCGGCCTATGATAACAGTCGCCATTTCAGAGAATGGCATGAGCAGATCGCGTACGACCTGCAATGGGAGGTTGGGCACAGAAGTCTCAACCCTGCCAATGATATTGCTGTTTCGCTGTCGTATGCCGCAATATGGGAACGCACCGGAAGTCCCCGTTATCTGATCTCGAAAATAGAAAAGTGGGATGCCCCTACGGTAAAACTTTTGGCAGGAGGCTGGAAGTCGCTCATCCCTACTATAGAACGGCTTGATTATCAAATGAAGAGCTATCCGAAAACCGACAATATAAATTTTGAGATTGCGGCTAATCAGGAGCGGTGGTGCTGGTGCGACGCCTTGTATATGGCAGCTCCTACCTATGCTTGTTTTGCGAATATTACGGGTAACAATGAGTACCGGGAGTTTATGAACCGGGAGTTTTGGTTTACGATGGAAGCGCTTTATGACCAGGAAGAACGGCTTGTTTTTCGTGACACACGTTTTTTTTCAATGAAAGAAGCAAATGGCGCCAAAGTTTTCTGGGGGCGTGGAAACGGGTGGGTTGTTGGTGCACTGGCCCGTGTCATGAATTTTTTACCTGCTGATTATCATTCGCGTGAGCGGTATGAAAATCGGTTCAAACAAATCATGTCGCGAATAATAGCGCTTCAGGACGATCGGGGATACTGGCATGCCAGCCTCCTGGACCCTGACTCGTATCCTTCACCTGAAATGAGTGCCACCGGATTTTTTACATTTGGGTTATGGTGGGGATTGAATAACGGTCTGCTTTGTGAAGATGAGTACCTTATTCCGGCAAAAAAGGCCTGGGCTGCTATGGTCGGGGCTGTTCAGCCAAATGGCATGTTAGGTTATGTGCAGCCTATCGGCGACACACCGATGAATATCTCGTCTTCAAAAAATGAAGTATATGGTACTGCTTCATTTATGCTGGCAGGGCTTGAGGTAGTTAAATACATAGATAAGCACACGACTAAAAAATAGTGCTGTGATGGGCAATCCTGCATGAAGATTTCAGGCAATTTTTTTCGATTTTATTGAAACCAGGTTAAGCTAAAAGAATATGAACCAAAAAATTTTACTGGCCGGTCTTTCGTTGGCTTCGATCACCACGAGCCTGTACGCCGGAGAGGAATCCCGGGCCGGGAAGAATAATATGCTGTTTATTATCTGTGATGATCTGAGAACGGAACTGGAATGTTATAATCATTCCCTGGTCAAAACCCCCAATATTAACCGGTTGGCGGAGAATGGTGTAGTTTTTAACCGGGCGTATTGTAATGTTCCGGTATGCGGGGCTTCGCGGGCAAGTATCCTGACGGGAATGCGGCCCACCCGCAGTGGTTTTTCATTCTGGAACCTGAGAGTGGACAAAGAAACCCCCAATGCGATAACCCTGAACCGTGCTTTTAAAGAAGCCGGTTACACGACAATTTCAAACGGGAAAGTATTTCATCATCAGGATGAAGCTTCCTCAGTTTTCTGGGATGATGTAATGCCCTACCATAATCCGCTGGACTACCGGACTGAAGAAAACCTGGCTTTTCTGAAAATCCAAAAGGAGACCGGAACGAGGAAGAGAGGACTATACTATGAAAAAGCCGATCTTCCGGAAGAGGAGTATATGGATGGGGAAATGGTACAAAAAAGCTTGTCGGACCTGAAGAAGTTAGCGCTGGGGGAAGAGCCGTTTTTTCTTGCAGTCGGATTTGTCCGCCCGCACTTGCCATTTGTAGCGCCCAAAAAATATTGGGACCTCTACGATCGTAACAAAATCAGCGTTCCTGATAACTATGAACTGAAGGAAGGAAACCTGATCCCTCCGCAGGCGTTGACGCATTGGGGTGAATTGATGGCTTACCGGGGCATTCCTGACGAGGGGCCATTGAGTGAAGATGCGGCAAGAACAATGATACACGGCTATTATGCCTGCGTGTCGTACGTGGATGCCCTGATTGGTCAGCTTTTGGATGAACTGGAACGACTGGGACTGGATAAGAATACCACCGTTGTTCTGATTGGCGACCATGGCTGGAACCTTGGTGAACACGGCATGTGGTGCAAACACTCGGTCATGCATACAAGCCTTCACGCTCCGCTGATCATTCAGACACCCGGTGGCCTGAAAGGGTACCGCACCAATGAGATCGTTGAATACCTTGACCTGTATCCCACCTTTTGTGACCTGGCTTCCCTTCCGAAAAGCAGTCAGCTGGAAGGACAAAGTCTGTATCCGTTGCTTCAGGACAAGGCGGCGAAAGGGAAAGGCTATGCGGTTGCCAGGTGGAATAACGGTTTCACATACCTTGATGATAAATATTCCTATACGGAATGGTGGGATAAAGAGGACCGGATAACGGATCGTATGCTTTTTGATCACACCTCGGACCCGGATGAGAATTATAATTTGGCCGGGAAAACCTGGTATGAGCGCATTGTGGATGATTTGAGCCGGAAACTCAGAGCGGGCAGGGGGAAAAACTATTTTAATTAAAGCCGAAACTTCAACCTGGCAGATACGGAACACGGCAAAGATGGCATTGAATAAGCTGTTTATGAGATGAAGATTTTTATTATTCTGATTTTACTGCAGAATTCCTGCCTGGTCATTCATGAGAGAGATGAGGAAGATTCACTGATCAGACTCGGGAAAGATTTTATAAATCCTCCGTTGCAGGCAAGACTACGGGCATACTGGTGGTGGATCAACGGGAATGTCACCAAGGAAGCTATTACCTGTGACCTCGGGCAGATGAAGCTGAAAGGTTTTGGAGGAGCAGTCCTCTGTGATGTCGATCGTTCGTATGCCGGTGGGAACAACCAGGTTCCGCATGGCCCTGATTTTATGTCTTCTGAATGGAGGGACCTGTACAGGCATGCCTTGAAGGAAGCTGGCAGGTTAGGATTGGAAATCAGTTTAAATATAACAAGTGGCTGGCCGTTGGGGGGGCCGATGATTCAAAAGGAAGATGCCCCGAAAATTCTGGTCTGGTCCCGCGACACGGTACAGGGACCCGCGACAATCAACCGGAGAATAAGTCTTCCTAAAGTGAGAAAATTCATCGGTGAAGCTCATCGGGCTCATGAAAAGCCGGCTTTTAAAAAAGAGCAGGATAGTCTTTACCAGGATATTCTCTTAATAGCCTATCCCCGAAAGCAGGGCGGGGTGATAAAAAACTGGGAAATAAAGGCCATGCACAAACCCTTGCACGCATCGGCGCCTGACACCAGAATTCTTTTTGAGGAGAATGAGCTGAGAAATGAACCGGCTGGCATACGTATCAACGATGTTATTGATCTGTCGGATAAGCTTGCGGCTGATGGTACGCTGCAATGGGATGTGCCGGAAGGAGAATGGGAGATTCTTCGTTTGGGATATACGATTTATTCGAAGGGGATGAAGTGGGCCTCTTCCGAAGGTTGGGGGGGATTTCCCATCGACCCTTTTGATGCGTCCGTTTTTAAAAAATACCGGGATCTGGTTGTGAACCCGTTAATTGCGGATGCGGGCGATCAGGCGGGGATGACCTTAAAATACCTGCATACCGATAGCTGGGAACTGGAGCCGGTCAATTGGACTCCTTCTTTTCGGGAGGAGTTTCAAAAGCGTCGCGGTTATGATCTTCTTCCATTTGTTCCTGCATTAGTTGGAAATGTTGTTGAAAGTTCGCAGGTCAGCCACCGTTTTTTAAACGATTTCCGGAAGACATTTGGGGATTTGGTTATTGATAATCATTACCGCATTTTCAGAGACCTTGCCGTACAGAAAAAAATGCTGATCCATCCTGAATCGGGCGGGCCCCATGCGATGCCTATTGATGCGCAGCGTTGCCTTGGATTTAATGATGTGCCCATGTCTGAATTCTGGGCAAAGTCAGAGACTCATCGTATAACCGATGAACAACGGTTTTTTGTCAAGCAACCGGCTTCGGCGGCACATACCTATGGAAAGAAAACGGTGATGGCCGAAGGATTTACAACAGTGGGGCCTCATTGGCAGGAGACCATCTGGGATAATTTAAAGCCGACGTTCGACAGAGCCGCCTGTGAAGGAATGAATCTCCTGGTGTGGCATGCCTTTTCCTGTTCTCCGAAAGAAGCGGGAATTCCCGGGCAGGAGGCATTTGCCGGCACCCATCTGAACCCCAATTCAACCTGGTGGAGCCGGTCGGAAGCGTTTCTGTCATACATAAACCGGTGTCAGGTTATGTTACAGCATGGGCTGTTTGTGGCTGATGTCGCCTATTATTACGGAGATCATGTTCCAAATTTTGCGCAGTTAAAAAAAACAGATCCGGCAAATATTCTTCCCGGCTATGACTACGATGTAGTGACCGAAGAGGTCATTCTTGAGCGGATGCGTGTGTCTGACGGAATGATTGTTCTCCCTGACGGAATGCATTACCGGTTACTTGCTTTGCCCGACTACCCTGGTTTTTCTTTGTCAGTTTTGAAGAAAATAGAAGAATTGGTCCGCAAAGGTGCGGTAGTGGTAGGCCCTAAACCTGCGTACATGAACAGTTTAAAGGGATTTCCTGAGGCGGATAACGAATTCAGGGCGCTGACAAACAGATTGTGGGGAGAAGACTATTCAAATAACGGGTTTGTGGAACGAAGAATCGGAAAAGGGCGTATTTATGCCGGAATTGAAGCCGGACAAGTCCTCAGAAAACTCCATATCCGGCCGGATCTTTCCTGGTCTGGTGGCAGAAGCGATTCGGGAATAGACTACATTCACCGGTCTGATTCTCTGGTTGATATTTATTTTTTGTCCAATCAGACGGGTCAGCATGAAAAGATTTCGTTCAATTTCAGGATTACCGGTAAACAGCCGGAGTTTTGGGATGCTGTTTCAGGAAAAAGATGGGAAGCAACTGACTGGACAGTCAAAGACGGAGGTACGATACTTCCGGTTGAGTTATCGCCCTATGGCTCCCTTTTCGTAGTTTTTGCCAAAGAAGGAACTTCACCTTCAACACCCGGGAAGGCCAACTTTTTGACCCCTGAGCTTTTAAAAGAAATAGACGGCGATTGGACCGTTAGCTTCCAAAAGGAATGGGGAGGACCGGAATCGGTCGTGTTCAGGGAGCTTTCAAGCTGGACAGATCATGATGACCCGGGGATTAAGTATTATTCAGGGACTGCGACCTATAAAATCAAATTTAATATGGAGAATGAAACGCAGCGTGATCATTCGGGATACTTTATTGATTTAGGACGGGTGAAGGAACTGGCTGAAGTTCGCCTCAACGGCAAACAATCAGGCATCGTTTGGGCGGCGCCATTCCGGGTCGAGATTACGGCATCGCTTCAGCCAGGGGAAAACGAACTGGAGATTGATGTGGTCAATTTTTGGCCAAACCGGATAATAGGCGATCAGTTCCTGCCTGTCGGACAACGATATACCCGAACAAACATTACGAAACTGACCAAAGATACGCCTCTAAGCGTTTCCGGTTTGCTGGGGCCTGTGCGCCTTTTCAAATCAACAGAGCTATCTTCCATTGAATAAAAAAGAAGCAAAGAAATGAGGAAAAAAGACATCAGTAAATATTGCATCGGGATCTCAATAGTAGGCTTAAGCCTGGCAGGTAAGGCAGATCATAAGCCGAACATTATCCTGATTTACGTCGATGATATGGGATACGGCGATTTAAGTCTCTATGGAGGAGATATTCCCACTCCGAATATAGACAGGATCGGAAGAGAAGGCATTCAATTTACCAATTTCTACGCAGCTTCACCGGTATGTACCCCATCGCGTTACAGTCTTCTTACGGGAAGCTATCCCCAGCGGTCCTGTCATGGTCTGGAGAAAGTCGGAATGCCCGGAGGCGACGATCATTTGGACGATGCGGAAACAATACTGCCCCGGTACTTAAAACAGATGGGATATTCCACGGCGATAACGGGCAAGTGGCATCTGGGATCTGCTAAAAAAGACTACTTCCCCCAGAAGCATGGTTTCGATCTTTTTATCGGGCATGTGGATGGATGCATAGATTATTTCAGGCATACATACGCCGGCTGGGGAAATTCCTGGTACCGGAACGGAGACCCGCTTATCGAGGACGGATATGCTACCGATTTGATCACCGGTCATGCTGTTGACTACATCAGCGATCAAAGCAAAAAGGGAGTGCCCTATTTTTTGTTTCTGTCGTACAACGCCCCTCATTATGGAAAAACTGACCCCGGCGATGTTCCTGACAGCACCTTGTCGTTGAAGCTGACCAGGTTCAAAGGAATGGATATGATCAACAGTCTGCAGGTTGAACCGGAATACCTGAATCGCTTTAAGCACGTGCAGGACTCCGCTAAAAGATATTATGCAGCGATGATCACCAATCTGGATGATAATATCGGACGAATATTAAAGAAACTTGAAGAAATCGGTAATCCGGAAAATACGATGATCTGGTTTATTTCCGATAACGGTGGATATGCTGAATCTTACTCCGGTTATGCGAGCAATGGTCGTTTACGAGGGGAAAAAGGAACCCTCTATGAAGGTGGAATCAGGGTTCCTGCCCTGCTTTGCTGGAAAGATCAGATCAAGCCGAACCAAACGATGGACGATCTGCTTTGTACGATTGATATCGTTCCTACCCTCGCCCGTATTATTGGTTTTGAAGCCATGACCGATAAGAAAAAGCTGGATGGGATCGATATTTCAGGAACGATCCTTCACAGGGAAAAAACGGATCGGGCGGTATATTGGTCATTTAAGCCATCCCGTCAGGTTGCTTATCGCAGGGGCGAATGGAAGATGGTCAACGATGAGCTTTATAACCTCCGGACGGACGAACGGGAATCGGATGATTTATCGAAAAGATATCCCGAAAAACTGAATGAATTGAAAAAGGCTTTTTCGGCGATGGACGAGCAAATCCATTGCAGGTAAAATAAATCACTTAAGAAATTCCGAATGAAACGCTTGAAATTGTTATGGGTTCTTATTTTGCTTGCCGGATTAACCGCGGTGCGCTGTAATGTTGAAGATACCGATCCTGTCAGGGCCGGATTTGTTGATCCTCCCGATTCAGCGAGGCCAGGCGTTTACTGGTATTTTATGGATGGCAATATCAGTAAAGAGGCTATGACTGCCGATCTTGAATCAATGAAGGAAGCAGGCATTGGGTATGTTCTTTATCTTGAAATTAATAAAGGTATTCCGCGGGGGAAGATCGATTTTCTGAGTGAGGAGTGGCAGGATATGTATGTTCATGCCGTTCGTGAGTGTGAACGCCTGGGCATTAGTCTGATCCTTGGGTCAGGCCCGGGATGGGCAGGCAGCGGTGGTCCCTGGGTAAAACCGGAAGAATCAATGATGCATCTGGTTGCCAGCTCTACAGCAGTAGAAGGACCTTCTCTTTTTCAATCGGTCCTTCCTGTGCCTGAACCTAAAACTCCTTATTTTGGAGAGGGAAGTCTGACTGCGGAGTTGAAGCTGATCCGTGACAAATGGTATGAAGATGTCGCTGTTCTGGCTTATCCTGCTGCCAAAAACAGCCAGGTCATTCCTGATCTTGATGAGAAGGCACTTTATTACAGGGCGCCGTATACTTCCCGGCCCGGCGTTAAACAATTTCTTCCTTCTTTTTCCGATTATCAGGACGTTTCGGGTTCAGCTGTTAATTACGAGGAAATTATAGATTTGACTGCCATGCTTCAACCCGACGGCGGAATTCGCTGGCAGGTCCCCCCGGGAAAATGGACCATCCTGAGATTTGGGAAACGCAACAACGGCGCGGTTACACGTCCGGCGCCAATGCCGGGGATGGGATTTGAATGCGATAAATTTGATTCCGTATCCTTTGATGCTCACTTTGATGCCTATATTGGGAAGCTTCTGAAAAAGGCGGGTCCCCGACGTACCGATAACGGAGGCGGGTGGACCATGGTACATATCGACAGCTGGGAAATGGGATCACAAAACTGGACGGGTGATTTCAGGGAACAATTCAAAAAGCGGCGAGGCTATGACCCGTTGCGGTACCTTCCTGCCTATGCCGGGCAGATTGTGGAAAGCCTTGAACAGACTGAACGGTTTTTATGGGATGTCCGCTTAACATCGCAGGAACTTATTCTTGAAAATCATGCAGGAAGGCTCAAAGAGCTGGGAAGGCGCAATGGATTGACGCTTTCGATCGAACCTTATGATATGAATCCAACTGCCGATCTGGACCTGGGAAGTATTGCCGATATTCCGATGTGTGAATTCTGGACGGATCAGTTTGGTTTCAATTCGGCTTTCAGTTGTATTGAAGCGACCTCCATCGCCCACGTTCAGGGGAAGCCGGTTGTTGGAGCGGAAGCTTTTACTGCCAATGCCCGTGAGGCCTGGAAAAAGTACCCCGGAAATATGAAGGATCAAAGCGATTGGGCTTTTTGTATTGGCATCAACCGGTTTATGTATCACACCTTTGCGCACAAGCCACTCAGTGACAAACTGAGACCGGGGATGACCATGGGCCCTTATGGGGTACATTGGGACCGGGGCCAGACCTGGTGGCCGATGGTACATGCCTATCACAAGTATGTGGCGAGATGCTCCTTCCTGCTTTCGCAAGGGAAATCTGTTGCCGATATCCTGTACCTGACTCCCGAAGGTGCACCTCAGGTATTCCGTGCACCCAAATCAGCGCTGGATGGGACCGATTTCTTACCCGACAAAAAGGGCTATTCTTTTGATGGTTGTTCTCCGCTCCTTCTGCAGCAGGCCGAAGTTCACAATCAACGGATCGAGTTTCCGGGCGGGAGTTCTTACCGGGTACTGATTTTACCCGATGTGGAAACGATGACTCCTGAATTACTGGGAAAAGTGGCGGATCTTGTGAAAGCCGGTGCTGCAGTTGTTGGCAACCCTCCGTCGAAATCTCCGTCACTGGTTAATTATCCGGCTTGTGATGAACAGGTCGGGCGACTTGCCACTGAATTGTGGAGCACGGGAAAGATTTATCCCGCCGCTATTTTGCCCGATACGATTACGGATGGCACGGCAAAGGAACTTTATCCTCCGTATGAATCGACGGCCGCATTGCTTCAGGAACTTGGTGCCAATCCTGATTTTACGTCTTCCGGTTCGATCAGATATATTCACCGTTCGCTGCCTGACCGGGAAGTTTATTTTATCTCGAACAGGACCAGTAATCCCGTTGAGGATATTTGCCTGTTTCGTGACGGCACGTTGCAAGCCGAACGCTGGGATGCTGTAACAGGCGAAATCCGGTCGCTCAGCGACCTCCGGCGGACGGAAGGGGGGATTGCTGTTCCGGTGAAGCTTGATGCTTCCCAGAGCCTGTTTGTTGTGTTCAGTCATTCTCCCGGGTCAGAAAACAAGGACGTGTCCGTTAAGGTTGATTTTCCTGAAAAAGAGATGCTGGCTGTTTTGGAGGGGCCCTGGACGGTCGCTTTCGACACACTTTGGGGAGGACCTGAAGAAGTCGTTTTTGAATCTCTTGTTGACTGGACAACCAGGCCGGAGGAAGGAATTTGTTTTTATTCGGGTATTGCTACCTATTCAAAGAAGTTCGATCTGCCCGGCTCATTAGAGCCTTCCCGCCGTTATTTTCTGGATTTGGGGAAAGTAAACCAGATGGCCCGTGTGAAGCTGAATGGCAAGGACCTTGGTGTTGCATGGACTTCTCCCTGGCAGGTGGATATGACCGGTGCTATTAAGAAAACGGACAATCTGCTCGAAATTGATGTGGCGAATCTGTGGGTTAACCGGCTTATCGGCGATGAGGCGATGCCTGACGATGGTATAAAAGGTAAAAAGTGGCCCGACTGGATTCTGAATGGCAGTCCCCGGCCCGGGAACCGGTATACATTTACCACCCATCGTTTATATAAAAAAGATGATCCACTGGTCGAATCGGGATTGCTTGGACCGGTTCGCCTGATGAAACATTAAATCATACGGATCAGCAAATTTCTGTACGAGCTGCAGAAGTTTTGACAGACTAAGATAATTTCCAAGTAAAGCGATGCATACGATTAAAATTCTGGTTTCATTATTGGTTCTTTCAGTATTTTCTACGGGGTTTGTCGTTAATAAAGGAAAAGAAAAACCTGTTGATCTGGTCGATCCGCTCATCGACACGCATAAATCGCGCTATGATTATTTTGTGTCTGCGGCGGTACCTTTTGGAATAAACTGGATTCCAATTTTTTGAAGGCCCTCCCCTACAGGTTTATAACGCCACACGGAGAGCACGGAACAGGCTGGGTCGATTATGAGAATCCCCTTATTTGATAAAACACGACTTAGATTTCCGTCACTGAATAGTCCTGAGAGAACGGCAAAATTTGAAATTACTGCGAAAAGAAAAAATGCTGACGATTGCTACATTCAAAGTGCCGGATTAAACGGGAGGGAATGGAATAATTTTCAGTTTCCCGTGGTTGAATTTCTGAAAGGGGGAAAACTTGAAATAGAATTAGGGCCGGAACCGAATAAAAGCTGGGAACTAATTAACGCTACTTCTACTTTTTTACTGATGGACTGGTCTGTAATTTTGGAGTAATCGGCCTAACAACTATCTTTGAGCAAAATAGATCGAGTTGATTATGCGTCGAACATCTCCGGATATGACTGATGACTGCATACTGATGAATGAGTTAAAAGAAGGCAGTGCCGGCGCTTTTGATGTCATATTCAGAAAATATTACGACAATCTTTGCCGTTTTGCTTTTTCGCTCGTAAAAGATGCAGACCTCTCTCAAAGTCTGGTACAGAACGTATTCGTCAAATTATGGGAACGTCGCCATCAGTCGGGAGATATCCGTAACCTGGCGGGTTATTTAACGATCATGGTAAAGAATCAGGTATTTGATTATATTCACGATCAAAAAAAAAATAAACTGATTTTCAAAGATTCAAAAAAGGGCATTGCCGACGAGTCGACCGAGAATGAGATTTTCCGAAAAAACTTTGAGGAATGCCTTGTCGTGGCGTTGTCAATGCTTCCTGACCGTTGCCGGCAGGCTTTTGAACTAAGCCGCTTTGAAAATCTGAGCAACAAAGAAATTGCCGATAAGCTGGGAATCAGTGTGAAGGGAGTTGAAGCACTAATTGGCAGATCACTGAAGTTTTTGAGGACTGAGCTTAGGGAATTTTTACCTTCATTTCATTTAAAGGATAACCTGGTACTTTTCCTCTTTGGAATTCTTCCCACTGGAGTTTACGTTGATACGACCGGCATCACGAAAAATTAGAAAAAAATCAATTTTCATGTGGGGGTGCTGCCTGCTTCGGGAGTCATTCATGTAAATCACGACAAAATGAGCATGGAAGAGGAACAGATCTATACCCTTATTGCGAAAAATCTTCAGGGGGATATCACGGATAAGGAATCTGTGATCCTGGAAAGCTGGAAATCCGAAAGTGAAAGAAATAAAAATGAATTTAATGATCTTGCTGAGTTATGGAAACAATCCGGCAGGCTTCAGTTTCCGGTACGTATTGATGCGGTTAAGGCCCTTTCTGAAGTCCATGTCAGAGGAGGTATAATAAAGCGAAAAGTTCCCCAATTGAGCTGGTTCGGCCAGGTTGCTGCAATTCTTTTATTATCGGTATTGTTTTCCGGACTCTATACTTATTTTTTTTCTGAAGGATCGTCTCATGAATATTACGAAGAGGTCGTTGCTGCCCATGGTACAAGGACCAGTATCGATTTGCCTGATGGCTCAGTTGTGTTTTTAAATTCCGGAAGTTCCTTGCGTTTTTCAAGCCAACTGGGACAAAACAAAGAGCGAAAAGTAAAATTAAAGGGTGAAGGATATTTTAAAGTTGCCAAAGATCCGGGAAGTCCTTTTATTGTTGATGCAGGGAAGCTTTTTGTGGAAGCGCTTGGTACAGCATTTAATGTGAATGCCTGTCATCCCGATTCGCAGATTGAGGTGGCGCTGATCGAAGGGAAAGTGGCTGTGCACTCCGGATCGGGCAAAAAATCAGCAAACGATCTGATCCTCAGTCCTAATGAATTGGCCCGGTTTAACATAACAACAAATAGTCTGTTAAAAGAATCGCTTGACAATCCTGAAAAATATATCGGATGGACCGAAGGTAAAATGATATTTGCAGATGACCCGATCCGCGATGTCATACAACGGTTGGAAAACTGGTACCACGTTGAAATCCGGGTGCAGGATCAACAGTTGCTGAACTACCGGTTCACCGGTACGTTTGTGGACGAACCACTGGAAGAGATCCTGAATGCGTTTAGTCTGACCTCACCTTTGCACTATGCCATAAAACCTGGTATCAAAAATGATCAGGGAGAATATTCCAAACGAATTATAATCTTAAAACATAGATAAATGAGAAGCTAATGTAGAACCCAAAATCCCATGCCTAACCATGAAAACAGGAAGATGGTGGAACATCTTCCTGTCGACAGAATGTCTGCTAGAACAGACATAAAAATTTTAGTTAAAACTTTCAATTCAAATGTATGAAAAAAACTAACAAGGAAGGA
>JBCFBK010000022.1:0-32057 GCA_038562555.1 Prolixibacteraceae bacterium | reverse complement strand
ATACCGGATGGTATTCCGTGGAACAAAGTTTTGTGCGCTATGAAATTGACAACTTTTTTCTTTTTTGTTTCGACGTTTACGTTGATCGCTTCGGGGACCTTTTCTCAGAATAAAACATTCACAATTAGCAGGCAGAATGCGTTGATCAAGGATGTTTTACAGGAAATAGAAGAACGAAGCGGGTATTTTTTTATCTACAATAATGAGTTTGTAGATGTTTATAAGAAAATTAGTATTAATGCCAAAGACAAGAACATTCAGGATCTTCTGAAGGTAATTTTTCAGGAACAGGATGTGACTTATACGGTCTCTGACAGAAGGATTATTCTTTCGCCTGCAGATGGAGCCATCGTATCCGTTCAGAGCAAATCTTTGTCAGGTACGGTCAAAGATTCTTCCGGGCAGCCCCTTCCGGGAGTAACAGTGGTTATAAAGGGAACAAATACTGGCTCAATTACTGATACTAATGGAAGTTTTTTGCTTGCCAATGTTCCTTCAGACGCTACCCTGGTTTTTTCTTTTGTTGGAATGAGAACTCAGGAAGTTCAGGTTTCGGGAAGGGCAAAAGTCGATGTTGTTTTGTCGGAAGAAGCCATTGGTATTGAAGAAGTGGTGGCTATTGGATATGGGGTGCAAAAGAAGGTCAATTTATCAGGCGCTGTAGCTTCTGTCAATGTGAGCGAACTGACGGAAAGCCGTCCGGTCACCAATATCTCGAATGTATTGTCCGGGCTGGCTGCCGGAGTATCGGTAACTTCAGCAAGCAATCGTCCCGGGAATGATGATGCAACGATTATGGTCCGTGGCCAGGGTACATTGAATACTTCTTCTCCTTTAATTATTATTGACGGCGTGGAGGCGGCAATAAATTCGGTCAATCCCCAGGATGTCGCGTCTATTTCCGTTTTGAAAGATGCTTCTTCTGCTTCTATTTACGGTTCAAGGGCTGCTAATGGCGTTATCCTGATCACCACCAAGCAAGGGAAAGAGGGTACACTAAAACTTGACTACAATGGGTATGTGTCGTTTGAATCCATCCGGAAAACGCTGGATCCGGTTTCCAATTATGCCGACTACATGGAATACATGAATGAAGGATATGCAAATTCTAACCTGGCAACATTGTTCTCTCAGGGAATGATCGATGCCTGGAGAAACGGGACCGACCCGTTGCTTTATCCGAATACCGACTGGATCGATGCAACCTTCGAAACTTCTGTTGCCACCAATCATGTGATCTCGATGAGCGGCGGAAGCGATAAGATCCGGTTTTATTCTTCATTTGGTTACCTAAACCACCCCGGAGTAATGGAAAATTCAGGTCAGGAAAAATATAGCGGCCGTTTCAATATTGAAGGGGATGTTCGTCCCTGGTTGAAATTAGGGGCCAACGTCAATGGTTATTTTTCTGATCTGGACGTGGGAACAGATAATATTGAAAGTTCCTCCGGTGTATTTGCTTATACTTCGGCAACGACACCGGGAATGGTATTTCGTGCTCCTGATGGTCGTTACGGAGCGGTGAATAATTCGGAAGATGATCCTCAGTCGAGTAACAACAACCCGCTCCGTAACTTAAACTCAGTTTCAGGAAACTATGCGAAACATAACATGCGCACCCGTTTCTTCGGAACGCTGATCCCGTTTAAAGGATTCTCGGTAACCGGTTCTTTTAATTATGATTTTACTGATGAACAATTGGAGAAGACGCCGAACTTCCTGGACGGCTGGAACTTTCTTACAAACACGGTCACCCTTGTTGGCTCTGGTAAGACTTATGTGACGAATAAAGACAGCAAAATAATCCGGCATTTTGGAGATGTAGTGGCCCGTTATGAGAATAAATTTTTTGATGACAGGCTTGATTTCGGTGTGATGGCAGGTGCCAGCCAGGAACAATACCTGACCAAAAATTTCGCCACAACCCGCTACGATCTGATCGATCCGAAACTGACCGCAATTGACGCTGCAACCGGTGAAGCAACTTCCAGCGGATCGGCAACAGAATGGGCCATGCATTCTTACTTTGGCCGTATGAACCTGGGCTGGGTAAATAAATACCTGCTTGAATTTAATCTTCGTGCCGATGCTTCTTCCCGTTTTTTGAAAGGTAACCGTTGGGGATATTTCCCCTCCGCTTCCGTTGCATGGCGTATTGACCAGGAAGAGTTTATGCAGACATTGACTGCCAGGTGGTTAAGCAGTCTGAAACTCAGGGCTTCCTATGGTTCGCTGGGAAACAATGCATTGGATAGTAACCCGAACCTGAACAATTATGCGGCACAGTCCGTGTTTGAACCTTCAAATTATTCATGGGGTAACGCCATGGTCGTTGGTTTGGCTCAGTTGAAACTCGCCAATGCCCTGCTTACCTGGGAAACCACTTATGTGACGAATTTAGGCGTCGACTTCGGTGTAATGGACAATCGGCTGAGTGGAACAGTTGATGTGTTCAATAAAAAAACCGAGGATATATTGATTGATTTACCGGCTCCGTTGGTGCATGGAACCAGTACCCTTCCAAGACAAAATTCTGCAACGGTAACCAATAAAGGGATTGAGCTGACATTGGGATGGCAGGATAAAGCCGGCGATTTCAGCTATGGGATCAACGGGAACATTACGTACGTGAAAAATAAAGTAAATAAGTTCAAAGGGGATGATTACTCTCTTGACGGGGTCAATTATCTCAGGGAAGGATATCCCATCAACGCCCAATACATGCTGCGGGTGGACCGGATTATTCAAACGGATGAAGATCTGGCTATTGTACAGGATATGCTTGCCGAAAATGCCAATGCCTTTGCTGCTTTTGGAACCCCCAAAAAGGGAGATTTGCTCTATAAGGACATTACCGGGGAAGGAATTGTTAACAGTGATGACCGGGAAGTGGTCAGCGATGGTAATAACCCGAAATATATGTTTGGGTTAAATACCTCCCTGGGATATAAAGGTTTTGACCTGGCTGTTTTATTACAGGGAGTAACTGGGGTAAACGTGTATTGGCAACACGCTCAGTATAATACACCGACAGTTCGTTATGGATACCAACTAAATCAGGAAGTTGTTGAAGGGCGCTGGTACGAAGGTCGCACCGACGCTACTTATCCCCGTTTGCTTCAATATTCGGATACACGTAATACACAGGCTTCCGATTTTTACCTGGAAAATAAATCCTATCTGAAAATCAGGAATATTCAGTTGGGATATACCTTGCCCAAATCATTGATAAGAAGGATGTTTGTTGAACGGCTTCGGATTTATGGAAGCCTGGAGAATTTTATCACCTTCACCTCTTATAAAGGATTTGACCCTGAAGTGAACGGCATGGCCTATCCTTCCATGAAACAGGCTGTAGTGGGTATCAATTTAACATTTTAACAGATCATTGACGTATGAAAAATAAAAAATATCTTATCAATTCGCTTGTCTTTCTTATGATATTCAACGGATGTTATGAGCTTGACAGATACCCCAATGATAAATTGAGCGCCGGGACATTCTGGCAGACGAAGGAACATGCCGATCAGGCGATGGCTGGGGTATATAGCACCCTGCAAAGTAACTATGTCTTTGGGATCGTTTTTGGACTGGATTGTCTGTCAGATATAGGAACAGGCTATGATGGAGCTTCCTATGATGTAATTGCCCGGGGGACCTATACCGCGACGACAGATCAGGTTACCGGTAAGTGGAAGACTTTATATGAAGGGATTGCCCGGGCTAATCTGGTCATGCAGAATATTGGGAATATAGATGAGGATGAAATGAGTGCCGGACTGAAAACACAGTATCTTGCTGAAGCTAAGTTTATGCGTGCGCTTTTCTACTTTCAGCTGCTGGATTTCTTCGGAGGTGTACCACTGTATGATGAGACAGTGGTGATATCTGAAAGTTTCAGCAATATGATGGAACCCAGAAGCACTGCTGAACAAGTGCGTGCATTTATTCTTTCCGACCTGGATGCAGCAATTGCTTCATTACCAGTGGAAGGAGAATGGGGAACATCCGATTATGGCCGTGCCACAAAAGGGGCGGCTCAGGCATTGAAAGGGAAAGTACTACTCTTCAATAAGCAGTATGCTGAAGCAGCCGCCCAGTTTGAAGCAGTTGTCTCGGGTGGGAAATATGCCCTTTACCCTAGCTATGAGAACCTCTTTAAACCGGAAGGTGATGCCAGTAACGAAATGATTTTTGCTGTTCAGAATATTGGCGGCGTAGGACAGGATTATGGTATGCCTACCACATTTTATATGGGAACCCGTTCGTCCTTCGGCAGTTGCTGGGATAATGTGACAGTAGCCACTGATTTTGTTGATTCCTATGAATATACAGACGGAAAGCCGTTCAGCTGGGAAGATTGGGTTCCCGGTTTTACAACGAGTGCCGCTGTTCAGGATGCCACCTTCCGTGCTACGCTGTCGTCCGATAAAAAAACGGTCGCCGCATATCCGGGTACAAAAGAAACTTTACTTCAAATGTACAGCCAGCGCGATCCGCGAATGCAGCAATCGCTTATTCTTCCTTATACACAATACAAAGGATGGGTCTCCAACGCGAAAAAAGACTGTGAATATGTGATTGCAACCGGGGTAAATGAGGCGAATGGTTTTATTCGTGTTAATAACAGCTGGGATATTTATCTGTGGCGCAAATTTGTTGCAGAGTACGACATGGACGGCGCTATTAATAACCGGGCAGATACTCCAATCAACTTTCCTTTGATCCGCTACGCAGATGTTTTGCTGATGCTGGCAGAATGTTACAATGAAATGGAACATCAGGATGATGCAGTCGATCTGATCAATGAAGTGCGCAGCCGGGTGGGAATGCCCGGTATCAACAGCGGTCCGGCCTGGCTGTCCGCTTCCGGTAAGGATCAGGTGTTTGAACGGATCAAACATGAACGCGCCGTGGAACTGGCTGCAGAAGGACATCGTTTTGGAGATTTCAAACGCTGGGGATTGCTGGAAACGCTGAACGGGAAAGCTGAAAAAGGCTTTACCGGCAAAACTTATTATACCAAAGTGGTGCGCGAAAGAGATTACCTCTGGCCTATTCCCCAAACAGAAATGGATCAGAATTCCAACCTTACCCAAAATCCGGGATGGGAATAATAAAGCAGGATCTGTTTGATCATAAATTGACAAGTCCGATCCTGTTGTTGAACGGATAAAACAGGAAAGAATCCGGTTGAAAAAGGAGCCTGTACATGCGCGGCAGGTTCCTTTTTAATGATTTTAATTTGATCAGTAATGAGAAAAATCATATTTTTTATTTTGCTGTTTATCAGTACGCTTTTAAGTACGGGCCATGAGTACAGAGATATTCTTCAACAGAAAGCGCCTCTTGCCGGGCTGAAAAACTGGCTGGTCCTGGATCAAAAATGGGTAAAATACCCTGAATACACTGACCGTAAAGGATGGGATGCCCTGACCGGAGAATTTAAGGATCACATGATCAAAAAAGGGGAAGAGGCGCTTTCTTACGAATGGAAGGTGGTTAAGGCCACGGAATACCTGGAATTCGGAAGGAGCGGGTCAAGGCAGGTGATGGAAGAACCTTTTGGCGAAAACAATACAGCCCTGGCCTCCCTGGTGCTCGCGGAACTGGCTGAAGGAAAGGGCCGTTTCATCGACCAGATCATAAACGGGGTGTGGTATACCTGCGAGATGACATCATGGGCTTTATCGGCTGTTGTTGGATTACCTTCATACCAGGATCCTGTCATTGATCTCACTACCGGAGATCTGGGATCTTTCCTGGCATGGACTTATTATTTTCTGAAGAATGAACTGGACAAGGTGAATCCTTTGGTCTCAGAACGGTTGCAGGAGAACGTCCGGAGGCGGGTTCTCGATCCCTATATGAACCGGGACGACTTTTGGTGGCAGGGATTTAATGCAACTCCAACAACCATGGTCAACAACTGGAATCCCTGGTGTAATTTTAACGTATTATCCTGTTTTTTATTGATGGAAAATGATCCGGTTAAACTGGCTGAAGCTGTTTACCGCACGATGATCTCAGTCGATAAATACATCAATTACGTAAAAAGCGATGGGGCCTGTGAAGAAGGTCCTTCCTATTGGGGACTAGCAGCCGGGAAACTCTATGATTACCTGCAACTCTTAAATACAGCTACAGTCGGAAAAGTAGCTGTTTTTGATTTGCCCCTGATCAGGAGTATGGGAGAGTACATTACAAATTCGTATATCGGTAACGGCTGGGTCGTAAACTTTGCTGATGCTTCGGCCAGAGGAGGTGGAGACAGAGGACTGATTTTTCGTTACGGGAAAGCAGTTCAGAGCCGTAAAATGCAACAGTTTGCGGCCTGGTTGTACGGGCAGGATAAAAAGCTTGTTTATGACGCCGGGCGCGATATGTACAGAACCCTGGAAAACCTGTATTTCCATGAAGACATGGTAAATACCCCGGCGGCGCTGCCTCAGATCAATTCAGTCTGGTATCCCCAGACAGAGTTTTGCTATATGCGTGATCAGTCCGGATTTTTTTTCGCAGCAAAAGGAGGTTATAATAACGAAAGTCACAATCATAATGATGTTGGCTCTTTCATTCTTTATTTTAATCAAGTTCCTGTAATTATCGATGCAGGAGTGGGCATTTATACCCGGCAGACATTCAGCAGCGAACGATACAACATTTGGACCATGCAGAGCGATTACCACAATTTACCTATGATCAACGGGGTATCCCAGTCGCCTGGGGCCCAATACAAGGCCGAAGGGGCATCGTTTGATGTGAAGCGGTCACGGTTTTCACTCGAACTGGCAAAAGCTTATCCGGATGAGGCTGCAGTGGAAAAGTGGGAGCGAACTTATCTGCTGGAATCAAAAGGCGGATTGACCATTCAGGATGAATTCCGGTTAAGTGAAACAAAAGAGCTGAATCAGGTGAATTTCCTTATGTGGGCAAAGCCCGATATCTCTGTACCCGGAATCGTGATCCTTGAAAAAGACGGGACCATGCTGAAAATGGCATACAATGATGATCAATTTACACCTGATGTAAAAGGAATACCATTGACCGACAAGCGCTTGTCAAATGTCTGGGGTGAACAGATTTACCGGTTGTCATTGAATGCCAAACAGATGCAGCTTTCAGGGAAATATGTCTTTACAATCAGTAATAGCGCGGGGAAATAACAGTGTAGGCAGGTTACGCTTTTTGTAATTTTATAAATCAATAAACGAACAAGATGGAAATAAAAAAAGTCCTTCTGATATTAATTATTTGCGGTGAAGTCCTTAACATCAATGCTGCCTCAATCTCAAAGAGATCGGTTTTGGAAGCAGCCGAACGTGTTTTCGACTGGCAGCAGCAACACCCTACCGGAGTGGATCTGTGGGACTGGGAATACGGGGCTTATTACTCCGGGCTGGTGGATTTATACAAAGCAGATCCAAAGATCAAATACCTGAAGGCCATGACCGATATGGGCAACCAGTACAACTGGTCGGTTCGTCCGCGTCCGTACGATGCCAATGTGCTGGCGATTTCGCATATGTACCTGGATTTGTATTCACTGATTGGTGATCCCAAAATGATTGATAAAACGGTCTATTGTCTGGATGCCGGTTTTGACCGCACGCCACGGGAACCTGATGTAACGTTCTCCGGTAACCGTTACTGGTGGAACTGGTGGAGTTGGTGTGATGCTCTTTTTATGGCCCCACCTGCATTCGCCAAATATGCGGCGATAAGCGGTGAAATAAAATACCTGGATAAAATGGACGAATTATGGACTATTACGCATCAGTATCTGTACGACAGCAATGAACATCTTTATTTTCGTGATGACAGATATTTTCAGCAGAAGACACCCGGCGGTAAAAAGGTGTTCTGGTCAAGAGGGAATGGCTGGGTGATGGGAGGTCTTGCAAAAGTACTGGAGGTCATACCCAAAGATTATCCCGGAAGGATATTCTATGAAAATTTATATAAGGAGATGGCTGCAAAAATTAAGCAACTGCAGTTAAAAGAAGGATATTGGCCGAGCAGTTTACTGGATGACTCCCATTACGGAGGCATGGAGTCGAGCGGAACGGCGTTTTATTGTTATGCACTGGCCTATGGGGTTAATAGTGGTTTACTTGACCGTGAGGCATACGAGATGACTGTAATGAAAGCATGGACCGTGTTGGTCGGGCATATTGATCAGGATGGCCGGCTGGGATATGTACAACAGGTGGGTGACGCACCTGACGATGTTAAGGCTGGCGACAGTGAAGCCTACGGCTCCGGGGCTTTTTTAATGGCTGCAAGTGAAGTCTGCAAGCTTGTGTCAAAATGACAGGATGGAAAAGTTGAATGGGGATCCCGATAAACCTAATATATATTGAACATGCATGAGGAACTTAATCACCATCCGGCTTTTTATATCCTGATTGAAAATATAATTCCAATAAGTTATGGAAAATAAGAGCGTGTTTTTGAAAGAAATAGACTGGCCCGATTTCGGAACGCCGGCTAACAAGATAATTCCTGAACCATTGGCGTCTGAGATCGGGGAAAGACTTCAGGAATGTCGTGATTTAATGGACTCCCGGGGTTTAACTCATCTTGTTGTTTACGGAGACCGCGAGCATTTTGCAAACCTGATGTACCTGATTCATTTCGATCCCCGGTTTGAAGAAGCCTTGCTGATTATTAAAAAGGAAGATACACCTTTGCTCCTGGTTGGAAATGAATGTGTTGCACATCTGGCTATGTCACCTTTACATAGCAGCGGAAAATTAAGACATGAAAGATATCAGTCTTTCTCGCTTATCAGCCAGCCAAAAGACAATAGCAGGCCGTTAAAATCAATATTTGAAGATGAAGGTATAAACAGGAGTTCGAAAATAGGATGTGTTGGATGGAAATACTTCTCAGATGTTGAATTTTCCAATCCTGAAAAAATAATAGAAATACCGTCTTATATTGTAGAGATCCTTCGTTCAGTTTGCGGGAACGATCATGTCGTAAATGCGACAGATTTGCTGATGTCTCCCCGGTACGGTCTGAGGACACGATGTTCGGTCAGGGAAATTGCTTTTTTTGAATATTCCAATATCATGGCTTCTGAAGGGATTAAAAACCTGTTTAAAAATTTCAGATGTAATATAACGGATTTTGAGTTGATGAAAGAATATCAATATACCGGATTTCCTCTGAATTGCTATATGGGAATGAAAAGCAGCGGGAATCAGCATATTGGTTTATCCAGTCCTGTTGGAGCCATCATTAAAAAAGGAGAACCATGTTCAACAGGTATTGGTTATTGGGGCAGCAACATCTGCCGGGCAGGATGGGTTGCTGCCAGCGAAGATGATCTGCCCGATTCGGCAAAAGGATATGTTGAGAAGTTTGCGGCTCCCTACTTTTATGCTTGTGCCAAATGGTATGAGAATCTGAAAATAGGGATTAAAGGAAAAGTTCTGCGGGAAATTATAGATGCTTATCTTCCTTTCGAAGATTTTGCGGTATTCCTAAACCCCGGCCATCTGATCCATTATGACGAATGGGTCAGTTCCCCCATCTGTCAAGATTCGGAGGATGAAATCCGGTCGGGAATGTATATGCAGGTTGATATTATTCCCCGTTCGAAGAACTATTTTTCATCAAGGATGGAAGAAGGTGTTATCATTGCCGATGTGGTTCTGCAAAACAGCCTGAAAGAACAGTATCCTGATGTTTATGACCGATGCATGCAACGACGCAAATTCATGATGGGAGAATTGGGGTTCTCTCTTCCGCAGGAGATTCTGCCTTTATCGAATATACCTGGCATTGTTCCTCCTTTTTTCCTGAATTACAAACAGGTATTAAGTCTTAATCCTTAAATATCAAATAATGAAACGATTAATAATGTACATCTTATACGGATTATTTCTGGTTTCGGCTTTTTCGTGCCAGGCTGAAACCAGGCAGAAAAGAGTGTTGACACTTGGGATCAGGCACGAGTCCAATACATTTTCAACTCTTTTGACAAAAGAATCCGACTTCAGCGTTTTGCGTGGGGCGGATGTAATAAAAGATGAATTATGGGCCGGTGTCTTTAAGAAGGCGAATATTGAACTCGTACCTACGCTGCATGCTTATGCCTGGCCGGGAGGGGTTGTGGAACGCTCAGCCTTTGAAGATTTTATGAATGAAATACTGGACAGCATAAAGCGTGCAGGCCATCTTGACGGGATCTATATGGATATGCATGGAGCACTGCATGTGGCAGGTTATGAAGACGCACAGGCTATGCTCATTCAGAAAATAAGAGATTTGACAGGCAAAGACATACTCATTGCAGGAAGTTTTGACCTCCATGGTAATCTTTCACCCGACTTTGTAAAGCATATTGATCTGATCACAGCCTATCGTACTGCGCCGCACAGGGATGGCGCCGAGACGAAAGCAAGAGCTGCACAAATGCTTGCAGATGCGTTGAAATATGGATGGAAGCCTCATATCGAGTGTGTTATCATTCCGATCCTGGTGCCGGGCGAAAAAAGCATTACCGAGGTAGAGCCGCTGCATTCGATCTATGCACAGATACCGGATGTCGCCAAAAAAGAGGAACTTCTTGATGCCTCAATTTTTGCCGGTTATTGTTGGGCCGACCTGCCGCGTTCGGCTATGCGGGTTTTTGTGGTGGCCAAAGATAAAAAATACAGAAATGAAGCAAAAAGTGAAGCAAATCGTCTGGCTCAGCAAATTTGGAATAGCCGGGACAAATTAGGATTGGACGTGCCATCAGGATCGATCGATGAGATGATCCTCAAATCTGAAGAATACCCGGATAAGACAGTCTTTATATCAGATTCGGGTGATAACACGACTGCCGGCGCACCAGGTGATAACACGCAGGTGTTGGAAGCTTTGGTCAGACATCAAATCAAAAATGTATTAGTAGCCGGTATTGTTGACCCTGAAGCACTGAGACAATGCATTCATGCCGGAGTCGGTTCGCATATCAGTCTGAATCTGGGCGGAAAAGTCGATTATGTTTTCGGGAAGTCGCTTTCGATAAAAGCGAAAGTTTTGTTTCTCTCCCCCGATTCGGTAATGGATACGAAAAGAGGAGCAGCAGTTGTTGAAACAGATGGGGTGAAAACAGTTATTTTAAATACACGGCGTTCTTTCGTGGAAGTGAATGATTTTAAGGAAGTAGGGTTAAATCCATTGGACTTCAAAATAGTGGTTGTTAAACTGGGCTATTTATACCCTGAGTTGCGGGATATTGCTCCGGTTCATTTAATGGCTTTAACATCGGGATTTTGTAACCTGGATATGCGGACATTACCTTTTAAACATGTTCATCGGCCGAGTTATCCGTTGGACCCGGATATGGTTTGGAAGCCGGAGCCAATCCACTAATTGGCCAACGCTGTCCTGGCAAAAAATCCTCCCGATATATTGTTTCCGTCACTTGCGCCGGAAAAGCAAAACCTTTACCGACAGCAGATGACCAAACAATCATAGCCGAATGCTGATACGGGAAAGGTTATGTGCTGGGCATGAGCGACCCGTGGATTTATAATGAATATATCGATCACAGCCGTCTTCCTGAAGACTTTGAGAATATGCAGGCAGCTAAAAATCTGGTGAGCCTGCTGCTTGCAGGGGGTGAGAAACTGATTGTTCAGACAAATATCCGTAGTTGTGGGTGGAAACCGGCGGTCATGAAAAACTTGAGGTTTATCTTTTTTTTTGAACCCGAACACTAAAAGAGACGCGTTTAGTCAAATGTATAAAAGATGTTGCTCCCTGTTTATCATGAGGGATATTGCCTTCCGCGGGGTGGTCAAATTCACCGTAAAGCCGGATCAGATGTTGATCGGGGCATTCCTTCCGGATGAAGACCTCGGACGTTGCCCTCATCGCACCTGACCAGTCATTTCGGTTGTTAAATTTTCGTTCTTCCATCGACTGATCGATGTATGGGTCGTCTGAAAAGACCTTCAAGCCATACCAGTTGGGCTTATCCTTGTCTGGCTGAACCAAAAAGCTGACACGCTCTCCCGGCTCAACAATACCGTTTCCGTTTCCTTCACCGAAAAAGCTGTCTTCTTTTGGGGAGGCTTCCTGCGGAACATACAGACCATCAGCAACGCGAAAGGAAGTGAGTTCAGAATCAATATCAAAAAACGGGATTTCGAAACGGAAAATATCGAGTTGTCGGAAGGACTGAGTGTGGTGTACCAGGGTAGTTTTAGTGACTGGGGAGGACGACCGCAGGTCGTCGTGGGCGAAAGCTTCGGGGATATTGTAGCCACAAAATGGGCGCGCAATGACAAGGGGCAATTCCTGGTAACCGATAACGGTCTCCCCATTGCTTCAGGCAAAGCAGGACAACAACCGTCTTTGATTGGCAATTTTAATCCGGATGCCACGATGGGGCTCACCAATACGGTCCAATATAAGGATTTCTCGCTAAGAGTGTTGATGGATGGCCGGATTGGCGGGGTGGCGATATCCGGAACGGAAATGAATCTGTCATACAGCGGCTTGACGCAGAGTACACTGCCTTACCGGGAAGGAGGCTGGGTGCTGGGAGGTGTGAATACCAGCGGACAGTCGGTAAACGCGGCCATTTCCTCACAGCAGTTCTGGCAAACCGTTTCCGGGAAACGCCATGGAACAGGTGAATTTTACGCTTATAACGCAACAAATTTCAGGGTTCGTGAAATCTCCATCGGTTATTCACTGCCAGTTCCCAATTACTTCTTCATAAAATCTGCCGAAATCTCGTTGGTAGCCCGTAACTTATTCTGGCTGTACCGGGGTAAATCAAAACTCGATATTCCCGGCCTAAAAAGGAGGACGATGTGGTTTGATCCGGACATTACATACGGAACCGGGAATACATTCAAGGGAATTGAGTATGGGATGCCTTCCACCAGGAGCATAGGGGTAAATCTTCATTTAAACTTTTAGTGTCACTTAATAAGGAGTACAATTATGAACTGTTTATATACAATTATCAAGCGAAGGGTGTTTCTGATGTCACTTTTGACCGCCACCGCAGTGATTTCATGCACCGACAATTTTAGTGAAATTAACACCGATCCGAATAGTCTCGCCCAGATTGGCCCTGCCGAATTGCCTTTCCTTTTTACCAGGGCACAGGATGCCGTTAACTGGGGCGGGCAGGTTGAACAAAACCTTTTCGCCGACCAATATGCCCAATATGTGGCAAACTGCGTATCTTATTTCCCGACCGATCAGTATGAGATCGAAATGGATTGGGCAAGATCGGTGTGGGAAAACCATTTTGTCCAAACCTTACCGCAATTGCAAACGATCATGGAAAAAACAGAACCGACGTCGGGCGAATACGCGTTGGCTTTGCTGTGGACGGTTTATTCGACGCACCGGGTGACCGACTATTGGGGACCGATGCCTTATTTTGAGGCCGGAATACCGTGGAAGTCCGTGGCGTATGACAGTCAGGATAAAATCTATGACGATTTTTTCAAGAAACTTGATGCGGCAGTTACGGTGTTAAAGGGGATGCAGGGGAAAAACGTTTTTGGGAACTATGATATCATTTATGGTGGAAACGTGGATAAATGGGTTAAGTTTGCAAACACACTCCGGTTACGTTTAGCAGTAAGAGTTTCGGCTATTGATCCGTCCCGGGCCAAAACAGAAGCGGAAGCAGCGTACACTGCGGGTGTTTTTGAAGTGAGTCCCGACGATGATGCCCTTGCCCTGAATAGCATTCAGGACGTGAATTCAATTTCCCAAATGTCCGAATGGAATGAATTCAGAATGTCTGCGACAATGGAGTCTGTACTCAAGGGAATGAATGATCCCCGGCTGCCGGTGTACTGGCTTCCGGCGATGAATACGGGCACATTCGAAGGTTTAAGGAATGGTCTGAACTCCGTCCAGTTGGCAGACGCCCGGAACTCGGTCAAAGCGAATTCCCACATCGGCCCACGGTGGACAGCTCCCGCATCAGGGGGAGTCAGCGATTATCTGACCACCCCTTCGAATGTGATGTGCACGGCAGAGGCGTATTTCTTAAGGGCAGAAGGAGCCTTGCTTGGATGGAATATGGGCGGGACTGTAAAGGAACTGTATGAAGCCGGGATTACGCATTCGATGCGCCAATGGGGGATCACCGACCAATCCGTGATCGACGCCTACCTGGTCAGCACAGCAACGCCGGTACCCCCGGACGATTTCCTTAGCTCTTCGGCATTGAGCGATGTTCCCGTTTTGTTCAATACCAGCGTTCAGTCGATCCAGTTGGAACAAATCGCTTTACAGAAGTGGATTGCCCTGTTTCCCGACGGGATGGAAGCATGGGCCGATTACCGGAGGAGGCCGACGATTGGCCTGTATCCGGTTGCGAATTCCAATAACCCGGACATTCCGGACCCTACTAAGCAGTATATCCGGAGACTTCCATTCCTGACAACTGAGTACCAATCGAACAAGGAGGCGACAGAAGCAGCAGTCAATCTTTTGAAAATTAAGGAAGATAAAATATCCACGCCCTTGTGGTGGGATGTTCACTAATAAACAGCACCTTGTGAACTTTAAAATTCAAAATAAAAAACCGTCGTAAGGTATTGGGCGGTTTTTTATTTTCCGGTATGCAGAACCGGAATTACGCTGTTTTATTGAACAAGATTTTTCTACTAAGAAATGGAAAATGGATAGAAAGAAATTCATTATCAAAGGAATCTCATGCGTTCCCGTTGCTGCCTCATTGGTTTCGTTCACGCGCGTACTACCGGGATTTGCTGGAAATGAAATGCACCGGTCCAACCAGGAGTATATACCGGCGTTTAGTGACGTGAGAAGTAAGAAAGTGATCTTTGTTGCCCATTGTGTTCTCAATCAAAATGCAAGACTAGATCAATATGCATGTACTTCTTCTGCAATTGGTCCAGTCGTTCAGGAGATTTTAAAAAGGAAAGGTTGATTCTGTTAATTAATCTTTGGATAACAAACATTATAAAATTACAATGTATGAAGCGCATTCGAAATTTACTCCTGTTAATCGGTTGCCTTTTCGTTTCTAACATGACAACTGGACAATCGATCCATCCTTCACCGCGATGTGATATTGAAACTGTTTTGCGAAATATCGCATCAAATGTCATAAAAGGCAGCTCGTTCAGGATCATTGATACAACGACCGGTGAGACTTATTCCGAATCAGAAAACCTTCCGGTTGATGAACGGTATCGGGTGGATAGTCCGTATAATGGATGGAAATACTGGAATGGCGTGTTGAATATCGCATTTCTGAAAATGGCTGAAACATTTCAGGACAAGGCTTTTGCAGACTATGTGAACAGGAACGTGAGCTTCGTATTCAACCATGAAAATTACTTTAGGAAACAATATGAAGCCGGTATTCTGTGCCGACGATATGAACCAACGCTTCATTTTCAGCATGCTGGACGATTGCGGGGCAATGGGGGCAGGAATTATTGAAAACTACACGCAGGACCCTCAAAAAAGATACCGGGAATACATCGATAAGGTGGCTGATTATATTCTGAATAAAGAACATCGTCTTCAGGACGGGACACTTTCGCGTACGCCCGAAGAAATGACTGTGTGGGCTGATGACATGTATATGAGCATCCCTTTCCTGGTGCGGATGGGCGAGCTGACCGGGGAGCAGAGCTATTTGGACGAGGCTGCCAATCAGGTTATTCTTTTCAACAGGCATTTATGGGATGAGCAAACCCGGCTGTTTTTTCACGTCTGGTATGAAGATACCAAATTGCATGGAGTGGCCCATTGGGGAAGGGCAAATGGCTGGACACTGGTCGCACAGGCTGATTTACTGGAGCGTTTGCCGGAACACCATCCCCGGCGGGATACGCTCATTTCATTGTTCACGCGTCAGATCGTCGGCTTAAGCAGGTACCAGGATGCATGTGGTATGTGGCATCAGTTGCTCGACAAGGAAAGCACTTTCTTGGAAACGTCATGTACCGCGATGTTCACTTATGCTATTGCAAAGGCGGTTAATGAGGGCTGGCTGCACAAACGATATGCCTATATTGCCGCTCAGGGCTGGCGGGGAATAGAAGATCGGATTACTCCCGATGGACAAGTTAAAGATATCTGCCAGGGAACAGCGATCAACACCGCCAACTACTACTACGCACAGCGCAGGGCGCCCTTAAATGATATTCACGGGATTGGAGCCGTTTTGCTTGCGGGTTGTGAAATGATGAAACTGCATAAAAACGGAATCGTATACCAGTGGTGATGTCTGATCTTAAGTTTAAAAACTGCGTGATGAAAAGTAGATTGACAATTGCTTTTTTATTTGTTATTGGCTGGTTAAACGGGCAGAACAACTTCAAAGTATCCTCCGACTTTCCTGGAGGAAATATAATGGTAACCAAAATTTCAGGAGACACCGTATCGGTGAAGCCCGATTTGTCGTTTACTGCCGGAGAATGGTTTTACTGGTACTTCAAAATTTCCGGGAGCCTGATCATCTCCCTCGGGTATTGCAAAAAAGAAGATGCTCTGCCTTCGGTTGTTCACCTGGCGAAAAAGCTGAAGCCGGAGAGCAGTTTTTCTCATTTTCGGGCTGTTGCTGTTGCCTGTGAAGCCATCGGGAGCCGCCACGCGGCCCCGGTGCTGTTTGGTTTGCTCGGCATGGACGGGGTGCGGGGTCATGCGATGAAGTCTATTGAAGAGGCGCTGGAGATGACGGTTCCCAGTCGCACCGACAACCCGGAACGGAACGCCTCGCTGAAAGAGATCTTTCTGGGACGTTCGCTGTATAAGATCGGTGACTACCGGGGACTGGGACGGAAGGTGATGGAAGAATATGCTGCCGACCTACGTGGCCCTTATTACCGTCATGCAAACGGCGTGTTGAGCGAAGGCCTGAAATTTGACTATCCGGATAAATAGTTTCTATTGTTCTAAAGAATATGTTGCTTCGATAGGAGAGTTTGTAAAATCAGTGTTATCTCGTAAATTAATCTCTGAAAAATGCTTTAATAATGAAACGAATCATAATCTTTTACATCTGTATTACCGGTGGAATTATCTTTACAACTTGCACTGACAAAACAAAAAGTGAAACAAATTTTCCGAAAGAGCTGGTTCAGTTTTTTCCTTTTCAGGAAAATCCTGTTTTTAAAGGGACAGGTTCTGGTACCTGGGATCAAAAAATCCGGGAACGCGGTTTTATTCTGTATGACAATGGCCTTTATAAAATGTGGTACACAGGATATAACCCTGAAATCAGCCAGCAAAAATTCCTCGGTTACGCTACCTCAAACAATGGTATTCATTGGAACAGGTATCCCGGAAATCCAGTCTTTACAGACAAATGGACTGAAGATATGTTTGTGATTAAAGACGATGATACCTACTATATGTATGCAGAGGGTGACCGTGATGTAGCCCATCTGCTTATTTCTGATGACGGGATCAACTGGCAGGAAAAGGGAGATCTTATGATCCTGTCAGAAAAAGGAGATACGATTTCAGGGCCTTATGGCACTCCCTCAATATGGATAGAGGATGGACAATGGTACCTCTTTTATGAACGCAACGACATGGGTATATGGATAGCCCGGTCAACCGATAAAATAACCTGGAGAAATATTCGGGATGAACCTGTACTGGCTTTAGGTCCCGAAAAATACGATATTGGCGCTATCGCTGCTAATCAGGTCATAAAAAATAACGGGAGATTCTATATGTATTATCATGCGACCGATTGTTCCGATTGGAATAATCCTGATTCACTCGTAAAGTGGACTTCCAATGTCGCTATGTCAACTGATTTAACTCACTGGATAAAATACCCTGGAAACCCTATACTCGAGGGTGATTTCTCCAGTCCGATACTGGTTTTTGACGGCGAAAACCCCAGCCTTTATTCGATGCATCCGGAAGTATGCCGGTATACCTCGAAATAATTATAAAAGGAAAAACCATGGACCTTGTATAGAACTTCCTAATGACGTTTTTTTACTAATCCGAATAAACGTCACTAAATATTTTTCTGAAGAAGGGAACCTTTATTGTCAGTTTTTGTCGGAAAATTGTCATTGCAGCCAAATTGAAATCCCTGTAACTTGCAGGCGTTAATGAAACTAACCGGCTGAACCGGTTCTTTAAAATTTTAAAATTTAGCGTTATGGTTAGAGTTGCAATTAACGGATTTGGGCGGATCGGACGTCTCGCCTTCCGTAAAATGCTGGAAAATGAAAAACTGGAAGTGGTTGCCGTTAACGATTTGAGTGATCCTTCCATGCTGGCTTACCTGCTGAAGTATGATTCTATCCAGGGAACCCTGAAAGCTGACGTTGGTTCTATCAACAATGCTTTGGTTGTGAACGGGAAACGGGTAGCGGTATATGCCGAACGGGTTCCCGAAAAGTTACCCTGGACAGAGCTGGGGATCGATCTGGTACTGGAATGTACCGGTATTTTCGAATCAAAGGAAAAGGCATCGGCTCATTTAAAGGCAGGGGCAAAGAAAGTGATCATCTCGGCTCCGTCAGACAAGGATGTTAAGACCATCGTTTACAATGTGAATCATGATATCCTGGACGCCGGTGATCAGTTGATCAGTTGTGCCTCATGCACCACCAATTGTCTGGCGCCGCTGGCCAAAGTGTTGAATGACAGGTTCGGGATTGTGGCCGGACAGATGTCAACCATTCATGCTTATACCAATTCGCAACCCTTACTGGATACGCCCGACCCGAAAGTGAACTATCGGAAATCAAGGGCTGCTGCCGATAACATTGTTCCGTATACAACAGGGGCCGCCAAGGCGATAGGATTGGTTATTCCTGACCTGAAGGGAAAGCTGGACGGTTCTTCCCAGCGAATTCCGGTACATTCAGGATCGATTGTGGAACTCTATACGATACTTGGAAAGAAAGTTACGGAAGCTGAAATTAATCAAGCCATGAAAGATGCTTCAAATGAATCGTACGGGTATAATGAAGACTATATTGTGTCAAGCGATATTGTAGGGATGGATTATGGCTCGCTCTTCGACGCCACTCAAACCAAGGTGGTGTCTTCGGGCGAAAGCCAGTTGGTTAAAACAGCGGCCTGGTACGACAACGAAATGTCGTTCGTATTGCAGATGGTGCGTACTGCTGCGTATTTCGGGGCATTGTAAAGCAAATAGACTTTCTTAGAGGGAGTTGCCATAAGCTTCTCCCTTTTTTCATGAGAGCGATGTTTGAAAACTTTTCCTGTATTCGCTGGGAGTTGTCCGGAAGTGCCGCAGGAACAGACGACGGAGGGTGTCGGGTCCGCCCAGTCCGCATTCTTCTGAAATCTCTTCAATGGTCAGTCTGGTTTCTCCCAGACGGCGGCGGGCGGTTTCCACCCGAAGCTTCTCAATAAACCTGGCGGGCGTTATGCCTGCTTCCCGATGAAAGACACGGGCAAAATTCCGCGGACTCATCGATACCTTTTCGGCCATACTTTCCACGGTGAGATCTTCATTGAGGTGAGCGGGCAGCCAATCCTGCAAATCGCGGATCGGTTGATAACTGACTTTCTGGAACGACAGTACGGCACTGTACTGGGACTGGTTTCCCGGACGTTTCAAATACAAAACCAGCTGCCGGGCAACCATCAGCGCCAGGTCCCGGCCATAGTCTTCTTCGACCAGCGCCAGCGCAAGATCCATACCGGCCGATATACCGGCCGATGTATACATGCGCCCGTCTTTCACAAAGATGGGGTCTTTCTCCACCCGGATATCAGGATATAACTGCGCCATTTTGCCGCACACCATCCAATGAGTTGTTGCCTTTTTGCCGTTCAGCAGGCCCGCTTCAGCCAAAATAAATGCTCCCGTGCATACCGATCCCATCCGCCTGACGGTTGATGCCTGGTTTTTCAGCCAATGCAACGTCACTTTGCTTACCATATTTTCGGGGACGTCGGGCATGCCGGCCACCAGCAACGTATCAATCTCATAGTTGACTGATTTGATATTCCCTTCACAAACGATCGGTAAACCTGTTGAGGTGTTAACAACTCTGCCGCCTTCGGCCGAGACCACATGTAAGCGGTACGACTCCGGCGCCTGGTTGGTAAAGGCCAGCAGTGACGCTGCTTTTGCAAATACCTCAAGCGGCCCTGTCACATCAAGCAGCGATGTGTATTGAGGCGCGACGATAACAACATGCTTCTCCATAACCTCTTCCATTTTGATGACAAATATATTTAAAATAGTTGGCAGGAATAGTCGTTTCCGTCGGGTTCCTGCCAGGAAAATTACTTTTTACCAACCACGCGATTTCTGTAATTACGGGGTGAGAGCCCCATCTTTTTCTGGAAATCCTTTGAAAAATAATAGGGGTCAGCATAACCCATCAGAAAGGCAATCTCCTTGACTTTCAGTTTGCTGAAATCGAGGTACTCGCAGGCTTTACCTATTTTTAAGTGAGAAAAATAGCTCAACGGACTGTAGCCGGTTTTCTTTCTGAAGATGGTGGTCAGGTAGGAGGGGGAATAGCCTGCCTCGATTGCAATTTCGTAAAGAGTAATTTTTTTACTCAGATTTTGTTCCATAAACCGGATCGACCGGCTGATGCCGGGGTTTTGCTCTTCCAATAAATCGTCGCTGGTGCGGCTGGCATAAATAAAGGTTGCCAGCAGATGGCCGAAACACAGGTTGATGTACGGATAATTCGCGTTGTAAAAACTTCTTGTCAGGTTGTTGAACAACTCGTCGAAAAGCATCATCCGGTTGGCCACCATATTGTTTACAGACGGGATCAGGTCGCGTACAACTGTGAAATCCTTTTCCATAATCCTGCTCTTTTCTCCGTTGAATTTACAGGTCAGGAACACCGATGGGTCGGTCTGTCCGGTCTGTATTCTGAAGATAAAGCCTTTGGGAATAATGCAATACTGGTTCTGACTAAAGGGAATCAGATCGCCGGCAATCTGAATAATTCCTTCCCCTTTTGTGCAGTAGATCAGCAGGTGATCATCCATTTTGACATTGTCGGACCAAAGGGTGTCGCGACGGACCAGAACTTCAGCCAGTTCGCATAAATAAAGATCACGTGTAAGCGGGTTAATTTTTTGTTCTTCAATGAGATATGCAGGAAATTTGTAAAAACGTTTTCGGATGATCATGATTTTGATTTTTAAGACAGTAATATATTCCATCTTTATCACAAAAAATACTATTTTTTGAAAATTATTTTGCCGGTACCTTTGGTGTAAAATTCCTAAAAACCAATAAATAATGAGTGAACTTTTAACTAAACTGGCCGAATGCATTGAATTTGGCAAAATAAACATGGCTTCTCCCTATCCGCCGCAAATGAAGGGGCAGGCGGGTGCTGATGAAATCACCCGCAAAGCCCTCGATGAAGGTGTTGATCCCCAGGATGTGCTTTCAAAAGGCCTGATGCCGGGCATGGAACGTGTTGGTATTAAGTTCCGTGAAAACAAGGTGTTTGTACCCCAGGTGTTGATGTCGGCCAAGGCGATGAGTACGGCCATGATCCACTTAAAACCCCATTTTCTGTCAGGTGCAGCTAAACAAAAGGGTACCTTCATCATCGGAACTGTTCAGGGTGACCTGCACGACATTGGCAAAAACCTGGTGGGTATGATGCTTGAGGGGAGCGGCTACAAGGTGATTGACCTGGGAACCGATGTGACCGCTGAAAAATTCATTGCTGCACTGAAGGAAAATCCGGGAGCTGTGGTAGGCCTCTCGGCCCTGCTTACAACCACCATGGTCAACATGCAGCGCATCACGGAGGAGATCAAGAAAGCGGTTCCGGGAACGCAGGTTGTCATTGGCGGTGCACCGGTGAATACGGATTTTTGCAATAAGATAGGGGCAGACCATTATTCTGCTGATCCGCAGGGACTGGTTGAATTCTTAAATAAAAAAACGGCATAGCGGATGGAAGGATTAAAATTATTGGATCGGGCCTTTAGCCTGGAAGAGACTGAGCGTGCACCCTGGGTTCCGTTTGTGGGTGTTCACGGAGGAAAATTGATTGGAGTGGATGCCGAGGCCTATCTGAAGTCTTCCAAAAATATCGCGGATGGTATTAGCCGGGCAATAGAACTGTACCGGCCCGATGGCATTCCGGTGCTGTTTGACCTTCAGATTGAAGCTGAAGTGCTCGGATGCAGGCTTGCATGGAGCAGGGAGAATCCTCCTGCGGTGATCTCGCATCCGCTGGCAGAGGGAATTGCGCTGAGCCAACTAAAGTTGCCCGAAAAAACAGACGGCCGTTTCCCGGTTGAACTCGAAGCGGCTTCCCGCTTACGGAAAAAATACCCGAAACTTGCCTTATACGGCCTGATCACGGGACCTTTTACACTTGCTCTGCACTTGATGGGCACCGAGATTTTCATGAACATGTTTGAAGATCCCGACCGGGTTACTGAGGTCATGGATTTTTGTACGCGGGTTGGAATACGGCATGCAGGCATGCTTCTGGAGGCTGGCTGTGATGTGATCGCTGTTGTCGATCCAATGACCAGCCAGATTGATCCGGATTCCTTTAAGTCGTTCGTTAGTCCGTATGCCGGACTGATTTTTGACTATGTCCGGTCGAAAGACAAATACAGTTCGTTTTTTGTTTGCGGCCATGCACAGCAGAATATTGAAGTGATGTGCGATTGCGGTCCTGATAATATTTCAATCGACGAGAATATTCCGCTTGATTACGTGAAAGACATAGCCCTAAGCAAAGGGATCAGTTTTGGAGGGAATCTGAAACTGACCAGCGTTCTGTTGCTTGGCAGTGAGCAGGATTCAAAGAAAGAGGCGGTCGATTGTCTTGATCTGGGCGGCAACCGGGGATTCATCCTGGCGCCCGGATGTGACTTGCCCATGGATACGCCGGTCGAAAATCTGCAGGCTGTTACCGGCATGGTTTACGATGAGTATGAGCGCCAGGTCGTCCGGGAGATGAAGCACAGCTCGTCTCTCGAGCCTATGGATATGACCGGACACTGGGTTGAAGGAAAAATTGTGATCGACGTGATCACGCTCGATTCATCTTCCTGCGCTCCCTGTCAGTACATGGTGGAAGCTGTCACGCAGGCAGCGGCTGAATTTGGCGGGCAGGTGATCATCAATGAATATAAGATCAAAGAAAAAGAGGGAATCCGGATGATGATGAGCCTGGGTGTTCAGAATGTACCGACCACCTGTATCAACGGCAAGGTGAGTTTTATCAGCCAGATACCGCCTAAAACGGAAATTATTAAAGCGATTAAAAGCGCGTTGAATAAATGAGCATCCCCCTGTATTTGATAACCGGTTTTTTAGGCAGCGGCAAGACTTCCTTTCTGAAACATTTCCTTGAGCAATACGGGAGACACGGAAGAATTGCCGTGATTCAGAATGAGTTCTCTCCGGTGAACATCGACGGCAAGGAAATAGGCAGCCTGGGTGATTACCGGATACTGGAAGTAAATAACGGATCGGCTTTTTGTGTTTGCTTGCTGGGCTCGTTTATTAAGTCGCTCGCCTCGTTTATCGATGAGGTAAAGCCCGAAGCGCTGATTATGGAGGCATCCGGAATGTCAGATCCGGTCTCGCTGGGGCAGATCCTTCATGCCGAACCGCTAAAGGGGAAAGTGTATCTTGCGCACGTTTGGTCGGTGGTTGATGTCGTCAACTTTCACAGGGGATTCATGCAAGGCCGTATCATACACCAGCTACGCATCGCAGACACAGTCATCCTGAACAAAACTGATCTGTCCGGCGGGAAAATGACAATCGTCAGGGATGAGGTGCGGAAGATCAATCCTTTTGCGCGGCTTATTCCGGCAGTGTTTGCAAAGGTCGATGTCGATGATCTCGCCAAGGCGCTGAACATGTTCCCGGTCTGCCGGCCGGAAGAGACTCAAAGCACTGCGCCTGAACTGGAATCGGTCGTAATTAAGACCACCAGAGAAATCACGGAAGAGAACCTGGAATGTTTCGTCGGGTCGATCAAAGCTTCGCAAATACGGTGTAAGGGCCACGTGAAAGTGACCGGAGGAGCCCACGTTTTTTTGCAGGGCGTGTACACGGAATTTTCGAAACAGCCTGCCCCGGGCGTGACGGAACCTACCGAACTGGTTGTGCTGCACAGTCGGGGGCAGGATCTGAACCTGCAAACATTATTTGAAAGTTATTGTATCTGATGATAAAAGAACTGGAATTTTGTTTTCGCGATCTGGTTATAGACCGCAAGGCTATGGAGGCTGTGCTGGGTTTCTCTGACGGTTGTCCCGAGCCTTTTCACAGCTATCTGGATGAAGTATTGCTTTTTTCGGAAACCCTTTCGGATATCCGGGCGACCTATGTGATTACCGACAAAATCGAACTTGCAGAGAACGGCGATTTGCTGTATGCCGGTGGACATGAATTTCATGTAGGGAGCCTGATCAAAAAGGAAATCCGTAACAGTGAACGGCTGGCTTTCTTCATTTGTACGGCCGGAGAACAGATCAGCAGCAGATCGAAGATGCTGATGGCCGGCGAGGATCCCGCCCTTGGGTACCTGTATGATGTGGCCGGTTCCTTCATTGCCGAAGCTGCAGGCGACAAAATGCAGCAGATGATAGCGCAGCAAGTTTCGGTGGCAGGATTTAAAATCACCAACCGATACAGTCCGGGATACTGCCAGTGGCCGGTGGCCGGACAACAGGTACTTTTTTCCTTGTTCAACGGGAAAACCGGAGGTGTGAGCCTTTCCCCATCCTCATTGATGACGCCCGTAAAATCGATTAGCGGACTGATTGGCATCGGACAGCAGGTAACTTACAGGGACTATCAGTGCGAAATCTGTAAAATGAAAGACTGTACCTTTCGGAAAGTAAGAGCAGCTTCCACAAGCTGAAGAAATAAATACTTTTTTGTATCTTGACGTGCCAATCTGATACCCTGTATTTATGCATTTCCGTATTACCATTTGGCTTGTCATGGCCGTCTTCCTGTGTCAGGCACAGGAGATTATCCCTTTTCCCAATCAGTATGGGAAAACCGGGGGCATGCTGAAAATTCCAGGTGTAGTGGCTGTTTCCGCATCCGATGAGTTTGCTGAGCTGATCCCGCTTTTTATCGAATCTGCACAGAAATTTGATGTGCAGGTGAAGAAAAAGCAGAAGAAAGGTTTTATTCAGCTGATCAGAAATAGGCAACTAACTGAACCCGAAGAATACCGGTTAAATATCGGTTCCAAAATGATTACTGTTGAAGCCGGGCATGCTAACGGCTGTTTTTATGGTTTACAATCCGCGCTTCAGCTGATAAAGAGTGCCGGGACGGGCGGCTCAATCGACTGTGCCGTTATAAACGATCGTCCCCGATATGCATGGAGAGGCGTAATGATTGATGAATCGCGCTATTTCATTGGAATGGATGAGGTAAAAACCCTTCTCGATCTGATGGCCTTTCAGAAACTCAATAAGTTTCACTGGCATCTGACCGATGTTCCCGGATGGCGGATGGAAATTAAGCGGTATCCCTTACTGGCCACTATTGGAGGGAAAGGAAATCAATCGGATCCGGATGCTCCCGTTCGTTATTATACCCAGGCTGAAATTAGGGAGATCGTCGCATATGCCGGAAAACGGTTTATCGAGGTGATCCCTGAAATAGATATGCCTGGGCACGCAACGTCGGCGGTGAAGGCCTATCCGGAGTTCAGCGGAGGCGGTTCTGAAAAGTATCCCGATTTTACCTTTAATCCCGGCAGGGAAGGAACCTATGGATTTCTGACAAACATTTTGAAGGAAGTTAAGGATCTTTTCCCATCCCGGTACATTCATATTGGCGGCGACGAAGTTCATTTTGGTAATGAGCAGTGGAATTATCTTCCTGATATTCAGAATCTTATTCGGGATCAGGGATTGACTAGCCTGGTTGAGGTGGAACGTTATTTCTTAAGCCGCATGGCCGACTCCATTCAGGCGATGGGCAAAACCGTGATTGGCTGGGATGAAGTTGTGGCCGCGGGTCTTTCCCGCGGCAATACCGTAGCCATGTGGTGGCGTCACGACAAAACAGATTTACTGAAAGATGCCCTGAAAAAGGAATATGAAGTTATTTTAAGTCCGCGGATACCCTTCTATTTTGACTTTGTGCAACATGAAACACATGCTCAGGGACGCCGGTGGCCGGAAGGAATTTATGTTCCGATCGAAGCGGTTTATCAGTTTACAGATACTGCGCTTACGATGGAGAATCCGAAATGGGCTGAGCAGATAAAAGGAATACAGGCCAATATGTGGACCGACCGGATTCATAGCGTAAAAGGGATGCAATACATGCTTTATCCGCGTTTGTCAGCGCTTGCCGAGACCGCCTGGACAAGGGAGGAACAGAAAAATCAGAAAGGCTTCTTTTCCAGAATGGAGCAGATGATGGCAGTCTACAAAAACAAAGGTCTGTATTTCTTTGATTACCGGGATCCCGGGAGTACTCCCGAAGTGGAGTGACCGAAAGTCATGTGTACCGCCAAAGTAATGAAAATTGATTTTCCTGTTTTTGTTTACGTTCTTAACTGTTTGGATAATGTTACCGTATGATAAACAGCTTTTTAATATCCTGATGAATGGGGATGAAACTTCATTTAAAGCTGTTTATGATCATTTCTATCCAAGACTGTATTATTTTGTTTTTGAATATATACAACACAAGGATCTGGCGGAAGATATTGTTCACGATACGTTTCTGACTTTATGGAAGAAAAGAACCGGGCTCCAGGCGGATACCAATTTAAATGCCTACCTCTATACGCTTGCGAAGAATAACAGTTTAAAAAAACTGCGTGACGAAAAATACAGAAAGACTGTTTTTTCGTCAACCCGTTTGACCGCCGATGAAATTGAATTTAACACGGGGGCCTTGTCCAGTCTCTGGACCACCGATCTGACCTTCCCGGAAGTTGAGCGGATTATCCAGTCTACCTTGTCGCAATTACCCCCTCAATGCAAGCTGGTTTTTGAGTTAAGCCGTTTTGCTAACAGGAAAAATAAGGAAATAGCTGACGAATTGGGTATTTCTGTCAAAACCGTCGAAGGTCATATCACCAAAGCAATAAAATCGCTAAAAGTTAATTTAAAAGACTATTTACCTCTTGCAGGATTCCTGTTTCTCCCGTGAAACTGTAGCTTTCAAAAATAAATCAAAAATACGGCAAGGGTTTTTGACCGCTGGCGGATTATATACAGGAACAACCAGATTATGGAAGAGGAAAAACAGCTTTTTGATTTGATTTCGGGGAATGCTGACCCTGATCAAAGAAAGGAAATCCTGGCCGGAATCAAAAATGATGCGCAGTTGCGTAAAGAATATGAACGGATAAAAAATGCCCTGGCGCTGGCATCTTCTGAAAAGGAGATGGACAAGATGCAAATAGAACACTCATGGCTGAGATTTAAACGGGAAAAGAGGGCGAATATGAAGGTCGTTCTTTCGCAGGTCCTTAAATATGCGGCTATCGCCCTTCTCCTGCTATCGATGGGAATTTATACCGGACACCGGATGAATGTCGGACGGAGCCCCTTTGCGGCGGAAGGGACGAATGAAATACATGTTCCGAACGGTGAAAAGGCGGAAATTGTTCTTTCTGACGGATCCAAAATCTGGCTGAATGCCGGAACTACATTCAGATTTCCTCAAACGTTTCAAGGGACGGAGAGAAAGGTCAGTCTTTCGGGTGAGGCCTTTTTTGAAGTAAAAAGCGGGACAATGCCGTTTGTTGTTTCGTCGTCATACGGCGACATCGAAGTACGGGGTACATCATTCAATCTGAGAGCCTATCCGGATATGCTGTTTCAGGCCACCCTGGTTGAAGGCAGGATCAGCTTTAAGTCAGACGGTACCGAACGATCGCTCATACCGGGACAGCAACTTACTTTAAACCGCGACCGGAATATCGAAGTGCAACAGGTGGATACGAAATATGCATCGTCCTGGCGTGAAGGAGTCATTTCGTTCGAACATGAACCGTTGGGTGATGTGGTTAGAAGGCTGGAGCGGCATTTTAATATCCGGATTGAACTGGATCAAAGGCTCCGCCCCATTCATTTTACCGGTCAGTTGTTTAATGAATCGGTCGAAGAGCTCATGGAATACATAAATAAAACAAAACCCATAACCTATGCCTATGATAAAAAACAGGGAAAATTAACCATCACGGCTGGAAATTAGGTACGCATAAATGAAGAAGACAGGATGTGCGAGATCCTGTCTTCCGAATAACCTGATAAGAATCAAATTACTCACTTCAAACTGTAAAATTATGAAAAAAAAAGGATGTTATGATGGCATCATTCCATTTCTTTATTTAAACCTAAGACGAATGAAACTAACGTTAGGGCTAATAATTCTCACGGTTTTCAGCAGCTTTGCCGCGGACTTATACTCCCAGAATACAAAACTCAGTCTGGAATATAAGAATGAGAAAATTATTACGCTGCTTCGGGAAATCGAAAATAAAAGTGAATACCGGTTTTTCTTTAATGAAGAAGTCGATCTGACTCCGCTTGTATCTGTTCGCGTTTCAAATGCTCCCATTACGAAAATCCTGGATGTTGTATTTGAAAATACGGGCATTGCCTATGAAGTTATTGGACGGCAGGTCATTCTTCGCGCAGAATCCTCATCCAGGTTTGGCCAGCAGCGCAGGAATATCTCGGGAACAGTAAGGAACGAAAGCGGTGAGCCGGTTCCCGGTGCAACCGTTGCGATAAAAGGGACAGCAATCGGAACGATTACTGATATTGACGGAAAATTTTCGCTCAGGGATGTTGATCCGCAGGCGGTGTTACTCTTTTCTTTTGTCGGCATGAGAAGCCAGGAGGTTATTCCCGGCGGCCAGGCGGTACTGGATGTTGTGCTCAGGGAGGAAACCATCGGACTGGAAGAAGTTGTAGCGGTTGGTTACGGGACGCAAAAGAAGGTGAACCTGACGGGGTCGGTGGCTTCGGTTAGCGGTGATGATATCGCTAAACGTCCGGTGACCAATGTCGAAACCATGCTCCAGGGAAGAATGCCCGGCGTCCAGATTGTTCAAAACTCGGGCGAGCCCGGAAATGAAGATGTTTCGATCCGCATCCGGGGTACGGGAACCTTTAGCAGCGCCGGCTCCAATCCGCTTATCCTGATCGATGGTGTTCAGGGTGAACTGGCTGATCTGAATCCCAATAATATCGAGAACATTTCGGTGCTGAAAGATGCCGCGTCTGCTTCTATTTACGGTTCACGCGCTGCAAACGGGGTGATCCTGGTGACAACCAAAGTGGGACAGGAAGGGAAAGTAGCGATGGAGTACCGCGGAAATTTTGGCATTCACACGCCGACAAAACTCTTCGATCTCGTTACCAATTCGGCCGAATACATGACGTTGTTTAATGAGGCACGGGTTAATTCAGGTCTGACATCCGGGCTGTATACCGATGCTATGATCGCCGCCTATCGCGATGCAACCGACAGGAAGCTGTACCCCAATACCGATTGGCTTGATCTTTTGTTCAGTCCGGCGCCCGTACAAAACCACAATCTGAGTTTCAGCGGGGGTAACCGTGATACCAGGTTCAATGTGTCGCTGGGTTACGTGAATCAGGAAGGGATTATGAAAGGCTTTAGCTATGAAAAATACAATATCCGGGTAAACTTAACGTCCAAAGTGAACGATAAAATTCAGTTTGGGGGAAATTTTGCCATGAAGAAAGGGATAAAATCCGCACCCCGGCAAGGGGCAACCGATACCTTTCTGGCTGCTATGTCGCAGGCCCCGACCTACGCGCCCACGCTTGCCGACGGAAGCGGAAGATATACCTTTAAAGCGTATGATTTCGAATACAACAACAAGAATCCGATGGCCATAATCGGGAATAACGTCGACAGGAATACAAATGACTATGCTTTTTCGGCGCAGGGATGGGTTGATATCCAGCTCTATAAAGGATTAAAATGGTATACAAAGGGAGCCATTAATCTCGATTTCAGCAAGTACAGCGACTTCAGGCCCCAGATTCCCCTTTACAACTTCCGTACCAACGAATTTATGACCTATCTGGATGTCGGGGGCGACGGACTGATTGTTCAGGATGACCAGAACGAGTACCTGAATCTTTACACCTATCTCAACTATGACGGGCAATTCGGCGACGGAAATCAGTTCAGCCTGCAAGCGGGGTACAGCATGGAAGAAAACACCTATCAGTACCTGAGCGGTTACCGGAAGGAGTTTCCCAGTGACGCGCTTCGTGAGATCGACGCCGGGAGCCCCTCGGTACAACAGGCAAACGGCTCAAAAAATGAGTGGGCGCTGATGTCTTTCTTTGGAAGGATAGGATACAATTACAAGGAAAAATACCTGCTCGAAGGAAACATCCGCTACGATGGCACTTCGCGGCTGGCACCCGACTCCAGATGGGGCGCTTTTCTTTCCTTTTCGGCCGGTTGGCGGATTTCGGAGGAACAATTTTTTAAAAACCTGAACTGGACATGGCTAAACAATGTCAAAGTGAGAGGTTCCTACGGAGAATTGGGGAATCAGAACATCGGACTGTATCCTTACCAGAATATCCTCGCGCTCACGGGAAATTATGCTTACGACGATGCCAACCTTTCGTCAGGTGTAGCCCAGATAAACCTTTCAAACGCTGACATTAAATGGGAATCGACCACGATCACCGATATCGGACTTGATCTGACAGCTTTTCAGGGACTGAATGTGACATTCGACTGGTATAAAAAACGGACGACCGACATCCTGAGGATCTCGCAGGTAACCGATGCCGTCGGTCTTGGAGCGCCTACCGTAAACGACGGTACGATGGAAAATACGGGGGTGGAGTTAAATCTTCAGTATTCGGGGCAGATCCATTCGGGATATTTTGAAGGATTGAGCTACGGTGCCGGGTTCAACATCGATCATTACAAAAATAAGCTGGTTGATTTTGGCGCCCGTGAAATCAGCGGTTATTATTTGCGGGAAGAAGGATACGAGTGGGAAACTTTTTATATGCTTGAATGGGAAGGAATTTTCCAGTCGGAAGATGAAATTGCCAACTCACCCCGGCAGTTCAACGATGCTACCGTTCCGGGTGATTTGAAGTTTAAAAATCAGAACGGCGATAACGTGATCAATAATGAAGACCGCGTCGTCATGAAAGGTAAATATCCGGCATTCAATTATGCGTTTAATTTTGATGCAAGCTGGAAAGGATTTGATCTGTCTGCGCAGTTTCAAGGGGTTGAACGTGTCAAGTACTTTGTAAATGACTGGGGAACGGTGCCTTTTGTTCAGGGGTCTCCTCCTACCACGGACTGGCGCGACCGGTGGACGGAGACCAATCCGTCAACATCAATGCCACGCATTTACTGGGGCTGGGGAGCTCCCGACCGCATCAGGCGGAATTCTTCCTGGTACCTGCAGGATGGCTCCTATCTGAGGCTCAAGAACCTCACGCTGGGTTATACCCTGCCTCAACGGCTTTTCCAAAAGTCGGGGATTAATTCATTCAGGGTCTATTTTTCGGGCGATAACCTTTTTACGATCACTAACTATCCCGGGCTTGATCCTGAACGCAGGGAGAGCGGGAGTTTCGTAAACTACCCTCAGAATAAAATTTATTCATTTGGTGTCCATGTTAAATTCTAAACCCGATCATTATGAATTCCATAAATCGATATAAATTACCGGCCCTGTTTTTTGTAGCTGTATTGACCGGCTGCAGCGATTTTCTGGACAGGGATCCGCTCGATCAGATCTCGTCGAACAACTACTGGCAAAGCAGGAATGACATCGAAATGGCCTTAACAGCTAATTACGGATACATGCACGGATCAACAGAGGGGCCATGGGAAAACCCGCCGGTCGGCATGTGGGCATACCTGCTTCCCAACTGGGACAATATTACCGATAACAGTTTTGGACAGCATAGTTACGGGAACTCCAGGCAAATCGCGTCGGGCGATATCAGCCCGACAGCCGAAGGCTATATCAGCAGCGTCTATAATTTCAATTACAAGGCCATTGCCAGAGCAAATCTTTTTCTGGCCGAACTAAGCAATTATGCGGGGACCGACC
>JBCFBK010000021.1:0-81028 GCA_038562555.1 Prolixibacteraceae bacterium | reverse complement strand
GATGTATGTGAACAAGCCGCTCAACTTGAATTTGCCTTTAAATATTAAATGTTAAAATTTTATTGGACACCCGTGAAAGTTTTTAAGTAAAAAATATACAATCAGGCCATTACTGGCCATTCCGGTTGATCTTTACTTAAAAACTATCCGTAATAAACGAGGGAACAGAAAAGCAGCCATGCCGGCAGGTCTGCAGGGGAAAAATCTGAGGTTGAAACAAAAGGCGGCTGACCGGTTCCGGCCGGCAAGTCACCAGAACGGTCTTCTGTAATCAGTAAATCAAAAACCTGCGGTTGAATATCGGGCCGCGAACCCGGCGCCTGTTCATCGTCAAGCGTGATGTGCTGCACCACGTTGTGGCAGCAGTCGCCATCACCGGAAACATCCCCGCAACAACAATCATCCGTCTGCCCATAAAGCCCGACTGATTCGAGCTCGCCATGGCAATAATGTGCATTGACAGCCAACCCGACGGTTACAGTCAGATAGAAGAGGGAGATCAATATGGCAGCGAGTTTATTCATTGCTTTTTATCTCGCTTTGATTGCATTGATTAATTTAAATAAACACTTATCCCGAATTCTGGTTCAGTCAACCGCAAATCTATAAAAAATACACATGCGCTTTACGCATCCTGTAGGCACAGAAAAGATTATCCGGGAATCGGCATCAGGAATCCTTCCCGGGCGGTCCTGCTTTGTAAAAGTTTTTGTTCTTCATCTAAAATTGACGATCTTATTTGTCGTTGATAATGAGCGAAATACAAAACTATTTCACGTTGCAGAAAAACAATACTTCTACAGTTTCAGATTATAAGGATTTCTCCTCCGAACCAGTACTGAAAACCCATGTCGGCGCCTTTGCCAGGCTGGGCTATGGGCACCTTTACGTTCAGCCCGAAGCTTATTATAGCGCTAAAGGAGCAGATTTCAAATCGGGTATAGTTCGAAAAACCGTACTTTTATAGTGACAGTTGGGTTTAAAATTTTTTAAGATTAACATAGATAAAACAGGTAAAGGCTTCAACATATTTTGTTGAGGCTTTTTTTTTGTGAATGGATGAAAATTCTTTCCCTTTAAAATGGCATACCGTTTGTTTGAATAAGGCTTTTCCCAAACTTTGGTTTTATGAACGTCCGGATTTTTAGTATTCCTCATTCATTGAAGAATTATATCACAAAAATTTGGTTTTTTGAAAAGAACAAGGGTTTGCCCGAAATCGATGACATGATGCTGGTAGCCCCTAACGGGCTCATCCGTTTGGTCATTCCCTGTGAAAGCAGATTTTCGCTGGAAAACAACGAATACCTCCAGGTCGCTACAAAAGATAAGTTGATGCTCATAGGGATTAACGACCTTCCGTTATTTGTCGATTTTAAGAGAGATGAACCGTCGGCGATGCTCGGGATTGAGTTCAGTCCGCTTGGGGCTTATCTTTTTTTCCATCTTCGCCAAAGTGAGATCAAAAACCGATCCTTCCTGCTTACCGATGTCCTGAATAAAAATGCCCGGCAAATAGAAGAACAGATTGCGAATGCCCAGGACGTAAACCTCAAAGTAAAACTGCTATTGCAGTTTCTTTTTTATCTATTCAGAAAAAGCAACAATGATTTGATTTTTGAGTATTGTGTCAATAAAATTATTTATTCAAAAGGGAACATTTCAATTCAACAACTGGCAAACGAAACGGGATACAGTAACCGATGGATTAATATGAAGTTTGATGAGCGGCTTGGGCTAAGCCCCAAAAACCTCAGCTCAATTTTCCGTTTCCACAATTATTATTCTGCAATGATTAAAGAGGACGAAAGAATTCTGAAATCCAAAGCATTTTTTGACTTCTATTACGACCAGTCCCATTTCATTAAAGACTTCAAAAGATATACAGGGTTAACCCCAACTCAGTTTGAAAGCAGAAATAATAATTTTTGCAGATTATTTTATACGAATGAATAGCTTTATTTTCACAGATCTTTCTTTCGTTGTTGCCTTTTATAGTCTGTCAGAAGTCAGAACATAATAACAGCCGATTTCAGTATTCAAGTTGCCAGCACTACTTCCGATTTTTACTATTCGGGGGAAAATGAGTTTCGTTATTTTGTCGCAATATTTAAACATAAAGCTTAACAGTAAAAAAAAATTACATAATGTTTAATTAAAAGCCATGAAAAGAATACTGATTTATTTACTTGTTGCAATGACTGTTTGCATTAATAATCAATTTGCTTCTGCACAGTCAGAGTCTGCCGATGTGGTTACACTAATGAACGGAAATGAGATGAAAGGGAAAGTTACCGGAACTACCGACGATGTCATCACTTTTGTTCATCAAGGGGAAACCTTGGCTTATACGGTAAAAAAAGACGAAATCAATAAAATTAAGTTTGCCAGCGGACGGGTGGAAACATTTAATGATAAGAAAAAGGGTGAATCAAACCTGGGAGGAGCCTTGGCAACAATGCCGTCGACTCAACGCAACATGGTGGCTGTTTTGCCCTTTTCATATATTGGTCAGGGAGGGGAAAAAGATGAAAAACTGAGTAAAAAGGTACAGTCTGATTGTTATAACCTGCTGTTGAAATATGCCTCCCGTTTTTCTATTCAGGATCCAATGAAGACGAACGCACTTTTAGCCCGTCAGGGAATAAACGGAAGTAATCTCGATGGTTTTTTACCAAGTGAACTAGCTGTAATTCTAGGTACTGAGTATGTTGTGGTTGGTTCTGTGCTGGTTGATTATAAAGGGACAACCAACAATGAAAGCGCTAGTACTACATCGGAAAGGAAAAATAACGGGAACAAAAGAACAACATTCTCCCTGGGAACATCAACGACAACAGAACAGTTTAAAACTCAGGTTGATTTAAAAGTATATGTTGACGACGGACGTAATATTTCATCAGAGTCAAAGACTTCACTTTGGCAAAAAGAGGATGCTTATCAGAATACATTGCAATATCTGATTAAGCGATGTCCTTTGTATAGTAAATAATCTTGGAACGGGATAAACCTCCGCCTGATCAAAGAAACAAAAAGCAGATAATTAAGCAAGAGCCGGAAATCATCACTTTTTTAATACTCCGGGAAAATCGATAAATGAAATCTTTATCTTTAGATCAAATAATTACGATCTGTAAACCGGGTAAAAACCAAAGAGAAAGACTACCATGAAAAGACTGTTTATTCCACCTGTCTGCGTTTTCATCAGTTTCCTGCTTATTGTTAGTTTTTATTTTCTGCTTCCGGGGTATAATCTAATTCTGTTTCCGGTTAACCTGGCCGGGCTCTTGATTGCATTTTTCGGATTTGTGATCATGGGAAAAGCAAGAGATCTGTTCCGGAAACACAAGACAACACTGGCTATTAAAAGATCGTCTTTCCTGATCACAGAAGGCATTTTCTCAAGGTCCCGGAACCCGATGTATGCAGAAAAACCTACATGTTGCCACTGATCCTGTATTTATTTTTACTGTTGCTGACTGTTTCATCCTTTATGCTGAAAGAAAAATTCCAGGCGGTATTTCCTTTTTCTATCTTTAACAGAATTCTGTTTTTTCCCGCGTTCAGGTTTAACGGGCACTGAAATTCGTCAATAAGCATGGTCTCATTACCAAGCTTTTTAAATACAGATATCCCATTACAAAAAACCTCTATGCTTCTGTTCACTCCCAGACTGGCAGTTACCTTCTTCGGTCCGGGAGATTCCAATGTACAAAAAGCATAGGATACAGCCTTATTGTCAGAGTCCAGTATGGTGTTCAAAGATACCTTGTCGGATAGCGGTGAAGAATACTTCATCCATTTTACGTTTTTACCGTTGGAATCGAAAAATGAAAATCCAGGGAAAGGTGACGCGTTTTGTTCGCCTCCCATTTCTTTCAGAAAATCATGGTCGAAGCCAGTACTGTTTTTAAGATCGAACGCGGGTGAAATAAGCCAATAGGTGAAATAGGATCCGGCTATTTCGCGAATGTCGAGCCGGATATCGGCGGGTGCAGATAAAGGTAATTTTCGCTCGAAATATTCAACCGACTGATCCAGAGAAGTGATCAGATCGGCATACTCGCGCAGAACCTTATTGAACGGGTCTAATGCAAAATTATTCCAGTAGTCACGGTTTTCACTTTTCCAGATTGCATTAAAATCTTCTTTTAACCTGTTAAAATCGCCCTGGCACTTTACGATGTTAATTCTGGCCCTGTTTAGCAGCTGACGCGCTTTGTCCCGCCCGGTGTACTGAATACAACACGCTTCAGAATAGAGGGCTGATGCTTCTGCCAGCTTCAGTTTTGCCTGCGCCAGGTATTTATATTCATCCGAAACGATTTGGAAAGCAGCATATTCTCTTGTATCATATTGGGACGTTTTCAGGCTAAGGATAGAATCTACTTCCAGGCATGCTTCATGAACTTCTTCCCAGCCAGCGAGGCTATAGCTGGTATATTTCCCTCTTTCGGGTATAATCGTTTTCCAGAACACCAGTTCATTCATTCCGCCCAGCGCCTGAATATCCCCCATTTCAGTCAATTTATGAACGGCGGTAAAAAGTTCCTTTCCGCCTCCTTGGTATAACCCGGCTGATAATCGTGCATCGAAATCGTCCGTACTGTTCTCATTGGGATTCCACGAATGCTCTGCTCCATAAGCGACTCCGTACCAGTCGCGGTCAAAGCTATGCAGTCCGCCGTCGTCCCAAATAGTATTTAAAACACCCATTGCCCCTTTTTGGGCACCTTCACGGATAAACTTGCGGATATTGGGTAGCGCCTGTTTGTAGTCGGGGAATAAACGGAGCGAATTGAGGACACCTGTGCAGACGATATAGTCGAACCCCTTTTCAACAAACGGATCGATCCATGATGCATAGGATTGTTTGTCTCCATATTCCCATGTCATCATCACCGCATCGGATGGCAACAGGTCAAGTATGTCAGGGTGCTGCAATACAATATCACCCCACATCATCATCCGTTTATTGTGGTGACGAAGAATATCCGACAACTGGTTCATGTAGTCAGTATACACACGTCCCACACCAATACTGTCGGCCATCTTTTTAGACGGACCTCTTCCCAGGTCGAAAGTTTCGTCACAATTTACGTGAAAGAACCCGGAACTAAAAGCAGGGCACATTTCATCGTAAATATCTTTCATGAACAGGACTGTCTCCGGATTCACAGGCGAATACATGGTATTGCTTTCAGCCAGATGTCGGTATTTTGGATTGAGCAATACTTTTTCTGCATGCCCCAGCGACTGGAAGTTCGGCACCAATTCGATGAAATGTTCCTTTGCGTATTCAGCTATTTCTTTCCACTCTTCGATGCTGATCCCGCCTGCCGGAGGAGCAAATTCAGGATGTTTTTTTGTTTGCACAACATGTTCCGTATAATAGCAAAGCATGTTCAGCTTTAATTCAGACATTCTTCTGATCTGGTATTTCATATACGCTTTGGAGGGAACAGGTCCGCGGCTGATGTCATCCATGACTCCCCGGTATCTGAGAGCCGGCCTGTCGATGATGTGCATCCCTTTAAGCTGATTATTTTGAGCGCTCCGGATGAGTTGTTTTAACGATTGTTTTCCATAGAAAATTCCTTGCGCGGTATTGGCCGCCAATACGATTTTACGATCATCGATCAGAAGCTCGTATCCCTCATTCCCGATATCCTGCTTGAAAAATCCAAGTTTACGGCAAAGGTCATCAAAATCTTTATCCTGATTGCGTATGCCGGTATGCAGCGATTTTATAGCTGAATCATTCTCTTCTGTCAGGATTTTTTCATAATCGATACCTTTTGGAAGAACAAAGGTTTTTCCTGTCAGCTTCACGTAACAGGGCAGAGGTACAATATCAACGGCTAAAATATTACAGCAGCAGGATAGGATTAAAATACAAAAAAGTGTCATTATCCGTTTCATAACTTTTCTTTTTAAAATGACTTAACTTTTCGGGAATGAAAGAAATGATACATTTCGCTGCCTAAGGTCAGTACGGCTCCTAATCCCCGGGGATCGTTATCCAATGGTTCCTGCCCCATATAATACTCCGTGTTTTCACCCATATCTGTTCCCCGGCATATACCATGCACAATTCCGTCCTGGTCTGTTTGTAACCTGACTGCATCCCAGGCTTTCAGCAATTGGGACGAGTAGGTATCAGGTATCCATTTGTTATTGATGGCTCTTGCAAGCCCGATCGCAAACATGGCTGTCCCCGATGTTTCAGGATAAGAATCGGGACGATCGATCACCTGATGCCACAATCCGCTCTGCGACTGGTATGTGAGGATCGCTTTCAGGTGAGTTACAAAAAGGTCCTTAATTTTTTTGTAATCTTTGTGCGATCGCGGCATCTCCAGCAAAGCCTCAGAAGTGGCCCAGATCATCCACCCGTTGGCTCTCGACCATGCCGCAGGAGAATGTCTCTTCTCCTGATCGTACCATCCGTGTCTATACAGATTTGTTTTGGTGTCGGTCAGCTGTTTATTAAAGTTAATGATCTGAATGGCAACGGTATCGTACAGGCCCGGGTCATTATTTATTTTGGCCATCCGGAGTATAAATGGTACCGACATAAACAGATCGTCTGCCCAAACCGTATGCATAACAGGTTCGGGACGGCAAAACGTTCCATCGGCAAGACGCGATTGTTTATGCAACACATAGTTGAGGGTCTGGTCCAGGATGTCGCGTTGCAGTCCTTGAGGTTTTTCGGTAACGGCCATTTCGGCAAAGGGCAGTATGGCTCCGCCTGTATCATCCAGCATTGTTGCCCTGAATAAACGAAAATACGCTCCCCGCAATACCCTTTTAGAGAAATACTGTTCTTTGAAAAAATCGTAATGATCGGTCACCTGTTTGTTATACATTTCGACAAACCGTTTATACCTGTAGTCGTGCGATACTTTATAAAGATTGAGAATTCCCAGCAGTGCATTGGAATTGGCATAATGCCAGTCTGCATCAAACCCTTTTTTTGTTTGGTTTTTTGATGTTGTAAATGCCTGTCCTGTCATTGGACTTTGCAGTTGCCAGGATATGATACGACCGTTTTGCCTGTAATACTCCCGGATGCTGCGTTCGGGTCCGAATATGGAGTCAATGGCACTTCCTTCTGTTAAGATAAAAGGCGTTGTTACAAGCCAATTGTTTATATAAGAATTGTCAATGTCGTTTTTGATCAGTACTTTATCGTCAAACATTCCGTCAGGTTTTTGAACGCAACAAGAGAATACCACTCCGTCGTATCCGCCGCCGCATTTCACCAGCAACTGGTTTTCACCTTTTCTCAGATTTACATTTACTTCGTTGGCAAACTCAAAGCGGTTATAGGTATACTCCCTGAAATTTTCCTCATCTGATTTTCCTGAACAGATCAGTCTGTTATTGAGAAACACCCGGATGTTTCCCCGGAAGGAAAATCCAAGAATGGCCCCTTTGGCTTCTTCCGTATGGATTGCGATCAGCCCGTAGGCTACTTCACCGGTTTTTTTCAAGATGTCCTGGTCAATGCACAAACGGGCGACATTCGCATTAAAAGTAATCACTTTGTGTTCAAAACCGAACGTTGTACTCCGGATCATATGATCGGCTACTTTTCTGACTGTATTTAATACCTGTTCTTCCGGAGCAGGAGTTGCAGAGGCGATCGTTGAAGCCCAGAATGACATCTCTTCTCCGTTTGTTCCATGGGGCTTGTGCTCAATATGCAGGGATATATTCCCGGATGGAAGCATCTCTGATGACCGAAGTATTAATAAATATCCGTTTTCCTGCAGCGAATGATCCTGAAAAGAATACTCCGTTCCATGCTGTTTCAGTACGAAATCCTTTGCCTGTACGGTAGATACATCCAACGGGTATGAGAACCAAAGCTTCAGCATGTTCTTATCTGTTTTATGCCTCACGATACGCGGTTTTTCCTGATCAGGCATTTCCGTGCCCGGGTCCATGTAACGAAAAGGCGGACCTTCTACCAAACGGTCGTCATCATAGGCTCCGATATCGAGTTTATCCCCTGTAAAGCCGATGATAATTCCTTCCGGAATGATCCCCTTGTCGCGGCAAGGAGACTCGTTTCGGAGTAAAAAATTTCCATATTTACCGTCAACAAACATCGGGTCGCCTGTCATGCTTTGGTGCTTCGCTTTTTGTGTTACTCTATCCGGAAAAGGAATATTGGAGCAATCGTTCTCAAAAACATTGTTCGCTCCCAGGTAATAGATGCCAGCCGTATCGGAATTGGTGATATAGTAGGCATTGTTGAAATGCCGGATGTTGTCGTTGTGCCAGTATTGTTCCTTCTTTCGTCCCAGTATATCGGAGTCTGTCTGCCAGCTGTTGTTGAATATATAGATCGGTTTGGTTAGTCTTCTGTCTTTCCCCATGAATTTGAAAATAGTCCATCCATCATTACAATCGGGGAGCTTTACTCCCGTATTCCCGTAAAAGTAGAGAGGCCCTCCTCCTACTTCGGTAACGGAAATAAAGGCATGACTGTTGATCATTTTGTTATGGTAGAAGTGCAGATTTCTGCAATACACTTCCGGTTCAAAAGCGTTATCAGCCGAATTTTCGATCACATTGCGATATATTTCACCATTGGTACCTGCCAGTGTATCGTTTTCAGCCTCGCCCATTACCGAAAGCCTGAATCCGTTATATACATTCTTCAGATAATTGTCCCTCAGTACAAAAGAGCCGCTGATCATTCTGGATTGAAACAGGCTTCCGTTGTAATACCTGAATTTTCCATGATGCAATTCTTCCCAGGAATATTGGTTTTCTTTTGTCCACACATGCCCGCCTTGCTCCCAATAACAATTCTCAATAAGAAAATGGTGACTTTTACGCCCTTCTGCATACATTGCCCGTCTTCCTCCTTCGATATTGGAGTTGGTCAGGGAAATATAGCTCGAATTGATAACCCGTATGGCATCGATCCAGCAATTTTTGAACGAGAAATTATCAATGGTGATCCATGAACTTTCTTCTATGCAGAAGCCATATTTCTGTTGGTCGCTACCCGGATTAAAAGCCCCGCCATCTATCGTTGCAGACATCCTTTCTTCTCCTCTGATCACAACCGGTTTGTCGGGCAGTCCATGTATGTTTTTAAGATTGAAGTTTATTTTGTAATATCCTTTTTTCAATAAAAGGGTATCACCCGGTTGTACTTTGCCGGCTTTGGCATTTATTTCTGTTCCCGTTTCCTTATCTGAGACCACAATGACTTTTGCATAAACGGGATGATTGCCCAAAGCGAACGTTATCAGACAGGTTAGAAACGAGAAGATCACTTTGTGCATGGTGTATCAATTTTATTTTATAATCTGGTAGGTAAATCTGACCGTTTGCCTGAATTCATGATCATTATACATGACATTCAGCAGAATAGGATAAGCCCGGAGGGCCGGATAAGGGAAACGGTACTTTTGAGCGTCAGTTCCGGTTTCCATCCGGACGTTTCCGCTGTCGATCGTTAAATCGATCACTTTATTGCCGGCTTCTATCCTCAGCGTTTTTTCGTTTATCCTGGTGAATGTCATCCCCGGGTAGTAAATGACAGGTTCTATGATCCGTACAGCATCTTTTGCATCGTGCCAGATGATCTCTGCTTCTTTTGTGATACTGCTATCTGCTATTTCGTGATGCAGCCGGTATGAAATTCCACCCTCTTGTTGTTTGCTGTTTTTAAGTTCGCCGGTACTTGTGATGTAAAAGGTACCATCCTTTTCGCTGTTTGTCAATACGGCATCAAACTCGTACAGATTTGTAAAACTACCCAATTCGCTGTCGAATTCTATACGGGGAGTGAGTGCCCGTGTTTCGGGCATTTCAGGAAAACTCATCGGTTCCCATCTTTTGTATATGGTTTGGGACGATGCCTGAAAAAAACCGTGGTCCCTGAGCCAAAGATTACAGATGGAGCCGCCGGTTGGACGATGCATATATTTGCTCCTTTCACCTGCAGGGTCTTTGTATGAATAAGCCGAAATGGTACTGCACCACTGTTCTGTGCGGGCGGTGACCACATTGAGCGTAGGAAAATAGCGGATCCCTTTTTTGTCCAAAGGCAAAGGTTCCAGTTTACCGGCGTCAGCATTGACAAAGGCAATCGCCATGGCCATATTTTTGGCCTTGGCAAATGTGGGGTAGATACAGGGTAAGTCATCAAACATATCGTAATACAAGGGGCCAAAACCAACGATCCCGTTTCGGGTGCACGTTTGAAGGTATTGCATATTTTTGATGGCAGCCGTCCGGTACTGGTCGTTTTTATCCAGAAATAAACTGAACAATAGCTGGCAACCGTCGGATGTGGCACTGCCAAAGCAGGTCCATTTATTTGAACGGATCCCCCAGGAAGCATCCAACGATCCGTCGGGGTAGACAAATGCCAGGTGCTGTTCCAGTGATTTTTCCACGCAGGTTGTCACCACAGTATCATTGGCCAGACGGGCATACAATGCCAGTCCCCAAAGTGACATTTCCATATTGTAACCTAAATCCACCCCATATTTTACGTCAAATACCCGTCCCCCTTCACCGGTAAGGAAGTAATCATGATCCATTTTTGCAATTACCTGATACGCCAGTTCCCGGGCTTTTTCCCGATACGATTTTTTGCTGATCAGCCGACTAATGAACATCAGGGTTGCCGTTGTGGTTGCACAATAATTGATACTGGCAAAACGGGGCGACATCACCCTTTCAAGATAATCGCCCGCTTTTTCGACAGATTGTATCCACCGCCGGGCTTCATCCCCGGTCAGGTGCGGTTTCAGGATCGGATAGGCCAGCGACATCATCAGTGCCTGGTCGGTTGTTGTCCCGGTCCATTCTTCGGGTGTTTCAGGCCATGCCCCATCTTCCTGCTGTTGTTTGATCAGCCAGTTCCCCATATTTATCGCAGCCTTCAGGTAGGCTTCATTGCCTGTTTGCTGAAACTCGAAAGCAAAAGGATATACAGCCTCTGCCGCCCGGGTATGATACAGATGGCAGTGAGGGCAATCGATAGCTCCGTAATCGGGAGATTGCTTGTCCTGCTGAATATACCGGAAAAGAGCCGAATTAAGATCACTCAATATTTGCTTTGCATGAATGCTCAGGGTATCCACAGGTATTTCTCCGGCGCTCATGTTCAGCGGACCAACGGTAAAAAGAAAGAATAGGAAGCAATAGTTGATCTTACACATATCGGGTTACTTACATATCTGTAATCGGTTTATACGCGGGGACCAGTGATTTCATGACAACCCAGCCTGTCAGGTGGGATAAGGCACAAACCGAAAATATAATAAAATATCCGGCCTCTTCTCCTTTAAATCCCATGAAAGTCATCTGAGTTTCCCCCGCATAGTCAAACAGCACACCTGATGATTTATTGATGATGAATGCCCCCAGTCCCCCGGCCATACCACCAATACCGATAATGGTCGCGATGGCTTTTTTAGGGAACAGATCACCCACCGTCGAAAATATATTTGCCGACCACGCCTGATGCCCGGCCATAGCAATACCGATGAAAATGATCGGGAGCCAGTAAGAAATATGCCCTAATGGCTGAGCCAACAATGCGACAAGCAGAAAGGACGCAAAAATAAGCATGGTTTTCATGCGCGCAGCATAAGGATTCATTCCTTTTTTGTTCACAAAATAAGAAGGCAGCCATCCCCCGACAATCGAGATCAAAGAAATCAGGTACAACAGGAAAATAGCTAATTGTCCCTGAAGATCGGACGATTTAATTCCGTATACGGAACTCAGGTAAGCGGGCGTCCAGAATAAAAAGAAGAACCAGACTCCGTCGGTCAGGAATTTGCCCAATGCAAAAGCCCATGTTTGTTTATACCTGAAACAATCGACGAATAGCAGCTTTTTGCTTTTCCCCTGGGCGTTATCCTGAACTTCCGGATTGTCATATTCGTCATCCTGATGAATATACGATCGTTCGGATGCATTCACTTTTTTGTTGAGTTCAGGTTTTTTGTAAACGAATATCCAGAGACCCATCCAAATAAAACCAAGAGCCCCGATCACAATAAAAGCCATCTCCCATCCCCATGCTTCAGCTAAAGCAGGAATAGTAAGCGGAGCAGCCAATGCCCCGATAACTGATCCTGTATCAAAAAGACTTGTGGCCAATGCCCTGTCCCTCTTAGGAAAATACTCGGCTATTGTTTTAATAGAGGCAGGATAGTTTCCTGCCTCTCCCAAGGCCAGTATCAGGCGGGCAAAAATGAACAAAGTCACACTCACATTAGCTACTAATGCTCCTTTATTAACCAGCGCGATAGCCTCTTTGGCTTTTTCGAATCCAACAAACCACTCTCCGGCCGTTATTCCGGAGGTAGCAATGCCACAGAATGCATGCAGGCAGGCTCCTGTCGACCATACTCCAATAGCCCATAGAAAACCTTTTTTGGTATCGAATTTATCCACGAGCCGGCCTGCAAACAACATGCTGATCGCATAGAAAACAGAGAAAAGCGCGGTGATGTTGCCGTAATGATTATTTGTCCAGTGAAATTCGGGTGCAATGAAATCTTTCCATGTCAGTGAAAGCACCTGCCGGTCAAGGTAATTGATCGTAGTCGCAAGAAACAACATGGAACAGATGAGCCACCTGTAGTTTGTTCGTTTCTGATTCGCATGAATAGCCATATTTATCATATTAAAAACATCATATTTTCTGTATACAAATAATCTGTATTTCTGACAACTTCATCTTCTGTGAGCGTTGTTAAAATTTATAGCTAATTCCGCATCTGCCCGTTACACCATTGTACTGTAATTGATATACCCGGCTTGTGTTGCCGAAATAGTTATAATACTCACTGTCAAGCACATTTACCACTTCCATCCATAGGGTAAGATCTTTATAGATCCGGAAAGAACCGTTCAGATCCAATTGCCAGCGGTCGTCCTGCCATATATCGCGCTCCGAATTGGAACCCAAAGCGGTAATATAGGAACCGATATAGTTCGCAGACGCCTGCAAAGTAAATATTTTGGTAGAATAGGCAAGTGCAAAATTAGCCGTATGCTTCGCTTGTCCCGGAAGACGTGTGCTCCCTCTGTCTGTATCTGTTGTAGCATCCGAATGAACATAGGTATAATTACTGGTAAATACCAAATTTTTGAGGAATGAGGGCAGGAAAGTAAGGCTTGAGTTAAGGGTTACTTCAGCTCCGTATACCTTGGCGGCATCACCATTCATATTCTTGATCACCTGCCATCCGTCATATCTGCTGTTTGGGTCATCCAGAATGCCCTCACTCAGGTACTGGAAATCAGCAATGTGCTTATAAAACCCGCCTCCGGATAAAACACCTACATTGGAAAGGTATTGTTCAAAAAGTAAATCCAGGTTATTGGCATAAGCAGGTTTCAGATCAGGATTCCCTAAAGTTACACGTTCCAGGTCCTGGGACACGCCTTGTTTAGGAACGAGATCAGTGACATTCGGACGGGAGTAGCCGGTAGTCCATGCCAAACGGAAAACTGTTTTGTCCGTCATATCATATTTAAGCTGGATGTTTGGCAAAACCTTATTATAGCTTAGCGTTTCTTCAACAGGTGTTGAGGTATAATCGTTAAACAAAGTTTCATCACCGTTTTGTACGGGAGCCTCCGGGTTAACGAAAGGTTCTATAATATTTGCCTTATACCTGACACTTGTATGTTCCATACGGACCCCTGCCAATACCATCAGCTGATCGAACTGGATCTTATTCATGACATAGCCGGCAATAACATCTTCCTGTGCCTCATAATAGAATCCGTCGATATTCATATTTGAGAAATAGTCGTTACGAATAATGTCATCAGCATTTGCCGTATTCGCGATATAGGTATGGATTTTATCCATATCGGGAGCTATTCCGAAAGGAAGCTTGTTATTCAGGAAGCCGGATGTCAGTTGCTCTGTATAAAGTAAATTACCGAGATTGTTGGCATCGCTTGAATTGAATGAATAGGTCCATGTGTTCTCAGGGACATATCCCTCGTTATCCATGAACTTACCTTTTGCACCGAATGAGAATGTCGATGCGTATTTCTTTATAAAATAATTTTTTGACGCATTGAACCTGGCTGTAAAATTATCTCCGTTCGTTATGGCATTATTATTTTCTATCGTGTAAAGGTTATACCTGGACACGGCATCAGGAGCTTCAGTACCCATATTGCCGGTCGGCGCATAGATGTATTCGGAAGCAAGGTATTTGGTTTCAATTGAGGGCATAACACCGACTATCGTTCCTTTTGGGATGGTTACTCCGTTTACTTTCTTCCCGGCCCTCCACTCGGGAGTCTGAAATCCGGCCATCTCACTGAGGTAATCGCGTTTCGATTTGGTATAGAAAATCCCGCCGTCGATTTTCCAGTTACCTATTGTTGATTCTCCGTCAAGATTAATATTGATATTGTTGATTTTCTCATCCTGAGTTGATACCTGGGTGATATTTCGCATTCTTTCGGAGCCGATACTTTCATCTTCCATCAGGAAATAACCATTGCCATTATCACGAAAACGGGATCTGTTCCGGTAACGCAGGTCATCATTTTTCCTGTAATTATATAACGTACTTAAGGTGAATTTGGTGTTCCCGGTAGGAGCCCAGTCAATAGCCAAAGACGCACCATGCCGTGAAGATTCCCTCTCCTGGTAACGGTAGCGAAAATCGGTCGGTATATAAGCTTCTTCTGAAATGACTTCACCCGAAGTTTTATTCGTCAATTTATAGGGTTCCCATGCTTCAGCTTCGAGCCTGTCATATCCGTTATTTGTTCTGAGAAAACTATAGTTGGCACTCAGACCCAATACCCCATTCGGGTTTTTCCCGGTTTTGAAATAGCGTTGTGAGTAACCTACTTTCGCACTGTAATTCAGTTTTTCCCGCAAATCATTATACCCGCTTCCAAGATCGATTGAGAATTTAGGATCCAGGGAACGTGCCGTGCCCGTGCGCATATTGATCACGCCGGCAATGGCATCGCCGTCATTTGACGGCAGAAGGGTTTTCTGAACTTCCAGCGAAGACAATATATCGGACGGAATGACATCCAGTGCTTCATTCCGTTTACCTTCTTCCTGACTACCCATCACTTGCTCGCCATTGACGTTGATATTTGTAAAATTGGCGGGCGTACCGCGCAGCTGTACATTTGTACCATCTGTCGTTACGCCGCTAAGCCGCTTTAAAGCGTCTGCCACATTCGGGTCAGGAAACCGCCCGATCTGGTCGGCCGATACGATCTGCATCATATTGTCTGCCATTTTTTGCTGATTTAACGCCCGCTGTTGACCCTCTACTACAGCTGATACGACAACACCTCCAATTGAAAAGGAGGATTCTTCGAGTGTAAAATCTTCAATAACAGTTTTATTCTCTTCAATAACAACCTTACCCAAAACAGGAGAAAATCCTAAGTAATTAACTTCTATTTCGGTTTCACCGGCAGGAATGCCTTGTAATATGTAGGTTCCGTTGAGATCGGTAGCTGACCCCAGGGTTGTGCCCTTTACAGCGACTGACGCTCCCGGTAATACCCCGCCGGTACCATCTTTTACAACTCCGCGGAGATTACCTTTACCTTGTGCATAAGATAATGACGGGATCCACATGATCGCGATTAACAGAAATAAAGGAATAGTTTGATTTTTCATAATTTTAAGAATTAAATTATAATAATTCAGCGGCAGCTTTATCCAAAAAGAGAACAGCGTCGTTGTGAGTCCTGAGGATTGATGCAGGGCATTTCTCGGAAACCGGACCGCAAAGGGCATCAAAAACAGCACGTGCCTTACGTTTTGTAGGAACAATACCGATCACACTTTTGCACGACATCAAAGCCGGAATGGTCAGGGTTAAAGCTTTCCGGGGAACCTGATCAAGACAGGAAAATTCTCCGTCGTTGACCTGTTGTTGGCGGGAGACATTGTCTAAAGTTGTTTCCCTTACCCATTGCTTCGCATCAAATTTAGCTTCGTGAGGGTCGTTGAACGCAAGATGCCCGTTTTCTCCGATCCCAAGACTCACAATATCCAGGGGGGCATCCTTTAAGAGTGTTTCATAACGCAGGCATTCAGCCGGAATATCGGTGGCGTCTGATTCCAGGTAATAAACCTTGCGAAAAGGCTTTCTTGAAAAAATGGCATTTTTAAGAAAATTACCGAAATTCTGCGGAGCATCTTTCCCCAGGCCCAGATATTCGTCCATATGGAAAGCCTCAATCCGCCCAAAATCAATGTCCTTATCCTTCACCAGAGCATCTAAAAAATCGGACTGCGAGTGTGCTGCCGCGAAAATTGCTCGTATGCTATCTCCTTTTGTAAGATGTTGATTGATGCAGGATTTGTAGTGTTCATACGCAGCGATTCCCATCTCTGACCTGGATTCATATACATACACCTGCAAGGAATCGATCGTAAATTGTCTAAACGGTTGTCTCATTTTTATTTTTTATATTTTAATTGATAATATGCTGCCAAAAGGCGCAATCCAAACGAAGTCCCAATGTCACGGTGTGTAAGCCAGATATGTCCGTCCTTCATCCGCATGCGGGTATTCACCACGGCACCACGCAGGTTGGGATCGGGATGAGTGGCTGAATACCTGTTTTTCAGTATCCATTGTACGCTGCGCTCATACGATGGAATGAATTCGTCATATCCGTAGCCGGCCAGACGTATCCAGATTATGCCGGCAAAAGCTACGGCTGAGCCGCAGATGGATCCTTTGTCAGAAGGTTTTCCGCCTGTATAATTTACATAGAAAATTGTCCCGTCTTTTTTCTGGGCCTTTGCATAGGTCCGGGCGGTTTTAGCCGCAGCTTCAAGGTATTTCCTGTCCTTGGTCAGTTCATAGGCTTCCAGCAATGATTCTGCATACCACAGGTTAAACCGGGGATGAAAGGAAGATTCTTCCTTATCGTTTGGCATATACTGCATCCAAAGGCCATCCTTATCCTGTTTTTCGATCAGGGAGTTACATAAAAGAATATGGGCCTCTTTGAATTCCCGGTCTTTGGTAAATTCATAAGCATCTTTGAATGGCGAACCTTCGGTATTAGGGCGGGATACATCTTCGAGACTTTGATTTTCCTTGCCCTGGTGGAAGGGACTGTTTTCTTTCAGTACCTCTCCTGTCTTTAAATCTGCCAGATCATAACAGACCCCTTTCTCCGGGTAATACATGTTTTCCAGCAACCATTCCGATGCTGAAGCAGCTACTTTGGCATATTTCCTGTCTCCGGTCACACGGCTGAGTTCAAATATGCCGGGAGTTCCGTCGCTGGTTGTTGCAAATACGATCTGATCATGACCGATCACATCGCCATGCGTGGCAGCAACCATCCCTTTGAACCGGGGATTATCCTTGATTTCGAGGCTGATCCACCAGTCGCCTGCTTTACGGGCCGATTTCAGGACTTCGGCGTTGCCTGTCACTTTGTAACTTTCCAGTAAACCCAAAATGAGTTGTCCGGTATGCCAGGGCTCTTCGTAGGGATACCATTTCCCGTCAATTGTATTATAATCGCAACGGGATTTTCCGTCCGGATCTAACAACACGCGGGTCGCATAGGTCGTACACTCGTTAATCGCTTTCAGAAGCTCGTCACTGGCAGGGGTTTGCCCTGCAGAACAGAGGCCCGTGAAAATAAATAATAACAGCAACAATTTTTCTTTCATTTTATCCTGTATCATAAAGCAATTTGTTGTAAATGTTTTTATTTGATCAGTTGTATCGTCGAATTATCGAAGATTTTAATTTCGTTGTAGTCTGTTACCCCGTTCATTGAAACAGAATGAATGCTTCCTCCGTTAACATCGTCGCAAATGACGGAAGGACGGCTGTCGGGACTACGAAACCCGAAGGAGACTCCATGCAAATTGAGATTATTGACATGCCTGATATACAGTCCGGAAGCAGGTAAAGTACCAAACATGGTCGATTCCGGATAAAGTTCACGTAGTTCTTCTACTTTCTTTTTGCTCAAATCGTCTTTAATCCCTCCGGGATAAATAAAACGGCTATCCGATAAGGTAATTCCATCGATCTTACTTTCAGGGATCCCGGTTATTGAACAACCAACAGGGCCGGATGCCTGTGCCACGATATTGGTCAGGACAATGTTGCGGACAGAACCAAGCGGAGGATCCGGAGCCCCGTCATAATACCTGCGCGCCCTGTTTCCCAAACGGACAAAGAGCGGAACGTGAGTGCCGTCAATAACAATATTGGACAGGACTATGTTTTCCATTATTCCGCCGTCCACTATTTCAAGAGAAATCCCGCAGATACCTTCCGGTAACCCCGTTAATGCAGTTGTTACGGATGATCTCCTGATAATACAGTTGCTGATCGACACGTTACGGAACCCGGAAGTGGTTTCAGTCCCGAATTTCAGGGCATTGCAGTGACTGCTGATGATACAGTCTGACACGATAATGTTTTCAGCGATGCGGTCTGTCGTGCTTTTGAAGGTTATTCCATCGTCGTCTGAATCTCCGGTAACTCTGGTAATAATAACATCTTTGCAGCCATCGATATCCATCAGGTCATTATTCTTATTCGAATGGTTAAAGACTTTTATACCGTCAATCCGTAATTTTTCGCACCGGATGTACGATTGCATCCACATCGCCGAGTTCCGTAACTCAATATCTCTGACCGTTACATTTTTGCATTCAGCAATCCATAACAAATACGGACGGTTGCGATAGCGATCGGGCTTCTTAGTGGTTGTTACAGGAAATGCACTGCCCCGGCCATCAATGGTTCCCTGACCTTCGATCGTGATATTGTCTACGTTATGTGCAACGATAAGAGACTGATATGTCCAGGTATCTCCCCAGAACCTGAAGTTTACTTTTGTTTTGGGGTAATCGGCTAAGTCAGCTGATCCTAAGAGCCGTGCGTTTTTCTCCAGTACCAGAGCGGTATTGTTTTTCAGGAAAAGAGTTCCGGTAACAAAGCTTCCTGCTGGAATGATCACCTTGTCCCCGTTTTCGGAACCTTTGTCGATTGCAGACTGAATCGCTTTGGTACAAACAGTTTTACCGTCAGCTACCGCTCCAAAAGTTATAATATTGTATTCAGAGGCATTGACGTCCATGCTGATCATGCCGGCAAAAAAGAGGATAAGATATTTCATACGTTTATTTTTTCAATTTGACTGTGCATAACTTTCGTACTAGCTGCATCACTTTTCTAACGAACACCAACGGTATGGAACTCGCCAATAAAAGTCTCAGTGTTCAGTAAGTACTGGAATCTGTGACTGCGACTGTAAACTCTAAAATCATGGCTCGTTTCATGCGCGCTTATTAAAAACCGTGTTAAAATAAAATATATGTTGTGGCTATTTTATAATATACTATTTAACAGTCAATTATATACACGGATGCTTACCGTGTTAATCTGTGTTCAATGCAAAACTAGAAATTATTATTGAGACTATATTCTACCATTTTTGTGCTTTAAAACATGTAAGTCATTTATTTTTAGAAAATAAAAATATATCAAATATTTATCTATCAATCAATTGAATATTATTCTGTCATACGGAATAATTGAGTATACGATAAACAAATAGTCCGTGTTATTGCACGGTTTATTGAAAAACAATATATTTGTGGTATAAATAGAGCATCGAATGGCAAAAAAATACAGAATTAAGGATATTGCGGCATTGGCAGGAGTGTCGGTTGGTACCGTAGACCGGGTGATTCACAATCGGGGAGATGTATCTTCCGATAGCCGGATAAAAATAGAAAAAGTATTGGCAGAAATAAATTATTCACACGGACAGCATACGGCTGTGCCGGAAAATGCGAAGCAAATTAAGCTTTTAATGATTTTACCTCAGCACACCGACGGGGATTATTGGGCATTGATTGAAAAAGGAATCGGAGATGCTATTCGTGATTTCACAAATATAAAACTGAAAATAAAATTCCTGTATTATGACCAGTTTGATTTGTATTCCTGCAGAAAGATATTTAATGAAGCATTAGCTTACAAATCGGATGCAGTAATTATCGGTCCTTCTTTTTATGACGAAACTGTGCTTTTTGCCAGTCAGTTATTCATGAAAAATATTCCGTATGTCTTCGTAGATGCTGCAGTGAATAACACAAAGCCATTGGCTTTTTTCGCACCTCATTCTTTTCAGACCGGAGTCGTTCAGGCAAGACTACTGACCACTATTTTGGAACATGGGAAGGATATTGCTCTTTTTCAAGCGAAGAGAATAGGTGATGAGGCATCCATTCCCTCATTGTCCAGGTCGTACGGTTTTATATCCTATCTGAAAGATAATTTTCCGGACATCAATGTATTTTCCGCTCAATATGATAATGCGGACAAGAAGCAGAGCTGGTATCTTCTGGACCAATTCTTTCAGGATCATACAAATATCGGAGGGGCTGCAGTGTTTAATACAAGAGCGTATGTAATATCGGAATATCTGAAAATGCATCAAATGAATCATGTCAAACTTATTGGTTATGGTACTGATAAAAAGAATATTGATGACCTGAAAGAGGGATATATTTCATTTATTATCTCAGAAAGACCACATCATCAGGGATATAGGGCAGTAAGGACCATTCTGGAATATCTGCTATCCAACAAAGTTACCAATGTCGAAAATTACACACCAATTGATATATTGATAAAAGAAACGATTGATTTCTATGCAGTGTAATCAATATTCGATAAGTCGTGAAAGCGGTTATTCACAGGATAAAACACTAATGCTCCGGTTCCCGGTCCATGTACCGGCTGATTAGTCCGTCTATTCTGCTTATATAAGCATAAAATATCATATTCATTTGAACGAATTGCATTAACTTTGAGGCCGAAAATCACAACTGACCTGATGTGCATATGAAACTAAAAGTATCGCTGACTTTCACTGTTGCCCTCGTTCTTTATTTCCTTACCAGCTATGGACAGAATACCCATGATCCGGCAAAAACATACCGCATCGAAACAAAAGACGGGAACGTTTTTGTTGGTTATCCGGTCGCTGAAGATTCACTGAAGATCATTTTGAAGACAGAAGATTTTGGGGAAATTAAAATCCCGCAGGATAACATCAAATTGAAGATAACAGCCAAAGAAACAGGAAAACCGGGCGAAGAATTCTGGCTCCCCAACATCCAGTCTTCCAGCTATTTTCTCACGCCGAATGCTTATGGCCTCGAGCAGGGATCAGCCTATTACAAGAATGTCTGGATCCTGTTCAACCAGTTTAACTATGGCGTGACCGATTATTTTTCAATAGGAGCCGGAACAGTCCCGCTGTTTCTTTTTGGAGGAACATCTTCTCCTTTCTGGATCACACCAAAGTTTTCCATTCCGCTGGTTGAAAATAAAATCAACCTGGCTGCAGGAGCTTTTTTAGGAACGGTTGTGGGTGAAGATAATGCGTCGTACGGGATTCTGTATGGTACTTCAACCTTTGGATCACGGGATAAAAATTTCAGCGTAGGAGTGGCGTACGGTTTTGCTGATGATGAATGGCTGGATATACCAATTATCAGTTTCAGCGGTATGCTCAGAACGGGACCAAAAGGATATATCATCACCGAGAACCACCTGGTCACCTCCGATGGGGAAGTTGGAATGTTTATATCGGGAGGAGGGCGAAGCATGATCCGGAATGTCAGCCTCGATTACAGCTTATGGGTCCCGATAGGTCCGGATATGGATTCGTTCGTGGCTATACCCTTCCTCGGGCTTACTGTCCCGATCGGAAGGAAGAAATAGGCCGTGAGCCGGCAATACTTTAAACTTTTCGGCCGTTGCTGTTACCCTGCATCCAGCTCGGGTGGATGATGCTTCCTCGCTCCTCCTGATTTTCGATTCGAAGATGAACATCGATCTCCTGCTGCATTTCTTCCACATGGGAAATGACGCCGACGATGCGGTTCTCTTTCCGGAGCGATTTCAACGTATCAAAAACAACCGCCAGCGCGTCTTTGTCGAGCGAGCCAAAACCCTCGTCAAGGAAAAAGAAATTTTGGTTCGATTCCGTGATTTTCTGAATATTGTCAGCCAACGATAAAGCCAGCGACAAAGCCGCCTGGAATGTTTGTCCTCCCGAAAGGGTTTTCACACTGCGCACCTTACCACCATTCATAAAATCACGGACCTGGAAATTATTGTCGGGCGTGATCTCCAGACTCAGTTTTTGCCTGGTCAGTTGAAAGAAACGATCGTTGGCAGCATTGCAAAGATTCTGCAGATAAACCGACGAAATGTAATTTACAAAACCACTTGCCTTAAAAAGCGACTTCATCGTTTTAATATTCTCCGTCCTGAGTTCCAGTTGTTCGAGCGCTGCCCGAAGCGAAAGCTGACTGTCCAGATCTTTTTGCAGCTTTTTGAGCAATTCAGCGATCTTTCCCTGCTCCTGGTTTTTCAGTGTGACCAGATCTTTAAGCAAGGCAATTTCCAGAACAAGTTTCTGATGAACTTCCGGATCATGAACCCGGCTCCCCATTTCCTTGTCCAGTTGTTCCAACCGGGACTTACAACGCAGAAGCTCATCTTTAAAAGAACTGACTTTCTGTTTCTCCGTTTCCAGATCGACCGGTTGCGTCAGCAAGTGCGTGATCTCTTCCAACGATTGAAAGGATGACTTCTGCAATTGGTTATCCAACTGTTTTTTCAGGTTTTCAATCGTCAATCGGTCTTGTTCCAGTTCCCTGCGGTTTACCGTCAAACTTCCGCTCAGAGTATCTTTTATTTTTGTCCGGTTAACGAGCCGAGCCGACATTTCCGTAAATTCATTTTCGATCCGGGCATGCTCCCTTAACAGTGCCGCCTTCTCTCCTTCTACCATGGCCACCGGCACCTGACTGTATTGCGCCGGACTGATAAGTTTAAGCTGATCGCAAATTGTCTTTAGCGCCGTTTGGTGAATAGTCAGTGCCGTCCTGATCTTCTCAACTTCAGCCTGGTAGCGTTCCTTATTTTTCTCTTCCTGCACGATGCTTTTCGCCAGCACATCCAAAATCGTTTCAGACCTTTTTAGTTCCGTCCGGATCCGATCCGCCTCCTGAAATGCCTGTGTCAATTCCGTTTCCTCCTGGTAACTTTCCCAAACGAATTGAGCAGCATGAGCCTCGGCCCGCTGCTGTCGCTCATTTTTCCTTGAGATCAGGTCTTTTTGATGGCGGCTGATATACTGTTGCTGACTATCCAGCAAGTTCAACCGGTTGCCCAGAGCTGCAATGTGTTCAATCTCCTTTTCGCAGATCAGGCGTTCTTTCTCCAGGCTTGCCTGCGCATCGCGGATGTCATCTGTTTTAAATACGTCCGGATGATGCAAAGATCCGCAAAGGGGGCATGGCTTGCCTTCGTCAAGCTCTTCCGCATAAATCTTAAGCTGCGCCTTTACCCTGACGTGACCTTCCCGCTCTGCCAGAATTTTCAACTTTTCTTTCATTTCTGCCGTTTTGGATTGCAGATAGCGGGTGCAATCGGCATGCGCTGCACCGGTGCTGAGTTTTCCGAAAACCGGGTCAGCCAGAACTTTCATTACCTCCTCACGGATTGTCTTCTCTTCACGAACCGACTTTTCAAGTTCCTGCCCTGCTTCGAAAATCTGTTTGCCGAGGTTATTCTTCTCAACATACCAGGCTTTTATATTTGACAGGAGCCCTAAATCCGGAAGCTTGTTACGTGCTTCCCTGATCAGCTCGTCCAGTTGTTGTTTTTCTGTCTTCAACTTTTCAAGCGTCTGAACAGTTTCTTCACAAACTGAAATGCCTTTTTTTAAACGTTCTTCTTCTTTCGCGATTGCCAGCTCCAGTTCTTTCGTTCGCAGTAACTGATTCAGCTCTTCTGCCTTCTTTTTTAATTCTTCCCGTTTTTCAAAGGTGGGTTTTAGTTCTTCCAGCCATTTGCCAAGCCGGTTGATCTCTTCTTCTTCCCTTGTTAGCTGATCCTGGTCAAGCCTGATCTGTTTTTCACGGTCTTCCATTCGCCGGACATTGATCGTGAGCGAATCAAGCAGGTGTTTAAACTGAACAACACCTTGCTCATACCGGGCGATCTTCTTTTCCAGTTCCTGAAATCCGGCTTCCTGTTCCTGAAGTTCCCCGTAAGCTTTCTTTGTTTCGGCCATTTTGCCGGTCAGTTCCTGCAATTGCCGAAGCTCCTCCTCGCTTTTGCGGTATCCGGCAAGTTTTTGGTTTTGTTCGTTTAGTTCGTTCTCCAGTTGCTCCAGTTGAGCCGCATAAACGGTCAACTGCTCCGGCTCAATTGATCCCAGTTGCTGCAACTGTCCCTCGATGTTTTGCTTTTTGGCGTTATTCTTCGACTCCAGCGAGGTGACCTTGTAATAAAATTCAAACTTTCCGAGGTTGAAAAGCTCCTTCATCATTTGCGTACGATCCTTGTTTCCCAGTTGCAAAAATTCCTGGAACTGTCCCTGGGGAATAATGATGGTCCGTTTGAAGTTATCGTAACTCAATCCGACTGCACGCTCAAGAGCTTCAGTTTCAATTGGAATCCAGTCAGTACCGGCCTTTTTATAAGCGAGTCGTTCGAGCGGTCTTACATCGCCAAAATTCTTACTGTTCCGCCTTCCCTTCACGATTGCCCGGTATGCCGTTTGCTCCTTTCCGGTTTCAAAAATGAAATCGATGAGCAGTTCGTTCGATTTCAGGTTCATCATGTTGTAATAGCGGTTATCGCCCGAAAGGTTCAGACGGTCGGTACGCCCGTAAACGGCGAAGGTAATGGCCTCAAGGATGGACGATTTTCCGCTGCCCACCGTTCCGAAAATGCCAAACAACCCGGCTCCGGTAAGTCTGGTAAAATCGATTGACTGCTTCTCCTGATAAGAGTAAAGGCCCTGTATCGTTAGTTGAATCGGGATCATTGTTCTTCTTCTGCCAGTATTTCGGTAAATAAATTCATCAGGTCATGGCCGGGGTCCTGACCTTTTTCGTGCCTGAAATAGTTGCGGAAAAGCTCTTCCATGCTCCGGCTCAGGTCGATCTGTGGCTGATGGCAGCCAATAAGACCTGCAGCGCCGGCTACTTCAGGGATGATGGTGACAATTCCGCGGTGGATGGCAGATAACTGCCTGCGTTCCATCGCCGTGAGAAAGGTTTCGGTGATCAGGGTCAGCTCAACAAGGGCGTCTTGATTTTCGGCCAGCCACTTCAATGCCTCTTCAACCCCTTCGGCACGCTTCCTAAGTAAACGCTTTCCTGCGGAGAGTTCGATCTTACTTACTTTGGCCGGGCGTCCAGGTTCTGCATCGATCATTAAAACGTACTTTTTCTGATTGGCTTCGGCAAAACTGTACGAGAGCAGACTTCCGCTGTAATAAACCGGGCAAGGTTCAGCATCGACGCCATGCATCCGGTGCAGGTGTCCCAATGCGGTATACTGAATCTGTTCCGGAATATTTTCGGTATAAACGGCCTGCGCCCCGCCTACGTGCAGGATAGGCTTTTCATCATCAGGCTCTTCCGGGAATGCTTCCCCTTTTTTCACGACAAAAAGATGCGAAATGAGCACATTCACTCCTTCTCCATCGCAAAATTTGTCGGCCAGTTCCTGCCATTTGCCCTGAAGAACCTTGCGCAGTTCCTCATCACTGTTTTCCTGTCCCAGGAAGGTTTTGAGCCGGTACTCGTTCGCGTACGGCGTCATTAACAACCGAAGAGGAACGACGCTCCCGGGAAGCTTTAGTTCCAGGAAACCTTCGCTGCTGCTCATCACCTTCAGGCCCGACTCCAGTTCAAAGGGAGTGACTTTAGAATTGGGGTAGCCGGTAAAGATGATCCCGCATTCCCGGGCCAACGGGTCGGGCGCTTCAATGCGGTCGGGGGAATCGTGGTTTCCGGCGATGGCAATGACCGGGCGGCGGCCGTTGCCCGTGAGGCGCTTCAAGGTTTTGTAAAGCAGATCGACGGCTTCGGACGGAGGATTGAAGGTATCAAACAAATCGCCGGCCACGAGCACGGCATCGACCTGCCCGCGTTCTGCGATTTCACAAATTTCCTGCAAAACCCCCTGTTGCTCTTCCATGCGTGAAAAGTCGTCAAGCCGTTTACCCAGGTGCCAGTCGGAAGTATGCAGGAGTTTCATTTGTCTATAATTTTGTAGTATTCTGTTTTTGAGTACCGGCATAAAGTTACGAACTTTAGCCGGTAGTTAAGATGCCGCATTCACATGGGCCACCAGATTTCCATCGCACTTACCGCGTTTAATTAATCTCACAATAAATACTCCTCAGAAAAACGAAAAAAAACTTGTGTAGTTAAATGACTACATTTATATTTGTAGTCAAATAACTACACAATGAATTTAAGACGCGATGTTTTTCAAGCGATAGCAGACCCCACAAGAAGGGCTATTCTGCTATTGGTGGCTTCGCAATCGATGACTGCCGGAGCTATCGCTTCGAACTTTGATACAGCCCGACCGACTGTTTCAAAGCACTTGCAGATACTCACCGAGTGCGAATTGCTTGAACAAGAGCAAAACGGCCGGGAAATTTACTATCATTTAAATCCCCAAAAAATCAAGGAGATAGGCGATTTTATTGAACCCTTTCGCAAAATGTGGGATGACCGGTTTAATAAGCTGGAAGGCGTTATGAAGAAATATAAATCAGATAAATAGCAGGAGATGGAGCGGAAAACAAAAATTAATGCAGAAAACGGCAAGCAGGAATTGCATATTACCAGGGAATTTGATTTACCGTTGGAACTGCTTTTTAAAGCATATGCAGAGGCCGGTCTTGTTGAGCAGTGGATGGGAACGAGAGTCGTGAAACTCGAGAGCAGAAAGCACGGCAGTTACCGGTTTGAAACATCCGACGCCCAGGGAAACGTGGTCTTTCAGGCCAATGGAGTGATCCACGAGTTTATTCCGCACCAAAAAATCACACGAACATTCGAGATGGAGAATGCACCTTTTGGCGTTCAGCTTGAAGTTTTTGAATTTGAACGACTTGCCGACGACAACAGCAGGCTCAATATGCATGTGATCTATGAATCGGTTGCGCTCAGGGACCAACTGTTGAAGTTACCCTTTGCTCAGGGCATCAATATGGCACATAACCGGATACAGGAAATCGTAAGCAAATTAAAATGACACGTCATGCAAAAGAGAAATAAAATCGTCTATTGGATTTCGACCGTCTGGCTGGCATTGGGAATGGTATCGACGGGAATCGTGCAGTTGATAAAGATGCAGGAAGAAGTGGATCTTATAACAAATCTGGGCTATCCGGTCTATTTGCTGACCATACTGGGCATTTGGAAAATGTTAGGCGTTGTAGCCGTTCTGGTCCCTAAATTTCCTTTGGCAAAGGAATGGGCGTATGCAGGCTTTTTCTTTGCCATGTCGGGCGCACTGTTTTCGCACCTGGCGGTTGGAGCTGGCGCAAAAGAGCTTTTCGGACCTGTATTATTAATTGTCTTGACCGTGGTATCGTGGTACTTCAGACCGGAAAGCAGAAAACTGATGCAGGGAGTGTAAATATCTCAGATCTGCCGGAATAAACACTCCGGCAGATTTATTTTGCCACACCCGTTAGGTAAAATGCATGTTTTGTTTAACTTACAAGAACAGGCCCGCTATCTTCAGTTTCATCTGGATCTCTGTCCTGGTCACTTTCCCGGGAAACAATTCTGGGGTCGAATTCAAAACGCTCAGTTGCGGTAACACCGATCCGGGCAAAGTCAGGATGACTGGTACTGATTACGAGGTTATATTCCTGGGGAACAATGGCCGAAGGAACTCTGAGCACCACAGCATCCTGACTGGTTACAAATTCATCACCAATCATCTGACAAACTTCCTTCGCATGCTGATCCCTTCGGTCCCAGCCCGTCGGCAGTTGATTAGGTTCAAGTGTTTGGGTTTTGATATCATCTGGAATATCAATCACCAGGGTCACATACCGCTCCAGTATCGGAATAGTTGGGTTATGCGCGATATTTTCTAAAATGGAAAGTGATCGATGTTCACCGGCATAGATCACATACACCCCGGCTGAGTTCCACCTGCCTGGGTATCCGGAAGCCGAGAGCGCAGCATACCGCTCCTTTGTGATTCGGTATGCTTTCATCAAATTGGCATTCCGTGTTCAATTGCCATAACCTCATTCATCACCATGGAAACTCCCGTCACCGTCTGGATTAGCTCAAAAGGAACCCTGCCATCCAATCCGGGAGCAGGAAGGGTCATCCACTGCTGGAATCGTTTCAGGCTCCCGAAGGTGTCCTTTCCCTGTTCATACAACTCCATGATTTTGATGGCGAGCTCCGCTGTGAGAGGATTCAGTTTCCGGTCTGAGTTGCGGTAACTGCTAAATGTCTTCTCGGTCATGACAAAGACATTGGCCAGTGACTTCTGTGATAGCTGAGTTTTGTCTATCAGTTTGCTCATCAGCTCATTGGAGTTGGCATTGTAGAACAGACTGATGTCGGTGGCGCGTGTTACTGCGCGTCTGAACTTTGTTTTATGTATTGCACGGTCTTCCATGTCGAGGTAATTTTACTGTTAATGTTTTACAAAGTTACCATTTTATTTAAGATCATGCACAACTATTTTTATTTCGGCAGGACGGCCCCGGAGCCGCCGATAAGAATTTTACTCCATTTACTGCACCGCAGGCTGGAAAATCATTTAGCCGGGTTTTCCCCCAAAGCCTCCCGGATTTTACCGCTAACCTGTTTCGCCAGGGCCTTCACGCCTGCCGGAGCCGGATGAACCCCGTCGCCGCCCTGGTAAAAGACAGGATCGGCTTCAACCACTGAATACAGATCATTGATCGCCACGTCTTCGTTCTTCAGCATCTCAGCCACGAGGCGATTCCGTTCGATGACCCGGGAATTCCGCTCCGCAAAGTTTTTCATATTTTCTCTCATGCGGACCGGCGTCGTACTGGCCCAAATCAGTTTCGCGTCAGGAGCGCATTTGCGGATCACACGCAACAAACCGGGAAACGCCCGCGCATACTCTTTTTCCGGATAATCCCATCCATGCATGCCATTGTTGAAGTGAATCACGTCGAAATGATGATAACCCATCACCAGCTCTATTTCCTTCAGTAGTCCCGGATCGCCGAGCGATTTAGAGGTCGACAACCGGCCGACAAAAGCTTTTCCCTTTAGTTGCTGTTCCACTTCCTTAAAATACTGGCGGGTGATGGAATTGCCGATCAGCAGCACCCGGGGAAGCCCGCTGCTGTTTGTTTCGGGGAGCCAGACATCCAGCCATTCGATATTTTCGCGTTTAATCTGGTCCTGTGCGTTTGCTTTTATTCCGATAAAAAGTAACAGGATTGGCAAGAACGAAAAAAACTTGATCATAATCAGCAATTTTAATTTAGTTGACACTCTGCGTCAGGACAGCACAGTCCGGCATTCCAAATATTGGAACTTTTCGGGATTAATGCAAATATAAATTCAGATTGTTGCGGCTGGTCCGGACATGGATCTAATACTTATAAACGTCCCGCCTTTTTCACAGGCGCGACTTGCGCCTGATGTGCGTTGCAGTAGCCGTTGGTGTTTGTGGTCATAGTTCCGCACCGTTTTCTGGTCGATTTTGCGATTCCATTACACTGGACGCGTATTGCCGGGTGATTCTCGTGCGTTGTAGTCGACACCGACGCCATTCGGTTCGTAGAACGGGCATTCATCCAATCTGAGATATCCGCTCTTCTTTCAAGCTTGTTTTCAGAACCGTCGGCCAGTTCGGGGAAAAAATCGATCCCGGTGAGCGATTCAACACTGTCGACCGGAACAACAAACCTGCTGATCGCTGCGGACGAGGCCTTGTTGGGGAGAACCAGGCCGATCATTTTCTCTTTTCCGGGTGAATAGATTACCTTGTAGTAATAGCCGGGAACCGTCACCCTGTTTTGTCCGATCACGCCGAGGTTATCTCGGAAAACCGGGCCTGTGACAATATACAGTGAATCGTATGCCAGAACCCACTTCCGGACCTGGTCCTCAACCTGGCTCCATATGCCCCGGTTAAAGCCGGGAACCTGGGGTGACATATTCGACATGTAGAATGTTTCTGACATGGCCATGGCATTTAATTTCATATCGGCTGCCGGACAAAGATGACCCCGATCGTATCCGCTGTTCTTATAATCGGCGAGGCTGGCAGACCCCGTTCGCACATCAGGATCTGAACGGAAATTATCCTTCCGTTTCACGGAACCGGTAATAAAATCGGTTGTCAGACGGTAGTAGACCCAAAGGGCCTGCTCATTTTCTTCGGAATATGCCAGTGTATAATAGCTATGTCTGACGATAGCTGCTGCCGCAATCGATTCGGCAGGAGGAGGATTAACCGGTTCAGACCCGCTGCTGCCGGAATATGAAAAAAATAAAATTACCTTAATAAACAGATCAAAATACTTCATACGCCTCCAATTGCCTTCAAAATCAGCATAAAACTCCAGGTTGCCATTCGCCATACGCCGCACAATCAGGCACAAGGCAATTTTATATGTGCTTTCGTTTTTGCCCCGCAAAACTATTGAGTTTTTCGATTAATGCGACATTCACGGATTATTTTATATCGATCCCGGCAATTCCGGGGTGGCAGAGTTCTAAACTTTTCTTTCTGTCGTTTGTCAATACTTTATCAAAATAACAGGAGGAACGATGACGACATTCCAGGCAAAACATGTGAGTATATCCATTAACAGACCTGCAGGCGAGGTTTACGATTTTGTATTAAATGCTGAAAATCTGCCAAAATGGGCGACAGTCCTTAGCAGTTCGATAAAAAAGGCAGGCGATGAATGGATCGCCGACTCACCTATGGGGGAAGTAAAAGTCAAATTTACAGCTAAAAATATTTTTGGCATCCTTGACCATGAGGTTACTCTACCTTCGGGTGAAAAAGTTCTTAACCCTTTGCGTGTGTTTCCCAACAACAGCGGCAGCGAGTTGGTGTTTACGGTTTTTCGCCTGCCAGGCATGACAGACGACCAATACCTAAAGGATACCAGTAGGGTTGCAAAGGATTTGGCAGTATTAAAAGAAATTCTGGAGAAGTAGGTACACGTCATTACTAAATATCAAATCAAAGAAATATGCTTACAACGATTCATCCAAAATTGCCCATGCGGGATAAAATGGAGACAAGAGACTTTTACATTAATAAGCTGGACTTTCAGGAATTCGGAAGTGTTGAATATGATGGCTACTTAATGGTGCAAAAAGAAAGTATCCAAATCCATTTTTTTGAATTTAAAGAGCTTGACCCAACAGAAAACTATGGGCAAGTCTACATCAGAACAAATGACATTGAGAGCTTATATCAATCACTACTGGACAAGAAAATAAGTATCCATCCAAACGGGCATCTGGAAGTAAAACCCTGGGGACAAAAGGAATTTTCTTTAGTTGACCCGGACAATAATTTGCTGACTTTCGGACAGGGCATTTAAAGGTAACGACACGATCGATATGGTTCTATGATATTAAATAAAAACTATTAGCCGACCACTTCTGGCCGACTAATAGTGACTTTTATGTGCAAAGCGTTACAGGCAAATCAGCTGACTGCAATCTCTTTGGTTTTGCGATCTAATTTCCCGCCGTTGTCTCGTCAGCTATGGCATCTTCCCAGTTATCCCACTTGGGAGTAGCAGGGTCATACCCATCATAGCCATAATTTTGGCTCAGCTGCCCCTTGTTGTTAGCCGTAATCGATATGTTATAAATTGGCCAGTAAATATTCTTTTTGTCCATGGTATAGTTGATGTTGCTTTTTGTTGCAACAATCTGGATCGGACCTTTATTGTACATACTGTAGTGTACAATACGCTGATACCAATAGCTTCCGCCGTTAGAATCCGTACCATTTTGCTTGTCAAAGTTATCCAGGCTGTAGGTATTGCCCCATTCGTCGGGTTTGCCGCTACGGGCAAGGCATAATGACACGCGGGTCAATTCGGTGTTACGCCATTCTTCCCAGTATAGTTCACGGGCCCGTTCATTCATGATATCACCAATTGTAACAGTCGTGTAAAGTTCAGTACACTTCGCTCTTTTTCTCACCTCGTTTACGTCGGAGGTGGCCCCGGGTTCATCTCCCATGTAAAATTTAACCTCTGCCCGCAGTAAATATGCCTCTGCCAAACGATAAAGATACCAATCGGCATTACCTCCGTTAGTGGCCCCTCTGTTACCATCAGAGCCGCTTATATTAGCCTCGTTCACCGGATCGTCCAGATAGAACTTGTAGTGAGGGACATCGAACCAGCGACGAATCGTATCGCTGCACAGTAGTTTCCCGTCATCACTGAAAAGCGTCACGGAGTTTCCAAATTCTGCAGACGCCTTGTTGTTTACACGGTAATCCTCCATGTGTACCCAGTTACCCACCGTTGAGTTATGGCGTAAATCGGTCGCATCCATCTTACCGTTCACTTCCCACAGCCCGTGTGTTTGGAAGTATGTTGGACGGAATGTAGCAATCCCGCGTCCAAAAGCCCGCATGTAGTCATACTTTGAATTATAAGCAGTATTGTTACGTTTTATATTCATCAGTGCCTGTTTACCATCTTTTGATTGTATTGCACTGTTAAAAACAAAAGGATACAAGATTCTCATCGTAAGCATTTTAACAAATGACTCTGCTTCCGCACCACGGTTTGGTATGCCCATGATAACCTCTTTGTTTGAGGAGATGAGCTTGTTCTCGGCACGGTGCATATCCCATATTACATTGCGGGTAATCGGCCAGGTTTGAGGCTCGCCGCCATCGTTGAAGGTCCCGAAGCTATCTCCCGAGATGAGTGAATAACCCGATTGATCAATTAATATATCCGTTTGCTCTTTTGCCTTGGTATATTCTCCAAGTGCCAGATAGCATTTGGCGAGTAACATGCGGCAGGCACCTTTATTTACCATTCCGATCATGTCCATATCTTTCTGATCGGGTACCCATTGTACAGCAAATTCGAGGTCCCTGGTAATCATTTGCAGAATCGCATCGCGCTTTGTACTGCGGTAGTTCTGTTTGGGTACTTCCAGAATTTTAGTAACAAGCGGCACGTCGCCAAACTGGAATACTAAAGCATAATAGCGAAAGGCACGATGAAAATATGCCCTGCCCTTATAGGCATTTTTGGTAGCTTCGTCCAGCTCTTCAACGTTATCCACATATTGGGTAATGGTATTGGCGTACATAATACCGTTATAAGATTCCTTCCAGAAATACCAGATGCTGTTTGTCCGGTCGAGATTATTCAGATTATTCGTACTTTCACTTGTAGGAGTAAGCATATTTGCGACGTTGTCGAGCATGGCGCTTTTATCGGTCGCGCTGGCGACCATCAAATCGGAAAAGATATACTCTGTCCCCAGCGTAAGCATTTCATTATGATCAGTCGCATAATATAACTTAAGATGACGGTCGCATATGGCCATTGCCGACATCAGCCCCGATTCGGTAGTGAACGTAGCTCCAGGTTCATAGAATGACAACGGGTCGGGGTCCAAAAAATCTTTCGAACATCCGCCAAGCAGGATTATACAACCTACAAACAGGATCAGGCATTTATGATTATATTTCCGGGTTATTTTTTTCGCTCCGCGCAAATTACTTACGCTCAGCAAACCCAAGCAGGCTTGTGTTTTCATATGTGTTACTATGAGAGATTAGAAAGTTAAATTCACACCAAATGTATAAATACGTGTTGCCAGTCCACCGCCGCTATCAAAGGCCGGATTAGTCTCAGGATCTCCATATTCCCAGTCTTTTGCCCACACCGCAGCATTCCGCACCGTACCGTATACTTTGACACGTTCTAAACTGAACTTTGAAGTCAGCTGTTTGGGCAATGTGTAGCCCACCGAGATATTCTCGAGGCGAATAAAGGAACGGCTGTATAATTTCGCCGGGCTGGCCGCACCTGTAGGTCCCTGGGCCTCAATCCGTGCATATTCATTTGTAGGGTTGTCGATTGTCCAATATTCCTTTGCAGTTACATTTTGCAGAGCATAACTCATACGTCCTCCGTCATCATCGTTGTTGAGGTAATTGCCCGACAAGCTCTTGTGTCCCATATAAGAATAGATATTACATGAGAAAGTGAGGTCCTTCCAAAGTGTAAACTCATTGCGCAGAGACCAATGTAAAGGCGGTGCTGTTTGTCCAAGAAACTCTTTATCATTGTCGTTGTAGACAGGCTTCACGGAGCCGTCTGCATTTACGACATCATCGGCCGTATAGTTATTCGCAACTTTTGGATCTCCAGGCACCTGTCCATATCGCTTTGCTTCTTCTGCCTCATCTTTCTGCCAGATCCCCGTCACGCGGTAGTTCCAGATTTCACTGATGGGGCGCCCTATAAACCAGCCGTTTGTCAGATCGTCGCTTTCTTTTGTCCCGATTACATTCCCGTCAGCATTTAAGACGTCTTCATATTCGTAGTAAAGATGTTTAATTTCATTCTTATTATAGGAAAGACCGAACGTGGTAGTCCATTTCAGCACATCGTTATCCATATTAACCGAGTTTATTGAAATTTCAATTCCGCGATTATTCACTTCTCCCAGGTTTGTCGTAATGTTCGGAAAACCTGTGAATTCTGGCAGGCGCTGATTCATAATCATATCATGGGTACTCATGTCATAATAATCCAGGGTTCCCGATAACCGGTCATCGAAGAACCCAAAATCAAGCCCAATATTCCATGACTTTGTTTTTTCCCACTGCAGATTAGGATTAGCCATTCGGTTAGCCATCAGATAACGGTATAATTCCAGTTCTCCCGAAGCGTTGATGTATCCCTGCATTTTGCCTGCGCCTTCATACAAATTGGCAAGCGCCAGGTAAGGATTATCCAGCGCCCGGTTCCCGTTTTTACCGTAGGATATCCTCAACTTTCCGTTGCTCATAATATGGCTCCATTTAAAGAATTTTTCGTTTGTAAATGTCCACGCTACCCCTACCGACGGGAAAGTTGCATATGGATTGGACGATCCGAAAGCCGAATAGCCATCCCTTCGAACGGATGTAGTGAGCATATAGCGGTTGTCATATGCGTAGAATAAACGGGCCAGCAGGCCATCTGCCGTTTCGTGTGAATCACTGCTGGAGTAATTGCTGTCTTCTTTGGTGCCGTTCTTTGTATTATGAAATCCCAGCGCATCAGAAGGCTGGATATTGCGGGCATCGATTCGGTCTTGCCAGTATTGGCGTTCCTCTGCTTCCTGCACGAGTGTCAAAACGACATGATGCTTTCTGTTGAATGTGTAATCCCAATTGATCGTATTGTTGAGCGACCAGTCGAAACGTTTTGCCTGTTCCCGGTTTACACCCCGCGACGCAGGATCGGAGCCCGGCAAATCGGCCGACATAAAATAACGATCATAAAAAAACTGATAACGCGGCGAGGCATTGAACGAGTATGTAATATTAAATGGCAGTGATATTTTGGCATTCACAATGCTGTTGAGCACGGTATACCCCTTTTCCAAATCCAGGTATTGCTTTTGAAAGTCATAGTTATAACCCCGCTGGCTATAGTTTCCGTCGAGCGGATATTGAACAGGATTGCCATTTTCATCGGCGTAATCGGCATAAGGGCTGTTGCGTAGCTGGTAATCAAGGTCTATACCAATTTGACCATCCGAACGGTCCTGAAAGTTGACGTTGGCCCCTATTTCGAGCCATTTATTCACCTTGGCGTTTATTTTCATATTCGCACGTACAGCCTCATATTCGTCATCTCTTTCAGCTCCCTGATTCTTTAGATAGCCCATTGAGAAGTAGTAGTTCACGTTTTCGCCGGCACCACTCAAACTGGCATTATAGTCTTGATTGAATCCTGTACGGTACGTTTTTTTCGCCCAATCGAAAGTCTTCCCTTCAAGAAGATTTTCAAGCGCATTACCTTGAAATCCAAGTCTTCTGGCCCAAATACTCAGATCGGATTCACCATCATCGTTATTGGAATAAGCCCGCCAATCTTCGACAGAAACAGATGCCGGTAATTGGTCAGGGCGCATAAAATATCCGGGTTGGCTGGCATATGCCCCGGTTTGATATGCTTCATAAGCGCCGGTTTCCTGATTTACACCATACGTATTCTTCGTGTACCAATCCTGACGATGCTGTAAATATTCGTCAGTCCCAAATCGTTCACGGTAATCACTTCTTTGCGTCCATCCAACACTCGAACTGATATTCACAACAGGTTTGCCCCGTTTCCCTTTCTTTGTAGTAATGAGAATCACTCCGCTTGCTGCCTTTGCTCCGTAGACTGCCGCAGCCGAAGCATCTTTAAGAACATCAATCTGATCAATATCGTCGGGATTAATTTCGGAAAGTTCTCCGTAGAACTGCATTCCGTCGAGAATGAGTAAAGGGTTGTTGTGGCCTCCCTCGTCATAGACCGAACGCTGTCCCCTTATTTGCATGGAACCTCCTCCTTTTGCTGAGGCATCGTAACCCACCTGTAAACCCGGAGTACCCCTCAAAACATCCTGTACCGTTTTAGGATTTTCGCTGGCAATCCTGTCGGGACGGATTTGCATGATTGAACCGGTCAGGTCCTTTTTCCTCATGGTTCCATAACCAATCGCTACAACTTCGCCGATACCAACCGCCTCGTCCTCCATTTTCACATTGAGCACAGATTGCCCCCGAAGCGGTATTTCCTGCGTCTTCATACCCACGAACGAAAAAACCAGTGTCGCATTAGCCGGCACGTCAGGAAACGAATAAAGACCATCGACGTCGGTTATAATACCCCTGGCAGTACCCTTAATTACGAGGGTAACTCCCGGCAACGCCGCGCCCGAAGAGTCGGTGACACGACCGGAAACCTTCTGATCCGACTGTTGGGAAGCAGCCGGCACACTGGACGGAGAAAGGATAATTTGCCTGTCGAGAATCATATAATTAATCCCGTTTCCTTCGAACAAGCTGTTCAACACTTCATTTATTTCAGCATCCTGAACGTTCACAGAGTAACTCTTATTGACTTCAATTTCATTGCGGTTATATGCAAAGCGGTACTTTGTTTCACCTTCGATCTGCATGATAATGTCTTCGAGCTTTTTCTCCTTTACAGAGAGCGAAATTTTCGAGTTCTGCGTGTAGGAATCCAATACAAAAGACTGCAAAACACATACCAGCGATAACATAAGAACGAGCCTCATAATTAAATAAGTTTTTTTTAGAGCATGGTTATACCACACTCCGTATCTGTGATTTTTTTTCATAAATTTGAAAATTAGTAATGTTAGATATCATTCGACTTTACTGTTGGCAGGAGGGCATTGGAGGTGCTTTCCTGCCTTTTTTACTTGAAAAGGTTGTTACATAGGCTATTTATTAGTAATGATTATTTTCTTCTTCGAATACGTATCGTTATTTATTGCTCTCCTTTCCTGAATGTGACAACTTATCGGCGTGATTGCCGCAAGCAGGTTTAATGCCTCATCGAGCGATTCGTTTTCCAGCACCAGTCTCACCCGTTCCTGTTCTGTGCCGGCTGCCCTGATCTCAAATTCCACATTGTAAAAACGACTTAGTTTCAGGAGAGCTTCTTTTAAGGGAATATCCTTCATGACCAGCTTACCGTGTATCCAGGCCACGAAATCGGCCGTATTGACCTGCGATTTTTCCATCGTGCCATTTCCGGGATAATAAATGATACGATCGTTGGGGACCATTTCTTCTCCCAGTCCCCGGCTGTCCGACAACCGCACACTTCCGTTCTCCAGTACCACCTCACAGGAAGGATCGGTGCGATAAGCTGAAACATTAAACTGTGTCCCTTTTACTTCTATATTCAGACCTTTGGGCGTTTCTACAATAAAGGGAGATCCATTATGTGCGACATCAAAATAAGCAAGCCCATTCAGGTACACTACACGGTTGTTACTTTTATCCAGTCGATACTTTATTTCTGAGTCTGAGCCAAGCCATCCGGTGGATCCGTCCGGCAATTTAAACTGGTTTCGAAATCCGTTCGCTGATATAAACTGAACCTGCATTTCTGACACATTCCTGCGCGACAGATACAAGCCGACCGCAATGAAAATCCCTACTGCAAGGATTGCAGCAATCTGTACCATCCTGAAATTGAACTTTATTTTTTTAGGACGAGGAGTGGTGTCTTCGTTAAGCTGATAATAAAGTTTATAAAAAACATGATCAAGATCAGGAGACTCATCAGGCCTGAATTCAAAATGCTCCCATTGCTTTCTAATGATCTGTCTGGACTCTTCATTGAGCTCCTTATCTGCGAAATATTTTGCGAGCATTTTTTGGTCACGAAGAGTATGCTCTTGCTCAAAGACTTTATCAATATGTCGTCTGTTGACTACCATTTTCCGGTTCTGTTTTATCTGTTATATCAACAAAGCCCAAAAACGTAGCCCTCAGGAATGAAAATTTTTAAAAATAATTCAATCCGACCTTTGTCCCGTAAACAAATATAAGAACAACATCCCGGCTATTTCACCGTTCTCCTTTATTTTATCAATGATGAATTTTCGGGCAATGGATAGTTGTTTTTTGACAAACTGTTCGCTTAGCCCAAGTTGCCCGGCGATTTGGGCGTTTTTTTGCTCCTCCTGATAGCTAAGTTTAAAGATTTCTTTTCTCCTTGGAGGAAGCAACCCGATGATCTCATTCATTCTTTTCACAAACAGCTGGTAATCCACGCGGTCATCATCTATGTATGAACCTGCGGAGTATTCTTCGGCAAAAGCCTGAATATACTTTTCTTCCCTGTTCTTTTTCAAAAAAAACTGACGAATTCTGTTATACGCAATCGTAAACAGGTAGGCCTGGAAAGATGAGTCAGAGCGTAGATTTTGCCTGTTTTCCCATATCTTCAGAAATACCTCGTTCAGCAAATCCTCCGCTTCTTCTTTTTCTTTCAGATATCTCAGCGAAAACTGATACAGGCGAGGTCCGTATCTGTCAAAAAGAACTTTAAATGCCTGCTTATCTCCTTTTTGAAGTTGAGCGGTTAAAACGCTGTCGGTATGCCAAGTAAGCGAATCCAAGCCTCCGTTTGTATAATTAAATTGGATAAAAAATTTCCCTAAAGGTAATAGATTTTTCTGTTTCGTAAATCAACTCAAACATACAGGTGCTCTGCGGGTCAGTTAGTGATCCGTAGCGGGTAATATCCGGGATCAGGGCGCTTCCTGGATTCTTTTAGAGATTATTTGAGAGTTGTGTTTACTTCCCGATCGTCCGCACACAGGTTTATTGCTTACTTGAAAATATACGGAGCTACAGGCTCTTTGCCCTTGCGTACGGGTTCGGTAAAAGGGCCGGTTTCGTGGTCGCCTTGCCGTTCCCGCCAGGCAACCATTTGAGCACGGAATTCTTCCAGTCTGCCGGCATATTGCGGATCTGCGGCCAGGTTACAGGTTTCGTCGGGATCGGCCTGCACATCGTAAAGTTCCTCTGCAGGACGGTTATGGTAACGCCATAACACCGACGCGGCTTGTTCCGTTTCGTATGAGCGGGTTATCCAGGAAGGCCAGTACTGGCGCCCGCCGTCATGGTCTTTTGCCAGATCGATATGGGTGGTATAGGGGATTTCGGGCGCCAGGTTCAGGATATACTTATATTGACCGGTGCGAATCATCCGCATGGGCGCCTGATTGATCGTCCCGTCGCCTGTATGGCAGGCATAAACCTCGTCCCTGTGTGCCTTTGTTTCTCCCTTCAACAGGGCAGCCAGGCTCTTCCCGTCTATTTCCCGGGGTTCCCCGGGAGCGATGCCCCCTGCGAGTTCAACAGCTGTCGGAAGCAAATCGGTCAGCGATACCAGTGCGCCGGTCTTTGCCCCGCCTTTGATGACGCCGGGCCATCTGACCAGCAGCGGGACCCGGATCCCGTAGTCGTACAGGTTCCATTTGCCGAACGCCCACTGCGGCCCCTGATCGCAGGTGAAGATCACGATCGTATTCCCTGACAAACCATATTTTTCCAGGCTTTCCAGCAACTTCCCCACATTGCCGTCCATCTTGGTGATGTCGGTGTAATAGCGGGCACGCGATTTTCTGGTTTCATCCGTATCGATGTGTTTGCCGGGAACATCCAATTCAGCAGGGTCATAGGTCGCCTCTTCGGGCCAGATCACGTGCGGACTGTGGTCGTTTACGATCAGCATAAAGGGATCTTTCCGGCCGGACGCTTCGCCCAGCCAGCGGTCGACCGGCCTCATGTTCAGATCGGTCCACAGGACGCCCTGCTTTTCATGTCCCGGCTCAGGAACATTGGTTTGGTGAATCAGTTCGAACGGATAGGCGCTCATCGGTCCGACATGTAATTTACCGGCCAGTGCCACGCGATAGCCGAGCGGCTGCATATAAACCGGCATGGTACGGACCCCTTCCCTGATCCCGGTGTGATTGGCGTGCGCCCCGTTACGGAATGGCATTTGTCCGGTATAGATCGACGCCCTGGACGGAGAGCAGGTGGGCGAACTGGCAAACGCACAGGAAAACAGCAGCGATTGTTTCGCCAGCTTATCCAGGTTTGGCGTGCGAACCACCTTGTTGCCATACGGACCAATATCGGTTGCTCCGAGATCGTCTGCAACGAAGAGCACAATATTTGGTTTCTCTTGCTGAGCCTGTGCTATCAGCGGAGCGGTTGCACCAGCCAGTATCAATGCGCTCAGTGCCGTTTTCTGTATCTTCATTTGAGTCGTTTTATTTTATTGCAGAGGCTTCAATATAACCGCATCCAGCCAGATTGTTTCGCCGGCATTGCTATTTCCGGCAGAGAACGACAGGCGGTACTGCCCCGGCTTGCCAAGTTGTTTCGATTTAAAGCTAAACTGCTTTGCTTCATTGCCGAGTTTCACCGTTTCATCGATAACCGTATTCTTCGGATTGCCAGCCTGCTCCAGACGCACCACCAGCGTGGCTTCTTTGGCTGCCTGCGCTTTCAGTGAAACTTCAAACTGTTTAAACTCTCCGGCCGGGAATGCCCATACCAAAGCGGCGTCGGCCGGCTTTTCACCCTGTTTGAGTATTGTGATTTTTACCGCATTCGGGCCTGAGATCTTTCCGGACCGGTCAATGGTGAAGGATGCGGCTTCATCCGGATTATGAATGTCCCAGTCGCCGAAATCCAGGTCGAACTCACCGTTGATCTTCCTTTTATAAGCTCTTGACCGTTCCCCGTAATCCCTCGTATCCATCGGATAGACCCCGACCTGTTCCGCCCATTTTTCCCATTTCCGGTACATGCTGTCGCGTTTTCCCGGATAAGTCTGTCCCAGATCAGTTAATTCGGTGGGATCAGCCTGGATGTTGTATAACTCGAGCGTTTTAGGATCGAAAACAGCATTTTCCGGAGTCCTGGCTACCAGCTTCCAGAGACCTTCGCGCATTCCGATGTTGGCCTCATGTTCCCAAAAAATGGGGCCTCGCCCGTTTTTCTTCCCCGAAAAATGCGAAACCAGGCTGGTTCCCTGCTTCGGGACAATGGTGTTCCCCTTGTACTGCTCCGGGTAGCTTGCTCCCGAAGCGTCTGCACAGGTCGCCATGATATCGGTTAAATGGGCATAGTCACGAACAAAGGTGTTCTCAAGCAAACGACCGATGCCTGCCGGCCAGTGAACAATGAGCGGCGTACAAATGCCTCCCTCATGGATCCAGTGCTTGTATTCCCTGAACGGGGTATTGCTCACGTTAGCCCAGTTAATGCGGTAACTTTCGAAGGTATTGACCAGATCGCCCGTCAGATCCTTGCTCTCTCCGCTGGAAATAAACTCCGCACAGCCTCCGTTGTCGGCTAAAAAGAAAATGATCGTGTTATCCAGTTGTCCCGTTTCCTCCAGCTTCTGAATGACCCGGCCGATCCCCTGATCCATCGCGTCGACCTGCGCCGCATAAATAGCCATCCGCCGTGCAAAATCCTTCCTCTCCGGGGGCGAAAGCGAATCCCAGGCCCGCACTTGTTCATCCCGGGGGGAAAGCTCCGGCGTATGCTTCCACAAACCGATCTTCACCTGCTTTTCAAGACGCTTCTGCCGGATTATATCCCAGCCTGCTTCGTAGACGTCCCTGTACTTTTCAATATCTTTTTCCAAAGCATGCAAAGGCCAGTGCGGGGATGTAAATGCGACATACATGAACATCGGCTGATCCGGATGAGCGGAAAAATGGCGGTCCATAAACATGACCGAACTGTCGCTGATGGCGTGGGTAAAGTAGAAATTCTCCGGAGGAAGATATTTTTTGTTATCTGAATAGACCGGCAGCCTGAAATAATTCCCGGCTCCGGCAACCGTCCCGAAAAAACGGTCAAAGCCTCTCTGCACCGGCCAGTTGTCGGTCACGCCGCCATCGTCCTTTCGCGTGTTCGACACGTGCCACTTTCCCGTCATGTAAGTGCCGTAGCCCGCCGTTTTAAGGACTTCGGCAATAGTCACGGCGTTTTTACTTAAATCGCCCTGATAGGCAGGAGTCCCCAGATCGGCGTTAGTCATCCAGCCCATGCCCGCCTGATGCGGATAAACGCCGGTGAGCAGCGAAGCCCGTGTCGGGCAGCACCTGGCCGCGTTGTAGAACTGTGAGTACCTGACGCCGGTTTTAGCCAGCCGGTCCAGGTTCGGTGTTTGGATTTCTCCCCCGTAACAGCCAATATCGGAGAAGCCCAAATCGTCGGCCATGATCAAAATGATGTTGGGGCGCTTTTCAGGAGCCGGCCTTTTCGGCGTTCCTGCTGCCTGAAATCCGGTCAGACCGGACAACAGGGCCAAAGATAGCAACTGGTTTTTCATAATTCAGACACAAGTATCAAGACACAAGAAAGGGAACAGGGAGCAATTTAATAACAATACAGCCCAAAATCAAGAGCTGATTCCGCCTCAAATTCGCCGGTTCCGATTGCCAGTGTATTTTTTCCCTTCCTCAGGTACCCGCTAAATTCACTGATGTTGAAATCCTCATAATGCCTTTTGCTGATGATCCGTTTATCCAGAACCACATTTCCGTTCAGGTACACTTTCACATTTCCGAAAGCCAGTATTCGTAAAGCGATACCGTCGGGAATTTCATCCAGCACAAAGGTACTCACCGCCGATATGCTTTTGCCTTTCGATACAGTAAGCGGCGTTTCAGCCTTCTTAAACCCGCCGGTATTGGGTGCCGTCTGCCATCCTTTTTCCGGAGTCTCCGCGGAGAAAAGCGTGCTTTGCTTTTCTGCCTGAGCGTCGGGAATCAGACCGGTAATTTTTTTGTAAGCCCGCGAATACAAGGGCGCATGCAGGATCCGGAGCAGATCAGGGTCCATTTTGATGACTTTCCGGTCGTAGGTCATCAACCCGTTTACTTCGCCTTCCACATCGGTTGTCTGGGTATAAACCGCAGCCGACAGGCCCTTATACCTGAGCGGAAGAAGGTTATGAATCAGTTTGGCATATTCCGTCAGCAATTCCGGTTCCGAGGTGTACGTCCGGTAGCCCCAGTTTCGCATGTTGGGGTTCCATAAATGCCGCTGAACGGGTAGTCCTAATCCTCCGAATTCACCCAGCACAACCACCCTTCCGGGATTCAGCGCGGCAGGTTCCATGCCTGGACCGGGATACTGATGAGCGTCGATCATATGGCCGCAGTTGCGGTCGGTCCAGCCGCTTACGCCGTCAATGATGCGGGTAGGATCGTAAGCCATGCTCCAGTCCACCACCCGTTTGGTCTCATACTGCCCCCAGCCTTCGTTGAAAATCACCCAGGTGACAATACTCGGGAAAAACCGTAACTGGTCGATTTCCTCCTTCATTTCAAACTCGAACTGAGCGGCCGATTCTGCCGGACGGGCCCAATCGTTTGGATCATTCCAGTTCACATGCTGTTCTGATCTCTTGGCGGTTTCAAAACCTGAAACAATATCCTGCCAAACGAGCAAACCCAATGAATCGGCATAGTAATAATAGAGCGAGGGTTCCACTTTAATGTGTTTACGAAGCATATTAAAGCCCATCTCCTTCAGCACTTCCATGTCGTAGCGCATGGCTTCGGCAGAGGGCGGCGTGAGCAGGCCGTCGGGCCACCATCCCTGATCGAGTGTTCCGTACTGAAAGATAGTTTCGTTGTTAAGCTGAATCCGCTGAAATCCCTGATCGTCGTTCACGATTGAAACCTTCCGCATGGCAAAGTAAGAGCGGACCTGGTCCAACGGCTTATTGTTCCGGTAAACAGCCAGTTCCAGTTGGTAAAGTTCAGGAGAATCAGGACTCCAGAGTTGAGGGGATGGGATATCCAGAACGACTTCTCCCGTGAATGGAAGCGTTTTTTCCGCAACCGTCTCACCGTCGTTCAATACTTTTATCCTCAGTTCTTCACCTCCTTTGGTTCCTGACAAGGCAGTATGCAGGGTAACCTGATTCCGGTCAATGTCAGCAACCGGATAAACCGACCGGATCGCGGTTTTGCCCACCGGTTCCAGCCAAACGGTCTTCCAGATGCCGGTTACCGGCGTATACCAGATACCTTTAGGATCGAGTACCTGCTTCCCCCGGGGTTGCGTTCCTGTATCGGTAGGATCCCAGACCGATACAACGAGCTCCTGTTCGCCTTTCTTCAAAAATTTTGTTACATCGAACGAAAAAGCAGTCGACCCACCCTTATGGGTTCCGGCCTGTTTACCATTGATCCAAACGGCAGTTTCCCAATCGACCGCTTCAAAATGCAACAGCACATTTTGGTCGTCCCAGCCGGCAGGAATTTTAAAGGTCTTTCTGTACCAGACCCTCTCTTCGGGCGACACGGATTTTCCAACACCCGACAGTGCCGATTCCACAGCAAAGGGAACCAGGATCTCACCGTCGAACTGCTGCGGCCGGTTCGCATCCTTTGAAACAACAGCATACTCCCACAACCCATTCAGATTCTGCCACCGGTCCCGTTTCAACTGCGGACGGGGATATTCCCGCCAAACGTTTTCGGGAGTCACACGTTCCCCCCACACGGTCATTATTTTCGCTTCGCGCAAATTGCTCTCGTTCGGCAAAGTCTCAAACAAGTTCGGACTTTGCGCTCTCTTATCCGCAATTTTCGCTTCGCGCACATCCCCCTGGCTATATGCCTTCAACACCGCCAGTAACATCATCAAACTTATCCACTTCTTCATCTTTAAATCTATTACGAACTAAATTCAACAATCTTTTTCTCTTCTGAACGATTCAGGTGATTTACCGCCACTCGTTCACGCCTTGTCCGTCGGCCTGGATATCGCGCACCCTGTTCCTGAAAATCAGCGTGTCGGTTGCTTCATAATCGTAGGTGCCGTCATTGTACTTGTACTTCAGATAAAAGGTACGGGTTGCGGCATCGTAGGTCGATGAACCGTCAGGCAAAACCTGAATGGCAGATCCGGACGTACCGCCGATCTGCACATCGCCTCCCCCCGTTGAAGGCGCTTCGATTTGAAACGTGAACTTTCCTTTACCGGGATCTTTGCTCGCCGCGGTGGCATCGGCTTTAACCAGCATCGTTTTCGGACCAACGGTAATCAGTTCCCGGATACTTTCCGAAATGGTCGATGTATTTTCATAAGTCACGGTTTCGATCACCGACGCCCCTGATTTCTTAACGGTCTGGCCTGAATAATAATAATTGCCGTGCTGCCTGGCCCAGTAGCTCACCGAAATGATCATGTAGTCTTTGGCCGAATTAATGGAATCCACGTCATCCGAACCTGTCAGGCGGAAGGGGATTACATATTCACCCGTAAGTGATTTGGGATCAGCAAGGAAAGCGGCTGAATCGACCGCAATTCCGACATACCCCTGGTGTTCCCCTTTTGGAACGACGAATTCAGCAGCCGACAGCGTATAGTAACTTGCCGGCATCAGGGTTTTTGTGTTATCCGTAATGAGGGAAGGATCGATAATATAGTCTACTTTCCGGTTCCGGTCATTATCGACCAGTCCCGAAAACATGATCCCCGCTTTCAGATTCAAACCTTCGCCAACCACGATATTGCGGTTGTATTCCTGGTTATAAAAATAAACGGAAGTTGTCCCGTACGAGATGACTTCGTCGTCAAAGCTGCATGAGCTTATAACGACTGACAATACCACAAGGATGACTTGACATATTCGCTTCATAGGTGTCTTATTTTCGTTGTTCATGATCTGTTTTACTCCCAACCCTTGTTTTGAATCAAGGCCGGTGCATTGTATAATTCGTCATAGGACAATGGCATGTAAGGGGATTTAAATAAGCGGCTTTCCAGCACAACATCCGTTTGATAGCTGAAATTTCCCAACGCGTCCTTAATGATCTTCGCTCCCCTGACCTGCATATTGATCCCTGAAAGATCCTCTTCGCCGGACCATCTTCTGACATCCCAGAAATAATGACCTTCAAAGCTGAGTTCGATCCTCCTCTCATTGCGGATCAGTTCCCTGAAAAGACCTTCATCATTTACAGCAACCGAGTTCATGTACACGTTCCCTGATCCGTAACGCTTATGCAGGCGTTCGAGAACGGTTACTGCATTGAATCCGTAACCATTGGGATCGCTTTTCGGGCCCCATGCTTCGAAAGCAGCTTCGGCAAAATTGAGATAAAGCTCCGGCGATCCAAGGTGTATCGCTGCCCTTGAGGTAGCCGTCAACTGCCCCGGCACAAGTGTCACACTTCCATACTTCAGCAGCTTTTTCAGGTAGTAGCCGGATCGCGATGTATTAGCCGAAGGGTTAAAGGCATCAATCCCGCCCTGGTATGTTTCGATCCGGTGATAATTGGAAGGCCCCAAGGAGCTGTTGTTCAGCGCAACAAACAAGGCCAGCCGCGGATCACGATTTGCATAGGGATCGCCGGCCAGGTACAAGGCACTCTCACCGATCGGATACCCGGATTTATCGGGGAAAGCATCCACAAAATTCTGTGAGGGGTTGATCCGTCCGTCTCCATACATGGAAGGCGGATAGTTGGTGGTTTCCAGATCCCGGTTACCGCTCAGAACACTCCCTCTGAAAAAGATGTCCCTGATATTATAAGCCTTGTTGTTCAACTGATTGAAATAATAGTTGTCGATGGTCGGTAAATCGCGCAGTCCCCCGATCGCGGTAAGGGCATCGCCGGCAGCGCGGGCTGCTTTCTCCCAGCGCGTCTGATCGTCAGAAGGATTAAACTCCGGACTGGCCGCATACAGAAATACCCTTGCCTTCAGTGCCATCGCCGCAATTCCGCTGGCCCTGCCGTTCATCGTGGCCCCAAGCACCGCATTCGTTCCGGTGTATTGAACCGGAAGGTATTTGATGGCACTGTCGCAGTCGTTGCTGATCTGATCCACACATTCCTGATACGTGTTGCGGGGAAGGTTCAGGTCATCCTTCACATACAATACGTTGGTCACGACAGGAAAGCCTAATAGTTGTCCGTCGGAAGCCCGTCCGCCGAAGCGTTTCAACAGGTCAGCCTCATACCAGGCTCTCAGAAAGTAGGCTTCGCCAAGCATGCGGTAGAAGGTATTGATGTTATCAATGCTGTCGGCCACGGTGCCCAGTTTAACAAAGCGTACCGGCGTCAAAAACGGCCTGGTTCCGGTGGTGTCGAGCACCATCTTCCCGAGAAACTGGTTAATCCTTCTGATCTGGCGATAGGCATCGACCCAGTTGTTCACCGGGTTCATATTGGGACGTAACGAGCCGATTCCCATTTTCAGGTAATCTGAACCGTAATCGTTGGTTACGGCATTGTCGGTCGCACAGTCAAGCATCAGGTCGTACTGGGACGGAATGCTGCTGTAAACCGTATTCAGCACGCCGTTAAAATAAGCGTCATTCTCAAAAACCTCTTCTTCGGTCATAGATCCGTCGATCGACGGATCCAGGTATTCCGAGCAGCTTACGGCCGTCAGTCCGGCTGCCAGGCAAATGACGATATGATGTAATAAATTCTTCATTCCGGTAAATTAAGGGTTATGCATTAAAATGAAACTGAAAGGCCTGCCGTTAAAGTCGAACATAAGGGAAAATTTCCGATGCCGGCATCCAGGTTTTCAGGATCCAGATCCTTGATCTTCGAGAACGTCAGCAGATTCTGCCCGCGGGTAAACAATTTGATGCTGTTAATGCCGAACCGTCCGGTAAGCTTGTGCGGCAGCGTGTAGCCGAGTTCCACGTTCCTCAGTTTCAAAAACCCTCCGTTAACGATCCAGTAGGTGGAACTGACAAAGTTGTTTTCGGCTGCAACAGCAGAGAGCCGGGGATGGGCATTACCATTAGGCAGTCCATCGACCACCACCTGGGAGTATTTCCTTTTTCCATAGATCTGGTAATAAGGTGTATCCAGCAAGCGATTGTATTTTCCGTAGCCGGCAACCAGAACATTCAGATTAAACCCGCCGTATTTGAGTTCGAGCGTCAAACCATACTGAAGGCGGGGACTTGAATTCCCGATCTCTCTCCGGTCGCGCTCATCGACAGACCCGTCATTGTTGTTGTCGGTATATTTCAGATCGCCCGGACGGACAGGTCCAAAGGCCTGTACCGGCGACTGGTCAATATCGGCCTGATCTTTAAATACACCCGTTGCCTCCAGCCCCATAATGGCATCGACCGGACGTCCCACGGTGATTAGTCCCTCAAAGGAATCTGAAGGATAAGCAGGCTCTCCGTCGTTGATCCGTTTTGATATGCCATAGGTCATGTTCGCTCCGATACCAAGTTGAAGCTTTCCGATATAGCGGTTGTACCAAAATTCTCCCTCAAATCCCTTCAATCCGAACTTTTTAAAATTCCAAAAAGGAAGGGCTTCGTTTTTTCCGATCACCCCGGCAATCAGATTTCCACGGTCGCCGATAAAATCATCATTGATATTATTGAAATAGCCCAGGCTCAACCGGGTTGTCCGGTTAAACAGGAGCGCATCGATGCCGGCGTTGAATTCATAGCTTTTTTGAAAACCAAGATCCGGATTACCGGTCCGATCGAGCGACACCAGATAATTATCACCATCCAGGCCAATCGTTCCGTTTTGTTTCCAGACATCCTGATAGAGGTGTGTCGAGAAACCACCTTCTGCGGTATAGGTCGTTGAACCCAGTATGCCGTATGAAGCCCTCAGCTTCAGGTAATCGACCGGACCATCTTCGCCAAAAAAGTTCTCTTCCGAAAGGATCCATCCCGCACCAAAGGCCGGGAAGTAACCATACCGGTTCGACTTGGAGAACGAAGTCACACCAACCCGGTTGACGTTGAATTCGAGAATGTAACGGTCTGCAATCATATCGCTCAGGTGCAGTCCGAGGTTTTGCCGGCGCGGATCTTCATGGACATTGCGAACTTCGTTTCTTGACTGGAAATAGTTCAGGATTCCCCTGATGTCATGATTACCAAACGTTCTGTTATAACTGGAAGTCAGGTTGAAGGCATAATTCCGCCTGACCTCGGCTCCCGAGCGGGTTTGCGAGGTTTCCTGCGTGTCTTCACCCCACTTGCTGAAGGTGAGTTCGTCTGCCCCGGCACCCTTCGCCGGCTCGTAAACGGAGAAGGTAGCTCCTTTGGTTGCCGTTTCGACATTATATACATCGAATGAAACGAAGGGATTTATTTTCAGGCCCCTGACCCACTTGTTCAGGTCGATGGTAAGGCCGAAATCAGACTGAATATAGGTGTACCTCCGTTCTGCATACCCGCGCCCGGTGAGCAGACCGTAAGGATTGTTCTGTTTTTCAGCCGTTCCCCCGATCACATACTCCAGGTCATTGCGTCCCACCATACTGCCCGGTATCAGGATCGGATAATCATTGGGATGATGCGATGCCAGCGGTGAAAAGAAGTTCTGGGTGGAGATATTCGGCCATTCCTTCGTTTGAGAAGCTCCGTTAAAGCCGGCGCTGACTGTAACAAAATCGAGGACATCCATGTCGACCGATGTCCGCACGGTCAGAATATCATCCGAATTGGGATAATCGCTAAACTTCTCCAGTCCGCCATTTCCCTGATAGCCAACATGTGCAAAGTACCGGGATCGTTCGTTTCCTCCCCTGAACTGTGCATTTGCCCGCGTCATGGAAAAGGTCTTGTTCAGAAATTCCTTGTAAAAATCAACGTCCGGATACAGGATCGGGTCGGTGTGATTTTTATAGGCATCCAGTGCCTGTTGATCGTACAGCGGTTCAAAGCCGTCGTTTGCCAATGCCTGATTATAATAAGTCGCATAATCATACGAATTGAGAAACTTTGGCAGGCGAGATGGCGTCTGAACGCCGTGTTCCACATTGATCCGGACGCTGTTTTCAAATGGTCTTCCCTTTTTTGTCGTGACCAGCAGGATTCCGTTGGCCTGCAAACCGCCGTATAATGATTTGAGGGTAGCATCTTTCAGCAGTTCGACGCTTTCAATCACCTCCGGTTCAAGATACTCCAGCGTGCGTTCTACTCCGTCCACAATGGTTATGTAGTCGCCCCAGCCGCCGCGAACGAACAGGGTATGGTTTGTCCAGCCGGGCACCAGCGTATTTTGCAACTGGAACAGCCCATTCAGCCGGCCGCCCAGGGCACTTTCGATCGACAGGGAGGGCGTGCTTTCCAGTTCTTCGCCTGAAACAGACGAAAAAGCGCCCGCTGTTCTGCGCACGTTGGTGGTGCCGAAAGGCAGCCTGATCTGATGGTATTCGCCGGCAAATAACCGGTCCTGCATCAGGACGATCTTTCCTCCTTTCAGGCTTTCGTCGGTCAGGGGCATGGTTCGGGTTTGATAGCCGTCGGCTTTCACCAGGAGCATATCGTCTGATGTCGTCTTCAGACTAAAGTTGCCGTTTACGTCGGTGTCGGTATACATTCTGGCTTTGGAAGAATGAATACGTGCGCCGGCAACCGGCTTTCCTGATTCATCGACCACCCTGGATGTAATGTCCATTTTTAAGTTTCCGGTCTTCTGACGTGGATTCTGAGCGTTTAGGTCAAGTCCCTGAAACAGGAAAAGACAACAGAGCACGATCAGGATATTTTTATATCGGTCCATATTTTTTTGGTTTGTGTGGTTAAGTGAGTTACCAACCCGGGTTTTGTTTAAAGTTTGGTCCGATGTTGGTATCGTCCAGTTTGATGACGAACAGATAGTGCTTTTCCTCAAAGACCCGTTGTTTGTAAATCCGGGGCGTGTAACGGAATCCCATCGGGTAATCAACGCTTACGGGAACTTTGGCTATCTCCATTTTCCAGATATCCCTGTTTTCGGGCAAATGGGCAATATGCCAGCGGCGGATATCGAACAAACGGTTATCTTCAAAGCACAATTCCACTCTTCTTTCGTTCCTGACTCTTTCCCTGAATGCCTCTTTCGTGAGAAATTTGGAAGCTACACCGGGCATTTGAGCGCGTGCTCTAACTGTATTCAACGCTTCTTCGGCCGTATACTTACAGGAAGAATTCCTTTCGGAGGGAGCATTCCAGGCTTCATTGGCGGCTTCGGAAAAAAGCAGATAAACTTCGGACAGACGGATCTCCGGGTAATGCATGTCCAGCCCGGTATTAAAAGTACGTCCCATCCATTTATTATTATAATAACCGGTTTTGGTGAATCCCATGCTCACCTGTCCGTTGGCATAAACCAAATCAGTTGAACCCAGGGTAGCCGGATTTTTGGTTTCATCACGATCGTAAATCTGCAGCTTCTTCCCCATGATAGTCTGCTGATTACAGATGATGGATTCAGCAAAACGGGGGTCTCTTCCTGTATATGGGTTCTGTGGCTTGTACCCTGATGCGGGATCGGTAATGGGAAGCCCGGTGGCCTTCATTTCGAAACAGTCGACCAGTGTTTGGTTGGGTGCTGTCGCATATTGTCCGGAAAGCTGACCGGGCGGGCGGTACCGCTGTTTGTATGAGTTTGACCCCCAGTCGTGCTGATAGCGGCGGCCAAATAAGATTTCTTTCGTGTAAACTTCTTCTTCGTTTTCCTTAAAGATGTAATAATACTGTCCCATCGAAGCCAGGGCATACCCGTTGTTCTCTGCTACTCGAATTGCTTCGTCGGCAGCCAGGGCCGCATCATCCCAAAGGTCTCTCTGTGCACCCTCCTGCATGGTCGCAAATTCGCTTGCCGCGTAAACCAGCGCTTTTGCCTTAAAGGCCAGCGCTGCAACCCCCGTGGGCCTGCCCCAGTCGGTTTCCGGTATGACCGGTTCAAGATACATGGCCGCACTGTCCAGGTCGGCAGCGGCCAGCAGCATGGTTTCCTGATAAGACAGCCTGGGCAAATCCATGTTCTCATCTGCCTTAAGCGGCCGGTAAAGATAAGGCATTCCACCCCATCTCCGGGTAAGTTCAAAATAGGCATAGCCCCTGAAGAAATAGCTTGTCCCCAGGATCCGGTTCCGGGAACTTTCGCTTCCGGGGTATAAATCGATATTTTGGATACAGACGTTGGCTACCCGGATCTGCGTCCAGATCCGGGACCAGGTGGCAACATTGCTCATCACAGCGGCGTCGGCCGTCCTGAGTCCGTAAAAGTCGCCGGTTGCCGCCAGCACCGAAGGAACGCCCGACCAGTCGGCACCCGATATGGAATTATCCGAAACATCATCAAAATCGCCAAGCGGCCGGGTATCGTTCCGGTGGCGTTTCAGCATCGGTGTAACGACGAGCTTATCATTGAAATTTTTGAAATTCACCGAATCCGTAAAAACATCTTCCGTACTGTATCCGTCAGATTCGGCCATTTTGTCGAGGTAATCGCTCTCGCAGGAAGCAAGGAATGCCGCCAGGATAACGATCATGGATATTAGTTGTGTTTTTTTCATACGTTAAACGCTTAATCATTTTAAAATGTAACCTGTAAACCAAGGGTAAACCTTCTGATCAACGGATAGTAACCATAGGTGAGCTCTCCGCTGCCCTCGGCTCCCTCGGGATCGCCAATCGGATAATCGGGTGCCCAGGTGATGAGGTTATTGCCCTGAAGATAAATCCGGCATTGTTCCATCCTGTACCTGCCTGAAAAGCTTTTTGGAAGCGTATATCCGATCTGGGCCGTTTTCAGCCTGAGATAGGAAGCGTTCCTGAGGCTGGTTGTTGTAACCGTGCCATCGGTAATGTTGTTTTGCGCCCTGTTGGCATCCATATGCAGCGCCGGGTACCGGGCATCCTTGTTATCAGGGGTCCAGTAATCGCTCTGGTAATCGAAATACTGGTTTCCTAAGCGGTGCAACGGCCATAAAAAAGCATCAACCAGTTTCCGGGAGGTCTTTTCGGCCCCCTGAAAGGTGAAATCGAAATCAAAGCCTTTCCAGGTAAATCCGCCCGACAGACTGTAAAAATAAAGCGGATAAGTGCCTGCGTATCCCATGGGGACTTTGTCGTTGTCGTCAATAGCACCGTCACCATTAAAGTCAATATAGGTGACATCTCCAAGCGCTACAATACCGCTCCCGTAACGCGGTACAGCAGCCCTTTCGTTGGTATCATCGATATATCCGGTAGTGACGTAGCCAAACATCTGATCGATGCGCCGGCCCGCCATTTTTTGATATTCCGGCTTATAATAGGGCTCGTCCCTGAAAATAATGCGGTTATCACTGAAGCTGATTCCGGCTTTGGCCCAGTACATAATGCCGTCGCGCTTGCCGTTCTGGAATTTGAGTTCAGCTTCATAGCCTTTGGTCTCCGTTGCGCCCAGGTTTTGTTGTTTGGCATTCACGCCGAACAAATCGGGAAGCGACAAGCGCTCGAGCAGGATCTGATCGCGGTTTTCCTTAAAGAAATCGGCCGTGAGCAGGAACATGTTGTTTTTCAGGAAACCCAGTTCAATGCCCAGGTCTTTTTTGATTGCCCTTTCCCAGGTTGCATTTTCATTGGCAACAGCGCCCTCTACGACAGGAGTTAACGAAGAACCGGGATTGTCGGCCGTTCCGGGTTTATATTCGTCCTGATTGACCGTCCCGTTTGCATAACTGGTGGTGTACAGCCACCGTTGCCCGCCGGCATTATCACTCCCCACTTCTCCGTAAGAATATTTGACCTTGAACCTTGAGATCACCGGCTTTAGCTTCTCCATAAATTTCTCTTCGTGAAGATTCCATCCAAATGCATAAGACGGAAAAAACCCGTACCTGTTTTTCGGCGCAAACTGTTCGGAACCGTTAAGGCCAAGATTGACCTCGAGCAGGTATTTCGCTTTATAGTCGTAGGTTACACGGCCCACAATGCCTTCCTCAAAATGCGGAAAATCGACGTCGTCCTGCCATTTACGCCTTTGCCCGAGGAAGAGGGCAGAAACGTTATGATCTCCAAAGGTCCTGGCATAACTGACGGAAGCTTCATAATACCAGCTTCTGAAGGGAGTATCTGAAATATCCTCCGCACCCGGGCGAATCGGTAGTTCGGCGCCTTCTCCGTCGGTGTTATCGCGTCCCTTATACCTGACCCAGGTGCCGTCGGCCAAAAGCCGGTAAGTGACTTTGTCATAATTGTAAGCCTTCAGATACGCTTCGTCGTGGTTAAAGGCCACTTTCCCCTGAACGGAAAGCCCCTTGGTGATAAAATCCAGTTTCTGCTTCAGAACGAAGGTGGTCGTCAGACCGGTCGATTTTGTTTGCTTATATCCGCTGTAATTGATCGCGTTGTAAGGATTATTGGCGTTAATTACGCCCGTGCTTGCCGCCCGGTCGCCGGTCTCTTCCGGGTGCGCGGGATCGGGATACTGGTCCAGTATCCATGCAGGATATTCATTGGGAATGACCATCGGGCCCAACATAAAGATCGGGCGATAAGTACGGATGGCCGCCGACTCGTTCGGCTGGTTCTTAATGCCCACATAGCCACCTGCATTCAGTGACAACAGCGTGGAAGGCGTTACATCAAAATCGAGATTAATACGATAATTATACCGGTTGTACTTATAGGCCGGATCGTATTCCGGCTGTTTTTCCGTTTTCAGGATATCTCCGTCGTGCAGGTATGAAAAAGACGCAAATATTCGTGCATGATCCGATCCGCCTGAAATACTTATATTCTGTTTATGGGCAATCCCGAAATCGCGTACGCATAATTCCTCCCAGTCGGTATTCGGATAAAGATAAGGCATATCCTGTGTCCGGTAGTGCTCAAGCACATGGTCGGGCAAAAGCAGGTTCCAGCTACCGTCGTTCTTGTATGCTTCGTTCATGATCAGGGCGGTTGTGTAACTATCGTACATGTTTCGCCGCAGCAAGGGCTCCTTTAATCCGATCTCTGAGTTGAATGTAAGTTTGAGCTCGCCTGCTTTTCCTCTTTTGGTAGTAACCAGGATCACTCCGTTGGCTCCTTTCACACCGAAAACGGCTGTGGCGGAAGCATCTTTCAATACCGAAAGGGTTTCCACCTCTCCGGGGTCGATGTCGTTGAAATTACCCTCCACACCGTCGACCAGCACCAGGGGATTATTGCTGACCCAGGACGATTTTCCACGGATAAATACATCGGCCGCATCGCTCCCCGGTTCTCCGTCTTTCTGGACGGTAAATACCCCTTGGACCTGACCGGTCAGGGCGTTCGACAAGGTCACCGTACTGGCTTTTTTCAGCATCTCTCCATCAACCTGGGCAATGGCAGCGACGGAACTTTCTTTTTTCTGTACGCCATAGCCTACGATCACAACCTCCTCCATCGCAACATCGTCGGGAACCAGGGTCACCTTGATCTCCCGTTGGGTCCCGACTGTGACTTCCTGTTTCCTGTACCCGATAAAACTGAAGATGATCACATCCGATTCTTTCACGTTTCTCAGCGAAAAATAACCGTCGGCATCGCTGATGGTACCGTTAACAGTACTCTTCACGACAATGGTCGCTCCCGGAATTTTCTGTCCTTCGGAATCGGTCACCGTCCCCGTGACAGATCCCGGATGAGATTGTCCGTAAGAGGCGAACCAGAAAAAGAACATGAATAAAATGATCAGCATTTTTCTCATATCAGAAAAGATTTAAATAGGTTATATGCAACTAATTAAAATGACGTTCTTTCAATATTTACTGCTCAACATCCAGCGCCTTTCCGGGATCTTTCTGGTTCTTCATCCAGTTCATCAGTTTTTTATTCATATCCCTGATCATGGGTTCCATCTTCTTGTCAGAAGCCAGATTGTTCAGTTCCCACGGGTCCTCCTGTGTATCATAAAATTCGATCGCCGGGCGGGTCACGTAGCGATCAACCCAATACCGGGCCTTTTCGCTGGTTTTGGCATCGCGAACCCAGGCGTTCCAGTAACTGTCTTTTTCGGGCGCCATCAGGTGCTTCTCGAAATAGGATGCTTCGGGAGTCAGGTTAACGATCAGTTTATAACGGTCGTTCCGGATGCTTCTGACCGGATAAGGTGTGCCTTCGGGGACATTGTTATGAACACCAAATGCCCATTCGCGGTGTATCGTGGTTTTTCCCAGCAACACCGGCATGAAGCTTTCGCCATCGAGATTTTCGGGAATCTTTCCTCCCGCATACGCAATCATGGCAGGCAAAACATCTTCATACTGAAGCAATGCTTCGGAGGTGGTTCCCCTCAGAAATCCTTCCGGCGACCTGAGCAGAAATGCACTCTTCTGCCCATAGTCCCAACTCGTCCATTTGCCCCCCGGGAATTGCGGTCCCTGCTCCCCACAGAACATGACCAGTGTTGTACTGTCCTCGCCGGTACTTTTCAATGCTTTCAATACATCGCCAAACTGCCGGTCAAGCGCTTCGATCTCGGCCAGGTAAGCTGCGAAAGCGATCCTGGTCTCCTGGTTATCGACAAAATGAGGAGGCAGTTGAAGCTTCGCCGGATCAAATTTGCCGGTGTCGCCCACGGTCCAGGGTGCATGCGGAAGGGTACTGCAAACAAAAAGACAGAAGGGCTGATCCGGATCCCGTTTTATATATTCGGCGATACCATTGGTGGTGTAACCGGCCGTTTTAGCAACGCAATTGGGTTCAAAGCCGTCGATGATTTCAAAAGGATAGACTGACTTTGGCCGGAAATGGGTTTTCCCGGTCAATCCAACCCGGTAGCCCAGATCCCTGAAATAATGGACCACACTTTTCACATCAGGTTTTGTTGCACCATGATTTTTATACACACCATGCTTAACCGGATACAGACCGGTATAGATCGACGCCCGGGTGGGACAGCACATGGTTGTTGATGAAAACATCCTGTTAAAACAAACCCCCTCACCGGCAAACCGGTCAATGTTCGGCGTCTTCACGTTTTGTCCTCCGTAGCAGCCCAGTTCATTCCGGGCCAGGTCGTCGGCAATGAAGACCAGGATATTTTTGGGCGAATCCTGTTTGCCGGAAGGCTGACCCGCCCATCCGGCGCACGGTGACAATGCGAACAAAGAAGAAAAAAGAAACAGATTTCGGTTCATATAAAGTTTTATTGTTAAAAACCAGACATAAGTATCAAGACCGGAGGCTTTGACGCGCTGTGCGCCATGCGCTATGCGCTGTGCCACAGGGTGACAGGGCATGCAGGGTATTCATCATCCTGTTTTGCTGTCTTTTGTCTCACGACTCGCTACTCGCTACTTTTCTGTCTTGTGTCTAAAGATATTCCACTCCTTAGGGGCCACGAAACCTTTCCTGCCTTCGCCGTAAGGCGGGACTTCCCTGGCAGGCCGGATCGAATCATATTTGGCAACATCCCTGATCAGCCTGTTTTTCAGTTCCGTATATTTGTCCGACAGATCATTTTTCTCGTAAGGATCCGCATGGAGATCGAACAAAACATCGTGGGAGAGATCCATTTTTGGATTCTTCCCCGCCCGGATGATCTTCCGGTTATTTTCAATTAAAGCTCCGCATCCGAGATAAAAAGAGCGGTCTATTCTTTCCGTAGTTCTGTTCAGGACTTTCAGCATGCTGATTCCATCAAAAGAACCGCCGGCCGGAACTTCCGGGTCGACGATTTCACAGATGGTCGGGAAAATGTCGGTAAACCCTGTCAGTTGACCCACTTCCCGGGAGCCCTGAAACCCGGCCGGCCAGCGGATAATTGCCGGCGAAAGGACGCCTCCGTCAAATTCCTGGAATTTATGTCCCCGCAAAGGACCGCCGGAACCGCCGCCCGATCCTTCATCGGCGCCATTGTCGCTCATAAAGAGGACCAGGGTGTTCTCATCGATCTTTAGTTCTTTCAAGGCTTGCAGAATACGTCCAATCCCCCGGTCCATACAGGTAACCATGGCCGCATAGGTCTGTCGGCGGGTATTGCCTTGCCCGATCGCCTCTGTTCCGGTTTTACCGGAGTATGCCGGCTTTGACTCATCATAACCGTATAATTTAAGATCTTCCGGCTTTGCCTGAAGCGGCGTATGAGGAGCGTTGAAGGCCACATATAAAAAGAAAGGTCCTTCTTTTGCGTATTTCCGGATGCATTGAACCGACTCTTCGGCAATCAGGTCGGTTGAATATCCCTGGTCGTAACAGGAAGCATAATCGTTATGCCAATCCAGCTCGCCTTCCCTTTCGTGCGTAAAATAATCGATTGCACCATTCAGATGGCCGTAGAAGTGGGTGAATCCGTTCTTAAGCGGATAGTATTCGGGGCGCGAATGACCGAGATGCCACTTCCCGATGATTGCCCGGTTCTCATAACCGTGTTCTTCCAGAAATTCGGGAATGATTGTGACGGAAGGTTCCATACCAAAATCGCGCCACGGCGGAATCACGGTCTCCCGTAAACCAAAGCGGTTGGGATACATGCCCGTCAACAATCCGGCCCGGGTGGGCGAACATACCGGCGCCACATAAAACCGGGTGAGTTGAACGCCCTCCTCTGAAAGTTTATCGATGTTCGGCGTTTTGATGTGGCTGCCGTGATAACCGACATCATCCCACCCCAGGTCGTCGGCCACCAGGATGATGATATTAGGACGCGTTGCTTTTTCCGGTGCGGGCATTTGAGCCTGAACCGGCGTCGCGGCCCCGAGTGTGAACAAACATGCAGGAATGATCAGGTGATTTTCCATATCATAATGATTGGCGGACATGCTCCTTATTACCAGAAGCCTGTCTTACAGTTCAGTTTCATCAATCCGGTTTAGTCCGTACACGACGACTTAAATCCGGTGTAAATGTATGTCGGTCGCCGCTTTTACTTTAGCAGAGCAGTTCGAACACTAGTACCGGTGTTCAAAAAGCTTCGTGAGCGACCGTATCTTTGGGCCTGCGTACAATCATGCTAACATGTGAACATGAATGAGGAAGCGATTATTCATTCACCTTGACTACGTATCGCAAAAACGACTATTTTTGCTTCCATGAACCTGGCTGTAACCATACTGACTTTTCTTTCCGTACTTTTGGTCCCCGCTTCGTTAAGAGCACAGGAAAAGAAATTTCATCATTTTACCACCATCGAAGGACTTTCCTACAACACCGTTTTCGACATCGAACAGGATAAGCAGGGTTTTTTATGGATCGCTACGGCAGAAGGGTTGAACCGCTATGACAGCTATGGCTTTAAGCACTATTATACCGATACGACAGCGCATTCCATTCTCTCCAACGAGATTCCCGCGCTCCTGGTGACAAACGACGGAAGACTGTTTGTCGGGACAAACAAGGGATTAAGCCTGTTTAATCCGGAACTTGATCAGTTCACATCCATTTTTCATAAAGACGAATCACCCGGCGAAATCCACGATATGATCGAGACCGGCGAAGGTATAGTGCTGATTACCTCGGCAACGGGAGTTTACACTGTGGAACAAGCTGAAAATACGCTGACCAGGTTGCCCCTCGAAGGGGGAATGTTTGATCTGGAAGAGGATCCGGACGGCAGTTTGTGGAGTTTCAAGAGGCAGCGCTTATTCCATTTTGACGTACACGGTAAGATACTGGATGTATTCTACGTGCGGCCGCTGGCGGGCCCGCCGGCTTATCTTCCTTCGCCGGTTTCGTCCATTAAGATGGACTCGCGCGGCCGGCTTTGGGTCGGAACCTATAAGAACGGACCGCTGATCTTCGACGTGCATGAAAAAACCTTTACTCCCATCCCCATCAGCGTTCCGCACGGCGATACACATCCCATGTTTTTCGTACGCGACATCGAGGAAGACGGTGAAGGAAAATACTGGTTCGGTACCGAAAACGGATTGTTTATTTATGATCTGAACCGGGGAACGTATGAACATTACCTCCAGTCGTTTGATCCGACGCTTTTCACGATCAACGACAATGCCATTTATAAAATATTCAGAAGCCGCGAAAACATCATGTGGCTGGGTACCTACTTTGGCGGCCTTAACTTTACCGAATCGTTTAAGACGGGCTTTAAAAAAGTCTTGCCGGGAACAAAGCTAAACGACCTGGGAGGAAAGGCATTGAGCCAGATCATTCGCGGACCGGACGGAAAGATGTGGATCGCAACCGAAGATGCAGGTATTGCCATTTGGGATCAGCAGGAACATACGTTTAATCATCTGCTAAACAAACCAAGCCATAACCGGGCGCGTACCACCAGCAACGTTCATGCGCTGACAACCGACAGCAGCGGAAATGTATGGTGCGGAAACTTTTTCGGAGGGGTCAATAAGATCGATCCGGCGACGTTCAGAATCACCAACTATTCGCGTATCACTGACGATCCTACTTCCCTGACCAACAATTTTGTCTTTTCTTTATACACCGATTCAACCGACCATTTATGGGTCGGGACCATGGGAGGAGTAGATCGTTTCGATAAAAAAACCGGACAATTTTCGCGCTTTAAACCCGATTCATTGCTCGGGAAGTTCATTTACGATATTTTTCAGGACAACACCGGCCATTTCTGGTTCTGTACTTACAGCTCCGGGGTATACTGTTACGACAGAAAAAGTGACCGGCTGATACACTATCAGAAAAAAAATACTCCAAATCTTTCTACCAACTCATTTATATCGCACTGCGTCGATTACCAGGGAAATGTCTGGTTAGGATCGCGCGACGGAGGCTTGTTTTTTTTCGACCGGCAAACCCGGCAGTTTAGGTCGTACAACATGGACAACGGACTGCCAAACAACGTGATTTATGGAATTCTTGAAGATGAACAGAAGAACCTTTGGCTAAGTTCCAACAAAGGCATCTCCAAATTTAATCCCCAGACAGGCGATATTCAGAATTTTACAGTCGATCACGGGCTGGTGGGAACACAGTTCAACTTCAGATCCTATTTTAAAGATAAGGACGGCACCATGTATTTTGGTGCCGTAAACGGGCTGACCTATTTTCATCCGGATGAAATAAAATCGTACGAATCGGAACCTGAAGTCCATTTCACTAATTTCCGCTTATTCAATGAGCCGGTAAGGCCCGGTGAAAAAACACCTCTGCAAAAAAACATTGATCTGACCGACCAGATTACGCTGAGGTATAATCAGAATGTGATCAGTTTTGATTTCATCGCACTGGATTATCATTCAGGAGGAAAGAACAATTTCTATTATTACATGGAGGGCTTCGAATCTTCGTGGCAGTCGGCCGGGCATCAGCAAAGCGCGACCTATACCAACCTGTCGGCCGGCGATTATGTCTTTCACGTAAAAGCCACCAACATCTACGATCATCCCAACGAAAAAAAAAGGAGTATCCGGATCCGGGTGCTGCCTCCCTTATGGAAAACCCACTGGGCTTACCTGATCTATACCTTCCTGATCACAGGCCTTATTCTATTGCTGTACCGATTCAACGAGATCCGGCACAAAGAAAAAATGGCACTGAAGATCGGGAAGATCGAAAAAGAAAAACTGCAGGAGCTTCATCAGCACAAGATGAATTTTTTCACGTTCATTTCGCACGAATTCAAGACACCGCTGACGATCATTCTGGCTTCGCTCGACTCCTTTTTCTCCGGCGATCATCTGCCGGCGGGATTTACCAACCAGATCATCACGCTCAAGCGGAATGTGCTGAGGCTGCAGTTCCTGATCAATCAACTGATGGATTTCCGCAAAGTAGAAACCGATCACGCTACGGTTAATTTGCAATACGGGAATGTTATTCATTTTCTAAGGGAATTGTTCGATGCGTTCTCTACCTTGTTTAAACGGAAAGAACTGGAGTACATGTTTGTTTCGCCATCAGACGGTCTGAATATTCAGTTCGATCCAGACAAGCTGGAAAAAATTGTTTCCAACCTGCTGAGCAACGCCTTTAAATATACGCCGGAACACGGTGTCATTACGTTTAAAATTGAAAGTATCCGCGAAAACAATCAGTCGTTGCTCGCTTTAACGGTTTCGGATACCGGACCGGGAATGACAGAAGAACAGCTCACCCGTATTTTCAATCTTTTTTATAAAACAGACCAGAACCAGGATGAATATCAGGGAAGCGGGGTCGGACTCACTTTAACGCAAAGCCTGGTGAAATTCCTGAATGGCAATATCACCGTAAGCAGCAAACCGGGCGAAGGAACTTCCTTCACCGTAAGCCTGCCCTATACCGAACCGGGCATTCCGGTAAGTCCCGATACGATTCCGCTGAACAAAGATATTCTGACCAATCTGCTGGAACAGTCGTCGCTGAACGGAGAAGAGCGCAGAGCGGAAGGCAGTAAAGCGGTGTTTGAGATTCTCTTTGTTGAAGACAACAAAGATCTTTTAAAATTCCTGTGCGATCATTTTAAAGGTAAATACCGCATCAGTACAGCCGGCAACGGCCTTGAGGCATTCCGGTTAATCGAAAAAACCATACCCGACCTCATCATTACCGATCTGATGATGCCTCAAATGGACGGGATCACCCTGTGCAGAAAACTCAAATCCGGTTTTGAATACTGCCATATTCCCGTGATCATGCTTACGGCGAAATCGGACATCGAAACGCGAATCGAAAGCCTCGAAGTGGGAGCCGATATCTACATGCCAAAACCGTTCCTGCTTTCAGAACTTGAACTGCATATCAGGAATATCCTGGCATCAAAGGCGAGCCTGAAAAAACACTTCATTCAGTTCGGGAATATGAATGCGGAGCACCCCATCAAAAACAAAGATCAGCAATTCATTGAAAAAGTCACAGATATTGTACTCCGTAACATCGACAATCCTGACTTTGGCGTAACGATGCTGACGAATGCCCTGGGAATCGGAAGAACACTGCTCCATACCAAACTGAAACAGATCCTCGACCTGAGCGCCACGGAATTTATCAATACGATCCGCATCCGGGAAGCGCAAAAATTACTCATCGAAAAACCGGATCTGACGATGGCCGAGGTGGCCTATCAGGTAGGTTTTAACGATCCGAATTACTTCAGCAGAACATTCAAGCGGGTCTTTAATGTTTCTCCTACCGATTTTAGGTCGGGGGCGAAGCAGGAGCAAAGAACAGACACAGGTATCAGGACACAAGACACAAAATAGAAGATTTTTGGGTGCTGCGTTACTGTAAGAAAACAATAGTGCTGATATCCGGAACATCAGTTATGCCGGTCCAGGCCGGGTTTCGCCATCTTTACAGCCGGAAATCTTAAGCCAATAACTTAAACGGATATGAAAAAATTTCTGCTCTTCTTCTTTCTGCTTGTGCTGACCATCAGCAAGGTTCTCTTCGGAAAGGACAAGCCCAACATCTTGTTTGTCTTTATCGACGATATGGGTTACGGCGATTTAGGGTGTTACGGCAATAAGATACACGAAACGCCCGCTATAGACAGGCTGGCGAGTGAAGGAGTCCGGTTTACCCGTTACTATTCGGGTGCGCCGATCTGTTCGCCATCGCGGGTAGCCATTACAACCGGGCAGTATCCCGGCCGCTGGGGCATTACGTCATTTATCGACAGCAGAAGAGCGAACACCGAACGGGGAATGAAAAACTTCCTGAGCCTTGAGGCTCCTTCGGTTGCCCGCAATTTAAAGGATGCCGGTTACTATACGGCTCACGTCGGAAAGTGGCATATGGGCGGTGGACGCGACATTGCCGATGTCCCCTATATTAAAGAATATGGATTTGACGAGTCGGTCACGCAGTTTGAAGGACTTGGAGAAAGGTATCTGGCAACCTACGAAACCCTAAACTTACCCGACAGTACGCGGAACCTGGAGAAAATGTCGGCGGCACTGGGCAAAGGTGAAGTTCACTGGATTAAACGGGAAGATTTTACGGAGGTTTTCGTAGACAGAGCCATACAAGCTATTCAGCATGCTTCAGAAGCGGGGAAACCTTTCTACATTAACCTGTGGCCCGACGACGTCCATACGCCACTGGAGCCGCCCCTCCACCTCCGCGGAAACGGAAAAACACAGGATCTGTACAGCGGCGTGATCAAAGAGATGGATATGCAACTCGCCCGCTTGTTCGACTATATCCGGAATAATGAGCAGTTGCGGGAAAACACGCTGATCATTCTGGCCAGCGACAACGGACCGGAAAAGAATGTCGGTTCCCCCGGAGGATTAAGAGGAAGCAAGGGAAATCTGTATGAAGGAGGGATCCGCGAACCACTTATTGTGTGGGGGCCGGGACTGATCCCTGCAGAAAAGCAGGGGACGGTGAATACCAAAACGGTTCTGGCGGGCATTGATCTGGCGCCTTCAATTATTCAGCTTGCCGGAGCACGGCAAACCAAAGGCGTAAGGTACGATGGAATAGACGCAAGTAAGGTTCTGACCGGACTTAAACAACCTATCCGGAAGGAAGTGATCATGTGGCAACGTCCTCCGGGAACCCAGCAGAATTTCCCTGATCTGGCCATTCGTGAGGGTGACTTCAAATTGCTGGTCAATATTGACGGCTCCGATGCCGAGCTCTATAACATCGCTACCGATGAAAAGGAAACGAAAAACCTGGTGATTCAATATCCAAAGCTGGCCAACAAGCTGAAGAAAAAAGTGCTGGGGTGGTACGGCACTATGCCTCCGCTGGTGAAATAACAGAGACTGTGATTTTTTACAGCCCGATCCTGCAAAACCAAAAACTACAGACTCTCCCACACCTCCGCAGAAATACCGGCTTGTTTAAGAATTCTTACCAGCAAACTTTGCGAAATGTCGTGCTGATGTGGATTGGGTATTGTAAGCCGGAGGTGTCCTTTCAAGATAAATTGGTGCTTTCCTCCTGAGAAAGGACCATCAAATCCTGCTTTTTTAAGGTAGCGGATCAGATCAGACCTTTTTATGGGCCCGATAGAAGGCATCAGGCAGAACGTTTCACCTGAAGCTTTTTACCATCAACTTCAGGAATAGGGAGATTTTTGACTAAACTAAACAACAGCCAATCCTCAAGTGTGCTTTCAAGTTCTTCCCTGCATCCCTCCAACGTTGGTTCATTGGCATATACACCTTGAAAATCCCTTATCTCTCCATAAAAGGTATGATCCTCCAATATTTCATACCGGGCATTCTTCATTGCTGATTTGATGTATTCCAAAATCATGATAAAACGCTCTGTTAAAATTCAAAAATAAAATTATTCGTCCAATAAATCAAGTATTGATTAAATTACTATACTTCTCTGTCCTGAATTGCGATCTGAACCAGGCTCCGCCGATGAGGGAATTCAAAAAGTGAAACCGAAGACAGTACGATAAAACTGCCTTCGGTTTTTGCTATGATCATGATCTGCCAGTTCCATCGATACGACAATCATCATCTCATCTTCCAACTGACAGGAACAGGGTACAATCAGCGGACAAATGCACCAACTTCTGCGACAATGATGTTGGAGGTGTTCCCGTGCGGTTCGACTGCTGTCAGCTTGAAGTACCTTACATTTTGAGATTCCTGAAAATCGAGGTATTGCAATGTGGTTATTCTTGCCACGCTGTACCTGCCGGCAAAAGTCCAGTTGACGTTGTCCTCACTGACCGAAATCTCGACTGTCTTTGGTGTCTCATTTTTATTCTGCACCAGAATTGTGATTCCCTCAACCCTTTCCGTAACAACGCCCATATCGACCAATAACCAATGCGGATAGCTTGTTGGGGGAGATATTTGATTAACCCATATGGATGAGGGATTGCCGTCGATTGTATTTTGAGGGGGGCGATAGGAAGATCCTGACCGTGAATCAAAACTGGAAGCAGTCACCGTCCATCCTGTTCTGGATAGCTCAACCCGGGGGCCTTTTACCCGCACCACGTTGAATCCGGTGTAAAACGTGTCGAGCGCCAACGGATGGGGAAGATACAAGGTCCGGTATGTAAACGTGTTTCCGGCACTGAAATCATAATCTCCGATTTTGGTGCTGTCGGCATCCGGTGCTACATACAGGTGACGGCTGGAGCCCGATAGATCCGTGTAAACCAACTCCGACCCGATCGAGCTTGCATCGGCCGGATTACCCCAGGCGATCCTGAGGGAATCATCGATATACGTAGCGCTCTGAATTAACCGGATGAGCAAAGAATTAACGTACTCATCGCCATATACCCGCCCCACTGCATTGACAGGAATGGATTTATTTCCCAAATTATCGTAAGTGCAGATCGAAAAAGAATATGAACCCTCCTGCATCTCTGAGAACATAACCTTTATCGTGTCTGCCTTATTGCTACCCGGCTCCCGCTCAACGGGGACTTCCAGAGAATCCTTTCCATTATTCCAAAAAATCTTTGCCTTGTTTACAGAGGGATCTCCCTGGGTCAGCCAGGTTAGTTCAATCCGGTTTTTCCCGGGATGTACTTTGACTGAATCCGGTGATGCGGGATATACTTTCTCGCCATCTTTCCAGAAATCGCGGTACGGATCGTCTATCTTACTGCATGCGATGTTCCCAATAACCAGCGGAAGGTATACCCAAACAGCGAGTCTGATCACGAAATGCAACCGGCAACGCAGGTTAATATTTGTGTTATTCATTGTCATCTTTTTTTGAATTCATAAATCTGTTACAAATTATTGAACTTCTCCCCAGAACGTAAGCTCCGAATAATACACATAGGTAACACCTCCCCAAACCTTCGTGGTTTTAACCCGCAAATACTGAACGGCTGGAGCATCCAACGGAAACTCGAAATCTTCTCCGTCCACACAGGCAAACTGGATATCCTCGGCATTAAATTGTACACCCGGAAGTCCCGACGGCTTCACCGACTGGAACGTTCCCAAAAGCGTCCAACTATCCCAGTTATCAGTAGGATCATTACTTCCATAGACCTGCAGTATCTGCGGGTCGCCGGCATTATACTGACCATCTGATCCCTGGCCGCCGTTCCCGCTAAGCCGGTGGTAAAACTTAAAACGGCTTAATTTGGCCTTTGCTCCCAGATCAACCGTGAATGACTGCGGGATACCTGTATTGGGTTTTGTGTGGAAAACCGGCTGATTTGCATTCCAGATATCATCCCACATAGCTGTCATTCCAATGGAAATATGCGGCTGATAGGTGTCCGAGGCAAGTTCTACTGCTCTAAACTTCGACTTATCCAGTTTTTCTTCATAATAGGGCGTTAATTCGGCAAACAAGGTATCTGAATAATTCTCCCACCGGTCACGAATATAAAATCCGAATTTTCTTTCCACCGGTTCAAATCCCCGCACCGAAAAGCTCCCGTTTTTCCTTTTGGTATAATACGTTTCTGCCGGATACAGATCACCGTGTGAATCGGTAGTCAGTACCGTTATTTTCAGATCCGCCTCGTTGTTGTTTTCAAAACTGATATTGACTCCTCCAAATGTGGGGATTGCCGACAGCGAACCAAAGACTGAAACGACAGGTGGCGTTAAAGGATTAATGGTGGCGCTGACCGGCGATGACTTTTTGTCGCCCCTCGAAACAGCATATAATTTTACTTCATAGGGATTTGTATCCGGAAATCCCTCGATCGTCAGACTGTTGTTGTAATATGAAGCCTTCTTTTCCAGAATAACCCCGTTATGTATCGAGTATTCTGCCACTACATAAAGTAAGTTTTCACTTTCGGGCAGTGCATACGATAAAGTTGCCCCTCCCGGTATATTCTTCACTTCTACATTACTGACAGGCGCAGGGGAAATATCATTTTCATTCACGGGTATCCCCTTTTCAGGTTCCTCGCAGCCGGAAAGAAAAAGCCCGGTTAAAAAAAGGCATGTATAAATTATATTTTTCATCTCGTGTAATTTTAGTTTTGTATCCTTTAAACGCGAAGTCGCATAGACGCTATAAACCTATAAGAGACAAATTACAAACCTGGCGTCTTCGTGTCGTTGCGTTGAATCTACCAACCCGGGTTTTGGACCAGTTTATTGTTGGCCAGAATCGTATTCTCATTCAGCGGCCACAGATAGTCCCTTGTGGAATAGGTTTGATCAAAAATAATCCGCTCACGATAGTACCCTTCCGCAGTTTCCTGTTCCAGGTCCCAACCTTTAACCGGATTATTCAGCTCGTTTACAGCTTCTTTCCACCGGCGAAGTTCCCAGTAACGATGACCTTCGAAAGCCAGTTCGATAAGGCGTTCGCGATGGATAATATCGCGCATACCGGCCTGAGTCTGGAATTTGCCCGGATTCCTTGAATAATTTGTCCATGCGTCTTCTACTGCAGGGATTCCCGCTCTGCTCCTGACCCGGTTAATATACTGGTAAACCTCCTGCACCGGCGCGCTGCTAATCTCGTTCAGCGCTTCAGCATACATCAGGTACAGATCGGCCAGGCGGATCACGGGCCAGGGATAATTTTGCCGGGTAAAAGTATTCCCGTCTCCGATAATGCTTTGGAAATGGACCACTTTTTTGGGCCAGTAACCGGTAGTCGAATATGAACTTTCCGTGATTTTGGCAGCTGCCTGGCCGCTCTTACTCTGAACATACAGCAGGTCGGTGCTTTTATCATCATAACGTCCCTGTCCATACCAGATTCCTCCATCGAAGCCCAGGCCGGCATAAAAACGCGGTTCACGGTTAAAATTCAGCTTAGCGGTGGTATATCCTTCTTTCAGATTAAATCTCTCCGTTTCACCTGCAACTTTCAGATTGAAACGTCCGGCATAGTCCCAGGTCTTGTCTTCCGCAATGGGAACTCCATGATCACTGTAAAACATTTCAGCAATCTTTAACGTGGGTGCCAGACTTCCGGACGTTCCGCTATTATCTGTGTGTTCCGGATCCAAACCGCGGGGAGTGGCTCCCGCTTGTATTCTGCTGGATTGATCCGACATGTTCAGCGTGTTTGCCCAGATGACCTCCGGGTTCCATTTCTCGCACACAGCATTACGGATGCTCATTTGGGTCAGAGTCGTATCGGAGAGGTTATACTGCGAAAACTGAGGTTGGTAGTAATAAAGCTGATGCCCCTGGGATTCGCAAAATGTGATGGCCTCGCGACATGCATCCGCTGCTTTTACCCATTTATCAGGGTCCGGTGTCGTATTAAAGAGCGCGGTTCCGTCTTTATTTACAAATCCCTGATAATCCGGGTTGCCGTTAAATAGCGGACTTGCCGCCGTTATCAGCACCTGCGCCTTTACACTTAATTCGATTGCCTTGGTTATTCGCCCAAGCTCTGATGCCTCATTGTCAATAAGATCAGGCAAATCAGGCTCAGCCTCATCGAGCAACTGCACGATATATGAAAAACATTCATCTACCGGCGTACGGGGGATCTTTACTTCTTCGGGAGACGCTGAAACCGGCAGGTTTTCTTTGATCAGCACAATTGGTCCATATAACCGTGTCAGCCAAAAATGATAGTACGCTTTTAAGAATTTGACTTCCGCTGTCCATCGTTTCTTTTCTGATTCTTCCATATCGGGCACAATACCGATATTCTCCAAAAAGATGTTGCATTGACGAATCCCTTCGTACATGTCGCGACCGTTTTGAATTCCCTGCCAGAAATTACAGTAGGGATCCACGACACGCTGATTGCCCCGAGCAATTTGCCAGGCAACAATGTTTGTATTGGTGGGTGGAAGCCAGAGTTCGTCACCGGCAAAAAAAGCCGGATTCCCGCTTATGGATCCCTGGGACGGCATGTAGGAGTAACAGGTAAACAAAAACCGTTCGGCTGTACTCCGCAACCGGAAAGCATAATCGATGGTCGCCACGTTGTCCGGTACGATATCCAGAAATTTATCGCATGCACTGGATAAACCAAGTATTCCAATGACTAATACTATTTTTAATAGATTTTTCGCTCCTTTGTCGCGCAAATTGTTCGCGCCCGGCAGAGCCTCAAACACGTTTGGTCTTTGCTCTCGCTTAATCGTATTTTTCGCTGCGCGCAAAATACTTGCGCTCGGCAGAGCCTCAAACACATTTGGTCCTTGCTCTCGCTTAATCGTATTTTTCATCATCCGTTTGTTTAAAAAGATAACTGAACACCGGCATTAAACACTTTTTGGATGGGATAACCTAACCCGTTACCTCCCATTTCCACATCCCACAATTTAAACTTACTCCAACACAATGGATTGGTACTGTTCACATAGACCCTCAGGGATTGCATATAGATCTTTTGAAGGAGTTGTTTGGGCAACGTGTATCCAATCTCGACTTTTTTCAGACGGAGAAATGATCCGTCGCGCATAAACCAGGTGCTGGTTTGCGAATTATTATCATTTCCCGCAGATGTTGTACTTAACCGCGGCCACAAGGCATGTAAATTTTGACGGTCTTCCGACCAGTGATCGTCGGCGTAAGCTTTCAATAGTTGGTTTTGAAGGACGACATTTGTCAACTGGTTATTGTCAATTTCCGATTGATACCTGAAAGGAACGAACGGTGCCGTGGCATCCGGATTAATCCAGAACGATTCACGTGCCAACCCCTGGAAAAATGCTGAAAAGTCCAGACTTTTATATCCAATTGAAAAACCAAAGCCATAAACGATCTCCGGCGTGGTAGGGAAACCAAGAGGAACCTGGTCCAGCTCTGTAATCTGTCCGTCATCATTCATATCGCGGTACTTGATATCGCCGCCCCCGTATTCTCCGAAATTCTGGCGGGGGGACTTGGAAGCTTCCGCATCGTCGACAAACAGGCGTTCAGCGAGATAGCCCCACTCCTGATGGATCGGATAGCCCAGATGGGACCTCCATGGCGCATCCTGATAATCGTATTCTTCATAGACCAGAAATTTGCTGGTGGCATACGTGAAATTGGCCATTGCCTGCAGCCAGATGCCGTTATTGAAGTTCTTACTGTAATCGACCGAAAGATCTATTCCTTTTCCTTCAGCCTTGCCGATATTGGCCTTTGGTTGGGCGGAAAGTCCCATCTCCGCGGGAGTGGAAACTCTCGTTTGTAAAATGTTACTCCGGGTTTCCTGATACACGTCGACCTGTAGCTGCCATTGATTAAAAAGGCCTAACTCTATCCCCAGATTTACTTTTTCTGCCTTTTCCCACGTAATGGTGGGGTCAGGATACTGAGACACCGATATGCCGGCCTGACTGTATCCGTTATCACGGCCGAACACCGCACCTCTGTCCGCATCATTCATATTGACGTTCGACAAGTAGAGAAAGCGATCGCCTGCGGCACCGATCGCATCGTTCCCGGTCAATCCAAACGTGGCTTTCAACTTCAGATTATTAACGGTATGTTTAACAGGTTCCCAGAATGGTTCGTTGGAAATATTCCAGGCAATCCCCGCCGAAGGGAAGAAACCCCAGCGGTGATCCTGGTCGAACCGCTCTGAAGCATTATATCCGAAATTGAATTCAGTAAAATATTTACTCCTGTATGAATAGGTGGCCCGTCCCGCCAGTCCGACATTGCGAAATGGCAGAGACGACTGCAGATCATCAGCGTTGCCTGTCAGTCTGTTTTGCATCATAAATACCAGTAAGCCGCTAACCGTATGTTTGTCGTTGAATGTACGATTATAGTCCAAAGCCGACTCCAGGTAAAAACTTGATTGTACGTCTTTGCCTCCCGGCGAATAATCGAGGTATTCAGTTCCTTCCTGCTCGTTGAGAAGTACCAGCGAATAGCTGTCGTCGTATTTGTCGTACCCGGTTGCCTGGTACCAAAACGGCCGGTAAGCCCGGGTTACATCAAAATAGGTATTCCGCATAGTATTTACCATCGTCCTGACTGTCAGCCCATCTGCCAGGAAAGAAAGATCCTGTTTGACTTCGAATTGTGCCGACATTACCGATCTGGAATATTCCTTGTAACCTTTTACCATTTCCGCGTACGGGTTCATGAAATAATTGCGGCTCCCGTTATCGTAGTTGCCGAACATGATATGCTGCACATACTGATGCTCATCGCCGGCAGGGTAAAATGGAGGGAAATATACCGGATTGGTCCGCATAATATTCCGGTACACCTGGGTGCCTCCGTCTATTGGTCCGATATAGTCGTCGAATGTTCCGCTAAGGCGAACATTAAGCTCTGTAGTACGTGTCAGGTTTATATTTACATTAGAACGCAGCGAATAGGTTTTCAGGTCAACATTGCTGTTAAAATTATTGCGGTTGTCAACTTCCAGCAAGCCGTTACTCTGATTAAATGCCCCTGCAACATAATAACGTGCCACCTTTCCTCCGCCGCTTACATTCAGATTAACGCTTTGATTTAAAGCATAATCCCTGACAAGTTCTTTTTTCCAGTCGGTGGTGGGATACATATACCGGTTAATCCCTGCGATCGTGTTATCAATTTTCTGCGGCGAATAGGGTAATACTCCCGACGCATCACGCGTCAGCACCGCTTCATTATGCAGCTTCATATACGTTATGGGATCGGCCAACTCCACGTCACGGGTAGGCATTGAAACCGAACTTTCATAACGAACGGAAATGTTCGCTTTTCCTTCTTTCCCCTCTTTGGTTTTGATGAGGATTACCCCGTTGGCGGCACGACTGCCGTAGAGCGCTGTGGCAGTAGCATCTTTCATGATCGAAAAACTTTCCACGTCGTCTGCCTGCAAGCGGGCCAAATCGGTCGATGTGCTTTCTATGCCATCGATGAGGATCAGCGGATCTTTTTTATACCCGAATGTCGTTACTCCCCGGATAAAAAATTCGGCATTATCGGCGCCAGGTTCACCGCTGCGCTGATAGGAGATCACTCCTGCCATGCGGCCGGCAAGCGCTGTTGTCAGATTGTTGGATGGCACCTTCAGTTCCGCAGGCCTCACGGTAGTTACCGAGGCAATCACGCTTTCTTTCCTTTGCTTCCCAAATGCTACCACTGTTACTTCGTCCAGTTCCGATGATTTTTCCTTCAACTGAACATTGATTTTTGTCTGACTTCCCACATCAAGGATCTGGCTTTCCATGCCAATGAATGAGAAGACCAGTTTGTCGTTCGGAGCAACGTCAATAGAGTAAGTTCCATCATTATCCGTGATCACTCCCCGGGTCGTGCCTACAACGGTGATGGTCACCCCCGGCAATGGCTTACGCTCCTCGTCGGTCACCTTTCCCGTGACCCGCTTTTCCCGGGGTTGCAGGCTGGTTCGTTGCATCAGCATGATATTGTACCCTTCCAGTGCAAAACCGATGTCTGTTTTGTCAAAAACAGCAGCCAGTAAGTCAGTGACCGATTTTTGCCGGGCGCTCACAGAAACTTTTTGCTCCAGGTTAATTTCATTTGCATTATAAACAAACAGATACCCTGTCTGCCGTTCAATCTCGTCGATCACTTTAGCTAAAGTTTCGTTTTTCATATCGATCGAGACTCTGGTAACCTGTGAGTTCGCATGGATTGCAAACGTGGCCGATGCAAACGCAATAAGCAGAAAGCAGGTTATCTTCATCGTTCGAATTAGTTTCGTTAGGTCAATAGATTCTTCCAACAAATATTTTTTCATACATTTGTTTTGATTGTTGATACTGGATTTATTTAAGGAGATGATCGGGTATTGACTTTCTGTACCGGAAGGCGTTGGCGCGCCGACCGGTTTTTTGTCTTTATATTGTTTTTTTCATAAGCAATTGCTGTTTTGGTTAGACATTAGTTAGTATGTAGTTATTCGATCGTGATCGTATTCTGAATATCGTCAATTTCGAACTTAAAATTATTATTTAACTGAAGGACCCGGAGAATATGGCGCACGCCGTCTTTGACACGGAACTTTCCTGTACATCGATAAGCCAGAATTTCCTTGTTTTTCACAGCAATCTCCACATCAAAATATCGCTCAAGCTTGCTGATCATTTCAGGAAACGATTCATTGTTAAAACTGATCAGTCCCTCTTTCCATAAAAACTCGTTATAATTATCGATCGTTCCGCGAATTAACCGGTCATTTTCGAGGTAGATCCGGTCATTTGGCTGAACGATCATCCCTCCTGCATTCCCCGGTGTGGTTAATTCTATTGAGCCTTCGATCAGGGAAGTTTCAAATGCCTTGTCTGTAGAATAAGCCGTTACATTGAATTCCGTTCCCAGCACTTTAATATCATATTTACCGGCATGAACAACAAAAGGGCGTGTTTCATCTTTCTCCACATCAAAATACCCTTCTCCATCAAGCCGGACTTCCCGGGAAGCTGAAGAGAAGCGTTCCGGAAAAGTCAAACTGGTGCCGGCATTCAACCATACTTTGCTCCCATCGGCGAGTTCCAGTTCGGCATGCTGACCCGCGGGGACCCGGATGGTATGTGTGGCAAAAATTTCCTCTGGTTCTGAAACGGTCGGGAACAGGTAACGCATGACAAAAAATACAAAAACAAATATGGCGGCTACCTTTAGAATTTCGAAGGCTACTTTTCTCACAAGAGGCCCGGCCTTTTTCCCGGCCGGTTTTATATCAGGGTTTACATCCGCGGCGTTTTGCCAAATTGTAATGTCATACAGTTTACGAAGGATGAGGAATTCCCGCATATTTTCGGGGTTTTCATCCAGCCATTCAGCTACCCGGGCTTTCTCTTCATAAGTAACATCGCCCGAAATGTATCGCTCCAGCAGTTGATTGTCCATAAGTTTGGTTTAACAAATAAAAGACGACTGAGGCAAACGAGTCACTAGTACGAAGACAATCTTTTTTCAGAAAAAATGAAAAAAACAGATCAGTAAGGATAAATAATCTTTAAGCGCTATTCTTAATTCTCTGATAGCAACCGACATATGATAATCTACACCTTTTACGGTGACTCCTAAGACTTCTGCAATTTCTTTATTTGGTTTATCCAGATACCGGCTCATTTCGAATGCCCGACGGGTTTTTTCAGGGAGACTGATCAGCGTGTTCCGAACGATTTCCTGTATTTCTGAAGAAAAAATCTCATTGGGGTCGGTTGACTGCAATATAGAAATACGAATATCGAGCTCACGATTCAGTCGCTCGGTTATAGCATGATGAACCGTATTTTTGATCGCCTCATGCTTCAAATAATCCAACGCGCTGTTTTTTAAGATAGTAAAGAGATAAGGTTGTATCTGGTCGACCGGCTCCTGGTTCATTCTTTTCCAGAGCTTGATCATGGCTTCAGAGACCAAATCCTTGGCTATAAAATCATCGTGCACATACGACTTGACAAACAGGAATGACTTCCTGTAATATTCCGTATAAATTTTGTTAAAACTATTGGAGTCAGCGTACATTTTCTTTCATAAGACAAGCAAACTTAGAAAATTATTCCTCCATAAACAAAAAGCTTAACGGGTTTTTCCTACGCTTGTAATTGAGCGAAGCATTCAAGGCTGTTTTGAATATCCATACAACAATGAGAAACATGAACAGCATATCATCTGCAAACTCACCTATTCCAACTTCTGTAAATGATTGGCCATATTTTCCTTTATTTTTTTGTTGTTGGCCCGTAAACGACCAGACTTCCATCGCCGGGAACTTCCATCGGATCAATAAACACCACCCGTTTGTCGCCCGTTTCAGCAGTTCTTCCATGGTATACACATAACATCGCTTTCCCATCGGGGGAAACGGTTACCGAGTTATGTCCGGTTCCTGTTACAATTCCTCCTGTCTCCGTGTTTTTTTGTAAGACCGGATTATTTGCGGCTTTTGTAAAAGGGCCGAGCGGCGAATCCGATGTCGCATAACCGACGGCATAATTCTTTCCACCGAAGTAATTGGCCGAGTACATCATGTAATAAGTACTGTTCTGCTTAAAGATGAATGAACCTTCAGTCCATCGCCGGTTAACCTCGCCCGAAGTCACTGAACGGCTTTCCCATTCCGCCTGCTTGTCTTTCATGGTCAATGGTGGACGAAGCAGGACCTGCGGTTCTCCAATAATTCCTGAAAAATCGGGCTTCATTTCCACACCGTACACCCAACTTTCTTCAATTTCATTAAATAATCCCTTTTCACGGGCCCAGTCCGCCACTTCACTTTCGACCGGATGCTTATAACAACACCGGGAATAATACAGCCAGACGCGGCCGTCTTCAAAAAGCAGGTTTCCATCGATGACGGGATATCCCGGATCAAATATGGGGCGATCGTACAGATCGGTGTACGGCCCGGCAGGCTTATCAGAAACAGCTACTCCAATACGGAAGTTTTCCTTCTCCTGATTTGGATTTTCACGCCAGTCAGCGCTGAAAAGCAGATAGAACTTTCCGTCGATCTCATACAATTCGGGTGCCCAAAAACTGGAGATACACCATGAGGAGTCTGTGTTTCCCCGGTAAATCCTGCCCTCATCTTTCCAGTTCCTCAGGTCAGTTGATGAATACATTTTAAATCCGTCTTTCACTCCGCCGGTCCCGATCATGTAATAAATACCATCCGATGCCTTCAGGATATAAGGATCGCCAAATTCCACGGATAAAGGATTGCCGGGGATGAATTGTTCCGTTTTGCTTTTGCACGCAAAACATGTCAGAATAAGAAGGATCGCCAGAAAATTTTTCATCCGAAAATAATTTGTTTTTTAATGGTCGGATGGAACTCGCATGTGAGATTTCCGCTTCGCGGATTTCCCTTCGGGGATTTTCGCTGGGCTTCAATTCGCAAGCTCAATTCATCCGTATTGTGTTTAGCAAACATGCTCGTTTCATAATTACTTTCAATTTAACCAATCGCACGTTTATCTCTTCAAGGCTTATCTGCCAAGTGAGGTCCGTGAGGTTGGGATTTCTCCCGAATATCAGCAAATATCTTAAAAATCTTTAATTGTCCGGCAATCGCATCTCATTCTGTTATTTTTTACAGAAATCAGCAATCAGCTCTATTTCACCGTCAGCTCTTTTTCAAAAATAGTTGTGCGGGGCATCCGGAGCAGACAATGCCTGCTGAACCGGGTGGTTACCTGCAACTTGTAAGTGCCTGCCTGCAGGTGGGGAATAATAATGATCAACCCGGAGGGGTTATTGACGACCAGATCGACCGGATCTACCCGGGTGCTCTCACCCGAAAGCTGGTTCACAAAATAAATGCCCACTTCGTCGTTATCGCCGGCCACTCTTATTTTGCGACCTTTTATTTTTAAATTGCGGTTAGGCGAAAGCAGGTCGTTTACCGAACCGGTTTTGATATCGGTTACCTGAAAAATGCTTAATCCCGAATCGGCCTCTCCCATTACTTCCACCTTGACCGACGGATAGAGCTGCAACTTTCCTTCTGCGTGTTTCAGGATTTCTCCAGTTTTTGCTCAACACCCGACACCATCACTTTTTTCACATCCAGCTTACCGCTTACCATGGTCAGGAAGGGCTTTCCATTTTTCAGTCCCACGTTTCCAAATCCGGTGGCGGCAGAGAAGAAGCTTTTGAAGTCTCCGATTTTCGAATCGATGTACAGGGTTTTGCCGACGGCATCATAGCGAACGCCGGTCAGGCCCTGGATCATGCCATAGCTGGACATGGCGCGGGCGTACCAGTGGCCGCATTCGTATTCATTGAACGGGTTACGCAGCACGCCGTCGTAGCGTTTGCGGCATTCGCGTACAATGTCGAGCCCTTTCTCCACTTCGCCTTTCAGCATCAAATGGCTGGCCACCTGGTATTCGATACCGGTCCAGACCTCGTTGCTGTAGACAAAGGGAAGCGATAAAGCGCCGCCTTTGGGCCAGGTGCAAAGCAACAAGCCACCTTCATTACCGCAGGCGTAGCTGGGCCGCTGCGGATTCACGTGGTCGGCCAGCGTGGTTTTCAGGTTGTGTTGGTGAACGGCCGCCAGGTGACTTGCTGTTTTGTCCGATTCGATGATTTCATCCAGTCCGCATACCGAAGCCATCCACATGCCCAGAATGCCATCCGACAGGCACCCCGTGCCGTATTGATATTTGGGGCCCTCCTTCTTCAGGATCTCCAGCGCTTCGTCAGAATACTTGGTATGAAATGACTGCGCTTCCACCGGATCCGGAGCTTTTAAGCCTGTCCACTTAATCTTCTGGATGAAGTATTCGCCGTCGTAGAGTTCGGTTTCCATGTACTTCTTCCCTTTCGAAAGCAGTTGCTCATAATTGGAAGAAGGTTCTCCAACGGCTTTGCTCAGCTCAATCATCGCGGTTAGCGCGCCGAGGTAAAAACTGGTACACATGCCGTCAGGTCCCCAGAATTCAATGTCGTATGTATTGTGATGGGGTTCTTCCGGAAATCCCTGATGCTTTGGGTCCCAGGCTTCGATGCAATAGTCCATGCTTTGCTTCACCTTCGGATAAAGATCTTTCATCCAGCTCGTATCGCCGCTGATCCGCCACTCGCGGTATACCTTCATGATCCCACCCAGTTGTCCGTCGGCAGCAGCATGAAAATTATGGATTGTTTTGGTGATCGGAAGGTTAGCCCGGAAAACCTGATGCCCCTCTTCGTTCTGATTGATCTTAAATTCGGTCTCCCGCAGCGTTCTCTCCAGCGCCGGGAATAAATGAGGAATCGCCTGGGCATAGTTCCACACGTGCGTACAACTGCCGTGACAGCAACCCGAATTGTCGCCGCAGCCCTCCCAGGCCCAGAGTTTCCCGTCGTGCTGCCGTAATACCGTGGGTGATTTCAGGATCGTCAGGTTGGCCGCAACCGCTTCCATGACTTCGGGCGGAAGCGTGGAGTCGAAAAAGGCATCGCGGAACAATTCGCTTTTTTGCTTCAGTTCTGCCGCGTGACCAAGCCAGTATTGAACAAGCTCGTCCAGGTTCTTAAAGCGTGATGCGTACCAGGGTTTGTAATAAGTACCGCTCTCAAGGCCGGCACCAGATGCTTCCTGCTCTTCCGGCAGCTTTTTCCATTCACCATAGCCTTCACCTTCAAAATCAGCAATCAGCAGAGCATCAGAAGACGGCCTGGCCAGATCTTCATTCGGATTATTCGTCAGCACAAACTGGTCGGCCAGCACGTGTCCCCAGGGATCGGTACTTTGATCTGTAATTTGAATGACTGCTTTCTTTCCCTGATGACTTTTCAAGTCCCATATTTTTTCGGTCAGCCTTTCGGACTGGTGTCCGGTTGCCGTTTCAACAACTTTTCCGTCAATCAGAAGTTTGACAGCCGTCTTTTCAGGATCGTTTCCTCCGCCAATCAAAAATTTCAGGTACCGTTTATTAATCGGAATGGCCGGTGATTCGAGCATGCCTGTTTGCCCGTCGCCTCCGGGATCAAAGGTATTGACCAGTTGCTTTCCCGAAAACCCGGATACCTCCTGCTGGCCGCCAGCTCTTCCCTCGGAGGGTTTTGAGCGGAAGGCAGAACCGGTAGTCACCGATCCCGATGCCAGCCTGTTTTCGGGCAGGTACCAGCTAAAATGAACGGAAACTGTTTTTTCTTCACCAGCTTTTATGGACAGGGGCACATAGACGGAGGCTCCCGGTGACACCCCTTCAACCGGCGGATTGCTGACCAGCTCGGCATTTTTGATGTGCTTCCAGAGAATGGTCTGCGGGTCGAACCAGGCGCCGCGGAACCAGCAATAATCGACCACCGCGTCGTTGCGGTCAATATAAATGGAGAACCCACTTTGGGCACCATCCTTGCTGTTGGCCGTCAGTAATCGAAAACCGTTTTTCTCTTCTGCAATCGGTCCCTGTTCATCGATAAAATTCCGGGCATTATAGGAAAAGACAGCTTCGATAGCTTTTGACGAGGTATTTTTAAAATGATATTCCATCACACCCACCGGCAGGCTGGAGTTATCCTCATCGCCTGGAATAAACGGACTCCATCCCACGACTTTCACCTGCAGCGGGATATCGCTGTCTTCGAGTTCCAGGGTAGCAAACGGGAAGCGGGGCAAAAAACGGCCCTTCTCAAACCGGGGCAGACCGTAACTCCGGTTGCCGCTTCCGTTGCCGCTTCCGCCTGGCCCGAACAGTTTCCAGAACGGAACCGGCGCCTCCAGTACCTTGGCTCCGTTTTCAATTCCTTTTACACTGATGGCCGCAAAGGCATAGGGTTCGTTAAAAACATCAGGATGATTGCGGACCGAAAGGTGCGAAATGGCCCCGGTACCCTCCATGCAAAACATGCCGGCACCGATGCCACCGATCGGGAAGGCCACTTTGTTTAAGAATTCATCGGCATATTCGCCGTTAAACGGACGCCGTTCGGGGATGCCATTCTTCTTCTGAAGCCTGTCCATGACCGCTTTTGCCCCATCAGATGCCGCATTGCCTGCTGCAAGTCCGAAGGGCATGCTCATGAGTGCACCAAATGCGGCACCACTTTTTAAAAAGTCACGCCTGCCTTTTGCACGAAATTCTTTTCCCATTACAAGTGGTGTGTTACGTTATTTCTCATTTCCCCATAAACCGGGCTTGTTCCCTTTTTCAACCCGCCATGAATTCCTCCATAAATGGATATCTGTCGGAGAAACGGCGGGCATTGGCTTACGTTCTTCCTTCGTGAACGAACGGGGCAGCGGTGATGCCTTTTCCTGGTACCAATAGGCTACAGAAGCCAGATCGAGTGTCAGGTTATTACCGTGACCATGTTCGATGGTGAATTTGCACGACTTGTCAAAGTAGAACGGATCCTTCATAAAAAAGCGGTACACGTGGGTGCGGCCCAGCCAGCCTGTTTCATTGTTTACACGCGGATAGCCAAAATAAGGGTGCTGAAACAGTTCTTTCGGACACCAGGAAGTATTAAAAAAGTCCTCGGTGCCTGTACCGACGATCGAAGGGACTTTTTCGCCATCAATAAAAACCATTTCATCTCCTTCACCATACCACATCGTTGTGGGGCAATTCACATAATAGTTGACGCCCACGAAATGACCCTTACCTTTGATGTCGGCAAACAAATAATTTCCTTCCCCATTGGGGTTCTTCGCC